>JBHGBI010000149.1:0-2211 GCA_041946925.1 Syntrophales bacterium | reverse complement strand
CTTATTTACCGGCTCGTCGCTCACGATGCGCCCGTCCGAAAATCTGACGATCCTCCTGCTGTATTGAGCGATATCAGGCTCATGGGTAACCAGAATAATGCTGATGCCGGATTCGGAATTCAGCCGCACGAAAATATCCATGACCTCATCGCTCGTTTTGGAATCCAGATTCCCGGTCGGTTCATCCGCCAGAATTATAGGGGCGTGGTTCACCAGCGCTCTGGCTATTGCAACGCGCTGCTGCTCGCCGCCTGAGAGCTGGTTGGGAAAATGATGTTCTCTGCCCGCAAGCCCGACGGACTTCAGCGCGGCGACCGCCCTCGCGGCCCGCTCCTTTGCCGGAACACCGTCATAGAGCATCGGCAGCTCGACATTCTCGAGGGCGGACGTCCGCGACAGGAGATTGAAACCCTGGAAGACAAAGCCGATCTTCCGATTTCTGATGCCAGCCAGTTCGTCGCGATTCAGCTTGCCGATATCGATCCCTTCCAGCAGGTAGACACCGGCCGTGGGCTGGTCCAGGCAACCGAGCACATTCATGAAAGTGGATTTCCCGGAACCGGAGGGACCCATGATGGCGACAAATTCGCCTTTTTCTATGATCAGCGACACGCCTCTCAACGCATGGACGGCCACGTCCCCGAGCGAATACGTTTTTATGACATCTCTGGCTTCGATGAGACTCATGATGCAACAGATCAAAGGCTCACGCCGCAGGGCACAAAGAGAATTTTCTTTTCGAGATCTCCACGCTTTTAGCTTCGTGTCCTTCTTTTATTATCTGAAAAATCTTGCCTGTCCGGCAGGACCGGAAGTGCCGGCAGACGTCTTCCCTTTGCTCAGGTCCTCGAGAATCAACTCTTGCCCTTCCTTCAGATCGCCCGCGACGACTTCCGAATAGTTGCCGTCGCTGATCCCGATTCCGATTTTCACCCACGCCGGTTTGCCCTCGGCCAGAACCCATACTCCAGGCCCCTTTTGCTGGGGAGCACCCTTTCCTCCGGCGGAAGGTCTGAACCGCAACGCGGCATTCGGCACCTTAAGAACGCCCTTTTTGCTGGAAATGACGATGGATACATTGGCCGTCATTCCCGGCTTAAGCTTCAGGTCGGAGTTGTCCACCTTGATGACGACATCATACGTCACCACGTTCTGTATAGTGGTCGGAGCGTTCCTGATTTCCGATACTCGTCCTTTAAAGGTTATATCAGCGTACGCGTCTACTGAGAAATCGACCTCCTGACCGACTTTTATTTTGCCGATATCCGCCTCCGCGACATTCGCATCGATCTGCATTTTCGTAAGGTCTTGAGCAATGGTGAACAGTGTAGGAGTCTGGAAACTCGCCGCCACCGTCTGGCCGATATCCACATTGCGAGACACAACAATGCCATCCACCGGAGACCTGATCCAGGTGTATCCGAGATTGGTCTGCGCCGACTTCAGCGCGGCCGCCGCTTGAGCGATCTGCGCTTTCGAGGCCGCAACCTGCGCTTTTGCCCCTTCGTAATTTGTTTCCGAAGTATCGAGGTCGCTTCTTGATATGAGATCCTTCGCAAACAACTGCCGGTTTCTGTCCATTGTCCTTTTAGTATCCAGCAGCGTCGCCTCCGCCTTCTCCAGGTTGGCCTTTGCCTGCATCAGATTCGCCCTCGCTTGTTCCACCTGGGCTTCGAACGTGGCCGGGTCGATGCGGGCTACAGGCTGATTTTTTTTCACGGGCGAATTGAAGTCCGCGTAAAGATGTTTGATCGTCCCGGAAACCTGCGTGCCGACCAGAACGGTCGTGACCGCATTGACGGTCCCGGTAGCGGTTACCGTAGCCGTTACATCGCCCCTCGATACCTTTTCGGTCCGGTACCTATGATTCTGACCCTGGCGGCCCCATGAGACAAAGCCGATTACGATCAAGGCAAGGACGATGCTCATACCCCCGATCAATATCTTTTTTTTCGTCAATCTTTTTAAAAAATCCATCATTGGAAGTCACTCATTAAGAAACATGATTTTCAAAAAGCTGCTTTCAGCAGCGGCATTGTTTTATACACCCTTGCGCGTCCGAGTCAAGCTTATCCTTATATCACATTGCGCCGACACAGGCATTCATTATCAAAATCCACAGGACCGCTCTATTATGCTTAGGTATAGATAAGCGGCGGGATTTTTTGTTTTCAAGTTGTGAAGACTGCTGTCCCTGCCTGTCAGTCATAT
>JBHGBI010000148.1:0-2258 GCA_041946925.1 Syntrophales bacterium | reverse complement strand
TGCCCTCGGTTTTTCATCGTTTGAATTTTGGAATTCGGATTTATTTGGGAGTCGGGGTTTGTAGTTTGAAATTTGGATTTCAATATGGCTGGATTGAGACTCTACACAAGCAACCGCCTTGAAATTCTCGTGGAAGAACTGGCGGCCCTCGTAGGAAGCCCTCTTGCCGATCCCTTCAAAAGCGAATTCGTGGTGGTTCAGAGCAAGGGGATGGAACGCTGGATTTCCATGGAGCTTGCGCGCATCCACGGTGTTTGCGCCAACATCCGGTTTCCGTTTCCGGATCATTTTGTGGGGCTTGTCTTCAAGGCGTTCTTTCCGGATACTTCCGACGGCGCCGCTTTCGATCCCGCTGTCATGACCTGGCGGATTATGCGTGTCCTGCCGTCTCTTGTCGAAAAGAGGGTCTTCAGGGAGTTGCGGCACTATCTTTCCGGCGACGATACGGGCGTTAAACTTTTCCAGCTTTCCGAGAAGATCGCGGCTGTATTCGATCAATACATTGTGTTCCGCCCGGAGATGGTTTTGGGGTGGCAGCAGGGCAGGGAGGATCACTGGCAGGCGGTCCTCTGGAGGGAGCTTGTCCGCGGCCATGAAACGAGTCACGACGCCGCGCTGCGCAGGTCTTTTCTGGAAAGCGTGAAAAAATCGGACGCGCGGCCGGAAGGGCTTCCGGAGCGGGTTGCCGTCTTCGGAATATCGCACCTTCCACCTTATCATGTACAGATTTTTTCGGCCGTCTCGAAATTGATCGATGTACATTTATTTCTGTTGAATCCCTGCCGGGAATACTGGGGCGATATCGTTTCAGGAAGGGAGATGAGACGGATCAGCGAGCGCTCGGGAAAAGCGGGGAAAATGCCGGAGGACCTTTATCTTTACGGGGGCAACAGTCTTCTCGCTTCCATGGGCGCTCTTGGGCGTGACTTTATCGACATGATCTACGGTCTGGGTTGCGATGAGCGCGACTTTTTTCTGGATCCGCAGGACGGGACTCTCCTTTCCAGCATACAGTCCGATATCCTGAATCTGCGCGACAGGGGACGCAGCGGGAATGAGAAAGGCCTTATCCGCGAAGATGATCTGTCCATCAGGATTCATTCCTGTCACAGCCCCATGCGGGAAATCGAAGTTCTTCAGGATTCTCTTCTGGCGATGTTTGACGCCGATCGCACGCTCCGCCCCGTGGATGTCCTCGTCATGGCCCCGGATATCGGGTCTTATGCGCCTTTTATAGAAGCGGTCTTCACCCTTGCGGTGGATGATCCAAGATGGATTCCGTTCAGCATAGCCGATCGCGGCGTCCGCAGGCAAAGCCCTGTCATCCAGGCATTTCTCGATCTCCTCGCCCTGTACGGCGGTCGTTTCGGCGCATTGCAGGTACTGTCGGTGCTCGAAACCCGCGCAGTCCGGGATAAATTTTCCATCAATGAAGAGGATTTTGAAATCATCCAGAACTGGGTGCGTGAAACCGGGATCCGCTGGGGGATTGACGCGGAGAGCCGAAAGACTCTGGGATTGCCGGAATTTCCGGAAAATACGTGGCGTTCCGGATTCGAGCGGCTGCTGCTCGGATACGCCCTGCCCGGCCGTGGAGACAATATATACGAGGGAATCGCTCCGTATGACGCGCTGGAAGGAAGCGAAACAGCCGTTTTCAACCGCTTCCTCGCGTTTGCCGATCGTCTTTTCAAATTCGTCTCCGGGCTGGGCGAACCCCGGACACCCGACCGGTGGGCGGTGCTTTTATCCGAAATTCTCGATTATTTTTTCCTTTCCGACGAGGAAACCCAGAGGGACATGCAGGTTATCCGCAGGGCGTTGAACGGCCTGGCGGAGGTCCGGTCTTTGGCGGGCTTCGATGATAAGATAGGTATCGATGTCATCCGGCCCTACCTCGAGGGCCGTCTCGAGGGGGATGATTACGGGGCCGGCTTTCTGTCCGGAGGACTGACATTCTGTTCCATACTCCCTATGAGAAGCATACCCTTTCGGGTCATATGCCTGATCGGAATGAACGACGGGGATTACCCGCGGGAAACCCGGTCCATGGGATTCGATCTTATTTCGAGAGAACCGATTCCGGGCGACCGTTCGCGGCGAAACGACGACCGTTACCTTTTTCTCGAAGCGGTTCTATCCGCCAGGGAGAAATTGCATATCAGCTACCTGGGGCAGAGTCATCAAGACAACAGTGTCAGGCCTCCTTCGGTGCTTGTAAGTGAGCTTCTGGATTACATAGAACAAGGATTCGAAAC
>JBHGBI010000147.1:0-2326 GCA_041946925.1 Syntrophales bacterium | reverse complement strand
AAATAATTCCCCCGGCAGTATTTCAGGCGATAGCCTTCCTTTTCTACATCGATCCCGACAGCCGCAGCTATCCGGTCCGCATGGAGCCCCGCGCTGTTAATGAGGACGGACGTATTAAAACGGTACGCCCCGTGATTGATTTCCACGTCGTAGGATCGACCATCGAAGTGTACGGCGGTCACTTCGGAACGCAGCACAATAACCGTACCGTTCTCTTTTGCCGCGATATAAAATGAACGCATCAACTGATGGGAGTCGATTATGCCGGTGGAAGGAGAAAAGAGCGCGTCTGAGGCCCGCACCTGAGGCTCCAGCCTGCAGAGCATCCTGCGGGAGAGATAAGAAAGATCCCCGATCTCGTTCTGCTGCGCCCTTTCCCTGATTTCCCGCAATCCGTCCGCTTCATCCGGATCCCCAGCGACGATGATTTTTCCTGTATTTCGGAACGGGATGCCTCTCGCTTTGCACATGGCGTAAAGCAGGCGGTTTCCCTCCCTGCAGAATTTCGCCTTCATGGTGCCCGCGGGATAATAAATGCCTGCATGGATGACTTCGCTGTTGCGGCTGCTCGTTTCCTGCCCGTAATCATTATTTTTTTCCAGCACGAGGACATCGCGGTACTTCGAAGACAATTCTTCCGCGATGGCCAGACCGACCACTCCCGCGCCGATAATGGTGATATTGAAATGATCCATCCGGTCCTTCGGCAATCAGCTTTCGATTTATCAGATTCGGATGAAAGTCCTATAACACAATGAAATAAACAGTGAAGAATTGATAAGAAAAAGGGCCTTTCGCCTTACCTATACCAGCGGTAATCAATCCCATACTTTTTAGCCTTGTAAGCGAACTGGCGCTCAGTGATCCCAAGCATATTGGATGCCCTGGCCATATTGCCGCGAGTCGACTTCAGCGCATCAATCATTCTTTCCCGCTCAAGATTTTCTACTTCGTTTTCCAGCGAAGATCCCGGCGAGGCGTAGAACTCTTTCACGGCCTGAAGGGATGGCGGCAGATGATAGGTCTGGATCACGTTCTCCTCGCACAGCAGAACGGCCCGCTCAATACAGTTTTCCAGCTCACGCACGTTTCCAGGCCAGTGATACTGCATCAGCATATCGACGGTCGTTTTGGAAAAGCTGCGGATGTCCTTGTGGTTCTCGGTTGCGTACTTCTCCAGAAAATAGTCGGCGAGCAGGAGGATGTCGGTCCTCCTCTCTCTGAGAGGAGGAATGTAAATCGGGAAAACATTCAGCCGATAATATAGGTCTTCCCGGAATTCACTCTTCCCGACCGCATCTTCCAGGTTCTTGTTCGTCGCCACGATGATCCGAACATCGGTTTTAAGGGTGTTGGTCCCCCCGACACGCTCAAACTCTTTCTCCTGCAAGACGCGGAGCAGCTTTGCTTGAACATCGAGGCCGATGGACCCGATTTCGTCCAGGAAGATCGTTCCCCTGTGGGCCAGTTCGAATTTTCCGATCTTCTGGCGGATGGCGCCCGTAAAAGATCCTTTCTCATGTCCGAAAAGCTCGCTCTCAATCAGCGTTGAAGGCATGGCGGCGCAATTGACCTTGACAAAGGGATTCCTGGACCTCGCGCTTGCATAGTGGATGGCATTGGCAACGAGTTCTTTTCCCGTGCCGCTCTCGCCGCGGATCAGGACCGTCGCATTGCTCCTCGAGACCTGGGAAATCATCTGGAAGACTTCCCGCATCTTGCCGCTGTTGCCCACGATATTTGTGATCCGGTATTTTTTGGCGAGTTCATCCCGGAGCTTCTGGTTTTCCTGTCTCAGTTGTTCTTTTTCCAGGTAAATGGTTTCCAGATTGATCACCTGGTGCGCGATCATGGTTGCGATGATCGACAGAAGCCTTTCACCTTCTTCCAGCACATAATTCTCGTCGTAAAGGCGGTCCACGCTCAATGAGCCGACAACCTGGTTCCCCTTCTTGATGGGAACACAGATAAACGAAAGCTCTTGATGGGGGGCGGTGCGCCTCGTGGCCGTGCGGTTCAGAAAGAGAGGCTCCTCGCTGATCTTGGGGACAACGAAGGGTTTGCCCGATTGGATAACGCGCCCCGTGACCCCCTCGCCTACTTTGTATTTTCCTTTTTCAATGGCGCCCTTCGAGAGGCCGTGGGCCACTTCGATACTGATTTCATCCCGAAGAGGATTCAGTATAGTGATCGTCCCCCGGATCATGCCCAGGGAATCAGACAGAATCTCCAGCACCTTGTAGAGCGTTTCCTTGAGATTCAGACTCTCATTGAGAGTTCTGCTTATCTCATAGAGCAATTTTAGTTCTTCAAAATCTCGCATAGT
>JBHGBI010000146.1:0-2434 GCA_041946925.1 Syntrophales bacterium | reverse complement strand
GGTTAGGACATCGGCCTCTCACGCCGAGAACCTGGGTTCAAATCCCGGTGGGATCACCAGTTATTATAGGGGGTTACGAATTTAACGTAGCCCCCATTTTCGTGTGGGTGTCCCGGTGGGTGTCCTTTTTTCCAAAAGCCTCAAACCAACCGATAAATCATCATCAATCTTTTTAAGATAAATCTCGGTCGTCGTCTGGGTCCGGTGTCGCAGAAGCCTTTGAAGCTTCTTGATGCTGACCCGGTGAATATCATTCAAGACCGAAGGCCCGAATTTCCTCAACGCCTTAAACCCGAATGGTTTCACGCCAGCTTTTTTGCACAGCCTTTCCATAAACTTGCTTCGATGAATGTACTTTTTCCCAGTATCAGAATCCGTAAAAACATAAGGAGAGTTTATGTTACGATGCTCCCACTGCCACTTGAGCGCCCTGTACAATTCCGAGTCTTCCGGCAATGGAAAATAATCAGCCTGTCTATCGCTGTGAAGCCTCTTTCTTGTCCAAAGCCGATACCACTGTTTTTCAAAATTGATATCTTCCCACGTCCAGTTGAATATCTCCGATCTTCGGGCGAAGGTGAAGTAAAAGCACTGCAACATCACTCTATCCTGACCGCCGCAGGCCATCATAACCTTGTCAACGTCCTCCGCCGGCGGAATATATTCCGGCCTCCGTTCTTCGGGAAGACGGTCTACATTGACAACCGGGTTATGAGTAATCCCCTTGATCTTCCTAAACCAGTTGAACATGGCCAGGAGGTTCTTCCGGTCCCGGTTCCAGGTGTTATTGGAAACCTCGCGAGCCCTTGCTTCCAGGTGCTTCAGGACCATGGTAGGCGTGATGTCCTTGACATCAACATTACCCCATTTTCTGAGAATGCTCTTACACAACTTCTTCTTCTCGCTGTATGTTATCGATGAAAATCGACGCTCGCAAAAATCAAGGTACTCGTTACTTGCTGTCAACAAGTCCGTGCCGGTTTCTTTCTCCTCCTGCTCCTCCGGTTTCGGATTTTCCAACTCCTTCCACTTTTCTACTTCCCAGGTTTTCGCTTCCGTTTTCGTCTGAAATCGATGCGTAAACCTTTTCTTTCCGCTTTTCACCACCCCTTTCCATTTTTTTCTCTTCTGGTCGAAATAGGGCATCGATAATCTCCTTTCTGAACCGCAGGGTTCTACCAACTTTCAGTCCCCCCAGTTTCTCCCAGCGTGAGTAAACTGTACGCGGCGAAATTTGAAGATATCGAGCCACCTGTTTGGGGGTCATTATGGCATCATTGAATCCCCGGTCAACCACAAAGTCGCGCATGTCCGTATTTCCCGTTTAAAATGATTCTTCGTGTGAAATTCCCTGTTTCAATGTCAGATTCTCATTACGGAACGTATGGTCGATTAATCGACCGTTACTCCCCTCTGAAGAGGCTTTCCGGTCGATTTAAAACCAGGCCGATGGGCGGTAAAAATGAACCGGAAATGGTCTTCACCAGGGTCAGCATAATAATAAGTTTATTTTCTCTGCGCGACGGAGACACTCATCGGGCAAGGTTTGACTCCTTTTTTCCCAGGCTCTTGTAAGCCCTTTTCCTCAGTTGGTAGATCCTCCTGATCACGGTGAAGGATTTCTCAACCCTGTAGTAATAGTTGATCTCATTGGCGACCCTTTTCACGTACAGCCTTTTCCCGGACTTTTTCATGATATGATTCCTGTATCGGTTGAAGATGTAACTCTCCCACTTGTTCAGGTTTGCCGTGCGGATCAGGTCTTCCCGCCTTGCCTTGCTGAATTTGGCAAGCCGGGTTCTCAGCAGGACCGGATCCCCGAAAATCCTGGATACGAGTTCGACGGTTTTGACGTCCGCATCCGTCAGGGTCGTCCCGGTAATGAATCCCCGTTCGCAAAGGTGGTAGAAGACCTTCACGGGCAGATTGAATCTCTTGGAAGCCTCTTCGAATGTCATGGCCTGCCTCCGAAATGCCTACTGACGCGTCTCAGGCCGGTATCCCGAAGCTCTTCGATGACCTGCCGCCTCACCTTCAGGGCTCCGGCAATTTCAGCGGTGCTGTAATGCCTTCTATCCAGAAGATAACCCCAGACATCTCTTTGCCTCGCCGTCATGACGGACAGAGCCTTCGCAATAAGTTCATCGGTCAGCACATCGTCCGCCACGTCGCCAATCTCATCTGGGGCAGATTGACGGGATTCCCGGACGATGGTTGGAGCATACCCTTCTTCCGTGTAGTCCTCTGTAAACTCCCGATAGCAGTTTCGGGTGGCGGGATTGGACGCCATCTGCCGGCTGTCGGCCGTGAAGAGGACCCAGAAACAGGCCTCGAAAGGAATGCCCTGGTTCATGGAGACGTCCACGGCCGCAAGTGCCGCCGCGTAGGCCTGCTGGGTGAAATCTTCCAGGTCGTAGGGCGAGTAGCGCTGAAA
>JBHGBI010000145.1:0-2460 GCA_041946925.1 Syntrophales bacterium | reverse complement strand
CTGCTTAATAATCCCCTTTTCGATGGACTCACAGTTGTCGAGGGCGCAGATTACTTTTGCGGCGTTGGATATATACACCTCGGAAAGCCGAGTGCCGTCATGAATGGGGCGAAGCGCTATATAGATAACCTTGCTTCCCTGGGTGCCGAAGAGGTGGTCTGCTTCCACGATGACTGCTATACCATGCTGACTGCGCTGGCCCAGGAGTATGGCATCAAAGTGCCGTTCCGTCCCATTCACATATTTGAGTATTTGTACAGGCAGCTTCTTGAGAGAAAAGGAGAATTGAAAAAGCTCCCGGGCAGGGTCGCTTATCAGTCGCCCTGCGCTTCGCGCTACACGCAAGGAAAAGAAATATATCTCGACAAAATTATAGAACTCCTCGGCCTGCAGAGACCTGCGCGTAAATACGAAAGGCTGAATGCCCTTTGCTGCGGAGCTCCCCTGATGGCGAGGGACAGAGACAAGGCGGCCCTGGTAAAGAAGTGGAATATCGATGATGCAAAGAATCAGGGGGCGGATATGATGGCTTTTCTCTGCCCGATGTGCTACCTGAACTTGCGTAAAATCGCCCGCGATGAGGGCATGGATGCTATCTTCATCACAGAGCTCTGCCGCCGGGCTCTGCCGTGAATTCCCTTGAAATTCCGAGTCCAGACCTTCTCGGGATTTGTCAGCGAAACGATCGGTCAAACGGAGGCGGCTTGACCTCGGCCGGCAGATATGAGACAGTCGGCCGAAAGGGAAATCAAGGCATGAAAACCGGAACCGCTCACCTGCCGCTCCATGGGGGGAAAGCTCCTCCCTGGCTGTTTCAAAGAATGAAGAGGCTGGCGCGGGAGATCGTCGTGATCGTGCTGGCCGATTTCGGATCCATTGAGCTCATGAAGCGACTTTCGGACCCGTTCTGGTTCCAGGCCCTTGGATGTGTCCTCGGTTTCGATTGGCACAGCAGCGGCCTGACTACGACTGTCTGTGGCGCCCTGAAAGAGGGAATCAGAGGCATGGAGCACGAGCTCGGTTTTTTTATTGCCGGTGGAAAAGGCCGGGTATCGAGGCAGACTCCCGACGAGATCAGAAGCCGCGAAAAGTTTCTCACGGTCGATCCGGAATCTCTGGTGTACGCCAGTAAAACGGCCGCCAAAGTGGACAGCGCGGCCGTCCAGGACGGCTACCGGTTATATCACCACGTTTTCATATTCAACCGGGAAGGGAAATGGGGGATAATTCAGCAGGGGATGAACGAGCAGACGCGCTACGCGCGGCGTTATCACTGGCTCGGAATCGAACCGGTGGCGTTTGTCTGCGAGCCGCATCAAGCCGTCTGCTGTGATCGGAAAGGACGCGTTCTGAACCTGGTCGCCCGGGAAGGGGAGCGGAACCGGGCAGCGGCGGCACAACTCGCGGCAGAACACCCGGACAGAGTGCTGCGGGAGGCGGGGAAGATCGACTTGCTGCATCTTCCCGCCGGGCATCCGGTTTCGAGCGATCAGATCAATCCGAAATATCTCTATAAAATCCTGACCGCTACTTACGAGCGCCGTCCCGAAAATTTCGAGGCCCTGCTGGGAATGCCCGGGGTCGGGCCGAAAACGCTTCGCGCCCTGTCTCTTCTGGCGGAGATCATCTACGGCGCAAAGCCGTCCTTTCGGGATCCCGCCCGCTTCAGCTATGCTCATGGAGGTAAGGACGGGCATCCTTACCCCGTGGATCGTGATGTTTACGACCGCTCAATCCATTTCCTCAGAGAAGCTGTCAATGCGTCCCGGATAGGCGCTTCGGAGAAAAAGGACGCCTTCCGGAGATTGAGTGCTTTTCATGCGGTCCCTTCCACATTTGAGATGAAAAGCGAAAGGAGGATAAGATGCTGAAAATGTTCTTCTTCTGTGTAAGCTTTATTTTCTTCTGTGTAGCGATGGCCTTTGCCGCGGATAAGAAATTCGAAACCGACAGGATCAAAACCTCGGAAGGTGACCTTGTGATCACGTTCATCGGCCATGGGAGCCTGATGATGTCCATAGCAGACAAGGTCATTCACATTGATCCTGTGTCGAATATGGCCGATTACGGGGCGCTGCCGAAGGCAGATCTGCTTTTGGTGACTCATGAACATTCCGACCACCTCGATCTCAAGGCGATTGACATCGTGAGAACAAAGCGGACCGCCTGTGTGGTCACGGATGCCGTCACCAAGCAGGTCAAGGGCTGTATCGTCCTGAAAAACGGCGAAAGCAAGACAGTAAAAGGATTAAAAATCAACGCGGTCCCGGCCTATAACATCGTGCACATGCGCAGCCCCGGCATTCCCTTCCATCCGAAGGGTGTCGGCAACGGCTATGTTATCACGTTCGGTGACAAGCGGATCTACATTGCGGGCGATACGGAAAACACGCCGGAGATGAAAAATCTCAAACGGATCGATATCGCCTTTTTACCCATGAACCTGCCTTACACGATGAC
>JBHGBI010000144.1:0-2469 GCA_041946925.1 Syntrophales bacterium | reverse complement strand
GAGAAAAGGGCTTCCCAGGCCTCCCACAATTTCGAGTGCGACCATTTCAGGACTGATTTGAACTTGCGCCCCTTCCAGCCCGGTTTTGTGAGCAGGTTGGCAAGGAGCGAGTCATAATGGAGGATCGTGCCGACGACAATATAGACCGTATCCGGCTGTCCGATCTTCATGAGGGCCTTGAAGAACCATTTCTCCAGTTTCTTGCGTTGATCGGGAGATTCCACGGACTCGTCGTTTTCGAGATCGTCACCGATGACAAGGTCCGGCCTCCTGGATCCGTGCCGCATGCCTCTGAGCTTCTGACCTGCGCCGACACCCCGGACCTTGGCTCCGTTTCGCGTGATAATCTGCGCCGCCTGCCAGACAGGTCCCTCGCCGCATGCTTCCGGGAAGTCCTGTTTGAGCCGTTCGTTCGTCTCAAGCTCCATTTTGATAAATGAGAGAAAGTCGATGGATTGCGCAGCTGTCTCGGAGACGAGGAGCGGAAACATTCTTTTTTTATAAACCACGCACCAGATCGGGAGGATCAGTGTAGTCCAGGTCGATTTCGCGTTGCCGCGAGGGGCCGCATCAGCTTCCCGGTCGCCTTCGCCGGTCTCGATGGCGCGGTTGATCATTGCAGGATAGCGTGCGCAAAAGTATTTATGCAGTTCCGATGCAGGCGTATCAAGATAATGCGGAAAATAGGTTTTTCCGAAGAACTCAAGATCACCTTCACCGCGTTTCACGCGCTCTCGCTGTGACTTTTTGTCATCCGGAAACGGTTTCGCCTTACTCTGGATAAGCGCTCTGAGCGCCTCCAGTTCCCGGTTAAATATTTTATCCTTCGCCGTCAATGCCATTTACGGTTTGTCCTTATTTCGCTTCTAACCTCGAACCCTGAACCGTTTCTACGCCGCGTACTTCTCCCGAGCATATTTCACATAATCATCGAAATTCCGCTCGATGGCGAAGAGCGCCGACGGGTCGTTCTTGCCCAGGTATTCGATGATGTCCTGCATGAATTCCAGAAATATGGCGCTCTTGTATGTGCCCGCCTTTGCCTTTACGTCTTCGATTGATTTAATAATGCCCGTGTAGGCGAACATTGCCTGGTTGTCGATCTTTCCCTCGCCAAGGGCATCAAAATACTTTTCGTAGCGTGTTTTGATCTTCTCAAGATCGATGATCGCCTTCGTCTCCCGGTTTGCGAGGGCGTCTTTCATGCCTTGTTCCTCAGCTTCAGCGCGGGCCGCCCGGTCCTTCCAGTCGTATTTTGCCGCCCAGTCGATAAGCGTCGGCACGCTGATGAAGTAGCCTTTTTTGTCCAGCGCGCGCTTCGTTTCGGCGAAATTCTGTCCGCTCCGTCGCCACACCACATAAGCTTCTTCCCGCGTCTCTTCCTGATAGCTCCTCTTCGCCATGCCTTTTCAGCCCTTCCCATTCACGATTTGCGATTCACGATTTCCGGCATTTAGAACCTCACGTCCACGCCGCAGTCGGCCTTGAACCCGTCGAGGACATCGAGGCCCGCGGATGTGATGACCGCCATTTCAATCGTCACGCCCGTGGATTTGCGTTTCTCGAGCCTCACGCAGCCTTTTTCCTCCAGGTATACGAGGTGGCTCTTCATCTCCTCTTCCGTCATGGTGAAGCGCAGGTCATCGAGCAGGAAGTGGAGCACCTTCACATCAATAGTACCGGGATGCTCATGGGCGAGGAGTTTCAGAATCGCCCCCCGTATCCGGCGATAACGTTCTTTTTTAGCTTCCGACATGCTTGTCCCCTTCCATGTGATCATCCAGCTTCTCTGCAATATATTTGAGCAGGATCGTCATTTCCCGGTGTTCCGAATTATCCCGCGTTATAAAGCCCTGGATAGAGTCTCTGAGCCCCTCCGTCCCCTGGGCGAGCTTTGCAAGCGATTCAGCCTGCCCCTGCTGCGCCTTGATGAACTCGCCGAGATATTTGTCGGCCAGTTTGTAAAAGGCCGCGATGAGGACGACGGCGATGATCATGCCAGGTCCCCAGAAGACAAGCGATTTCAGTACTTCGTTCCAGTCCATAACCCCCTCACAGAACTTCTATTATGTTGTTATCATCCGTGCCGGGGACACAGGATGAGGCCCCGCCGATTGTAACGCCATTATGATAGATTTCCGCCCTCAACCTCGACGCGCCCCTTTCAACCATCATTGTTTGCAGCAGATCATCGGCGTATTCCTTGACGGATAACGGAAGCTCATTCCGCCGCATCATCTGATAGATGACATCATGGACAAGGGAAGGGACGTAATTCGTCTCATCGTCGATGGTCGGGCCGCTCGCCCCGTCCCAGGCGTAACCCTTCTTGATAAAAAGCCAGCCGTCTTCCGTGAGGGTATACCAGTCGTTTTCGACATGGTAGCCCGTGAGACCTGTATAGATACGATAGTTGATCTCCGTCTGATACTTATAGAGCCGCTTCTTGAACCTCAGTTTATTGTTCGG
>JBHGBI010000143.1:0-2488 GCA_041946925.1 Syntrophales bacterium | reverse complement strand
CCGGATATGAGATAGAACGGCATATCCGGTCAAATCCCACGCCCTTCGGGCGGGTAATGCTAGTGATTCCCCGCCGCAGGCGGATGAATGCAGGCGGCATTGCCGATTTATCCCAATGGCGCCTGCGCCTCTCATGGTCATTTCGTCATCCGTCGTTATCCTGCAGTTATCTGCGTTCATCCCTGTAAAAACGTTCCTTTGCGCTATGGGATCGTACCCGGTTAAGATGAGCTGAGAACCTGCAATATCCTATCGCGAAAGACGAGGAAACTGTCAAGATGTTTCCTGAGGATTGAAACTACAATTGTTTGGTCAATCTTGTCGTAATCGTGAACCACAATGTTTCGAAATTTTGCCATTTTGTCCATTGTCTCGTACAATGGCTTATCAATCAAATCGTTCTCGAAAAGCACCCTAAAGGTATCTGCATATGTGACAGGGACTCTCAGGTTCTTGTCGGAGATGATATGATTTGCTATATCGACGCAAAGCTCAATCATCATCTGAAGTGTTCTCTCTACAATGCGCTGCACTTTCCAGTCGAGCGCGTACTGCTCGACCGAGATATCCGAAAATTCCCTTATTTGTCCTGAATATTCTTCAAGTTCGGATATTTTCCGGAGAATGAGATTTCTATCTACCAAGTCTGTATCTTCTCTCGAGGTTGGCGGTTTCCTTTATTGAAAAATCCATGTATTTTCGGAGGGCAAGCGATTCGAACAGGTGTCTCCGAAAGGGGTCCCGGTCAATTACCACTTCCCTTTCGCCCAGGATTCTTCCGACAAGTGAAATGGAGGCTGTGTTGAGGATGACGACATCGACTGCATCTGTCTGAAGGCCCTCCATCAGCCGACCGATTACACTCAATTTTTCCTCAACGGGATCACTGCCTTCTTTCAGGAAAACCGCCACATCGATGTCGCTCGAGGGCCGTGCCTTCCCGGTTGCCTGACTGCCAAAAAGGTATGCAAATATTATTGAATCGACCCTTTCAAGACTGCTTCTTATAAGCCCTGTCAACGGGCCTTTCATGGCTTCTTCCACGGCGACAGCCGATCTGGAATTCATAAAAAGTATGATAGACCTTATCGCGGCCTTTGTCCATCCGCACGCACTTCCCCGCCGCAGGCGGATGAATGTGGCGGGAATTGACGCTCTATCATAATTCCCGACACGAGTCATGTAACCATCCGTCGTTATCCAGTAGTTATCGGCGTTCATCCGTGTAAAAAAGCCTTTGTTTTTCACCGCAGATAAACGCCGATAGGGCCTGCCCCGGACGTGATCCGGGGGCGGATGGATTTAGAGGGTGGTATCGATCTTCTCCGGATGTGCGCGAAGCCAATCGACAAAAGCTTGAGAAATTGCTTCGAGATCGGTGAGATCATCTCTGCAGATACGATAGAGCTCCCCGGGGAGGATTTCGTCGTAAAAATGGGCCATCCGATTCCGGTACCCGGCCATCTGACGCAGAACTCCCCCTTCATGCTCGGACAGCACGTGCTGTTTGACCAACTCCACCGCTATCTGCTTGTATTCTGCTGGCGCCAGGGCAAACCCCTTCGCGAGAATATGCCGTCCCAGGTCAAAAAGGGATTCAAGGGCACGCCTGAGATATGATTCAGCGGCGGCAGGCGTCCTGAAATCGACGATAAAATCGTCAAAAGTTGACAGGGGTAACTTCCTGATCGACTCGATCATTGTCCTGATATACGCAACTTTTTCCGTCACTATTACAGACTTGATAGGAGCCTTGGTCATCGACCGTGACCTTGCATGATCATTTCCATCCGCGCTCTCTTAAAAGGAGCAAGATCGCCCGCCCGCCTGAGCACCAGGAGCTCATAACGTGCCTGATCGAGCGGGTCCCTGGTGTAGAGCAGTTCCCCCCGGATGATATCGAGCGCCAAAAAAGGGTCGGAGGAGGGCAGCAACACAACGTCCACACGGTTCACCTCGAAGAGGTCCTCGAGGTGAACGGTGAGCGAGGCGAGTTCTTTTGGTGAAAGCGTCACCCCTCTCAGCGTTCTGATTCCAATATCGACGTCCGACGCCGTAACCCGGGCAGGAGTACTCTCTTCCTTCATCCTTGCTGCGATTTCCTTTGCCCGGCTTCCGAAAACGTATATATCGGCAAGATGAAAAGTCTCGGCCAAAAGAGCGAGCGAGTTTGCGAGTGCCATTTGACGGCGAGGCTTGTCGCTTTTATCGGGTGGGCGATTCATACTCATAATATATAATAGCATTCAGAAATTAGGAATGTAGAGCTCCGTGTAAAAAAGCTTCCTTTCACCGCCGATGCACGCTGAAGACCGCAGATAGGGCCTGCCCCGGACGTGATCCGGGGGCGGATGGGGTTATTTTGGACCGGATATGAGATAGAACGGCATATCCGGTCAACCTCCGGCGCTTTCAGCGCGGAGATGCACTGCCCGCCGCAGGCGGATGAATGTGTCGGGAATTGACGTTCTATCACAATTCCCGACAC
>JBHGBI010000142.1:0-2509 GCA_041946925.1 Syntrophales bacterium | reverse complement strand
CCCGTGGCCGCGCGTGCATGAAAATCCGCCAATTTCAGGGCTATCTCCTCCATGGTGGATGAATCGGCCTTCCCTTCGCGCAGAAGCGTTTTCAGCATCCGTTCCCGGGGAAGTCTCCTCATAAGAACGGCATACTCAACGATCCGGCCTTCTCCCTTCAGATGAATCTCTCCATCCGATTCGAATATCGGCACAACTTTCAGATAGATATCCGGTGCCAGTCGCTGATTGAGGCGAAGTTCTTCGTCGCAATAATATTTGCGTCTCTCCAGGGTAGTAAAATCCAGGAATCCGAAATTCACCGCTTTCTTGACTTTGTAGACAAAATCGCCGGCGATGAAAATATACGAAATGTGGGTCTGGATCATTTCAACATTCCCGGGGATAACCGGATAGATTCCGGGATCCATCATTGCTTCGGCCAGTCTGGGGTGTGTCATTCGTACTCTCCTGTTGCACAGCTTTGCTTAGGCAAGATGTCGTGCCATTTACTTATTTCATTTGAATAGAGTTCTCAAGCAAAAAGGCTCGCGGCGTGGCGAAGAAAGGATACACTGCTCTTTGCCCCTCCTTCCAAAAACCTGAGTCCCTGTCAGGAAAAGGATTATTGAGCGCCCATTGTCTCACGGAGTATTTTAAAAGTTGTTTTCTATGCTTCTGGCCTTTTGCCCTTAGCCTTCAGCCTATGTTTTGAGTAGCACGAAGAACAGCTTTTTCAACAAACAGGAGGCACTGACATGAAAAGTGCCCGGGTGCTGACCTTTGCCGGTGTCCTTTTGATGATCTTCGCTCAGGCGGCGAATCCTGCTCTTTCCCAGATCTACAATTATTCAGACCGCGAGTATTTAGAATTTGTCCGTATGATCGATGAAAACGACTACCTCGGGATTAAAGAAAAGATCGAAGGATGCGCCGATCCCAACACGACGAGATCTGACGGGGAGACCATCCTCATGTACGCCGTAAAGACTGGCAATTCAGATATAACGAAACTTCTTATTGAGCTGGGCGCCGATGTCAATGCCCGGAATCTTGCCGGCGGAACCCCCCTCATGTACGCGGCCTCGATCGACAGGGCGGATATAGCGGCACAACTGATATACGGGGGCGCAAATGTAAGAGAGAAGGATGAATACGGCAGAACGGCGCTGATCATTGCCATGGAAAGGGGAAGCAGGGCAATCGTGAAAATGTTGAGAGAAATCATGGACCCCTGACGAACCGACAGAGTCGTCGCCGGCGGATTCCGGCCGAGAACCCGGCTACCTGATCAGCCGGGAAGTCCAAGGGCGCTGCCCAGTTGTCCGCAGGCGGCCAGAATGTCCGCTCCCCTGCTTGCGCGCAGAACGGTCGTGTATTTGTGATGGACGAGGACATTACGGAAACCATCGATGGTTTCCCGGGAAGGAGTCTTGAAACCGGAGCCGGGATGCTCATTATATGCGATCAGATTGATTTTGCACCGCACTCCACGCAAGAGCCGCGCGAGTTTTTCGGCATCCTGGACGGAGGCGTTCACTCCCTCGATAAGAATATACTCGAAAGTGATTCTTCTCCTTCTCGGCATCTCGTATTCCCTGCAGGCGTGGATGATTTCCTCTATGGGATATTTTTTATTGATCGGCATGAGGAAGCTCCGCGTCCTGTTGTCGGCCGCGTTAAGGGAAACGGCGAGATTGACATTTGCTTCCCGGCCCAGCCTGCGGATCATGGGGGGGATCCCGCAAGTCGAGACAGTTACTCTCCTGCCGGAAAAAGAGAGGCCGATGTCCAGCGACATGATCTCCAGAGCTTTGAGCACATTGGCATAGTTATCAAGAGGTTCTCCCATGCCCATCATGACGATGTTACCGATATTGTAATCCGGCATCTGTCTGCGCAATACCGTGATCTGGTCCGTTATTTCAGAGGGAAGCAGATCTCTTTTGAATCCGCAGCGGCCGGTGAGACAAAACCTGCAGTACATTCGGCACCCAGCCTGGGTTGATACGCAGAGGGTCCAGTGGTTCTTTCCGGGGATAAGGACGCTTTCGATGTGGTTTCCGTCTTCCAGACGGAAGAGTATCTTTCTGGTGCGGTCCCTTGATGTCTGGAGCGCATCGACATGGATTGCGCTGATCCTGGCGAGTTCTCCGAGGGCGCTGCGGAAGTCCTTCGAAAGATTCGTCATCTCCTCGATTGATACGGCATAGTGCCGGTACAGCCATTTCATTATCTGTCCCGCCCGATATCTCTCTTTTCCAAGTCCCGATATGAACTCTTCCATTTCGGACAGGGTCATGTCTTTGAGATTCGTTTTCTCTTTTTTTGCAGCTTCGGACATTTATACTTAAAGCACCTTAGCCCTTCTCCATTATCCCCTGATGCATATAGCTTTTCAGCCTGTCAGCGACGGCGGTTATAAATTCCTCCGTGCTCACCTTGCGATTGCCCGGGTCCGGTTGCGCAATCGCGAGGAGATCTCCGGTCATGACGCCCCCTTCTATTGTATCGATCGTCGCCCTCTCCA
>JBHGBI010000141.1:0-2533 GCA_041946925.1 Syntrophales bacterium | reverse complement strand
GAGGTTGCAGGAGGCGCATGTGACACAGAGCCCGACGACAGGCGGCGTCCCGCCGTTGACGAGCTCTTTCATTTCATCCCGGGCCCGTTTCAGGTCATAATCGAGATAAGGGCAAAACTCGAGGCACTTGCCGCATAGATCGCATTTGTCGGGGTAAAACATCTATTTCCCTCCCTTGAAGCTGTTCAAAAAGTTTGATGCAGAGCACCTTGTTTAAAAATTCCAAACATGAAAACATCTATAATCCCCATGTTGTCCTCATGTTGTCTTCTCCTTGTTCGCGGTCGTTCTTTTCTATATCAACTCAGGAAAAATACCAAGACTTTTTATAAAGCGGAAAGATTTAGTGTATAATACACTAAAAAGGTTTTCGAACATCTGGAGAAACGCTTAACGGAGTGTATCTACATGGACCAATTTAAGAAAGTCATTTTTTCAAAGGCCTTCGATATTATACCGGGGCCTGAATACAACAGGTTTGCCTTCGATCTGAGGGAGAAGAGCGGAGGGGCTATATTCATGTATGAGATCGTCATGAAAGACGATCACTCATGGGAGCACCTGAAAGAAAAGGCCTATCCGAACCTGGTCCGGTTCATGACATATAAAAGGATCGATCCGGAAGGCGGAGAAAGGTGCGTGGTCGCGCTTTTCTTCCGGGGCTTCTTCTACTGCATGTGGAGTGCGGATTTCATTCAGGCCTTCCGTGAGATCGAAGGGTTGAGCCCCGCCGGGTTCCGGGCGCAGGCGCGCAAGTGGATATCCGTACCGCTGGAATATGCGCCGGCAGCAGGCACGGAGAAGTAGAGAAAATGAGAAGCTGAGGAAGTGATTTTTTGTTGTCTTATCCGGAGTTTGGAGTATAATCTGGTGTCCGGGCTCACGGCGCCGAGGGAGGCTGAGGAAGTAATGTGAGCAAAAACTCCGGGTTTTTTATGGATCCGAAAAGTACAAGAAGGATGATCCCTGAAAACAGCGTCTCGATTGCGGCAGTCATGGACGCCGTTTCCATTCCCGTCTTCATGATAGGAATGGATCGCCGGGTTATTTTTTGGAACGCCGCCCTGGAGACCTTGAGCGGAATCAAGTCGGCGGACGCGATCGGGACGGACCTTTACAAGCATCTCGGAAAAGGAACTATTTTCGAACTCAGCGAATTTCTTCCCGAAGGCATTGATTCCTATTCGGTCATAGACTTTCTTCCGGGCCTTGGAAAGAACGGCAGATTGGTCCACGTGACCGCCCAAATAGTCCGGAACGTGAGCGGTCCTTTCGGTATCGTCATCTGCCTGGAGGATATGACGGACCGGAAAAGCTTCGAAGAAACTTACCGGAAAAGGGCCAGCGAATACATGGAATTGAGTATCACGGACGGGCTCACCGGTCTTTACAATGCCAGGTTTTTTTCCGATCAGATCAGGATCGAGATCGAAAGGGCGGAAAGGTACGGAGATCCCCTTTCTCTGATCGTGCTTGATCTGGACGATTTCAAGAAGTGGAATGACACTTACGGTCACCAGGAGGGCAATGAAGTTCTGAAGAGGCTTGCAGATGTCCTGCGGAAATCCATACGTAAAATGGATGTTCCGTTCAGGTACGGCGGCGAGGAATTCGGGGTCATTCTCGCCCATACCGAATCCAGAAAGGCGATAACGGTTGCCGAAAGGATCCGGAGGGACCTTGAAAAGGAGATATTCCGGCCGGCGGGATTCCGGGAGGCGCGTATCACAGCCAGTCTGGGCGTCGCCCAATACATCCCCGGCGAGGGACAGGAAGTCTTCGTGAAAAGGGCCGATGAAAACATGTACACCTCCAAACGCGCGGGGAAAAACCGCGTGACGTTTCTGTAATCGAGGGGTTGTTCTTTCCTCCTTCTGAATCCCATCGAAAGCTTGCATCAGCGGAGCCGCGAATTTTTGTTGCCGGCACACGAAAAGAAATCTTCCTCATTCCCATCCGATGGGCTCGTACCCTTTATCTTTCAGGCAGCGGTTGACAAAAGCCTTGTAGACGGGGCTGGGTTTTGATGCCTTGTAAAGACCGCGCACCAGCCCTGCGGTTGCGCCTCCCACCCCTCCGATCGCCGCGCCCCTTCCAACGTGACCGGTGACACCCCCCACTGCTCCTCCGACGACAGCACCTCCGGCTCCACCCACGATCACGCCTCCGACCACTTTCGCGCCCGGATTCGCTTTGATATAGGCGTCGGCCATACGCGAGCATTCGGCAATATCATTCTGTGCCTGCGCCTCACCTGCTTTTTTGAGATGGGCATTCGGGTAAAGCACCGGACTCTGTCCCCGTGCTGCGCACGCGGCCAGGAACATGAATGCAATAAGTAGCGGAAATTGTTTCATAACACCTCCTTATACCGCCACTTACGATTGGCGAGTTCAGCAGGCAATGTCAGGGATTCCGACGGCCTTTTATATCAACTCGCACGAAAGATAACAAGCTGCACGAATACACCAAAGATTTTCTCTCACTTTATCCTGTCCCTTACCCGGTTTTAGTTTTTCCCCCGCTTAAATGC
>JBHGBI010000140.1:0-2591 GCA_041946925.1 Syntrophales bacterium | reverse complement strand
GTGGTCAGGGCGGCGACGCTCTCATTGAGGATCATTCCCGTTCTGTGCGGTTCCGCTTTCAAGAACAAGGGAGTGCAGCTCCTTCTGGATGCAGTCGTCGACTATCTTCCTGCTCCGTCCGATATGCCTCCGGTAGCGGCGAAGAAAACCGGGGGAGAGGAAATTGCGATAATCGCCAGCGATGATGCGCCCTTTGTCGCTCTCGCGTTCAAGATTATGACGGACCCCTTTGTCGGTCAACTGACCTATTTCCGGGTGTATGCGGGTGAGCTCTCTGCCGGATCTTACGTCTACAATGCCTCGAAGGGCAGAAGAGAGCGGATAGGCAGGCTGCTCAAAATGCACGCCGACAAAAGGGAGGACATCAAGGAGGTCCGGACCGGTGACATCGCGGCGGCTGTCGGCCTGAACTCGACCACCACTGGGGATACTCTCTGCGATACGGACCACCCCGTGAAACTGGAAACACTTGAATTCCCGGAGCCGGTGATCGCGATCGCCATAGAGCCCAAGACCAAGGCTGATGAGGAAAAATTGTCCGTCGCCCTCGGCAAAATAGCGCGGGAAGACCCTTCTTTCCGCGTCAGGCAGGACAGGGAAACGGGACAGACACTCATTTCCGGAATGGGTGAATTGCATCTCGAAATCATCGTGGACAGGCTTTCGAGGGAATTCGGTTTAGGAGCCAACATCGGGCAGCCCCAGGTCGCCTACAAAGAGACCATCAGGAAGAGCGTCCGATCGGAAGGCAGGTTCGTCAAGCAATCCGGCGGCCGCGGCCAGTACGGGCATGTCTGGCTGGAGATTGTGCCGAACGATCCGGGCGGCGGTTTCGAATTCAGGAACAAAATCATAGGGGGGATTATTCCGAAGGAATTCATTCCCGCTGTTGAAAAGGGTGTCCTGGAGGCCATGGAAGAGGGCGTGCTGGGCGGATATCCAGTAGTCGACGTGATCGTCAGCCTGGTGGATGGCTCTTTCCATGAAGTCGATTCTTCGGAAATGGCCTTTAAAATCGCCGGTTCCATTGGATTCAAAAACGGCGCCAGAAGGGCCCACCCGATTCTGCTCGAGCCGATTATGTCAGTGGAGGTCGTGGCGCCTAAGGAATATTTGGGAGACGTGATCAGCAGTCTCAGTTCGAGACGCGGTAAGATAGTGAGTATAGAGTCCCGGCCCGGTTCGGAAGCTGTCAACGCCGAGGTCCCTCTTGCCGAGATGTTCGGATATGCCACCGATCTGCGGTCGAAGACCCAGGGGAGAGCCGTTTACACTATGCAGTTTCTTAATTACAACGCGGTCTCGGAGGATCTGGCGAAAGACATTCTGGACAAAAAAATTAATCGAAAATAGAGATATGTAAGGAGGTAAAAAGATGGCTAAGAAAAAATTTGAAAGGACAAAGCCGCACGTAAACATCGGGACGATCGGGCATGTGGATCACGGCAAGACCACTCTGACATCGGCGATTACCAAGCACCTTTCCAAAAAGGGTCTGGCCCAGTTCATGGCCTTCGATCAGATCGACAACGCGCCCGAGGAAAAAGAAAGGGGTGTTACGATCAATATCGCCCATGTGGAGTATGAGACAGCGAAGAGGCATTATGCCCACGTGGATTGCCCGGGGCACTCTGACTACATAAAGAACATGATCTCCGGCGCTGCTCACATGGATGGCGCGATCCTGGTCGTAGCCGCCTCCGACGGTCCGATGCCCCAGACGAGAGAACACATCCTCCTTGCAAGGCAGGTCCAGGTTCCTTATATTGTTGTATTCCTGAACAAGGTCGACCTGGTTGACGATCCGGAATTGCTGGATCTGGTCGAACTCGAGCTGAGAGAGCTTCTGACCAACTACAACTTCCCGGGGGACGAGATACCGATCATCAGAGGATCGGCCCTGAAGGCTCTCGAAAGTGATGACCCCAATTCTCCGGAAGCAAAATGCATTTTCGAGCTCATGGATGCGGTCGACACCTACATCCCTGAACCGGTCCGTGATCTTGACAAGCCGTTCCTTATGCCTATTGGAGACGTCTTCAGCATATCCGGCCGCGGCACGGTCGTCACCGGCAGGGTCGACCGGGGGATCATCAAGACGGGGGACGAGGTGGAAATCGTCGGGATCAGGCCCACATTCAAGACGGTCTGTACCGGAGTCGAAATGTTCCGGAAGACTCTGGACGAAGGGCGGGCCGGCGATGATATCGGCGTACTGCTGAGAGGCACGAAGAGAGAGGAAGTGGAGAGGGGCCAGGTTGTGGCCAAACCCGGATCCATCACCCCTCATACCAAGTTCAAGGCGCAGGTTTACGTCCTGACCAAGGAAGAGGGTGGGCGCCATACGCCTTTCTTCAGCGGTTATCGGCCCCAGTTTTATTTCCGGACTACCGATGTGACAGGCGTGACGACTCTTCCCGAAGGCGTCGAGATGGTCATGCCCGGAGATAACGTGGAAATGGAAGTCGAGCTGATTACGCCCATCGCCATGGAAGAACAGTTGAGGTTCGCCATCCGTGAAGGCGGAAAGACAGTCGGGGCCGGCGTCGTCAGCAAGATTCTGGAGTGAGTCGTTCGGAGAAGAAATCCGG
>JBHGBI010000014.1:0-46617 GCA_041946925.1 Syntrophales bacterium | reverse complement strand
AAGCTTTCCCGGTCACCCGGGAAACTGGTGAGCTCTTACCTCGCCTTTTCACCCTTACCTGCTGTCGCCTCAGCGACAGGTTTCGAGTTCCTTAACTCTCAACTCCGCCCCTCTACGGAGCGGCGGCGGTATGTTTTCTGTGGCACTTTCCTTAGAGTTACCTCCAGTCGCCGTTAGCGACCATCCTGCCCTGCGGAGTTCGGACTTTCCTCCAGTCCATTAGGGACCAGCGATCATCTGATCTACTCCGGCACTATGTTCGATACTCATCGATCGCCTCGTTCGCCAGGCGATCGGCAATTGCGTTTTTCTCCCGGGAAATGTGTTCTATTGTATAGGCGTCAAAATATGATAACAATTTTTTAACCTCGTCGGCAAGCCTGATGAGATTGCCGCTTCTGATCTTGTATAATCCCAGTATCTGCCTCACAATCAGTTCGGAATCCAGGTGGATGTGAAGCCTCCTGCATTTTTTTCTGAGGGCCTCCTCGAGACCGATCACAAGGGCTCGGTATTCAGCTTCGTTATTCGTGCAAACGCCGAGGAACTTTTTCCTCCGACCCAGCACCACCCCGTCAGCATCACTGAGTACGATACCGGCGCCCGCTTCCCCTGGATTGCCGCGGCTCGCCCCGTCAGTAAACAGATTGACAAAGGAATCATGCATCTTTCCCCCTGTTTTCCCAATAAATAATCCTACTGCAGAACGGGCACTGCAGGATTTCATCGCCTTTCTGCAGCTCATTGTACATCTGAGGCGGGATATTCATATGACAGCCTTCGCAGATCTCTTTCCATACTGGCACGACGGCGCGTCCGTTACTTTTGCTCTTGATCAACTCATATTTTTTGAGGAGACCTTTATTGATCTTTTCCTTTACGGCATTAACCTTCTGCGTCAGGGACTGCAAATCCTCGTCTATAGTGCCAAGTTCTTTTTCGACCTCTTTCCTTTCCTTTTCATACCGAACGTTAATAGAATCCATTTCTTTCTGCCTGACCTTGAAGTCATTTTTTGCTTTGTCCATATTCTCCAATATTAAAATAATCTCGTCCTCGATTTCACTGTTTTTCTTGTAAATGTTTTCAATTTCCCGGAGCATCGCCTGATATTCCTTGTTGGTTTTGACTTCGAAGAGGCGATCCTTTGTTTTCTTCAGGTGCTCGATTCCTCTCTTGAGATTCTCCTCCTTTTCCTTGTGGGCCTTGCCGACTTCCTCCAGCTTCTTTTTTTCATGCTCCAGGTCCTCCCGGGCCTGCCGAAAGCTTTCGTCCAGTTTTGCGATTTTCTCCGGCAGTTCCTTTTTCCTTCGTGTTATCCGTTCAAGCTCTGAGTCGATATTCTGAAGCTCAATCAAGTGAAGTATTTGTTGTTTCAACCCTTTTTCTCCCTTCATAACCATTCATAATACCAAAAAAAATGCACCGGTTTTTCCGGTGCATTTCCTGGAGTGTACGCCATCGAATGTTCCAGGCTTACTCATGCCAAATTCAATGTCCATGTGGCGAATACCTCGTCAGCAAAATGTCAGGCGTTGAATCAGGTTCACTCCACAAATTTATCCTGTAGTCTAACGCCCGATGTCCGAAGCCTAATCAAATAATATCTGTATGGGCCCACCTGGGTTCGAACCAGGGACCTACCGGTTATGAGCCGGTGGCTCTGCCAATTGAGCTATGGGCCCAATCATCTTCGACGACAGAAAAAGAACGCTAATCAGATTAGAATTCTTTGTCAAGGATTTTATTTAGCGGTCTGCCCGTCCTTCTCAGTTTCAACCTTCTTGCTTCTCAACTTCTCTCTTTCCCCGGGGCTATTTGACCAGTGTGCGCAATTCCCTTCTCCTGGAAGGGCTCCTCAGTCGCTTTAATGCATTCGCCTCAATCTGCTTGGTCCGCGCCATCATATCCAGATTGCCCTCTGCCTCTTCAACATGATCCGCCTTCTCACCGATACCGAAACGCATTCTCAATACCTTTTCTTCACGCGGTGTAAGAGTGGAAAGTATCTTCCGTGTCTGCTTGGCAAGATCCATGCTGATGGCGGCGTCCGACGGAGACATGATCTTCTTGTCTTCTATGAAATCCCCGAGATGGCTGTCCTCTTCCTCTCCGATAGGAGTCTCCAGGGATATAGGTTCCTTGGCAATCCTGAGGACCTTTCTTACTTTCTCCAGCGGAAATTCCATTTTGTCCGCGATTTCTTCGGGATTGGGCTCACGCCCCAGTTCCTGAACAAGATAGCGGGAAGTTCTGATCAGTTTATTTATCGTCTCGATCATATGCACGGGGATTCGTATGGTCCTTGCCTGGTCGGCGATGGCTCTGGTTATGGCCTGTCGAATCCACCACGTTGCGTAAGTGGAAAATTTGTACCCTCTCTGGTACTCGAATTTGTCCACGGCCTTCATCAGACCGATGTTCCCTTCCTGAATGAGATCCAGGAACTGCAGGCCCCTGTTCGTGTACTTCTTGGCTATGCTGACGACGAGCCGCAGATTGGCCTCGATGAGTTTTCTCTTGGCCGAGCTTGCCTTTTTCTCTCCCTTTTCGATCGCGGAAACGACTCTCTTGAGCGCACCCGGGGTAATACCGATTTCAGACGTAATCCTCTTGATGTCCGCCCGCGCCTCTTTCATCATCGCCTCGAGCTCTTTGAGCCTGTAAATGGGAACCTTGATTTCCCTGGCTACGATTCTTTCCTGGTCCCGGCCCTTCTTCATTCGGGAAAAGGCCTTTTCCAGTTGTTTCATGGACAGGTGAGTCTCATTCTTGACTGTATCGAGCTTTCCCTCCGCCTTCTCGACATCATCAAGAGCGTCCTTGAGTTTCGATACCATTCTGTTGATCTGCTTCTTGCTTAACCGGATATCCCTGCTCAGATCGACGATTTTTTGCATGTTTTTCTTGATATCCGCTTTGATTTTGTCCGCCTGATCGCTGAACTCCTTGTCGAGAAGCTTGCTGCGAAGTGCAATATTCCTCTTGTCGATCTTGGATATTTTTCCGATCAGTTCAAGTACCCTGTCGCGATGCAGATCCTCTTCCACAAAACCGTCTTCATCTTCAAGATTATCCACGACATTCTTGATCCGTAAGTCGCCCGTTTTAAGTTTCTTGCCCATCTCGACGAGATCCTTGACGGAAATTTCCACGCCGAGAACCGCCTCCATTACTTCCCTTTCGCCTTCCTCTATCTTTTTCGCTATCTCTATCTCTCCCTCCCGGTTCAACAGGGATACAAGACCCATTTCCCTTAGATACATTTTTACCGGGTCTCCGGTTTTACCGGCCAGCGAGAACAGGGCGGACAGTTCCTCTTCCTCTTCCTTCGTGTCCATGGACTCATCGGAAGTCTTCTTGAGGACTATCTTTTCCCCTTTATCGGTATCGATGATATCGATATTTCTTTCACCGAAGAGCATGATGATATCGTCTATCTGCTCCGAAGATATGATGTCAGATGGCAGCAGGTCATTTACATCATCATAGGTAAGAAAGCCTTTCTCCTCACCTAATGTGATTAATTTTTTCACTTCATCCGAGTGCATTTCCTTAGCCATATATATCTCCTTAAAAATATCTGTGGGGCATCCGGCAATATTGATATGAAAGCCGGATGCCTTGCCTCTATGATTCTTTTTGTTTTTTCAAAAGATCCTCTTTTTCCATCAGGATACGCCTGCACAGGGCCGAGTCTCCCTTTTCCTGTGCCTTCACCAGCTCCATTTTTAATTCCCTGTGTCTTAGTCTGAACCATCTGGATTTGATTTTCCTGACGAAATCAGAAAAGAGTTTATCAACCATTTCGCTTCCGTAAGAGCGATCTGATAAAGACCTCTTTAAAATCCTTTCCTTCAGCGCGTCATCCCCGATCCCTTCCGTGAAATCAGAGATATTGATAACCCCTCGCTTTCTGTAATTTTCCTCCAGTGCCGCCTCCAGCCCTCTCAGTAGAGGATTTTCAAAATATCGAAAAACGCCGCTTTCCAGAGCAGCGGCTATTTTATGGGGATACTCCAGCAGCATGTGGATCAAATCCAGTTCTATCCTGTCGGCGTCTTCTGTTGCCTTTGCCGGGGACATCCCCACAACAACATTACGTTCTTTTCGGCCGACTGTCCTGCTCACCTCGGTTTTCAAAAGATTCTGATCGATTCCAAGAAGCTCCGACACGCGTTTCGTAAAAAGGTTTCTCTCGATGACATCGTTGATGCGGCCGATAAAAGGAACGGCGTTTCTGACTACTTTCAGCTCTCCCTCAAATCCTTTCCCGTTGCGGCCGATTACATTCTCGATGTAATAATCCGCCATTGATTTGGCGTCCGATATCAGGCCGTTCATCTTTTCAGGCCCATATTTTTTAATATAATCATCCGGATCACAACTGTCAGGAAGAACGACGATTTTTGCATCGAACTTTTCCTCGAGAAAGAGTCTCAGGCTCCTTTCCAGGCCGCTTCGCCCGCCTTCGTCCGGATCAAAAGTCACGACGACTCTATCCGCAAACCTCCTAATAACCGTCAAATGCTCTTTCGTCAGCGCAGTTCCGAGAGTGGCTGCCACATTTCTTATTCCGGCATTCCATAATGCAAGGGCATCAAAATACCCTTCTACAAGAACAACGAATCCCTTCTTGCGTATCTCCTCTCTGGTTTTGTTCAGGGCATAAAGGTTGCGCCCCTTGACATAAACCGGAGATTCAGGTGAGTTCAGGTACTTTGGCTTCTCGTCACCGGGAGCGCGGCCGCCGAAAGCGATCACCCGGTCGTTCAATCCCTCTATCGGAAATATCAACCTGCCTCTGAAACGGTCATAGTAGTCTCCACGGTCCGAACGGACAATCAGCCCAGCTTTTTCGGCGGTCTTCAAAGGAACCTTCTCTCTTTCCAGAAAGTCCCTGAGCGTACGCCACCCGTTCAGGGCGAGACCCAAACGGAATTCCCGAATCACGGCATCCCCGATACCCCGTTTCCTGAGATATTCCCTGGCCCCTTTCCCCGTTTCGGCGGCAAGGTTTCTCGAAAAAAATTCCGTCGCCAGTTCGTTGAGCCGCAATATTTCGTCTCTCAGCCTCCGCTCACCGTCGGCCGACCCCGGCTTTTTCTCGGAGAGAACAACCCCTGTCTTTGCCGCTAGATGTTCCAGCGCTTCCGGAAAGGTCATATTGTTGATCTTTTCCAGGAACGCAAAAATATCCCCTCCGGCGCCGCATCCGAAACAGTAAAATATCTGCTTTTCAGCACTGACCGTAAATGAAGGAGTTTTTTCACTGTGAAAGGGACACAGTCCGATATAATTCCTCCCGGCTTTCTTGAGAGGGACAAATTCCGATACAGTATCGACAATATTCGCCCTGTTTTTTATCACCTCGATATCGGAGCGGGTTTGCTCTCTCAAAGGTCTTTCCCTGTTAAAAATCGATCCTGACGGCCTTAAGACAGAGATCCCTCTATGCGGGAAATGCTCTTCTGCGGGATATGTAACAATCCGTTTTTCATTTTCGGGACAGACCGGTATTCATGACGCCGTCACGACGCATGAAATCGGCAAGACGCAGTTTTCTGAGGTATAAAGAAGCTTATCAATGACTGTTGTGCCTGAATGATGCACATATATGAAGAATCGCCTGGATAATGCGAGATGTGAAACGACTAACTTCAAGTGCTCATTTTGACCGGGTTTTCAGAAATACCTGTCATGAGGACAACATCGATTTGACCATGTCGCTCACCATTTTGCCATCGGCCCTCCCGGTCACCCTCGGCATGACGGCTTTCATCACTTTTCCCATGTCCTTGATGCTGGCGGCTCCAATCTCGTGAATGACCTTTTTTATTTCCGCCTCCACTTCCTCTCTGGACATCTCCTCCGGCATAAACCCCCTGACAACTCTCAGCTCCGCCTCTTCCTTTTCCACAAGATCCTGTCTGCCGCCCTGTTTAAACTGCTCGATCGAGTCGTTCCTCTGTTTTACCAGAGATGCCAGCACCTGCACGATATCCGTGTCCGTCATGGGCCTTTTCAAATCGATTTCTTTATTATGAACGGCTGTTTTTATCATACGTATCGCCGAAAGCCTGAGTCTGTCTTTGGCTTTGGCGGCTTGAACCATTTCGCTGTCGATTTTCTCTTTCAGATTCATACGTTCACCGGATAAAAAGATGTAACTTTTAATTTTATATCTGAATTTTCATTTGTCAAGAATTTTCTTACTCCAGATCGAGTTTCAGTCTCCTTCCACCGAATACATGGATGTGCAGGTGAAAGATCACCTGCCCTCCTTCTTCATTAGTGTTGATTACCGTCCGGAAACCTTTCCGGTCGATTCCTTTCTTTTTCGCGACTTCCCTGACCGCAGAAAAAAGGGAATTGAAAATATCCAGTTCTCCCTCGGGCACGTCCATGAGGGTTGAAATGTGTTTTTTGGGAATAATAACTACATGAGCGGGTGCAACGGGGTGGATATCGTCGAATGCCAGGACTTTGTCATCCTCATAGATTTTGCTGCTCGGGATCTGCCCTTTGACGATCTTACAGAATATGCAGTCCTCCATCTCGGCCTCCTTTGAAAAATATAGATGTCAAGAAGTCAAGAAGGTGAGAAGGTTAGATTTTCAATTCCGGCTACAAGGCACTGTATTCAATTGATTAAGTGCAGGCCCACCCTCTCACCCTCTCTTTTTCCCACCGGCAGCCTTAATGGCCTCCTCAAGGGATAGGGAACCGGCATACAGAGCCTTGCCTATTATAACACCTATTATTCCATATTTTTCGATCGCAGCGAGATTCTCTATATCCTTTATACCTGAAACACCGCCGGATGCAATAACAGGAATACCCGCTGATTCCGCCAATTCTTTCGTAGCCGACAGATTTACGCCCGCCTGCATCCCGTCCCTTTTTATATCCGTATAGACGATGGCATCGATACCATATCCCTTATAGCTCTCAGCTATGTCGACCGCCGACGCCGCCGTCTCCTCTGTCCAGCCTTCCACGGCAACCCTGCCCTCTTTCGCGTCAATTCCCAGAATGATCTTTCCCTTGTAGATATCGCAGGCCTCCAGGACAAAACGCCTGTCCTTCAGGGCAGCCGTACCAAGGATGACACGGCTTACCCCCATGTCCAAAAATCGCCCGATAGTCTGCAGGTTTCTGATGCCGCCCCCGACCTGGACCGGAACATGGGCCCGGCGAATGATTTCACTGATCACGGTGAGATTCTTTGGAGAACCCGCCAGCGAACCATCCAGATCGACAATGTGGATCCTTTCCGCCCCCGCGTCCCGCCACTTTTCAGCGACTGTGACCGGCTGATCGGAATATACCGTAACGCGGCTGAAATCCCCCTGCATAAGGCGGACACATTTGCCGTCTTTTAAATCAATGGCCGGTATAACGATCAAGGTTAAAAATCCTGCAACAAAAAAATATCGGAACTCATGGCCCCCATAAATTCCGACTTAAAGAGCGTCCAACAGCCTGTTAATGAATTTCCGGAAACGTCCTCAGCACGTCATCAACGCCTTCATCGAGCAGTTCCCCTGCCGGGACCCATCTCCCTTTTTCCCGGATGAAGGATGATAACTGGAAAACATCTTCGAGAAGAGATCTCTGCGCCTTATCAAATACCCCTTTCCATGCAAGGACGCCGTCGTTTGTTCTGATCATGTAGATTCCGAAGGAAACCAGGGCCGGCTTTTCCACCGAATAAGAGTATCCTTGCCTCTCTCTGAAGCAGAAGAGATATCCCGCAATGACATAGTCCGCCTTCAGTTCACGGCCCACTTTGAGCAAGACCTCCCGGGGCGCCGTCTTGAACGAATCGGAAGATATCCTCCTGTAAATGCCCTCTACCCTGTCCATAGGTATCAGGTTCCTTTCGTATCTGGCCATTTTACTCAGGAATGTCTTCTCCAGAATTTTTTCAGCGGCGGGGGCGGATGCGCAGGATCGGTAAATAATTCCGGTCAGTGGACAGCGGACCGTTTTGGCCGTATCATCCGGAATGACCCTCTGGAATGGAACAACCGCGATTTTGACGGGCGCACTATCGTTTCTGGGCTGGAACACGACCCTGGACGCCTCTTTCGAAGAACAGCCGAAGATCAGAAGAAAAACAACCGGGAAAAAAAAATGGGAGTGCCGGATTCGATCACTCCCGGGTAAATTTCGCTTTGCCACCGCCAACTCCCGCCCAATATTCGTTTATAAAATCCCTTTTGTCGAAAGCACCCCTTTGATCCTCGGATCCATTGAAACAGCCTGACGCAAAGACCGGGCAAAAGCCTTGAATACAGCCTCCGCTTTGTGATGATTATTACTACCATACATGAGATTGATGTGCAAGGTTATTTCACTGTGGTCCGTAAAAGATTTAAAAAAATCTACTAGAAGATTCGGATCAAAATCCTTTATTTTTTTGCCATCGAAACCGACGTTGAAAACGAGATAAGGACGTCCCGAAAGGTCTATATCGACGCCGCAGAGGCTCTCGTCCATCGGCACAAATGCGGACCCATACCGGCTGATCCCTTTTTTGTCGCCCAGAGCCTTTTTAACGGCCTCGCCCAGACAGATGCCGATATCCTCCACAAGATGGTGATAGTCCACGCTCGTATCCCCTTTCCCGTCCAGGCGCAGATCGAAAAAACTGTGTTTCGAAAAAAGCGAAAGCATATGGTCGAGAAAAGGTATGGAAGTGGATATTTTCTGGATCCCGGCGCCATCCAGATTGATCGCGATCAAGACGTCCGTTTCCGTCGTTTTTCTTCGTATCGTAGCCTTGCGAGCCATATGCTTATACCTTTCCTGCGAGGCTGAAGGCATGGCCAGGGCTGAAGGTGTTCTGATAACCGGAAGGTCCACTTCCCTTTGCCTGCGCCCTTCGCCTTCGTTTAAATTACTTTATTCAGCGAATATTCTATGATTCCTTCCGCACCCGCTTCCTGAAGCAGCGGTATCAGTTCCCTCACTATATTCTTGCTCACAATAGTTTCCACGGCGAACCATTCCTCATTGAATAACCCGGATATTGTCGGCGCCTTCAGAGACGGCAGGAGAAGAACCACTCTTCCCAGGTTTTCTTTAGCTACATTCATTTTTATGCCGACCTTGTCCATCGCCTGCAGGGAGCCGCTAAGCAGGATTCTTATCTGCTCGATCTTCCTCTTTTTCCAGGGGTCCGCCCAGGACTGCTTGTTGGCGATCAACTGTGGGTTGGTCTTCATCAGCTCATGGACAATTCTCAATTTGTTGGCCCTCAACGTACTGCCTGTTTCCGTCACTTCAACAACGGCGTCGACAAGGCCGTCGACGACTTTCGCCTCTGTTGCGCCCCAGGAAAACTCGATGTGCACTTCGATATTTCTTTCCTGAAAGTATCTCCTGGTGAAATTGACCAGTTCCGTCGAGATTCTTTTCCCTCGCATATCCTCCACGGATTGAATGGGGGAATCCTCCCTTACGACCAGAACCCATCTTGCCTGTCCTGCCGAGACCTTGGAATAGATAAGGTCTTGAATCACCTCCACATGCGAATCGTTCTCCATAATCCAGTCTCTTCCCGTCAATCCCAGGTCAAGGATGCCGTCTTCTACATAACGAGACATCTCCTGCGCCCTGACGAGCGTGCAGGAAATCTCTTCGTCGTCAATATCCGGAAAATAACTCCTGCTGTCGTAGGTAATGCGCCAGCCGGCCCTCTTGAACAGTTCAACGGTATTCGCCTCCAGGCTCCCTTTCGGTATACCCAGTTTCAGTTTCTTCATTTATAGATATCCTCCGGATCGAACATTTTTTCTCCGACGATTTGCGCTTTGCCATTGACTATCCGCCGGTAAAAGCACGTCCTGTAGCCGGTATGACATGCCGCGCCGCCGACCTGTTCTACTTTTAGGAGCACGACATCCTGGTCGCAGTCGATCAGTATGTCCCTGACAAGCTGAACATGTCCCGATGTCTCCCCCTTGATCCAGAGTTTGTTTCTTGACCTGCTCCAGTATGTCGCCTTGCCCGTCTCCAGGGTCTTGCACCATGCCTCGCGGTTCATGTAGGCCAGCATGAGAACTTCTCTGGTGGCATCATCCTGAACGATGGCCGGAACAAGACCTTTGCCCTTTTCAAAATCGGGCTCGATCATCTCCTCGCACATATGAAAAAAACCTCTCAGGAATTCCTTATTTGCGATACTGATATTGTAATAGTTCTTTTTAATCAAGTGTTTTTTTCGGTTTTTTCCTTGCCGGTGACCTGTTGATTATGCTAATTAGCTGAACGTGCCGATTTTAACTTTTTGATCATAGGAGGATGCCATGACAGTGTTAGCAGGAGGAGCTGCAGCGGTATTCCTGGGCCTGATCGGCCTCATTTTCTGGTGGAAAGAATTCTTCACCATTCTTAAAGGCGCAATCCCGATCGTATTGCTTCTGGGCGGGGCGCTCGCGGTCTATGTCGGCATGGATGAAATTAAAGACAAGATGCGCGAGGAGAGGGAAAAGGAAAAGGAAGAACTGAACAAAACCAAAGAGGAACTTGAGAAGACGAAAGCCGAGGCGGAAAAATACCGGGAAGAACTCGAACGGATGAAAGAATCCACCAAAGGATGAGAACCGGGGCGGATCTCGGTTTCCAAAAAATCCTTGACAGCGTTTTCAAAATAAAATAGAAGCGACTGATCTTATTCGGGAAGAAGCTAAAGTGGAACGCAATACCATCCATCCGGATCATACCTGCCTGAAAGAATACATGTATTGATGCCTGCTGTCCGTTTTCGGGCATGCAGGCGAACCGAAAAGTCCACATTATCCCCAGATTAAAAATAAAAAAGGAGCTGAAAAATGAGAAAGATCATTTTCTTGGGACTACTTGTAATTTTTACCGTAATTTTCGTTCAGACGGCATGGGCCGGGCCCATCAAGCTGACATACAGCATTTTTTTCCCCCCGACCCACGGGCAGAACAAGGCGGGGGAAGCCTGGGCCAGGGAGGTTGAAAGGCTCACAAACGGCAGGGTCAAAATCACCGTGTTTTCAGGCGGGACCCTTACTCCGGCCGATCAGACTTATGACAGCGTAGTAAAAGGCATATCGGATATCGGAATGTCCTGTTTCGCGTATACGAAGGGCCGGTTCCCTGTCATGGAGGCCGTTGATCTGCCCCTCGGGTACCCCAACGGTCAGGTGGCGTCGCATGTGGCCAACGATTTCTACATGAAAATGCGCCCCAAGGAACTGGACAATGTCAAGGTGCTTTACATCCATGCCCATGGACCGGGATTGCTCCACACCAAGAAACCCGTCGCGACGCTGGAAGACCTCAAAGGGCTGAAAATCAGGTCGACTGGTCTGAGTTCCAAAATAGTGCAGGCCCTTGGAGGCATACCTGTAGCCATGCCTCAGGGAGAGACTTACGAATCGCTCCAGAAAGGCGTAGTCGACGGCACTTTCACTCCGATGGAGACTCTCAAGGGATGGAAACAGGCCGAGGTCGTAAAATATACGACAGACTGTCCCGGCGTCGGATATACCACGGCGATGTTTGTGGTCATGAACTTGAAAAAATGGAATTCACTGCCCAAGGACGTGCAGAAGATAATAGAGGAAGTCAGCGCGCGATGGGTGGACGTCCACGGAAAGACGTGGAGATCGGATGACGCGGCAGGGCGCGATTTCAGCCTCGGCCTGGGCAACAGGATCGTTCCTCTGTCCAGAGGAGAAAACGCGAGATGGAAGAAAGCGGTTTCTCCGGTAGTCAGTGAATACGTGCTCTACGCGGAGAAAAAAGGCCTACCCGGAAAGAAAAGCGTTTCGGAGCTGGAAAACCTGATCAAGAAATACGCGAAAAAATATAAATAGATTCCGGCTTATCCCGACTTTTCGGGCGAGTGAAACATGAGAGTCTTGGAACGATACATTCAGTCTTCAAGCCGGGCATTGAACTGGTTCTCCGGCGCCGCGGTCGTGGCAATGATGCTTCTGACCTGTGCAGACGTGGTCCTGCGCTTTTTCCATCATCCCATTGCCGGCACGTATGAACTGGTCGGCTTTCTCGGGGTGCTCGTTATTTCTTTTTCTCTTGCTTACACGTCTGTGGAAAAAGGGCACATCGCGGTGGAACTCCTGGTGGAGCGGCTCCCCAAAAGGGTCCGGTCGTTAATCGACGCTGTCGACGCGCTGATCGGCACCGGCCTCTTCGGTCTGATCGCCTGGCAGAGTGCGCTCTACGGTCTTGACCTGAAAGAGAGCGGGGAAGTCTCTCTGACGCTCGGCATTGTCACTTATCCCTTCGTATTCGGCATCGCGGCAGGCTGCAGCGTGCTTTGCGCGGTCCTCATGGTGGAATTCGCGTTATCCCTGGAAAGAGCCTGGAAAAGATGAATCCCACAACCATCGGAACACTGGGTTTCGCAGTCCTTGTTTTCCTCATGTTCCTGAGGATCCCGGTCGGGTTCGTCATGGCCATCGTGGGTTTCTTCGGCTTCGGCGTCATGGTAAGCTGGGATGCCGCCCTGAATCTTATAGCGCGGGATTTTTTCTCCGTCTTCAACTCATATAACCTGACTGTAATACCGTTATTCGTACTCATGGGACAGGTAGCCCACCACTCGGGAATCAGCGGACGGCTGTTCAATGCGGCTAACAAATTTCTGGGACACCTTCCCGGAGGATTGGCCATCGCAACCATCGGGGCGTGTGCGGGGTTTTCGGCGATTTGCGGCTCAACAAGCGCAACGGCTGCGACCATGGCGTCGGTTGCGCTTCCCGAGATGAAAAAGTATCGGTATGATCCGGCACTGGCCACGGGTGTCGTGGCGGCGGGCGGTAGCCTTGGAATTCTCATTCCGCCGAGCACGATCTTCATCATTTACGGTATCATGACGGAACAATCCGTAGGAAAGCTGTTCATGGCCGGCATACTCCCCGGCATCCTCCTCGCCCTTCTTTTTGTGGCGGTCATCCTGATCTGGACCCGGATTCGGCCGGAGCTGGTTTTGCCGGCGCCGAAGGCGACTCTCAAAGAGAAACTCGCTTCTCTCCCCGGCGTTATCGAAACATTTATCCTTTTTATTCTGGTCATGGGAGGATTGTTCGTCGGTTTTTTCACGCCGACAGAGGCGGCCGCCGTCGGCGCTTTCGGGACCTTCGCAATCGCCCTGGCTGGCCGCAACCTCTCCTGGCAGGGATTCGTTCAATCCTTGAATGAGACAACCAGAGTTTCCTGCATGATCCTGGTGATTGTGGCGGGAGCCACTGTGTTCGGACATTTTCTCGCCGTCACGAGGATCCCCGCCGACATCGGCGAGTGGGTATCGGGACTCCAGGTCGCGCCTTTCGTGATCATGGGTTTGATTATTCTGGTCTACCTGGTCCTGGGTTGCCTGATGGACTCGCTCGCCATGATTATGTTGACAATACCTATTTTCTATCCGGTAATCACGAGCCTCGGCTATGACCCAATATGGTTCGGAGTAATTATCGTCATAGTGACGGAAATGGGCGTCATCACTCCCCCCGTGGGAATCAATGTTTACGTGGTCGGCGGAGTCGCCAGGGATGTACCGCTTCACATTATTTTCAAAGGTGCCCTTCATCTACTGGCGGCGCAGATCGCGACCGCCATACTTCTTATTATGTTTCCGAAGATCGCTTTATTTTTGCCGACATTCATGAAATGTTGAGGATTTCGATGTGGATCTCTAAAAAAGAAACTATGCCTTTCTTGATAGATCTTTCAATCCGGAATTAATGAACTTGCCCGGTGGGTGGCAGCATAACCTGCAATTGAAATCTTGCGTGCCTGCTTCAGCGTTAAGCGCAACCACTGCAAGAAGGACACGAGCGCTTTTACTGCTGCGCGGCATAGCGCCGGAAGAACCATTGTTTTATCCATTCCACCGCCAGCAGATAGGACAGTAGAATGGCCACCAGGATAACGAAGAAGGACGCCGGCGGCTCCACAAAACCGAGATAAGCACCAGCGGGGGTGAACGGCAGGAGACTTGCAACTGCAACTACCGCCAGTGAGCAAGCGGTCAACCATGGATTCGGGCGGCTTTTAAAGGGGTTTTTACGAGTGCGGATAATGAAGATAACCAACACCTGCGTGGCCATGGATTCAATAAACCAGCCGCTATGGAAAAGCGCCTCCCCGGCGTGGAAGATCGCCAGCATGATGTAGAAGGTAAGGAAATCGAAAACCGAGCTGACCGGGCCGACAATCAGCATGAAGTTGCGAATGAAGTTCATGTTCCAGTGCCGCGGATGGCTCAAGTAATCATCATCTACGCGATCCAGCGGAATCGGCAGTTCGGATACGTCGTACAGGAGGTTGTTGAGCAAAATTTGCACCGGAAGCATGGGCAGGAAAGGGAGAAAGAGAGAGGCCCCGGCCATGCTGAACATGTTGCCGAAGTTGGAGCTCGTACCCATCATGATGTATTTCATGATATTTCCGAAGGTGCGCCGTCCCTCCAGAACGCCGGCATGGAGGATCATCAGGTCCTGCTCCAGAAGAATCATGTCCGCCGCCGCCTTTGCAACATCCACAGCACTATCGACGGAAATGCCAACATCGGCCGAATGAAGCGATGGGGCGTCATTGATGCCGTCGCCGAGATACCCCACGACATGGCCGCGCCGCTTCAGGGCGAGGATGACCCTGTTTTTCTGGGCAGGCGCCACGCGGCAGAAGAGATTTACCTGCTCCACCCTTGCCATGAGTGCTTGATCATCCAGATGCTGCATTTCTGTGCCGGTCAGCACCCCTGTTACAGGAAGACCAAGTTGCGCGCATACATGCCGGGTCACCAGTTCGTTGTCGCCGGTGATGATCTTGACCTCTACCCGGTCAGCGGCAAGTCCTGCCAGAGCTACTTTGGCACTCTTCTTTGGTGGATCAAAGAATGCAGCGAAGCCCGCAAAGACCAGTTCCGTTTCATCGCTCACCACGGCATGAGAATGATCCATCCCCACCTGCCGTGAGGCGATCCCCAGCACCCGGAACCCCTCTTTACTTAGTCCTTCATATTGCGCATTGATATTTGCGAGTGCCGTTTCATCCAGGGGACGCAGATCAACGTCTCCATCGGCTTCATAGCTGACCGATAGACGCAGGATGTCTTCGGGAGCCCCTTTGACAACGATCAGCCGGGTCGAGCCGTTGTCAAGGAGCACAGAAACGCGGCGGCGCTCGAAGTCGAAAGGCACCTCATCTATCTTGCGCCAGTTGCTTGCGTCGATTTCCTTGTGCTCCAGGATAGCGTCATCCAGAGGGCTTTTCAACCCGGTTTCAAAAAAGCTGTTAAGGTAGGCCAGCTCCAGGACTCGCTGACTTTCCTGTCCACTGGGGCCCATGTGGCGCTCCAGATGGATACGGGCCTCGGTCAAGGTGCCGGTTTTGTCAGTGCAGAAGACATCCATGCTCCCAAGGTTATGAATCGCGGCCAACCGCTTGATGATCACTTTATCGGCTGCCATGCGAAGTGCCCCCCGTGACAGGGTCACAGAAACCACCATGGGGAGAAGTTCCGGGGTCAGTCCCACGGCCAAGGCCACTGCAAACAGAAACGATTCGAGCCAGGGACGGTGAAAGAAGGCATTGACCAGAAGGACAAAGAGGACAAGAAGAATGGTCATGCGCATGATGAGAAGCCCGAAATGGCGAGTCCCCTGCTCAAAGGCGGTGGGGGGAGCCTTGGCGAGAAGAGTGTCGGAAATCTTGCCGAGTTCCGTATTCTGCCCGGTGCGGCACACTATCACCCTTGCCGTGCCGCTGATCACTGATGTCCCCAAAAGAACAGTATTGCCGGCCGAGAGGATATCCGTCTCTTCGGGCAATTCTCCGGGGCTCTTTTCCACGGGGAACGATTCACCGGTGAGAAGCGCCTGGTTGACGAAGAAGTCCTTTGCCTCCAATACCCGGCCGTCGCAGGGAATAATGTTGCCGGCGGCGAGGAAGGTCACATCACCGGGCACCATGTCCGCGAGAAGTATCTCAAGTAGCTTGCCATCCCGCAGTACCTGCCCTCGCACCGCCACCGATTGGCGCAGACGTTCCGCCGCCTCTCCCGCTTGGTATTCCTGCACAAAATCAATAGTCACACTCATGATGACTACGGCACTGATGATGAAAAAGCTGGTAACGTCTCCGGTGAAGGCTGAAAAAGCGCTGGCGATAAGGAGAATGATGACTAGGGGATTACGAAACTTGGCCAGAAACTGAAGGAGCAGTGCCCTTTTCTGCTCCCCATGAATCAGGTTGGGACCAAAATGGATCAGGCGGGCAGAGGCATCCGCGCTGCTCAACCCTTCGGGGCTGGAATTCAGGCGTTCCAGGAGCGTTGCAATGGGGAGCTGCCAGAATCGGGATACTTCTTGAACACCAACAGTCGGTAACGGCATGACGGTTTCCCCTGAAAAACGAGGCAGACTGTCTAAATCGAATCGCAGCGATTCCTGATACTTGGAAAGGATAATCTATTTTTCAGCATATCGTGAGCCCTGCTTCATTGCAAGAATGATAAGATTCAATCTGCTGGTCCAATTAACACTAAAAATTGTATATTACCAATTTTTTCTCCTTGACAGGTCATTTTTGATCTGTTAATCGTACTTTCCACCTGTTTTTTTATATCCTGAACGAGGGAAACCGCTACATTCGTTTTTATCCGTAAGAGGCGCTCAAACGGCTGGAGCGCCTGGACATGAGCGGTATATTGCGGCGGATGATCAGACGCCCACCGCAGACATTCAGGCCAGGCGTGGTCTGAAAGGAGGGTTGTTCCGTAAATCCGTTCCGGTGTGCCAGCGGAGCGGAGTCTTCCAGCATGACAGGAGCAGCCCGAATAGTTTATACATTGGCATAGTAAGGGGAGGCGTACATTGCCACAGGCTATGTGCGCTTTTTTTATGCCCGCAAACTACACGGCCTCCAGGCCGCAGTATTCACAGGCATTCAGGAATATAAACCGGTTGTCCGACAGGCGGTTCTGGCACATCTAAATAAAAGCTAATGGATAGGGTAAGAGACATGCCGATAGTGATCAAAAACGCTGAACTGGAAAAATTACTGCGCGAGATGCCCGACCATGAGAGGAGAATCGCAGAACTGTTCGTCCAGGCTCTGGGAGAGGAACATGTTCTGGAATGCATCAAAAGACAAAAAGATGGCCTCTCTTACGATACTGAATAAGCGGAAATCAGGCCCCATAAAAACGTTCACCTGCCCGAATTGACCCCCAACGCAGACAGGTGAACAAGAGAAAGACACCAGAATGCCGACCTGTGAGAAGATATGCACCCCGGTGCATCCTCGTATTGCGCATCCTATAAAAAAGATCATCGAAAGTCAATACAGCTTCACCCCTGCAGGGCTACATCCTCACTCCTGCGTAATCCTTCCACATTTTCAATCCCGTATAATTTCTTCAATGGACAACCGTTTCCTCTCGCTTACAAACCGTTTCGCCTTCAAGCCACTGATAACCGGACCTTTTGTGCCTTTGCTGAAGTCTGCCAGTCAGAAATCCGGACCTTCTTCATCAAGAGATCCGCCTACCCCGGAGCCGTTCCAAAAGTTTTTTTGCAAAACTCATCACCCGATAAAAAAAGATGCCATGAGAAAGGAGAATCCTCGTGTACAACAGAGTCACACTCGTCGGCCGCCTCGGCGCCGACCCTGAAAGCCGCAAAACCCAGACCGGCACTGCAATGACCAGCTTCAGCCTTGCGACATCCGCAAGCTGGAAAAACAAAGCGGGAAAAAAAGAGACGAAGACAGACTGGCACAGAATCGTAGCCTTCAACAGACTGGCCGACTTTTGCAGGCAGTATATTTCGAAAGGGAATCTCGTGCTGGTGGAAGGGTGCCTCTCGAACAGGGTCCGGGAGAAAAACGGCAACAGCCAGAAATCCATTGTCACTGAAATCGTGGCGAATTCCGTTCATCCCCTCGAAAAGACCGCCAAGAGCAGACCACCGGAAGATGAAGACGGAAAATGGCTGGAGGCGGAAATCACGGAGATCGACATGCCCCTGTGATCGGCGGCCACTTGTCGATCGGCTACATTTTGAACAAGTGAATACCACTACAGGCAGGAAGATAAAATGTGCATGCGAAAAAAAGAAAAAACAGAATACCCGCAGATCGACGAAATGAAAAAAAACGCCATCGAATGGCTTGAAAGGGCTGAAAACATGCAGAGTGTAAAAAAGGCGGCCTATAGATTGACGGCGGGAACCCCATATTCGATAGAAGATTGCGTACAGACAGCTTACTGCAATGCGCTTGATGCTGTCGACCTTATGCTCAGGAAGAAGGGTGAGTTGACCTTCCCCCAATGCTTCTGGGCGCTCTTTCATTTCGAGATGAAGACACTCAGGGGCACATCGGTGCGCGCCGTATCCATTGAAGACATGCCCTGCGCTTGCCAGGTCTCTTCCCATGCGGAAAGCCCGCAGGATTTGGCCGAACGGCATCGGAGAGAGGAGGAGGCGATACTGCGCGCCATGAGCAGGTTATCCCGAATTAAATGCAAGACGATCACCCGGTTGATGGAAGGGAAGACCCGCGCTCAGATTGCCAGGGAACTGTCTCTTACGGAAAGCTCCGTCAAATATCATGTCAGGACGGCTACCAAAAAAATTATCGGAGAGGATAACCAGTAATTTCTCCGTCCTCCACCCGCATTTTAGCCGGTGATCAGGATCCTGCAACAATATCGGACGCTTTCAAATCATCTTTCACGATTTCAAATAATATATATTGGAATCCGATTTGGGCGAAACCGGCGGGACTCATTGCAGCTTTCTTGTGTTATCGAAAAACACCGTACCGCACCCCCGCATCGGACTAAATACGGGATTCCTCAGACCGGATGCGGATGGTGCGGATACGGTTCAAACCATCCATTCTCCCGGCTCTCCATGCGCGGAATCACCGGGTCCAAACAGGAATGCAGGTGAGACAATGATCCTTTATGAAGAAAAGGGCCGGGAAACCTCAAAGAAATCCGCAAGACGGATCTGCTGTCTCGTATGCGAATGTTTGATTGCTTGCAGGCATGTCCTCGGCCTGTTCGAAAAAGGCAAAATAGAGCCGGCCATCGATTCTCTTCAGCAGGTGATCGAGACTTGTCCTGCATGTCCCACGATTCATGAAATTGCCGGTGATCTGATGTATCTAGCAGACTGTTATGAAGAATCGGCCCGGCACTATGAGAATGCCCTGAAACATATGAAAGATGTCTCGAGGATCGTCTTCAAGAAAGGGATCGCGCATGCCGCATCGGGTCACGCGGAAGACGCCTATTACGAAATAGTGAAGGCTGCCTCTCTGGGCAGCCCGGAGGCCCGGATAATTGTGGCGTGTATCGAGGAGACGAGCGGCAAGCCCCCCCGAGATTATTGCGAACATTGATTCGTCGCGGAAATTATGAGCCACTCTCTCTTTCTAATGAAGCCGGCGTCCCGCCAGCAAGAGCAAGCGGTCGGCAAAATGCGCTGTATCGAGTTAATTGTTTTCTTTGTCGTTCTTCTCGTCGCGGATATTCCGCTTGCCCCCCTGCTGGCGGCGGAAGCCCCATACAGTGCGTGTTTTGAAGCCGCGGGAAGGCGCTACGGGATTTCTCCCAAACTCCTGCGGTGCATCGCTGAAATCGAAAGCGGCATGAATCCGGCGGCCGTCCACCGGAATCAGAACGGAAGTTACGATTACGGAATCATGCAGATAAATTCACAGTGGGAAAAAATCATAGGGCGGCAACGCTGGATGTCGCTCGGCGAGCCCTGCTACAACATTCACGTCGGCGCATGGATTCTCGCCGATTGCATCCGACGCCACGGATATTCGTGGGAAGCTGTCGGCTGTTATAATGCTACTGACGGTGAAAAGCGCCGCGTTTATGCGCGTAAAGTCATGCGGACGCTCTTGGATGCAGCAAATGCCAAAACTGAATCCAAAGGAAATTGAAAATTACCTGCGGGAAATGGCCGGGATATACAGAGCCCCTCTCGATGTCATCGCCGGGGAAGTTGAGCGTGCCTTCAATCAGGTCCTCTCACTGATAACAGGGTATGAGATAGAAACCTGGATTTTGCGCAATGGATGCGGCTCTGAGATCAAAATATGGGCATTCACAGGTCCCTGGTACGATAGCCGCATAAAAATGCTCAATCCTGAAGACATCAGCACAAACACAGTTAAGCTGATCTGCAGCAGGCTGAGACATTTCATGAGAGACTACGGTGTCCGGGATCATTTTGGTACGCTCCTCCATCTGCACCACCGGGTTTATGAAGGCCGCATATCCAGAACGCCCGTGCCGGGAGCGGCGCTGTCCGTGGACATCGCGGTCGAATCGGACAGCGGTCTTGCAGATACTGTAACTGCGACCTGCCCGTACAAGTTCCAGCCGCCGGGTGAAAGAAACCGATACAGGATCGGCCAGACCTGTAAATTCTATGTCCATCAGGTGCGGCTCAACGGAAAACATCGCGAAACGAGGATCGAAGTCGAATTGAGCAGGACCAGCATCAAATTGCCCGAAGTCCTGCTCAGGGATTCCTGTTACGAAAATACCGGGCGCAGGAGAATGCTCCGGTGTACGAAGAGAGTCCTGGGTTTCAAGACGGAAATTCTTGTATCCGAACCGATTCCCAGAAGCATCCTGCAGGAAGTGCAGAGGGAAATCGGCGAATATCTGGTTGTATTTGTGAAACCGGCCCGGCTCGAAAGGCGGCCGCACGCAGAAGGAGGCATTGATCCGTGTTCAGTCTGAGGCGCCTGAAAAATCTCAAAGGGAGGAAAGAATCCGGGACAGTCATCGGAATCGGCTATCTCCTTCTTGACGACCCGCGCAAAGGTTCCGGATATGTTATGCCGCGGGAGATCCGAATCGACGACGACTCAAGAAAAGGTCACCTGTGGTGCTTTGGAACCACTCGCGTCGGAAAGACCAGGATCATTGAGAACATGATCAGCCAGGACATCCTGAAAGGATACAGTGTCGTCATGATAGATCCCAAGGGTGACTTCGATCTATTCTCGAAGATTATCGAGACCGCGGACAGGGCCGGACGGCTCGACGAACTCATGTTCGTTTCTTCGGTATTCCCGGATCTCTCGATGACGATCGATCCGCTGTCGCATTATTATATGCCCGAAGAACTCGTGGCCCATATTATCAGCGGCGTTCAGGTCGGGAAGGAGCCCTTTTTCTACAATGTCGCATACGAGATCAGCATCGCCATCGTGCAATCCCTGCTGATGACGGGCGCCCGTTTGAAAAACAAACCCTTTAATCTGACCGACGTCAAAAATTACATGTCCAAGCCGGAGCTCGAGACACTCGCGAGAAGAGTATCGGATATCGGCACGCCGGAGGCCGTACAGCTCCTGACCGATATGAGAAAGATCATCGACTCCCCCCAAGATTATTACGGCAAGGTATCCTCGTCGCTACGCGTGGCGCTCATGGAACTCACGAGCGGCAATATCGGGAAGATCGTGGGGAAAGGCCACGGGAACCGTCTGATCGAGCGGCTTGAAAGCGGCAAGAGAGTGATTCTGGTGATTCACCTGGGAAGCCTGATGACCCGCAAAGCGGCTTACACGCTGGGCAAGGTCATTATTTCCATGATCCAGTCGTTCGCAGGCCGTGTGTTTTCATCCGGGAGGAAGGTGACCCCTCCGCTTTGCCTGTATGTCGATGAAGCGCAGAACGTCCTCTATCTGACTATCGACGATCTTTTCGCCAAGGCGGGCGGGGCGAATATATGGATTCACGGTTTTGTTCAATCCGTGTCCCAGTTGTACTCGGCAATAGGAAGGGATTACAGCAGCACCATACTTGACAATACGAACACAAAAATCTTCATGAAAGTCCCCGATTACGAGACGGCTGAATATGCCGCCGCCCATTTCGGACTGAGAAAGAGGTATTCGGGGGTTTTCTGCGCCGACGGCGGAATCACCATGAGAGAAGAAGAAGTAAGCCGCCTGCGGCCGATGGATATCCTCTCTCTCAAGGAAAGAGAATTCTACATGATGACATACTCCGGGTTCTACAGAGGCGTCTCGACGCAAGTCAGGCAGGCGGATATCCGGATCCTGCTCCCGAATATAGAATCCGGACAGGCGGCATCTGAGACATGATCCCTTGCACGTGCGGCAAGGTCGGAGAGAGCAAACACAGGAGATCGCACGGGGTTCCGGATCGTGAAGAGTCTTCGTAAATACCTAAATCATGCTCTGCTGTTTCTATTTTCGTCACTGGGGATATTCACGCTGCTGTCCTATGCGCTGGATGGAGCGTTTTCTGTCCGGGTTGCCGTAGCCGCACTTGCCACCGGATGTCTACTCCTCATCGCCCAATTCGGGATCACGGACGAGGCAGTACCGCAAACAGCGGCAGACACTCGGCCGAAACCCTCAGATGGAGTCCCCCCTCCTGCCTTCTCCTTGAAAGGAAGGCGGACAATCAGCCTGGAAGAACTCTCGTGGATATGGAAGCAACAGAGACAGCCGCAAACAACATACAGACTTCCGGGATCCGGCCCGGCATATCGTGATCCGGCCATACGGGAATTCCACAGCGAAATCGCGTCACCGGAGAGCGCATTCGCCGGAAACCCGAAATGGCTTGCGGCAGCCGAGCGGCTGCTTTCCATCCTCGACAGATACGGAGATTGCCCCTCCGTGATAGAGACAGACTCGAGGCTTTCTTCCGGACGGAGAGAATACAACCATGAGCTGAAATACCGCACAGCGACGGGCGATACCTCTTTGTTCGACGTCTTCCGAAAAGTCAGCCTGAGAGACCACACCCTTGCAGTGGCGCGTACGATCAGACGGGAATGCGGCGGATGCGCAGATGAGCCTCTGCTCATATTGGCGGCTCTTGCGCACGACATCGGCAAAGTGCCCGCATGGAGGGAGCAGCCCCGGTATTCGTGCGGCGACCACGCTGCGACCGGCGCGCTTATCCTTAAAACAGGAATTCCCGAGTTCAAGAACCTTTCCCCGTCCGAGGCGCAGGCCATTGAATCCGCCGTTATGGAGCACCATATGGATAAGCCGCGGGGCCATCATCCCTTTTCGGCGGCGTTGAGGAAGGCCGACCAGATGTGCAGGTCCGCCGATATTTCCCGGCTCGCCGGGCCGCAGCAGCAGAAGGAGACGGGGCCGTCCGCAACGATACAATCCGAAGGGTAGCGATGGGCATACTGGAGTGGATCAATCCCCTGGAGTATTACTCTCCGGATGAATACACGGCGCTCTGGCTGAGGCTGTTTTCCACCGTCTTTCAGGGATTCTGGGGGCGTTTCTTCGCCCTGACTTTCATCCTCTTTGCTTTCTATCTCGGAGTCAGGAGGCAGAAATTCCAGCTTGGTTTGTGGTTTATTTTGATGGCGGCTTTCATTGTTTACGGAGCGGCTGTCCTGCGTTTTTTCAACCTGATGTGAGCGCCTGTATCTTTTTTGCAGACGAATGCATTGCGATCCGGCTCTGAAGCAGGAATAAGAACTATGCCGACAAGGGATACCGGCGGCTCCGTCATTGTGGCCCAGGGGACGCCAGGCAGGCCGAAAGGATTCATAGAGGCCGTGAGTCAAATCGAACGTTACTATGAGCTTGAGATGCAGGGGGGAGAAATACCCGCAGGTATGTTCACAACCCAGAATAAAGTCGAGTTCTGGGAAGTCGGGTTTATCAGCACGATCTGGAGCGGTATCGCAAGTATTCTTCTCGCTCCATTCGCCATCGGTGTCATCGAGCGGATGATACCCGTCTTTGGAGGGGATGAACCGGAGCTGTTCGACAAAGTCCTAGTCTTTTTCCTGGCCATCAGCTTCAGCGCCGGTTACGCCGCGTTTCTCGGCCGGCTCGGAAAGTATTATGCCGGGCAATACACAAAAGCCATGATCAGAAGTTTTTTAAGCGGCATTATCCTGAGCGCAATCCTTAAGATTTTCGTTTCGCTCGTCTTTTTCCACTTTCTTGCATTATTCGCCATGGATCCGCACAGGCTTGTAGGGTTTCTTCTTGCATTCGAAAAATGGGTGCCCGCCGGAAAACTGGAATCCGCATATCTGTTTCTGCTAGGTTTCAGGCATGTATTGCTGATTTCAGCCTGGTTCGTCATGCTTTCGACATTGATCTATGTCGCCGTCCCCGTTGTCAGCATTGGAATCCGGATCGGAAAAGACCGCGCAATCAGAAGAAAAGGAGGAATTAAAATATGAGTGAAGAGAAGATTGAAGCAGCGCTTCAAAATCCCCGAAAGAAATTGACGAAAGAAGAGCGGGATGCCCTCATCAAAAAACGCACAGAGCGCAAGATCACCCTTGCCGAGGAGCGTGAAGCCATGGTGACCTTCGCTCACACACTTGATTCCCGCATTCTCCTCGAACTGCAGTACCCGCTCGACCGGAATATCAGGATCGCCCGGTCGCGGGTCGGAGTGGACCCGAGATACAAAGCCGAGGAGGTTTTCGGCCTTATAGAAAAATTATACGATGCATTCATGAAAATAGACAGCATCAACAGGAGACTATGCGATCTGACCGGCCGTCCCTATCGAACCCCGAGATTCCTCTCCAGGATCAGAAAAGCGGAAGCAGGGGGCAGGCTTGACACTTGATATATATGCCCACGATATCGGCGCGTGAATCACGCTGATGGACTAAAAAAACGGTTTATCCGCTCATTGCCCGGCGGTCGCCGGCGGCGCACTTCTTGCCGCTGCGGAGAAAATAAAAATGCTTGACAAATATTCAATATAATCCTTATGTTACTTTTGTGATGGATTGGAAAACCGGTTCACAAAAACGGCCGGGGGAAAGCAGGTCTTGAAAAGGAGGTGGGATTATGACTGAGAAGGGAATGAAGTGGGACACGTTTTTCAAATTACCCAAGGAAACTTTCGAGCTGATGTCGAATGGTTTTGATATGTACAACAGAATAACGAAATCGTGGATGGATTATATCGATCTGACGTCCAGGGGCAGACCTGAAGACCTGATGAAAAACTGGATGGAATCGTATAGAAACATTTACAAAGATATGTTCGATATGTTTTCAAAGCCGTTCAAAATAACGGAGGGTAGTGAAAAGACGCCATGGCAAGGAGCGTTTGAGACATGGCAGCAGCTACTGTCGAAAGCCCCTGCCGGTCGGTTGACTCCCGAAAACGGAATTGAGGAATTCATAAAATTCTCCAGGCAATGGCAGGAGAGCTACATGAAGGTTTTCAATGCCTGGCTCGATTTTCTGGAGAAAGCGGCGGCGTCTTACAAGGCCGACAAAGAGAAAGGGGCTGCTCCGGAAGATATCTGGAAATCCTGCCTGAAATCCTCGGAAGATTTCCTGCAGCAATGGACTCAGTTTGTCTCGGAGCAGACGAAAGCTTTCTTCCGCTTGCAATCGGCTGTGGCCGAAGAAAAAGAAGTACAACCCGAAAAGAAAGGAGCCTCCAGAAAGAAAGAAGAAAAATAGGCAAAAACAGGCTAGGGGCATCCGGGGCTGATGGCACAAGGATAAGGGGATGCAGCGTCCTTCGTGCTTGATACGCTTTTTTCCATTCGTTCTCTGCCTGCTATAAAAGAGGGCTTATTCCCTTCATTTTCCCCGTCTCTGAAAAATCTGGACACGATGTCCAGATATTCAGCCAATAATTGTTTGCTCACCACAAAAATGTGGCCGACATTCTTCTCGATGGTCCGATTCAATCCACCGCGTGAAATCCCGATGTTCTTGTCCGCCTGCCCCCACAGCTCGCTCGCAACGCAGGAGCCTGCGGGAGCGATCGGGTCTCTCGTGCCTCTGTAGCAGAATATCCTTACGCCGGCTTCTTTCAGAATTCCCATATTCACGGGCCTGCCGTCCAGATCAGGATTGGTTGAAGGAAGGCGGTATCTACCCTCGAAAATCTGGTTTCCCATGAAAATATTCTCGATCCATTCTCTGTGGGCCTGCGCGGGGAATCTGGTCCCATGTGTCAACCAGTACAGGAAAGGCGCCGCATCACTGACCGCATGCGGAATCTGGGCACGGCCGTAAAAGCCGAAGGAAACCGTATACTGAACGCCGGGCTGGATTTCATTCATGCCTGCATCGATCACTTGAGGGGGGATGTTCACGGGCCCGAACAACTCCTCCATAACAACCGGATCGTAATTCCTCCTGATAGTCTCTCTCATCGGGCCGTGTCCGCTGCCGTCATCGTCGAACTTGAAAGGAGCGGCCATAAGCGCGATTTTTTTGATATCCATCTTTTCTCCCCTGGCCATCCGCTCTTCCGCACGCCGCGCCAGATAAGGAAGGATGATTGTCCCGGCCATGCAGTACGCCATAATGAAAATCTCCCGCCCCGGATGTCTCTTTTTAATGAGGCCGAGATAGTGATCGGGGACCGTCTTGCCGAAAAAATCCAGCCCGAGATGGGTATCTTCCGGACCCGCATCGCCGTGATCGACGAGATAGATTTCATAGCCCTCCTTCAACATTCCCTCGACGACGGATTTCCCCTGCGCCAAGTCGAAGATTTCGGGCTTATTGATCAGCGGTGTCGCCATGTAAAGGACCTTTCCGTTCGGTTTGATCCCGTCGGGCAAAAGGTAATGGCGGAGCGTGACCGAATGCAGCTTCGATCCTTTTACGATTTCATAGTCCGAGTAGCCGATTTTTCCCTGCGTGGCCCTCTCGGAATATTCCTTGATGTCAAATGCATTCTCCCGGTATAAATGCTCCAGCCGGCTTCGATTTTCCTCAAGATATTCCTCAAAAGAATAAGCGGGGCTACCGTCGGCGTTCTTTTTCATAAAGGGGACGGGCTCATTTTCGAGAGGCTTTTCAGTTATAACCACCAGAAGACTCTTCAGGAGGTCTTTCATGGCCTTGAGCCTTGTCAGGCCGCGGGAACTGTAACTGTTTTCCAGCTCAGCGAACTCCCTCATGTAATTCCTCAAAAACTCCTTGCCTTCGGCGGTACTCGAGACCTCGAGAATTTTCCGCCTGTCTAATCTGCCGTTTTTCATGAAGAAACCGCATAGATTGTACAAAAGGCGGGCATAGTTCTGATATACATAGCCGTTCATCTCCCCGAATATATCGGGATTTCTACCGGTCCTTGCAGCTATGCGGGCATGGGCCTTGATGGGGCCGGTCAGAAAGTATTCGAGAAATTCATGCTGGCAACTGGCCCATAACGCAAGAGGCCCGGTTACTGTGACATTGTCCCTTATCATCCGCAGCAAGTGCTGATAACGCAGAACCGCCCTCACCTGCTGGCCCACCATTCTCGACTTCCAGGGGACCGCCGTAGCATAACCCTCATGATTATCGGCAGGCGTAATCCCGATACAATCCAGCAATTCGTCGGGAGTTATCCTGTCCTCCTTTTTTATTTTCTGCTTCATAAGATCTTCCATGTTCCGGATGTTTTCCCCGTAACGGGTTTTCGGAAACAGAGAGACGATACTTCTTTATATCGACATCTTTTCAAATTTCATTAAGTCGGAAGACGATAAATGTCAAGGTTCTTAGGGGTAAACAGCCTGTTACCGGATAGGCCGCGGGGGATGCTGAAGCCTTTATTTTGCCTTGACAACACTGCGGATCATATCTTTAAATGAAAAATCCCCGGGAGAAGATCCGTTTATGACGAAGCGAACCATTTTTTTCATTTCCGACCGCACTGCGATTACGGCCGAAACTTTGGGGCTGAGCCTGTTGACTCAGTTCGCTCACATGCAGTTCGAACAGATTACGCTTCCCTTTGTGGACACGATCGAAAGGGCAAAAACCGCGGTTACAAAAATAAACGGCACGGCCAGGGAAAAAGGAGCCCGTCCCATTGTCTTCAGTACGTTGATCAATACGGATATCCGTCGCATTATCAGGAAGAGCAACTGTCTCTTCTTCGATTTTTTTGAAACCTTTATCACGCCTCTGGAAAAAGAGCTCAGCATGATGTCTTCCCACGAAGTAGGCCGCTATCATGGAATGGTGAACGACGCGTCGTACAAAACCCGGATCGATGCAGTGAATTATGCGCTTGGAAATGATGACGGAATCTCCACGAAGGAATACGACCGCGCCGATGTAATTCTAATAGGAGTATCGAGAACCGGCAAGACGCCGACGTGTCTTTATCTGGGACTCCAGTACGGGATATGCGCCGCCAATTATCCCCTCACAGAAGAGAACCTTCTGGACAAATACCTGAAACTGCCTTCCGCGCTCGTGCACTTCCATGACAGGCTTTACGGGCTCAGCATTAATCCGGAACGGCTCCATAAGATCCGCTCGGAAAGGAGACCAGACAGCCGCTACGCCTCTCTCAAACAATGCCAGCTTGAGTTGTTCAGGGCCGAATCTCTTTTCTACTCGGAAAATATCCCATTCCTGAATACCACAACCATATCCATCGAGGAAATCGCCGCCACGATTGTACATGAGAAGAAGCTGCAGCGCAGAGTCTATTAAAAACAGGCTTCGAGTAGAAGGAGTCAAAAAAAGAAGCTGAGGAGATGGAAAATATCTCTCCCAAACTTCCAATGTTCCCAGCTTCTTAATTTTCAAAAAAGAGCCTTTAGCCTTACGCCTTTTATCCCGATTTTTGCGCGCCTTTCGCCTCTTTTTTCGATAGATGCTTCAGAAGTCCGCCGTCCTCAATGAGCTGCTGCATGAACGGCGGAATGGGACGAATTACAAGGGGATCACGGCCGCTGCCCGGAACCGTAATGAGGCCCGCATCGGCATCGATTTCAATCTCCTGTCCTTCGGAAACCGTGTCCCACAGGTCAGCCGATTCGAATATCGCAAGCCCCATATTGAAGGCATTCCGATAAAAGATGCGCGCGAAACTCCTGGCGATTACACAGGACACTCCGGCCGCCTTGATTGCAATAGGCGCGTGCTCCCTGGAAGAACCGCACCCGAAATTCTCCCCCGCGACAATGATATCGCCTTGCCGGACTTTTTTCGAAAACCCAGAATCCACGTCTTCCATGCAATGAGCCGCCAGAGCGGCCGGGTCTATGGTTGTCAGATAACGCGCCGGGATGATCGCGTCAGTATCGACATGATTACCGAATTTCCACACCCTTCCCTTAAATTTCATTTCTTTCGCCCTTTGCGTCTAAATACTCGCCTGCTTTTCCAACTCCTCCGGAGCCGCGATCCTCCCCAGAACCGCCGAAGCCGCCGCGACGGCCGGACCGGCCAGATAGATTTCGCTTCCGGGATGGCCCATTCGACCCACGAAATTCCTGTTCGTCGTCGAAACCGCCCGCTCGCCTTCCGCAAGGACTCCCATGTGCCCTCCCAGGCATGCCCCGCAGCTGGGCGGGCTGATGATCGCTTTTGCATCCAGAAAAATCCGGATCAGTCCCTCTTCCACGGCCTGCCTGTAAACAGATGGTGTGGCGGGAACGATGATCAGTCTCACGTAAGGTGCCGCTGTCCTGCCCTTCAGGACCGCCGCCGCTGTCCTCAAGTCCTCTATACGGCCGTTTGTGCATGAGCCTATCAACACCTGATCGATCCTCACATCCCCCGCCCGGCTGACGCCTCTTGTATTCGAGGGTAGGTGAGGAAAAGCCACCTGGGGCTCGATTCCGGATGCATCAATCTCTATCGTGTCCGCATAGACGGCATCCGGATCGGAGTTGTAAAATATATATCCGCGCTTTGTCCTGCCCTCCATATAGGCCCTGGTCAGCTCATCGGGCTCGAAAATTCCGTTCTTCGCCCCCGCCTCGACGACCATATTGGCGATTGTCAGGCGATCGGCCATGCTGAGCATGCGAACGGTTTCGCCAGTAAATTCCATCGCCTTGTACAGAGCTCCATCGACGCCGATGCGCCCTATCAGATAAAGAATCAGATCCTTTCCGGACACCCATCGCCTCGTTTTTCCGTAAAAGATCACCCTGAGCGTCTCCGGCACCTTGAACCATGCCTCGCCCGTAATCATGGCCGCTGCGAAATCAGTGCTCCCCACCCCAGTGGCGAAAGCCCCCAGAGCACCGTATGTGCACGTATGGCTATCCGCGCCGATGACCAGGTCTCCGGGAAGGACGATCCCCTGCTCGGGAAGAAGTGCATGCTCGATACCTGTCTCGCCGCCGTCGTAGTAATGCGTGATTCCCTGTTCCCTCGCAAAATCCCTGATCATTTTACACTGCCCTGCCGCATCGATATCCTTATTGGGCGTAAAATGGTCCGGTATCAGGACTATTCTGTCCCGGTCGAAGACCTTTTTCCCGCCTGCCTTCTTGAACTCCGCAATGGCTATAGGGGCGGTTATGTCATTGCCGAGAGCGATATCAACCCGGGCATTGATCAGGTCGCCGGGCCGGACTTCGCTGAGACCGGCATGCCGGCAGAGTATTTTTTCCGTTATGGTCATTCCCATTTTGTCATTCTTCTCCGGATTTGTTTCGCATGTCTTATATCATAATCGCACCCGATTAACTATCCCGATTTTCCTTCAGATACTCCAGGCGGTTCAGGGCATTGATATAGGCCTTGGCCGAAGCGACGATGACATCGGGGTGCGCACCGCGTCCCACAATGCTCCTTCCATTATACCGCAGTTGAACAGTGACTTCTCCCAGCGCGTCGGTACCGCCGGTAATTGCATTGACCGCATACTTGAGCAAGGGATAATTGGTGCGGGTAACCTTGCGGATGGCGGCAAAGGCCGCATCCACCGGCCCCACGCCGAAACCGGCGTCCTGAACGATCTCGCTATCGATTTCCATCTGCAGAGTCGCCGTAGGCACGGATGAATTTCCGCTGACCACGTTGAGATAAACCAGCTTGTACTTGTCCTCAACCCGGAACACCTCTTCAAAAAGCACGGCTTCCAGATCCTCGTCGTATATGTCTTTCTTGATGTCGGCCAGCTCCTTCACGCGTGCTGCCACTCTGTTGAGATCCTTTTCGCTGAGACGGTATCCCATTTTCCGGAGATGTTCCCTTACCGCGTGCCGCCCCGAATGCTTACCCAGAATGATATGAGTATCCGGTATTCCCACTGACCGGGGCACCATTATTTCATAAGTGCTCTTCTCTTTTATCAGTCCATCCTGATGAATACCCGATTCATGGGCGAACGCATTGGCTCCTACAATCGCCTTGTTCGGCTGCACGGAAATCCCCGTAATCTGCGTAAGCAGCTTGGAAGTCTGATAAATGTGCCTGGTCTTGATTTTCGAATCGATCCCGAACCGGTCTCCCCTCGTCTTCAGCGCCATCACGACTTCCTCCAGCGCGGCGTTTCCAGCCCTTTCGCCGATTCCGTTAATCGTGCATTCAATCTGCCTGGCCCCGTTTTTTACAGCAGCAAGGGAATTGGCGACCGCCAGTCCAAGGTCATTGTGACAATGGGCCGAAATGACCGCGCGGCGGATATTTTTGACATTTTCAAACAGATACGCAATCAGTTCGCCGAACTCTTCCGGCACGGCATATCCCACCGTGTCGGGTATATTGACCGTCGACGCGCCGCAGGAGATCACCGCCTCCACCATCTCGCACAGGTATCCCCGTTCAGTCCTTGTGGCGTCCATCGGAGAGAATTCCACGTTGTCGGTATAGCCGCGCGCATGTTCCACGGCCCTGCAGGCCTCTTTCAGGACCTGCCTTCTCGATTTCTTGAGCTGGTATTTCAAGTGGATGTCTGATGAAGAGATAAATGTGTGGATCCGGGGAGTTGCGGCGTCCTTTATGGCCTCCCATGCCCGGTCGATATCAGAAAGATCGGACCTCGCCAGCGCGCATATCTGCGGTTTCCGCACGTTTGTCGCAATTTCCCGGACAGAGATGAAATCCCCCTCCGAGGCGACCGGAAATCCGGCTTCAATAATATCGACTCCCAGTTTCTCAAGCTGCCTGGCAATCCGCAGTTTCTCGCCGGGGTTCATGCTCGCCCCCGGAGATTGCTCGCCGTCACGTAAAGTCGTGTCAAAAATAATGACTCTTTCCTTTTTTGAATCCATCGCTTCCTCCTTGGCGCTATTTGTGTGTGAATCCATTGCCGCGGCAATGCAAAAAACTCCGAAGGAAGAAACGCATCCCCGCAAGGCCGCGGAATAAAAAAAGGCCATGGACTCTGTTGATGCCCATGGCCTTCAGGAATACTGTTTTTTTACGTGTGCTACAGATTACCTAAAAACGACGGGCGCGATCCGCAGGAAAGGCAAAGTCCGAGAAGCAGAAGGTCCAGTACCTTCTCGATCGTCGCCTTTCCTCTTTCCGCACCAAACGTCATTTAAAGAAAAATCCTTCACAATTTTTTTTGATTTTAAGGCCGAAAGACTGCTGCGTCAAGAGTTTTTTTCTCTTCTGAGTTTTTTCTCTTCTGGAAAACGAACACGGTCCCGGATGTTATTCCGATACGGACCGGGGCGGAAAAAATATATTGACAGGTGCCGCAAACATTGTTAAACAAGATCAAACATTGCAGGAAAACAGAAAAAGATGAAACAGAAGATTTTCTCAATGATCAATTGGTGGTGGTGGAATCCAAGGAAGGGGTCCATCCACCGTTAAGCATTCTGCGTAGGCGATTAAAGCCGTGGAGACCTCTTCAAGACTCCACGGCTTTTTTTTTGAGAGTATCTCGGAAAGAGGCCGTGAAAATTCACGGCCTTTTTTATTTATGAGGGAATACCAGCCATGTACCATCCCGATTTTGAAACATTCGCGAGATCGGCGGAAAGGGGAAACCTGATCCCGGTATATCGCGAAATCCTGGCGGATACCGAAACCCCCGTCTCAACCCTGATGAAGCTGCAGTCGCAGCCTTATGCATTCCTTCTGGAGAGTGTGGAGGGTGGAGAAAAATGGGGCAGGTACACGTTCATAGGCGCGAACCCGCGCACGGTTTTCAGAATAAAAGGAGACAAAGTGCATATTCAGAAAAATGGCGTGACAGAAGTTTTCGATCATCAGGGCGACCCACTCAAGTATCTGAAGCGATTGCTGGGCCCCTGCCGGCCCGTGCCGCTTGAAGGTCTTCCGCGCTTTTACGGCGGGGCGGTCGGCTTTTTCGGCTACGACATGGTCCGCTTTTTCGAGCGACTCCCGGCCGTCGCCCAGGATGACCTGGCGGTTGAGGAAGCCGTCTTTCTGATGACTGATACCCTGATTGTTTTCGACAATGTCCGGCACACTATAAAAGTCGTCACGTGCATTTTCACGGACAATGCAGAGAGCCTGAAAACGGCCTATGAAGAAGGCATAGGAAAGATCGAAAAGATGATCGAAATGCTTAGGGAATCGGCGGATAAGCGCAGAATTCCCCGCAGATCGTTCCGGAACGTACCGGTCGAATCGAACATGTCCTCAGAAGATTTCAAGTTAAGGGTCAGACGCGCTAAAGAATATATCCGGGCAGGGGATGTGATACAAATCGTCCTTTCGCAGCGCTTCCGGAAAGAAAACGGCAGCGACCCTGTCGATCTTTACCGGGCACTGCGGCATGTAAACCCGTCGCCGTATCTTTTCTTTCTCAAACTGGAGGACTTCGTCCTCATCGGCTCCTCCCCCGAAGTCATGGTCCGCCTTGAAGAGGGGACTGTGGAATTGAGGCCGATAGCCGGCACCCGCAGAAGGGGAAAAACGGAACAGGAGGACAGGCGTCTTTCGGACGAACTGCTCCAGGATCCGAAGGAGCGGGCTGAGCATGTGATGCTGGTGGATTTGGGCAGAAACGACCTGGGGAGGATCGCACGAACCGGCAGTGTCCAGGTGACCCAGTTGATGACTGTTGAGCGCTACTCCCATGTCATGCATCTCGTATCGAATATCCAGGCACAGCTCTCGCCGGGGCGGGATGCCTTCGATGTCCTCAGGGCGACTTTCCCCGCCGGGACACTTACGGGCGCACCCAAAATCCGTGCCATGCAGATTATCGACGAACTGGAGCCCCTGCGCCGAGGCCCGTACGGAGGCGCTGTTGGGTATTTCAGCTACAGCGGGAACATGGATTTCTGCATTACTATCCGGACCATCGTGATCCGCGACGGGAGCATGTTCATTCAGGCGGGGGCGGGCATCGTGGCCGACTCCGATCCCGATTCGGAGTATCAGGAAACTCTAAACAAGGCCGAGGGCATGATGAAAGCTGTACGGCTGGCCGACTCGAATTTTGAAGGAATGGAAATATAGCAGGCGCAATGGGGCTGAAAAACATCTTCGAAGACAATCTGCGGGAGTAACAAATGATTCTGATGATCGACAATTACGACTCGTTTACATACAACCTGGTCCAATACCTCGGCCAGCTGGGCGCGGATGTGAGCATTTTCCGCAATGACGCGGTATCCACGGAAGAAATCAGGCAAATGAATCCCGAGGCGATTTTCCTCTCACCGGGACCCGGCTCCCCGAAAGAGGCCGGAATCACCGTGGACGTGATCCGGACATTCTACAAGACCGTTCCGATAATGGGAGTCTGTCTGGGCCACCAGGCGATCGGATACGCCTTCGGCGCGGCGGTCGTCAGAGCTGAAAGGCTCATGCACGGGAAGACATCGAGTATTTTGAGCGACGGCCGGACGATTTTTAAGGGAATACCCAATCCGTTCGTCGCCGGAAGATACCATTCGTTGATCGTCGACCGGTCAACTCTCCCTTCCTTCCTGGAAATCAGCGCAGTAACTGAAGAGGGAGAGGTCATGGGAATCCGTCACCGGGATTATCCAGTGGAAGGAATCCAGTTCCATCCCGAATCGATCCTCACCCCGAACGGAAAGAGAATCATAAAAAATTTTCTGAGAATTATTTCGAGAAAGGAGAAGGACTCATGATCAAGGAAGCCATTGCAAGGGTGGTCGACGGCATCGATCTCTCGGAGCCGGAGATGATGGAAGTCATGGATGAAATCATGGAAGGCGCCGCAACTCCAGCGCAGATCGCGGCTTTTATAACCGCCCTGCGGATCAAAGGGGAGACCGTTGATGAAGTCACGGGCGCTGCACGCATCATGCGGCGCAAGGCTACCAGGATCGATGCACGGTCGTCGGTCATTGTGGATACATGCGGAACCGGCGGAGACGGGAGAAACACTTTTAACATCTCCACGACAGCGGCCTTCGTCGTGTCGGCGGCCGGCCTGACTGTAGCTAAACACGGCAATCGCGCGGTATCGAGCGGCTGCGGGAGCGCCGATGTCCTGGAAGCCCTGGGAGTGAATATCAGCGCCGGACCGGAGGTCGTGGAAGAATGCATTCAACGGGCCGGCATCGGTTTTCTCTTCGCGCCCAGGCTTCACGGGGCCATGAAGTATGCCGTCGGTCCCCGCCGGGAGATCGGTGTGAGGACGATCTTCAACATGCTGGGGCCGCTGACGAATCCGGCCGGCGCCACATCCCAGCTCATCGGCGTTTACAATCCCCGTCTCACGGAGATGTTTGCGGGCGTCCTGAGAAATCTGGGCACGCAGAGGGCCTTCGTGGTGCACGGCATAGATGGTCTCGACGAAGCGACAGTAACGGCCGAAACGAGAGTTTCCGAACTCAAGGACGGCCTGATTGCGACATACAATATCGATCCGATCGCGCTCTTCGGCGAGCTCTGCAGGAGCGAGGATATCCTCGGAGGAGACGCGTCAACAAATGCACAGATCACGAAGGACGTTCTCTCCGGCAAAAACGGCGCACCCAGGAAAATTGTGCTTCTAAACGCGGCGCTCGCCATTATGGCGGGAGGAAAGGCCGGAACGCTCCAGGAGGGGATCAGGATAGCCGAAGACTGCATAGATACGGGCGCGGCAGTAAAAAAACTCCAGACCCTGATAGAGATAAGTAACGGCTGAAGCAATTTCCGTCGGAACCCCGAAGGTAGCCAATATATGATACTGCAACGTATTGTAACAGCAAAACAGGAAGAAATCGCGCATCTCAAAAAAACAATGTCCCGGCGCGACCTGGAAAGGGCGCTCAGGGATCTGCCGCCGACCCGGAATTTCAAAAAAGCGGTCGGCGGAAGCGGCTGTGCAATTATCGCGGAGGTCAAAAGAAGCTCTCCTTCCCGGGGGAGAATCGTCGAAAAATTCGACCCGATCGCAATCGCCTCTCTTTATGCTGAAAATGGGGCGGCCGCGGTCTCGGTGCTGACAGAGCGTCGTTTCTTCGAAGGAGACGCGCGCCACCTTTCGGACATCGCAAAAGCGGTCGCAATCCCTCTTCTGAGAAAGGATTTCATCCTCGACCCTCACCAGATCTATGAAACACGAATTATGGGAGCGGATGCCGTCCTGTTGATCTCCGGATTGCTGGGAAAAGAATGCCTGCGGGATTTCATCGCATTGTGCGGCGACCTCGGATTATCGGCTCTGGTGGAGATCCATACGCGCGACGATCTTGATAAAGCTCTGGAAGCCGGAGCTGATATCATCGGCATCAATAACCGCGACCTGAAGACATTCTCAACCGACCTACGGGTCAGCCTGGATCTGGCCGGGATTATCCCGGGGGACCGGCTTGTAGTCAGCGAAAGCGGCATTCACACCAGAACGGATATCGATATCCTCATGGGCGCAGGAATACATGCCTTCCTGATCGGTGAGGCTCTTGTGAGCGCGGAAAATACAGCCGAAAAACTGAAGGAGCTTCTGAGCAATGACTGAGATCAAGATATGCGGGATCACTAACCTGGATGACGCAATCCACGCCTCGGAAACCGGGGCGGATGCTGTCGGGTTTATCTTCTATCCGCAAAGCCCAAGATACATACTCCCCGACCAGGCCAGAAAGATCACGGCCGGACTGCGCGGCCGCATTGCAACGGTGGGCGTATTCGTCAATCATCCCGTCCGCGATGTCAAGGACATCGCGTTATTCTGCCGGCTCGACCTGATCCAGCTCCACGGTGATGAAACTCCTGAATATTGCCGGCGCCTGCCGGGGCACAGATTGATCAAGGCGATTTCCCCTATGGAGGAGAGCGAACTGGCCGATCTCGCCGAATACCCGGTCCGGGCCTTTCTTATTGATGCCCGCGACTCCGGCAAGTACGGAGGCACGGGAAAGGTGTCCTCCTGGCCGCTCGCCAGGAAAATCGGGGAAAACCACAGCCTCATCCTTTCGGGAGGACTGAATCAGGATAATATATCAGCCGCCCTCGAAGCTGTCGAACCTGACGCGGTCGATATCTGCAGCGGCGTCGAGCTCGCTCCCGGCAGGAAAGATCCGGAAAAAGTCCGGGCGGTCGTCGACAGGATAAAGCGGTCTGCCCGTTATTCAGGCGGGACCGCGGAAAAAATATTCATTACGCCACTTTGTTCAGGAAAGGAGGAAAAATGCAGAACAGATTGCCGGACGGACGAGGGCATTTCGGTGTGTTCGGAGGCCGCTATGCCGCCGAGACGCTGATGCCCGCCCTGATCGAACTGGAAGAATCTTACATCAGGGCCGGAAAAGACCCTGCTTTCCACAAGGAATTCGCCCGTTACCTGCGGGAGTATTCGGGCAGGGAGACACCCCTTTACTTCGCGCAGCGCCTTACAGCACATCTGGGAGGGGCAAAAATTTACCTGAAGCGGGAAGACCTCAACCACACCGGGTCCCACAAAATAAACAACACCATCGGACAGGCACTCCTTGCCCGACGGATGGGAAAAAGAAGAGTGATCGCTGAAACCGGGGCGGGCCAGCACGGTGTCGCGACCGCCACCGTCGCCGCGCTGTTCGGAATGGAATGCCGCATATTCATGGGGCAGGAGGATATCCGGAGGCAGTCATCCAACGTGTTGCGCATGAAAATTCTCGGCGCGGAGGTCGTCCCGGTCGCTTCCGGGACCGCCACGCTCAAAGACGCCATGAGCGAGGCCATGCGTCACTGGGTCTCCAGGGTCCGGGATACATTCTATGTCATCGGCACCACGGCGGGACCCCACCCCTATCCGATGATGGTGCGGGATTTCCAGAGCATCATCGGCAAGGAAGCAAAAAAGCAGATCCTGAAGATGGAGGGGAGGCTCCCGGACATATTGATCGCCTGTGTGGGCGGAGGAAGCAACGCCATGGGCCTCTTTTACGCGTTCCGGAATTGTCGGGAAATCGATATGATCGGAGTCGAAGCCGCGGGAAAAGGACTCGCAACAGGGATGCACGCGGCCAGCATATCCGCCGGAGACGTCGGCGTCCTTCACGGGAATAAGACATATCTGCTGCAGGACGGAAACGGCCAGATCCGCGACGCTTACTCCATCGCGGCGGGTCTTGATTATCCGGGCGTCGGACCGGAGCACAGTTATTTGCACGCCACGGGAAAGGCGCATTACCTGGCCGTCGGTGATGACGAAGCAGTGGAGGCGTTCCTGCTCCTTTCCAGGTACGAGGGTATCATCCCGGCCATGGAAAGCGCCCATGCTCTGGCCTACGCAGTGAAGCTGGCGCCGTCTCTTGACAGGGACAAGATTATTATTGTCAACCTATCCGGCCGGGGAGACAAAGACACGGCCATTGTCGCGGGAAGAATGGAGGGAAATCATGGGGCGAATTGAGAGAAAGTTCACGGAGCTGAAAAGAAGAAAAGAAAAGGCCCTTATCGCTTACATCACTGCGGGAGATCCCGATCTTCCCCGCACAAGAGAAATCGTTTTCGCCCTGGCGGCGGCGGGGGCGGATATCCTTGAGATAGGGGTCCCCTTTTCAGACCCGACGGCGGACGGTCCGGCCATACAGGCCGCCTCCCGGCGCTCCCTTCTGAACGGCACAAACCTCGCCGCCATCCTCGAAATGATAGCATCTGTAAGGAGGGAATCCGAGATTCCCATCGTCCTTTTCGGCTATTATAATCCCATCCTCTGTTACGGATGCGGAAAATTCGCGAAAGCGGCCGTAAAATCGGGAGTGGACGGCGTTCTGGTCGTTGACCTCCCGCCTGAAGAGGCGGATGAATTGAGGGCATACACGGACCCGGAAGGAATCGACTTCATATCCCTCATGGCTCCTACAACGGGTATTTCCAGAAGGAAAAAAATCATCGAAAAGGCATCCGGATTCCTCTATTACATTTCCATCACCGGGGTTACGGGGACCGGCAAACCGCTTCTGTCGGACATCGAAAGAGAAACAGCGCAAATAAGGAGATTGACGGATCTCCCGGTCGCGGTCGGTTTCGGGATCACGACACCTGAGGATGCATCCGGGATAGCAAGCTTCGCGGACGGCGTGGTTGTGGGCAGTGCGATTGTCAGACTTATCGAAGAAAACAGCGGGAGAAAGGACCTCGCGCAGATTGTCTTTTCATTCGCCCGCGATTTGAAGAAGGCAATAGCCCGTTAAAATCCGGGCAAGGGTGAGGCCGGCTTCTACCGGATAAGCACTTTTGACATCTGTATTGTTCATTCTACTTTTCTTCAAGCAGCTTCTCGATGAGCGGCAGGTTGGCCCCTGATACGGCTTTGCCGTTGATAAAAAAGAAAGGAGTTCCCTCGAGGCCAAGCCTGCGTCCGGTCTCCCGGTGAGCTTTCAGCATCTCTTCGACCTTTTCATCCTTGCAGGTTTCAAATTTCACCTCGTCCAGTTTTCCCTCATAGGCTTCCTTGTATGCCTTTGTGCTATCGCGGGAGCAAAGGATATAACGGATTTTTTTCTCCGACCGCTCGGAAAGGGGGAAGAAGAAAACATATCGCGTCACGTCGACGCGCTTTGCCAGAAATTCGGAAGCCTTCCGGCAGAAGGAACAGTCAGGATCGGAAAATTCAATGACCTGGTTTTTCCCGCTGCCGATCTTCAGAGCCTTCTCAAGGGGAATCTCTTTTATTTTCCCTGTTATGACTTCCAGCTTTCTTTCCCGAGTAAGATTCCGGCGATCCTTGGTGACCATCTCGCCGAGGATAAGGATCTCAGCCTCCGGCGAATAATAATATATCTGTGTTCCGGCGGTTACCTCGTAAAGACCTTTAACCGCACAGGGACGAAACCCATCGAAAGAGAGACCCGGAAAATTCTTTTTCAGGGATTCTTCCGGCGTCAAAGCCTCGGCACCGGCGTAAACCACGAGGAGAATCGCCGTGACTGCAAATAAAATAACGGATTTTTTCAGCATCATTTGATTTCCTTGCAATTTTGTCCACTGGTGATCGGACGATTGATGTGGGCTGTACTTAACAATATGAAAGCGATATGTCAACCACAACGATTCCCGCAGAGACGCAGATTCCCATCAGGTGAAGGGCGAAGGTCTCAAGGCGAAACGGCATCACCGTACCTGACTGGGAATTTGACAACTCACAGCCGTTCATATATGATTTAGACAATCAATTCTTTGTTCAGGAGTCCGGTATTGAAGGGAAAGTTCCGAAAGGATAAAACTTCCGGGTTTTCCGTTTCCTCCGGTCCCATGCATCCCTGCGATGGTCCTACCAACCCTTTAAAGAGTTTGTTGAAAAAATCCTGTCTTGCAGGCTGTTCAAAAACGAGGCTGAAGGCGGAAGGCCGATGAAAAAACGGCCTGTTCGTGAAATTGAGGAGCTTTCCTTTTGTAATTGCGGCAGGACCCGGATCAATAATCCATTGTAAAGGAGCCTCATCTATGGAGATTCTACCGAGAAACGAAATTCTCACCAGAGATGAATTAATAGACCTGGTGAAAACGTGCGGAACATCCTCTGTCTCCATCTACATGCCTACATCGTGGGTTGGCGCGGAAGTACAGCAGAATCAAATCCGATTTAAAAACCTGCTTAAGGAAGCTCAGGAGAAGTTGGTCTCCAGCGGCCTCCGCACGTCCGAGGCAGAGGAGATCCTTGCGCCCGCCCATGGCCTTTTGAGAAAAAGCCCTTTCTGGAAAAAACAAAACAGCGGCCTGGCAGCTTTCCTGGCACCGGGCATATTCCGCTATTTCCGGCTGCCGCTCGATTTTTCCGAGCTTCTCGTCGTGTCCGACCGTTTTCACCTTAAACCTCTCCTCCCTCTTTTCAGCAGCGGAGGAAAATACTACGTCCTGGCGATCAGCCAGAAGCAGGTAAGATTCTTTCAAGGCTTGCGCAACTGCTTTATGGAACTCGATCTCAAAGGTATACCCAAAAGTCTGGCTGAAGCCATCAAATTCGACGTGCCCGAGAGACACCTGCGGTCAAGGCCGAGGGCAGCGAAGGGAACCGCGGCCTTCCATGGGCACGGAACATGGACGGATGAGACCAAGGACAACATTATGAGGTATTTCCAACAGGTCGATCGTGGACTGCAGGAATTCCTGCGGGAGGAAAGATCCCCGCTGATCTTTGCAGGTGTCGAATACCTTTTCTCAATGTATAGAGAAGTGAACTCATATGCCCATCTGATGGAAAAATCTATCGCGGGAAACCCGGAGGGCATCAGGCCCGATGAGTTCTGCAAACAGGCATGGATCATTGCGCAATCCCATTACAGAAAAGCCATCGAAGAGGCCCTGGACCAGTACCGGCAATCCGTCGGAACAGGTCTTACCTCCAACCGCGTGGATGAAATCGTGCCGGCCGCCTATCATGGCAGGGTCGGCTTTCTCTTTGCAGCCAAAGGTCAAAAGCAATGGGGCAGCTTCGATGAGCAAAGCGATAAAACTGTTTTACTTGAGAAACAGGAACCCGGCAGCGAAGACCTGGTGGACCTGGCCGCCATCTATACTTTTTTGAATGCCGGCACTGTTTATGAATTGCAGCAGGAAAATATGCCCGCCGACTCACCGGTCTTGGCGGCGTTGTATCGATACTGACAGAGGGCAGAGGCAGGCCATGCTCCGGCTGTTTACTAAAATTGAATTCACGGATTTTGACTTGTTTATCCCCTTTTTCTGTCACAAGTGCGCATTTTGTTGCAGTACTTATATTCCGAGCATTTCTCATGTGAATCTGGAGATTATTTTCCACCATCTGAACTTGGAAGAAAGAGAATGGTTCGCTTCTTATGCGGCCTGCTACAGGAAAAAACTCACGGGGCATCCTGAACCATGTATTTTCCTCAAAGAAAAAAAATGCATGATATACTTCCACCCGCTTAGACCTGATGTATGCCGTCTTTATCCTTTTTCTTTCGACAAGCCGCAAATCCGGGGTTGTCCCGGCTACGACGAGCATCAAAAAATCATCCGATTGGCGATAGGCGATAGGGCGTATTCCGATATGTACGATTCAAGCTTTTGTCCCGAACGGCCTGTCCGTCCGATACCCGATCGCGCATGGTGTTCGATCCTGCGGGAGATGACTCTCGCCGCAATTCCGGATTCGATATTGCAGGAATTAAAAGAGATGAACAATATGCCGCCATAATCAGCCTTTTGGTGGTTCGAATTCAGGCATACCGAACCCGAAAATCAGGTATTTCACTATATTCCCTTAATCCTTTAACGTATTAAGGTAAGTACGTATCAACGGAATCATGGTGATGTCTCCCTTTTCTTCTCAAGATTAATCAATGGCCGAAAGATCAACGCCATCAAAATATCGAGCGGCGCCAAGCCTGACCACCGGCGATGTCTGGACCGGCATTTGGCAGCAATCCTGGCCGATGATGCTGATTATGATCTTTACGTTCTTTGTCGGGATCACCGACGTTTACGTGGCCGGGTTTATCGGTCCGAAGGTTCAGGCGGCGGTGGGATTTGTCGCTCAGATCTATTTCTTGATCATCATCGTTGCCAATGCCGTAAGCATCGGCACCCTGGCCATGATGTCCAGGGCGATCGGAGCCGGAGATTTCCGCAGAGCGATCGAGATCGCCAAACAGTCTCTCCTTTTCGGCATGCTCCTCGCCGGCATTTTGACGTCTTTCTGTCTCCTTTTTTACAGGCAGATTGCATCCATTGCCGGATTTCCTCGGGAAATCAGGGAAATTGCCGCAACCTTCTTGAAAATCTTCTCTTTCGCCCTCGGCCCGAATTATCTCCTGATCATCTCGAATGCCATATTCCGGGCGAGCGGTGAGGCGATCAAGCCGATGCTGACTATGTTGGTTGTCAGTGTGATCAATATTGTGCTTGATTTTGTCCTCGTCTTCGGCTTCGCGGCGTTTCCGGGACTCGGCTACCCCGGCATCGCGCTTTCGACGACCATCGCCTCCCTGATCGGCATGTGCATGAATCTCATCATGTTTGCGGCCAGCTTTCGGTGGAGAGAGGTTTATACCGATCCCGACTCCATCTCCATACCCCTTATCAAGTCCATCGTGGCATTGAGCTGGCCTGCAGCCCTGCTGCAGATCGCCTGGAACATGGCAAGCATCTTCCTGTACAATATTCTGAGCCGGCTTAAAGAAACCGGCATCATTGCGCTTGCCGCCATCGCCAACGGACTCAGGATCGAGGCGATTATCTTTCTGCCCGCATTTGCATTCAATATGGCCGCATCGGTCCTGGTAGGCCAGAACCTGGGCGCAGGCGAGCCAGAGAGGGCCGAATCAACCGGGTGGAAAATCGCGGCCGCGGGAATGACCGTCACGAGCCTGATGGCCATGGTGATCTTCATCTGGGCAAAGCACTTCGCCTCCTTTTTGTCGGCGGAGCAGGCTGTAATAAATGAGACGGCGCGCTACCTGAGGTTCAATATGCTGTCCGAGCCTTTCATGGCCTTGAGTACGATCCTGGGAGGCAGCCTGCAGGGAGCCGGGGATACCCGAGGGACCATGTGGATCATTATTTTCTCCATGTGGCTAATACGGCTGCCGCTGGCAGCCCTCTTCGCGCTGACCCTGAATTACGGCGCTGCCGGAGTCTGGACGGCTATGGTTGCTTCCATGACCCTCCAGGGACTCCTTATGTCCTGGCGTTTCCGCCGCGGAGGATGGAAGAAGCTGGAGCTGAGATAAGGGCGGAAGCGGCAATGCGGAATAAAAGATTGAATCCGGATGCGGAAAAAAGTAAACATAAAGACAGTGGTGTTTTCTTCGATTTTTTGGCCGCGAGGCTTTCATGCTCCATCTCTTCAATTCGCTCGGAAAAAAAATGCAGAAATTCCGGCCTGTCAACCCGGACGTGGTCACGATTTTCACGTGCGGCCCTTCTGTTTACCAGATAGCGCACATAGGAAATTTCAGGACCTTTCTCTTCGAAGACATCCTGGTGAGATATCTGGAATTTTCAGGATACCGGGTGCTGAGGGGCATGAATTTTACGGACATCGAGGACAAGGCTATAGAGGAAGCGCGGCGGCAGCATCTAACGGTGGAAGAACTGGCGGAAAAAAACATTGATGACTTTCTCCGGCAGATGAGCCTGCTTGGAATGAAGCGACCGGACTATCTTCCAAGGGCATCGAAATCCGTCAAAGAAGCTGTTCAGATAATCAAGCGCCTTCTCGATCTCAAAATCGCATACCGCCACAATGACGATATCTATTTCGATCCATTAAGATACCGCGGATTCGGGCAACTCTACGGATTGGACATGACCCGCTGGCCCCAAAAAAAATACCATTTCCGCAAAGATACTTACAGAGGAATGCGCTGGAATCTCGGCGATTTCATTCTCTGGCACGGCTGCAGGGAAGGCGAAAAAGATTGCTGGAATACGGAAATCGGCTCCGGGAGGCCCTCATGGAATATTCAGGATCCTAGCATGATCGTACGGTATTTCGACGAGACTCTTTCGATTTATTGCGGAGGAATAGACAACCTCATCAGGCATCACGATTACACGCGTGCGATCCTCGAATCCATCAGGCCTTACCCGATGGCGAAATACTGGCTTCACTGCCACCATCTCTTCGTCAACGGGCAGAAGATGTCCAAAAGCAAGGGTAACATCTATTATACGGATACACTGCTGCGGCAGGGTTACAGCGCCGCCGAGATCAGGTTTTTCCTGATCTGCAACCATTACCGCTCCAGGGTCAATTATTCCGAAAAGAATATGCGCCGCGCCGCCGGGCAGTTAAAAGCGATACGGGACCGGACCTTCTTGGTTGCAAAGGCGGCCGGCAGGAGCCTCCCCGCTGATGGATCGACGGTCAGGAATCTCCGAAGGGAGTTTATCCGTCATATGGATGACGACCTGAATGTGAAACTCGCCCTGGACGCGCTGCTCGCAGCATTGCTCAACATCAACACCGACGCGATTTCTCCTGAAGAGGCGGCCGGCATTATCATCACCCTGAAAGAAATAGACAAAGTCCTGAGAGTCATATTCTAAAAATGGTTTGAAACCCCATCTGCATTAAGGAACCTGTCCGTTCCGCACTCAGTGCTCACCGACGGGCTTCCCGCCTGCACTCCACTTTCCGCCAAACTCCCCGATGGGCCTGGCAAAAGTATATTTAAACGGTTCCGCCACGAGTGTCCGGGCGGTTGTCTCCACACTTCCGCTCGGGACGGAAAACGGCAAAGCAACGATGAATGCCGCCGTGCCCAGGACGACGGCGACCAGACCAAGCGGCCTCACCAGCACCACATCCGCCGTGATATCAAGCTCCCGCTCGTTTCCGAAAGCGGGCCCTGAGGCAATAACGAGCGTGAAAGCAATAAGGATTGTTATCGCTGTCTTCATCATGGGAGTACCTCCTTGACGTTCTGAAATCCTGTTTATGTCTTTTCCGTTTACGCAAAAGACACATCAATATATATCTGTCGGGCCGTTTTTACAAACAAGGAATGTTGATGATGTCCTCGAACAACCCGATCAAGAACGGCTCCTTTTCCAGGACCATCTCAGGAGCAATGAATTGCTGACTACTGAAACCGAACTCAATGCCATGGCCGCAGCAGCGTAAACTGGATTCAGGAGAAGACCCCAGACCGGGTAGAGGACCCCGGCGGCGATGGGAATACCGATCACATTGTAGACAAACGCCCAGAAGAGATTCTGCCTGATAGTCCTCATCGTCAGGAATGAAAGCCGGATGGCATCGGGTACCAGCCCCAGATCCTCCCTGATCAGGATTATATCGCCCGCCTCAATGGCCACATCCGTCCCCGCGCCGACCGAGATGCCAATATCGGCGGTCGTCAGGGCCGGCGCGTCGTTGATTCCATCCCCCACCATGGCCACCACTTGCCCTTCCGACTGCAGGCGCCGGATTTCCTGCGCCTTTTCCGCCGGAAGCACCTCGGCCAGGACATGATCGATCCTCAGGAGTTTCCGAACCGCTTCGGCGGTGTTGCGGTTGTCCCCGGTGATCATGACTACGTTTAATCCCATGGCTCGAAGAGCCGAAACAGCTCCGGCCGCCGAATCCTTCGGCACGTCCGAGAGGGCGATCACTCCGCCGGCTTCGCCGTCCTGCGCCACGAAGACACAAGTCTTCCCCTCACCTGCCAAGCGCCGGGCCTCCCGGTCAAGGCCTCTCATCATTATTTTTTCCGCCTCCATAAATTGCAAATTCCCGACGAGACATCCACGGCCGCCGATGAGCGCTTTTGCGCCAAGGCCGGAAACCGCCGCGAAATGTTCGGCAGGCCCCGGCTGCACCCCCTCCTGCCGCCCCTTTTCCACAATCGCGCGCGCCAGCGGGTGCTCGGACACCGCTTCGATGGAAACCGCAATCCTGAGGATCTCTTCCGGACTGAACCCTTCCCCTGTCACGATATCAGTAACAACAGGCTCGCCGCGAGTCAGCGTGCCCGTCTTATCGAATACAACGGTTGTCAATCGATAGGCTTTTTCCAGACTTTCCCCGCCCTTGAT
>JBHGBI010000139.1:0-2610 GCA_041946925.1 Syntrophales bacterium | reverse complement strand
GCTACCTTCACACGGTAGAAGTCACTGGTTCAAATCCAGTACCGCCTACCATGAATATCCGGGGTTGCGGCCATGACGCAGCCCTTTTTCTGATTTAATCACCTGAAGAAATAGAATTGCTTATTGCCTCCTTCGGGGATGGTGGAAACCCATCGCCTTCAGCTCATGGATTACCGGTCTTGAATTCATTGTGGACCATTCTATCGGGGACAACCCACCTCATCTTTCATTTTCGACTGATTCTGAATATCGATGGCCTCGTAAAAAGCCGAGTTCTGCATAGGTTGTCGTGTTGAGCCTGCCGAAGCATAACGTGATTTCAATAAATCCTAGACATCCTTCAACAAACTCAGGAAGTCATTTTGAACTTTTTATGAGGCGTCAATATTTGATATTTGAAATTCTTTCCTTTTCTGTTATCGTTTTTTCCTTATTTACAAAAAGAGTATTTCGCAGATTCAGGAGGATTCATTGAAGTCACCTGTCGAAAAGATCGCGACCGGCATATACAGAATCACCCTTCCCATGCCGTTTCGCCTCGAGCATGTGCACATTTATGCCTTCATCCACGGCGGTCGGGTCTCCATCATCGATACGGGCCCTAATTTCCCCGGGACTTTTGCAGCACTGAAAGAAATCTTGGGCGAGATCGGCTGTTCCGTGGAGGGCATCGAGCATGTCCTCATTACGCACTTTCACGCGGATCATTGCGGTCTTGCGGGCGGAATCAAGAGCAGCTCCGGTGCGGGTATATTGATCCCAGATATCGAGTACCGTTCTGCAAACGCTTTCCTGGAAAACGAGGGCCGTCTGGAAAAAGTGCGTTCTTTCTGTCTGGAAAACGGCATGTCCGGCGAAACGGTCGAAGTTCTTATGAATGCATTCAGGTTCTTGAGGACGGCGACGATTCCTTTCACGGCGGACAAGTTCCTGGCGAATGGGCAGCCTTTGAGGATCGGGGATTGGAGTTTCGATGTCATCTCAACGCCCGGACACACGCGGGGGCATGTCTGCTTCTTCTGCAGGGAGAACCGGATCCTTTTTTCTGGGGACCATGTCCTGCCGCATATCACTCCTAATCTGAGTCCCGACCTTCTCGCGCCCGACTTTCGGCCGCTTAAAAGCTTCCTGGATTCATTGGAACGCCTGCGACATGTCCCGGTGGATATAGTCTGCCCCGCGCACGGCGGTTTCTTTACAGACCTAGGGGCGCGGCTGGACGAGACTATTCGACACCACCGGGAAAGAAAGGAACTCATACTGGAGGCCCTGAAAATCCATCCAAAAACCGCCTGCGAAATCTCGCAGGATATATTCGGCTCCGGCTTGGATGCGTTCAATCAGCTCCTGGCTCTCAATGAAGTTTATGTGCACCTCGTGGAGCTGGTATACGAATCAAATGCCGATCGGGACACAGAAGGGAATCGCTATATTTTCTCTCTGAAATGAATCAGGGGTGGATATGAATTTCAAGAAGGAACTGAAATATTTCGTCATCAGGCATCTGCTGACGATCCCCGCTTATTATTTCCTGCGCCTTTATTCGAGCACCATTCGCCTGCGTTTCGAAAACGCGGAGGTTTTTCAGAAGCACGCCGCCGGGGGGGGGAGGGTCATCTTCGCCTGCTGGCACCAGAGGTTTTTCGGGGGCTTCTATTTTCCAAGGCTCTTCAACGAAACACCCGCGATTATGATAAGCCGGAGCCGGGACGGCGATTTCATTTCGGATATCGTCGAGCGGATAGGCTGGATTCCGGTTCGGGGCTCAAGCAGCAGGGGAGGCAGGAAGGCGCTTAATGAAATCGTCGGATCGATCGGGGAACTCCGACTGGCAGTGCACATCGTCGATGGCCCGACCGGCCCGCCCCGCGTCATCAAGCCTGGTCTAATCACTCTCGCCCAACGGGCGAAGGCCGCCATATGTCCCGCGTATGTGTCGTATGAAAGGCCCTGGATAGTGAATAGCTGGGACAGGTTCATGATTCCAAGGCCGTTCAGCAGGATACTGATCCGTTTCGGTTCGCTTGAGTTCATTCCTGAAGAATTGAATCATGATGAATTCGAGCATTACCGGAAAAAAGTGGAAGAGATTCTGCTTGCCGGGTATAGGGATCAAGACCTTTTCTGGGATAAAGAGGAAAACAGGAAAAACTGCAGATTCCTGTTTCAGATCAGGGCGAAAGAAGGCATTCCTCTCACGAACCCCGTGAGTTTCCATTGAGCATGGACATGCGGACGGTCCCCCCCCGTCCGAGAATGTCATGCAAGTGCACGTAGCCTTTAAGTTCTTTTTTGTCATTGACGACTACAAGAGTCGTAATTTCATATTTCTCCATGATTTCCAGTGCCTGGGCAAGAGATAGGTTCTCGCTGATCGTCTTGGGGGTAGGGGTCATCAGATCATCGACCGGCTTCTTCCTGAAATTCACACCCTTGCGTACGAAGCGTCTTACATCCCCATCCGTCAGAATGCCGAGAAGTTTTTTATCCCTGCCGGTAATCAGGACAAAACCGAGATTCTTTTTGTCGATTTCCTCGACTGCCTGAATGGCGGGAGACCCCGTGGAGACGCTCGGGATCCGATCTCCGCTGATCATGACATCTCTCACC
>JBHGBI010000138.1:0-2681 GCA_041946925.1 Syntrophales bacterium | reverse complement strand
TCCTAAGTCATCGGAACATCAATAATTTATTGGTGCCTGGGGCGGGAATCGAACCCGCAACCCAGTATTGAATTTCAAGTACTTATACCATATCCGGATAAAAACCGGAAAAATTTTTCAAGACCCGGACAGAAAGGTAGAGGATTGTCAAGGATAGAAAATAGGCCCGACCCGTTCGCGGGCTTAAGAAATAAAGTGGGCCTCCGCCTCCCTCCTCAGCACAAGTCCAGGAAGAACTCGCCCGCCGCCATAAACCCACTTTTTCAGTTCCCGTACGGCCTCAGTCCAGTTGCCCTGATTGATCCGGCGCCGCAGGGTTGAGGTTTGTAACCTCCCCGCCCCCAGGTTATAGACGAAATCGGCGATGGCCCCCCATTTTGCATCCTCCAGGAGCAGAACCGGGCAATGCCTTAGCGCCGCCGATACGGATTTCCGCATCTCCCATTCCAAGAGTTCTTCCGCACGTTCCAGGGTGATCGGCGGATCGGCCATCTTTACCTTGCGCCCGTCTGGGTATGCCGTGCTCCCATAGCCAATGGTGGGGATGCCGGCCGGACAAAGATACGGATTTAGCCATAAGCCCTCGAACGGCTTGGCGATGGATTTAGCTATTTCCAATGCTTCGTTTGCTTCGTTCATTTCACCTTATCGAACACGCGCCCAAGGAACCAGAAATTCAGCACCCCGGCCCATAGCGCCTGATCGGCATCCGTCCACGCCAGCTTTACGGCCTCATGCCATACGGAACCGCCAATGACCGCAGAGTAAAATATGGCGACCTTGGCGGAGAGATAGAGGCCGAAAAACCAGTACGTAATAACGGGGCGAACGGAAGAATTGAGGAAAACAACCAAGGCCATTAGCATGTCCGCCCACTTATATCCGGTCGGCTTGAACTCCACTTTCTGCGATGCGATGGCCTCCCGGAGAGCATCAATAGTTCCGGTGTTCCACGCGGACTGCCCTTGCGCTCCGATTTCCTCCACGCGCTGTGAGCCGGTCAGCTTCTGGAATTCTAAGGCTTTATCCTGCATGGAGAGCTCATGTTTCCTCTCGTCTTTGCGATCCCAAAATTTCAGAAATTCAGGCAAAAAGCGAAATATTCCCCCGAGAAGTCCGCCGAGCAACGTTGATTCGATCATGGCAATCATCCTTATCTGAAAAAGTATTTGATCAGAACAGTGGCGCAGCCGAAAATGAACGCGCCGGCCACGGACGTTATCACCCAATAGATAGGCTTGCTCTTAGTCTTCTCGACGGCTCCGTTTACGATGAGCGCGTTGACCTTGCAGAAAAGTTCTTCCTGGTTCTTTACCATCGTCTTCGTACGCTCATCTATCCGTCCGATGCATTCCATTAGCTGGCCGTGCTGAGAGCAAAAATCCATTACCGCCTCCGTGACTCTTTCGATTTTTTAAAAATCTCGTTTCCCGCTCTCGAGATATCGATCATCTGAAAATAGACGGTATCGATGAGACGTCTTTTCTCCTCCGGATCGACGGAGGGCAATTCATTTATCGCATTGATCGCCTGTTGCTGCCTTTGAAGAGCCTGATACACCCTGTTGACCTGGGCGATGTCGCCGGCCTCAAGAACCTCTGCCGCCTCCTTCGGGTCGAATTTCTTCCGCGCAAGATACCGGGCCGTCGAGACGGTCTGGTCCATTTTCTTGTAATTGTCATAAAACTCTCGGATACTCTCCGCGCTTGCGGAAGGGTATCGGACCGTGAATGCCTTGATGAAGGGAATGTCCGAGAGGCTCTTGGAGGGCTTCACCTTCTCCGGGACGACCCCCGCCTTCTTAAGAGCCTCGTCCACGATGTTGAGGGCGTGCTGGCCGAGTCCGCCGGTCCAGCCGCGGATGATGTTCTCTATCCCCGCAGGGGAGGTCTGGGAAGAGACCTCGTCCGCGCCTGGAATCCTGTTTATCGCTTTCGAGATAGCCTTAGCCGTCTCGGTCACATGTGGTCCGCCCTGGTACTCCGGCAGTAGCCCTTCCATGCTCTTTGGAACAATGGGCCGATCAAAAAAATAGCTTTTGTTGGCCCAGTTCTCATACCAGGGGACTGCGACATTCGGCATGATCCCGGGGCTCAGCCCTCTTGCCATCGACTTCAGGTAGCCGTCAAAAGCCTTCGGGTCATGGGACAGAACATACTCCGCGAGCCGTTCCGGCATGGAGCCGAAGAGGATGCCGACCTCGAACGGCTTCGGAATGCGATAGATTCCACTCGTGGCCGGGTTCATGGAAAGCATCTTCGCCTTGTCGTCGGCCGACATTTTCTTCCAGTCCTCTTTCGAGATCCGGTTCGGAATGACCACCCAGAAGAGGTCCTTCTGCCACTGCGGAATATCTTCCCAGCGGCCGTCTTCCCGGTTGTAGAGCATGAGACCGATCGAGGGGAGCGTGATCGAAGCCCCTACCCTGAAAGCGGTTGCGCCAGGGGCCTCCTTGAAAGCCCTGATCATTTTGTCGGTGCCCTGCATGTTGGCGTTCCAGAAAGCCACAAGTTGATTGATGTGCTTTCCCCACGTCCCCTTTCTGGCGAAATCGAGCGTCACCTCGCGCGAGGCCAATCCGGCTTTCTGGATGCCTTCCTTCGTCGCGCCTTCCTTTGCTACGCCTTTAGCAAACTCTCCAATCCGGGTGCCCTGCTCGCCGAACTCAGATAGGATTCTCA
>JBHGBI010000137.1:0-2706 GCA_041946925.1 Syntrophales bacterium | reverse complement strand
TCCCGGCTGACGGCGAAGTCCTGGTAAAAACGTCGATAACTTCGGTTTTTCAAAACCAGATCGCGCATCATACTGCCTCCGATTTTTCCGAACAGAGTAAAAAAGAATAAAGAGCCGGTGAGATCGCTAAGCCCTCCTACGACTTGAAGGATAACTTACGCTTGCAAGATATTTATTCCTTTAAATATTCAAAGTCAATTAAAATTACCTCCGGATTTTGCTTTACTTATGATTTTTTTTGGATATATCATCTTTCTCGGAAGTCAATCCCGGCAGGCTGTTCGAAAATATAGGCTAAGGACACAGGGCTAAAGGCTCTTTTGACACCTCGAGTCCTCGGCCCTTTGCCCATGGCAATTCGCGAGGTGATGATATGGCAAGCGGCGAAACAGAAATCCCTGCAGCGGGGGGATTTAAAATCGGGGGTAAGATAAAAGAACTCCGTCAAAAAAAACAGTACTCCCTTCAGGATCTGGCCACAAAAACGGGCCTTACCAAATCCCTTCTTGAAGAGATCGAAGAAGGAGAAACGATCCCTCCAGTGGCGACCCTGTTGAAACTTGCAAAGGCCCTGAACGTAGGAATGGCTTTCTTCTTCGAGGACACAGCAGCCGGCGAAAGGGTGTCTGTCACCCGCATGGGAGAGAGGGTCAGGATCAGCAGACGTCCGCACCACCATGAAGGGGAAGTAGATTATATCTATGAGTCCCTCGAAACCAAAAAGCCTGACAAGCACATGGAGCCCTTTCTCGTCGAATTTCAGCCCATGGAAAAATCCGACATGGTATTCACGAGCCACGACGGAGAAGAATTTCATTACGTGCTCGAAGGCAGGCTTGAATTCAGGACGGATGACCGGGTCGAGGTCCTGCAGGCCGGCGATGCCGTATATTTTGAATCGGACCAGAATCACAGTTTCCGTTCCCTGGACGGCAAGCCAGCCAGGGCGATCGCGGTGATCTGGAGTAAAATATGAGTGACGGCGGACACATGCTTGAAATCCGCTTCCACGGACGCGGCGGCCAGGGGACGGTGGTGGCGACAATTCTGCTCGCGAGGGCGTTCTTCAAGGCCGGCTACCAGGTCCAGAGCTTCCCCTTTTTCGGCGTGGAGCGGCGCGGGGCGCCCGTAGAGGCCTACTTGCGGGTCGATAAAGAAAAGATCCTCCTCAGGACAAACGTAAATTCTCCAGATCACGTAGTGGTCCAGGACCGGACCCTCCTCCACAGCATCGATGTCACAAGGGGACTAAAGCCCGGGGGCTGGATACTGATCAACAGCCCGAATGCGCCGGAAGAAGCGGAATCTTTCACCGGTTTCCACCTGGCGTACGTGGATGCCGGCCGTATTGCGACAAAATATCACTTGGGGACGCGTACGCACCCGATCACCAATACGCCCATGATCGGAGCCTTTGCAAGAGTACTGGGCATGCCTCCCCTGGAGGCCGTCATAGGAGCCATCCGGGAGGATGCGCCGGGAGAAGCCGAGGACAATGCAAATGCAGCGGAGGCCGCATACAATGAAGTGCGGACAATGAAACTCCGGAGGAAAAAATGACGGAAGCACGAACCGGTGCCTTATTCATGCCGCGTACTTACGCATCCACGGAAAGCAACAAAACCGGTTCCTGGCGCTACCTTCGTCCACGATATGAAGAGAAAACCGCGCCATGCAGTACGGGGTGTCCCGCCGGCGAAGATATCGGCACGATCGAAATGTTGACCGCCCAGGGCCTCTTCAAAGAGGCATGGGAGAAAATCCTGATCGAGAATCCCTTCCCCGCCGTTTGCGGGCGGGTTTGTTACCATCCCTGTGAAGCGAAATGCAATCGCAGGGAATTCGACTCCGGAGTCGCCATCCGCATTCTGGAACGCTTTCTGGCCGATACAGCGAGCCGTTACGAGCTGAAACCCTCGATCGAGAGGTCCCCTGCGAAAAAGCAGAAAATAGCCGTGGCGGGCGCGGGCCCGTCCGGCCTCACCGCCGCCTTCTTCCTGACCGTACTCGGTTACAAATGCGATGTCTTCGAGTCAATGCCCGAACCCGGCGGCGTTCTGCGCTGGGCTATTCCGGGCTATCGGCTGCCCCCCGCGGCGTTGAAAAACGAGATCGCCCGGATAGAAAACCTCGGCATCAGCATTCGAACCGGCAAGCCCGTTTCATGGGCGTCCATTGAAGAGGCCCGCGGGAATTACGACGCGGTTTTCATCGGGTGCGGCCATCCGCGGACCGCCATGATAAATTTCCCCGGGGAAGACAGCGCTGGTATGGTGGACGGAATGGAATTCCTTCGAAAGGTACGGGGGGGAGGTTCTCCTCCCTGTGAGGGACTATCGGCGGTGATCGGCGGGGGAAATACGGCGATGGACGTGGCGCGCAGCATCGTCCGCCTCGGCGGCAAAGCTGTGATACTTTACCGCCGCCGGCGGCAGGACATGCCCGCCTTCGAAGAGGAAATCTCTATGGCGCTGGATGAAGGCGTCGAGCTGAAGGAGCTCCTGGCGCCTGTAAGACTGACACCAGACAGCGGGGGATACCTCCTTACCATGCAACACATGAAAGTCACGGGAGAGGACGAGAAGGGGAGGGCCCTCATCGGTCCGGACGGATCCAGGACCCTCGATTTTCGAATACAGCGCGTGTTCAAGGCAACGGGCGCGGAAGCCGCGGAAGAATGGCAGAATCCTCCCCGAAAAGGACAGG
>JBHGBI010000136.1:0-2797 GCA_041946925.1 Syntrophales bacterium | reverse complement strand
AGCCAAATTGATATCAATATAAATATCAAGAACTTAAATACAAATGTGACTTTTTGAAGGGGAAGATAACTACATTTATGTAGGCTGTTTAGAATGGAACGAACATTTTTGTAAGGCCAATGAAAAGAGAGCTGACAGCGGTCATGCCCTCGCTCTGAACATCCTAACTCGAAAAGCGGCAACCCGGTTTTCCAGCAAAAAGGAAATAGGAACTCGGGCGACAGAGCCTAAAGTAGAAGATTGAGGAAATTTTCAAAAAAGAGCTCAAAGTGGACGCCGATCAGGTATTCCATTTCCCGGGCCTCCCTGATAACCTGCAGAGGATTGATATTCGCCCGGGCGAGCCACTCGCAGTCCCCTTCCACCCACTCTCTTACATCCGCTACGGAGGCGGCGTAATTATCGAACTGAAGCCCGACGAGATGGGGCCTGTTTTTGACGGATATAGCCTCAATCTGGCAATCCGCCGAGGTCACCAGTATCTCCACATCCTTTGGAAGCGGGGGCAGGACCGCCTGGGCATGCCACTTGAAGAGGGGAATGGATTGCGGCATTTCCTGAAAAAGTGGATGAGAGCGGCCGTTCTTCGTGATCTGCCCCTGGATAAATCCTATACTGCAGCAGAAATTGGGTCCGACCCTCGCGCCCAGTACGTCTCCGAGCAGTTGGTGACCCAGGCAAAATCCGAGGTAGGCTTTATCCTGCTCTATTATCCAGCGGATAGCCTCTTTTTCCGCCCTGAGAAAAGGGTACCTGTCCTCCTGATTCACATTGGGAGAGCCGCCGAGTACAATCAGCCCGTCATAGGCGTGGAGATCCGGAATGGCCTGGTGCCAGACCTCCAGAATCTCGAGCCGTACCCGCCGGGCTTTCGCGCACCTCATCAGGTGTTGTCCGGGCTTTTCCCACGGCATATGTTGAAAGACCAAAAATCGTTTGGACATACCCGCATTCCTGCATTTATGTTGTTGAATTCAGATATAGAATTTCCTTTCGTTGACATCGGAAATTTTATGGGTGTAGAAAAATTCCGGACTTCCTTGAAGAATGCGACCCGTTGCTTTCTGGTATCGGGTACTGATCATTCAGGCGCTGCGGGAGCGGTGGAACCTTGTCATCAACGGAAGAGAAGAAATCAGGCAGGGCGCCGCGGGGCGCACCTGCCTGTTGGAAATACGGCCTATCACATAATCGGGAGATACTTCTTGATTTCGTATTCCGATACGTGGATACGATAACGGTCCCATTCTATCTTTTTATTTTCAATGAACTTGTTGTAAATGTGATCTCCAAGGGCATCGCGAACCAGTTCGGACTTCTCCACCAGACTGATCGCCTCATAGAGGTTCCCCGGCAGTTCCTGAATTTTCATCTCCCTGCGTTTCTCCGGGCTGAACTCATAGATATCTTCCTCGATCGGGTCCGCCAGCGGATAATTCATTTCGACCCCCTTGAGACCTGCGGCAAGCATGACGGCAAAAGCAAGGTAAGGATTACACGCCGGATCCGGAGACCGGAACTCGATCCGGGTTGCTTTTTCTTTGCCCGGCTTGTACATGGGAACCCTGATCAGCGCGGAACGGTTTCTCCTCGCCCAGGATATATATACCGGCGCCTCGTAACCAGGCACAAGCCTCTTGTAAGAGTTGACCCACTGGTTCAACACAGCGGTGATTTCCCTCGCATGCTTCATAATGCCTGCTATATAGCTCTTACCCACCTTGGACAGGTGGTATTTATCATCGGCATCATAGAATGCATTGCTTTCCCCTTTGAAAAGGGACTGGTGGCAATGCAGACCGCTTCCATTCTCGCCGAATATCGGCTTGGGCATGAATGTGGCGTAATACCCGTGCTGTCTCGCGATCTCCTTGACAACCATTCTGAGAGTGACCAGCTTGTCAGCCATCTTGAGCCCTTCATCGTAGCGCATATCTATCTCGTGCTGGCTGGGAGCCACCTCGTGATGACTATACTCGATCTGAATACCCATATCCTGAAGGGCAAAGATCGTATCCCGCCTCAGGTCGCTTCCTTTATCCAGAGGACGGGTATCGAAGTACCCTCCCTGATCGATGATTTTGGGCGCTTCATTGCTTTCAAAATAAAAATACTCAGGCTCTGGACCTGCATAAAACGTATACCCCATGTCCGCTGCACGCTTCAGCATCCTTTTCAGGACATACCGGGGATCGCCCTCGTAATGCGAACCATCCGGATTCAGAATATCGCAAAACATACGCCCGACCGGCCTTTCCGTTCCCCTCCAGGGAAGAAACTGGAAAGTCGTAGGATCGGGCTTCGCGATCATATCGCTCTCTTCAATCCTCGCAAATCCCTCGATTGAGGAGCCGTCAAAACCCATCCCTTCGGTTAATCCTTCCTCAAGCTCCGAAGGAGTAACGGAAAAACTCTTTAATATGCCAAGAACATCGACAAACCAGAATTGAATGAAACTTGCATTCCTATCCTTGACAATCTTTCTTACGTCTTCGACTGTTTCGCAAATCATGGCTGCCTCCTTCATTTTCGATATTATGTAGCAAATGTCAGGCCAATACTGATTTCTCAATAAATACAACTCAATAAATGAAAAAAGAGAAACATCCTCCTTTCCGGAGAAACAAAAATGTCGCTTGTTATCTCTCTTGTCTACAGTTTTGTACAAGGGTGAACCATACCAGATAGGAGCACAGGACGTAAATGGATTTTGTTGGATTTGACCCCGATGCCGTTTGCAGCCAGGCCTTTCGATTTAAATACTTTACAAAATAAACTTGTTATGAAATATAATTTT
>JBHGBI010000135.1:0-2896 GCA_041946925.1 Syntrophales bacterium | reverse complement strand
GGGGTATTTTCCTTGCGGCCTTGCCGGAGTCGGGATTGATTTCATAAGCCGACGTATATTCTTTTAAAGCCTCTTTGTACATCCCTTTTTTTTCATAGGCCTCGCCGAGGTTGTAATAAATGGCATCGTCTTCTTTATCATACTTGAGGGCTATTTTATAATTTTCGATTTCTTTATCGATATTCCCTTTGAGTCCGTATACGTATCCCAGGCTGGAATAAACAGCCCCCTTTTTCACAGTGATTTTCAGCATTTTTTCGTACGAGCGGATCGCACTGTTGTAATCCTTCTGTTTCAGATAGTAGTCCGCCAGCGTCGTCAGTACATCCATGGTGGGGCTGGAAGCGGAGAATTTCTCGTACTCTTCCATAGCCTTTCTCCTGTTCCCCAATTTTTCGTAAGTGAAACCTAGATTGTAATGAACCTGGGGATCTTTGGAACCGTGCCGGATCGCCTTTTCATAGCTGGCGGCGGATTGCTTGTACTGTTTCAATTCTCCATAAGCGTAACCCAGGTTTGCATGGAAGGCAGGCTCCTTCGGCGCCTTCTTGAGTCCCTTTTCGTAGATCTGCACGGCCGCCTTGAACCTCTTTTCCCTCAAGTAAATCGCCGCCAGCTTCATCTGCGCGTCGGAATCATCCGGACGCAGTTTCAAGACCTTCTCGTACTCGGAAATGGCGTCGGAGTTCTTCTTTGCCTTTTCCAGGGCCACCGCCAGATTGTAGTGAACCATCGGGTCCCTGGAATTCAGGGCCATGGCCTTTCTATAACAGTCGATTTCCTCCCGGGACCGGCCTTTCCCCCCGTAAGCCAGACCCATGTTTGCATAGGCTGTCGCATTCCGGGGATCTATCCTGACGATTTCAGAATACCATTTCACGGCCTCGTCGTAATTTCCGGCCTTGAGGAAAATATCCGCCAGAGCGGACATGGCATTTACGTCCTCGGGCTTATCTTTCAGATAAATCCTGTATTGCTCGGCCGCACCGGCCGCCTTGCCGGTTTTCTCATACGCCTCCGCCAGGCGGAAATGGAGGATTTTGTTCGCGGGATCAATTTTAAGGGATTCCCGATAAAACTCCACTGCATCGTTCCACTTGCCGAGACGGCCCGAAGCCAGCCCCGCATTCGCATATGCCGAGGCGTCCCGGGGGCTGTCCTTTATAATGGCCCGGTATACAGCCAGGGCCTCTCCGTACCTTTTCCCCTCCATCAACTGGCCGCCGAGATCGATCCGAGCCTGCATATCTTCCGGTTTTTGCTTCAGAATCTTCTGGTATTCGGAGATAGCCTGGTCTGTCATCCCCTGCCGTGCGTATGCGCCGGCAAGCATCTTGCGGACTGCGATATCCTGCTTGTTCATTTCTATTGCGCGCTTCAAAGAATCTATCTGCGCCTTGTCAGCGGGTTTGCTTTTTGCGTATCTTAACCAGTCTTGGGGCGTGATAACTACACGAATAGGGATTTCGCCTATGCTGATGTCCTTGTACTTGACGACGATTTTGTATTGAGGACGGGGGGTCTTCTTCGTGACATCCGCCTCGGCGGCCATTGTCCTGTCAACGAATTCCACTCCTTTAAAAAGGACCCTGAACGTGTTTTGACTCCCGAGTCCTTCGATAGCAGTCGATATGCCTCTTCCAAAAAGTGAATCGGTGACGACTTCCTTGATGACGAACTCGTCCCTGTACGTTATTTCAAACTCATCCCCATTCTTCAGCCGCAAGTCCCTGCCGTTCTTTTCAATGAGGATATCTTGAAAAGAGGGAGAACGGTTCGATATCGCCGTGATAAGTACGTTCTTGATCCTCGCCATATCGGCAACGGAACGCACGAAGACCAGAACGATCACGACCAGAAGAAGTAGCACCCCTGCCGCTATACCGGCGGCAAGGAGCCTTTTTCCCTTCCAGCCGTGCGGCGATGCCTCTTTTTCCCTGTCGGCCTTGTAATAATCCATCTCTTATGCCGTCTTTCTCCGCACCCTTTATCCTCTCGGGTGATATTTCCGGTGAATCTCTTTCAGCCGGGCCCCCGTGACATGGGTATATATCTGCGTTGTCGAAATATCGGCGTGCCCAAGCAAAACCTGGACGGAGCGCAGGTCAGCGCCCCCTTCCAGAAGGTGAGTCGCAAAAGAGTGCCTGAACGTATGCGGATAAACTTTCTTGCGGATACCGGCCTTTATCGCATATTTTCGAATTGTTTTCCAGAAACCCTGCCTGGTAAAACCCTGACCCGTCCTGCCCGGAAAGAGAACAACGCCGCCGGTGCCTTGCCTGAGCAGCCGGGGACGGGCCGTTTCCACATACTGATTCAGTATCCGCAGAGCGACCCGCCCGATGGGGATTATTCTCTCCTTGCGCCCCTTGCCCATTGTGACCAGATAACCGACCTGCCAGTTGATGTCATTGATCGTAAGGGATACGGCCTCGGAGACGCGGATCCCCGTCGCGTACATGAGTTCCATCATGGCCCTGTCCCTGAGACCCTGCGGGTTGTCGCAGGAGGGCTGTTCAAGCAGCCTTTCCATCTCCTCACGGCTCAATGTATCTGGCAAGCGCATCCATGTCTTGGCAAGCTCAATGTTTGCCACGGGATTTTCGGTCATTCTACCCTCACGGACAAGGTATTTATGGAATCCCCTGAGTGCTGCAAGGGTCCGATTCACGGAGCTGGCTTTCAATCCGCTCTTTCTCAACTCCCACAGGAAAGAAATGATATGGTCCGGCGTAATCCCCGCCACATCCCGGATGCCTGCGCCGAGCATGAAATGGACATACCTCTGTAAGTCCCTGCTGTAAGCTTCAAGAGTGTTCAACGAAGCCCCTTTTTCAACGGTCAGAAATCTGAGATATTCGTCTACGACGGCATGCACGACGATAAATCCTCGCTT
>JBHGBI010000134.1:0-2912 GCA_041946925.1 Syntrophales bacterium | reverse complement strand
GCAGCCAATATCGCCACCAAGGCAGGAGTTATCCACAATCTGTTCATCATGCGCAGTCACTCCCCGGCCTGCCTGTGCGTTGCGCGCAGACAGGCGAAACCGGCCTGGTCAAGCTACTCTATAAGCAGAGACCAGTTTTTTGCCCTGTCCCAGGGCGTCATGAATTCTTCCAGCGGCATGAATTTCATCCGGCCTGATCCGGAATTGACGATTATTCCGTCTTTCGTATACCCGACCACAACCATGAAATGATTGATCTGATACACCAAGAAACCGTAATCTACCAGAACAATAACCGGATTTCCGGATTCAATATTGCGCCGCAGGTCCGCAATGGATCCCCTGTATTGTCTGGTTCTGAGTCCCTTTTTCTGAGCATATAGAACCAGATCGAAATCCAGTGTCCCCCTTGCGCTTTTGCTGAAAATCTCCGACGCGATTTCGTCAGGCGTAATCTTGACTCCCCGGTAATTCAATACACTGGCAAGAGAGGCGGGACCACACTGAAAGGCTTCCTGAGGATAGAATGGGACACCTGGAATGATATGCCCTTCACCCGGTTTCACTGACTGCACTGCTGCTGTGCATGATACCAGATTAAGCACTATCAGAACAGTCAGGAAGCTGTAGACGGAAAAGAAGATTATTTTTTTCAATTTTAAAAAAAATCCCATAAAGGGATTAAACGGGCGGGCTAACCGCCCGCCCGGATACTGTTTATTTTACAATTATTTTATGGCCGGTAAGCTGAATCAGAATAACAACCAGAATAGCTATGACGAGCAGTCCGATAACGAGGCCGATCCCATCGCCGCCAGTCCTGATTTCATCCAGGTTGACAGCAAGCTGATGGATCTGCCGGTCGCTCAGATCGTTTAACCTGGCCCGGACTTCTTCCGTTGTGAATCCGAGCTCGGTGAGTCTCTCACCGATCATCTTCAATTCGAGGACTTTCTGAATCAGCTGAAGATCCGATTCCCGGTCGACCGGAAGCAGGGGCCGGCTGGCAACAAGCCCCGCGTCCACCCGGGGGACGATTCCGAGTACACACATAGCCGCAACCATGCAAAGGGCAACGCGTTTCACCAACGACTTCCTCATGAGCAAACCTCCATATTGTATTCCATGCCCCAAGCAACGCGTCGCCAGTATACACGGTTGGAATCGTATTTACAATACCCATTCCGGAGTGAATTGAAAAGAGTCTCTGATTTTCGTTATTTCATCGCCCCCGAAAAATAGAGTACCACGGCAACAAGGATAATAATGATGGCGCCGATCCAGAGCGCTGCGGTGAAATCTCCCGCAACTTTGAGGTCATCGACCTGCAGGGCGAGTTGATGGATCTGCTGGTCATTCAGCCCCGACAGCCTCGCTTGAATTTCATCCGGGGTAAAGCCGAGACTTTTCAATTTCTCGCTGATCATTTTCATTTCCAGGAATTTCTGGATTTTCCCTATATCTTCGCTTCTCTCGCTCTGCTGTGGGACAATCATTGCTGATGGTGCCATGCCCGCTTCTATTCTGGGCACCATTCCGAGGCAAAAGATCGGCACTACCAAGCATATAGAGACAAACTTGATGACTGGCTTCCTCATTTTTCCTCCTCCTTTCAGACATAGTCAAAATCCAATCCTTGATTAAAGATAGTTTGTTTCAGGAAATTGTGCTATCTCGGATATACCTGATTTTGGTTTTCGAAATACCTTAGAAGAATATCAGGGGTTAACAGAGGACTAATAGAATAGGCTCAGAGCGAAGGGCCAAAGGCGAAGGAGCTGAACTTCCTTTAGTCATTAGACGGGCGCCCGAAACCGTATTAAGAACGGCACAGGGCTAATATGGCTGAAGGAGAAAAAGAATTGCTTTCGCTCTTAGTCCTGCTACGAATTCATGCGAAGATGGCGCTCTATATAATTCCTGGCCTGCTCCTTGCCTCTGAATATGCCGAAATGACCCTCGCACAGGACATCTGCATGGAGATCGAGAAGTGCTCTCATTGATGCGCGCCACTGATTCAGATCCGAGCGGAAACTCGGCAGGAAGGGTCCGTGGATATCCTGGCCGAAAAGGATCCTCTTTCCCTGCCGATCCAGGTATAAGGACAGAGAGCCCGGCGTATGTCCCGGCGTATGGAGCCAGTGGATGCCTTCGCCCCCGAACTCAAGTACTGATCCCTGTCCGCTCAACTTGATGTCAATTTCCGTGGGAGGGAAGTCCGTGTCATACCAGTTCGCCGCCGTCAGAACCGGATCTGCCGTTTCAATAGCTCCGGCATCCTCTTCGTGTGCAATGAGCCTGCACTTAAATTTCTCCCGCAAATAGGGTGCTGCACCTATATGGTCAATGTGACAGTGCGTGAGGACGACGGTCGAAATCCGCGACGGGTCGAGACCCGCTCCCTCCATATTGGCGATCAGGATCCGCGCGCTCCTGCCCGCACCAGAATCAATCATCACCAACTCTCCGGAAAAATCGATAACGAAAACCGTAGCATCTTCAGAATACGAGATATTCGGACCCCCGATCAGGTAGATCCCTTCAGCAATAATTTCCGTTTTCCCCATACTCCAGCGTCCCTATCACCTCGTTGATGTCGCTCATGCCATGCCTAACCAGATAGTCTTCCAGTCCCTTGAGAACGTCCAATGTCGCGGCCGGATTGATAAAATTTACAGTCCCGACCTGGACGGCCCTGGCACCCACAATCAGGAACTCAAGAGCGTCCCGCGCCGCGACAATCCCGCCCACACCTATAACCGGAACAGAGACTTTCCGAACCACTTCCCAAACCATACGGACCGCGACCGGCCTTACAGCCGGACCGGAAAGCCCTCCGGTCACGTTTTTCAAATGAGGTTTTCTCTTTTCTATATCGACCGACATCCCCTTGATCGTGTTGATGAGAGACA
>JBHGBI010000133.1:0-3024 GCA_041946925.1 Syntrophales bacterium | reverse complement strand
GTGCCCGTCGGAATCCTGGACGCAGAAACGCGTCAGCGGGCCCGGGAAAGGCACCGGAGCGCGATTGAATATGTACTCAAGCTGTACGATATAGATCTGATTCATATGCATGGGATAGATTTCGACAGTTATCTTCCGCCTCCCGGCATTCCGGTGCTGATTACTCTTCATCTGCCTCTATCCTGGTATTCGCAGGAATCCCTGAGAACGGGCCGTCCTGAAACATACCTGAATTGTGTATCTGCTTCGCAGAGGCGCGCCTGTCCCCATGGTGTTAAATTTCTGCCCGATATCGAAAACGGCGTCCCCGTCGAACGCTACGAAGGACACCGGCGGAGGGGAAAATTCGTCCTGGCCATGGGTCGCATATGTCCTGAAAAGGGAGTTCATATCGCCATGGATGCGGCAAGAAAAGCCGGACTGCCTCTCATGATCGCAGGCAATGTCTTCCGCTATCCGGAGCATGAAAACTATTTCAGGAGAGAAATCCTGCCGGGACTTGACGGGCGGCAATGCCGTTTCCTGGGTCCCGTCGGCTGGGAATACAAGAGGCTTCTGCTGAGCTCGGCCCAATGTGTGCTCCTTCCGAGCCTCGTACCAGAAACAAGTTCCCTGGTTGCCATGGAGGCACTCGCCTGCGGTACTCCTGCCGTCGCTTTCCCCGAAGGAGCCCTTGCCGATATCATAGAACACGGAAAAACGGGTTTCCTGGTTAACAATGCGAAGGAGATGGCGGATGCCATCCATTCGGCCGCATCTCTGGATTCGGAAATCTGCAGGAAGGCGGCGAGAGACCGTTTTTCGGCTGAGCGCATGATCGCGCAGTATTTTGATGTCTACAAAAAGATCGGGGGGCGGTGGAAGAAATACAGACACCCCGCCATGAATCACGGCCGATGAAAAATCATCCTACGGACATTCGAGTTGAAGAAATTACGACTCTGGAAGCCCTGGAAGCAATCCGCCCGGAATGGTATGCTCTGTGGGAGCAATGTCCCCGGGCAACCCCGTTCCAATCACCGGATTGGCTGCTGCCGTGGTGGAGATATTTCGGAAAAGGAAGCCTTTGGGTGCTTGCCTTGAGGCAAAACGGGGACCTTGCGGGACTCGCCCCCCTTTTCATGGACGTTCAGGACTGTAATCTCTCTGGTCCGTCTATCCGCTTTATCGGTACGGGAATTTCCGACTACCTGGATATACTTCTGCGTCCTGCCGCCGAGGAGCCAGGAATAAGACTTTTTACGAATAAAATCGTGAATCAATCGCCGAGATGGGATTCCTGCGATTTCGAGGAAGTCAGGCCGGAATCGCCCCTGTTGACCGTTGTCCTGCCGGGCGGACTCGCATTGAGATCGGCCCCGATGACCGTATGTCCGGTCATTACTCTACCGGATACGGTAGACTCTTATATTGCCGGGCTTCCTTCAAAGCACCGGCGCAGTCTCCGCCGGGCCGAAAGGCTGCTTCAACAGTCAGGCGAATTTCGAATTGAGAAGGCCGATGCGGAGACACTTCCGGAATTCCTCGACACCCTGTTCGTTCTGCACCGTGCACGGTGGGGGAAACGGAATCTTCCCGGTGTGCTGGAAAACCCGCATATCCAGTCCTTTCACCGCGAGGTTTCCACGATGATGTTGAAGCGCGGGATTCTTCTTCTGTACAGGCTTGTTTGTAACGGAACGACCGCCTCCATTCTGTATACTTTCGAGTGCAGGAGGAGAAATTACTGTTACCTTTCGGCCTTCAATCCGGAACTCGAGCGGTTAAGCCCGGGAGCGGTCATCATGGGGCATGCGATCACGGAGGGCATCCGTCGGGGGAACACGGAATTCGATCTTCTGCGCGGCAACGAGCCCTACAAGTATCTCTGGGGGGGGCGCGACCGGCCAAACTTCAGGATCATTATCGAAAAGGTGAAGAACTGATGACTGCTTTTCTGTTTATCCGGCATGCCTCGTGCGATATGCTTGACCATTCTATTGCGGGCAGGACGCCCGGCGTTCACTTGAACCGGCAAGGGAAAATGGAAGCCGTGAGTCTCGTGGAAAAACTGGCGAATATAAAAATCAGTGCGATATTCTGCAGTCCCCTGGAACGGGCGTACGAAACCGCGGAGCCTCTGGCGAAGCACCTCGGCATGGGTGTGATAAGATCCGATCGTCTTGATGAAATACAATTTGGAGACTGGACGGGCCGCAGTTTCGGCGATCTGTCACACATTCCGCACTGGCACCAATTCAACAATTTTAGAAGCGGCACACGCATACCCGGAGGCGAACTGATGACGGAAGTTCAGAACAGAATTATCACGGAACTGGACCGGCTGCGGGCAGAACACCCGGATGACATCCTGGCCCTTATCACTCATGGAGACGTGATCAAGGCCGCCGTCCTGTATTATGCCGGCATGCCCATGGATTTCATGCACCGGATAGAAATCAGCCCGGCATCGGTGAGCATTATAACTTTGGATGACCGAGGCCCGCGTATCCTCCGGTTGAACGACACCGGCCCCATCAGGCTTTAAAGAGTCAATGCATGCGCAGTAAGGACATATCCACCGGCTACGGCCCATTTGCATGGTTTTATGACATGTACTGGGGAAAAGAATACCACAGCTTCGCAGGCGCCATAGTTGAGCGGCTCCTGTTTTCGGAGATACCGGCCGGAAGCCGCATCCTGGATATCGGCTGCGGCACAGGCCACATGGCCCGGGCATTGATTGCGCACGGCTATCCGGTCACAGGAATCGATATCTCCGAAGAAATGCTCAGTTATGCCCGTAAAAAGGCCGCTGCAGCAGAATTTATCCTGGCCGATGCACGGGTCTTCCGCGCATCCAGGCTGTTCCAGGCGGCCGTATCGACTTTTGAGAGTTTGAACCACATCCTCACACCGGCCGGGCTCCGCGCGGTTTTCAGGAACATTCACACGGCTCTGGCACGGGATGGGGTTCTCGTATTCGATATGCTCATGGAAGAGGCTTACAGGAGCTCCTGGCATAAAACGGCGGCTATTGTCGAG
>JBHGBI010000132.1:0-3037 GCA_041946925.1 Syntrophales bacterium | reverse complement strand
ACTGCCTTTTTGACTCGTGTTTCGATCCGGCATTGCGTCTTCTCCTTCTGTTCCGGTTTGCCTTCGGTATTCGCCATTCAACATTCCCGCTTTCCAACTCCTCCGACTTCCGACCTCGGACCTCGGGTTTCTCCCCTCTCCCCGCTCCCATCTATCTCCCCCTCACCCCAGCCCTCTCCCCCACCAGGGGCATAAGCGCTAACTTAAGGTCAGGACGACTCAGTCTTCGCCGCTTCGTCATTCCGGCGGAAGCCGGAATCTAGGCATTTCTGCTTTTATGGACCCCGGTTTTCACCGGGGTGACGGTTTAAGTTAGCGCCTATGCCCACCAGGGGAGAGGTGTCTTTTTCTGTTCTCACCTTCTGTTCTCACTCCCATCTCCCCGCTCCCATCTATCCTTCTCCGACTTTGGGTCTCTCCCCCTCTCACAGTCTCCCCGTCCGCCTTTCACCTCGCCCCCCGACCGAAGAGCACCACCCTGACCGTCCGGAGGAGAATGTGGACATCAAGGAGAGCCGACAAATTCTTGATGTAGAAAAGGTCATACTCCAACTTCTCCAGGGCATCCTCTTCGGTCACACCGTGATGGTAGTTGACCTGGGCCCAACCCGTTATCCCCGGTCTGACGCAGTGTCTGATGGAGAAGTAGGGGATTTTCGACTCAAATCCGGACACCTCTCCTTCGATCAATGCCCGGGGCCCCACCATGCTCATGTCTCCCCTGAGTACGTTCCATAGCTGTGGGAACTCGTCTATCCGGAATAATCGCAAAACCTTTCCGCTTCTTGTAATCCTCGGGTCATCTTTCCTTCCCGCAAGGCGCCTGTCATTCTCCGTTCCGACCTTCATCGATCTAAACTTCCACAACGTGAAGAGCCTGCCATTTCTCCCGACCCGTCTCTGCCTGTAGAACACGGGCCCCGGTGAATCAACCTTGACAGCAACAGCCACTGCAACAAGCACGGGAATGATGAAGCAGAGTAACCCTATCAAGGACAAAGCCACATCAAGAAGCCTCTTTATCTTCTTGTTGTACATACCCTTACTGACACCGGTTATGGGTGCGCTGAGGAACCAGGAATCACTGATATGCTTTACAGGGATCCTCCCCGTTTTTTCCTCATAAAGAGAGGGCATCAAATGTACGGGAACGCCCCCTACCTTCGACTGTACGACGGACCTCAACAATTGGCGGTTCTGGATAACTTTCGGATCCGTAATTGCAATTGCAATTTCGTCAACCTCCCGGTTCTGAACCATCTTATTAAGCAATGCGCACGTACCGAGAACGGCGGGAGAATTGACGATGCCCAGCTTCCCGGGATCATCGTCCAGAAACCCAATCACCTGATATGTGGCGTCATTCTTCACTATCCGGTACAGGCTTTTTCCCGATTGTCCCGCTCCGATAATCAAGAGGCGATGCCGCTGGCGCAGGACCCTTGCGAAGAGAACCTTGAATAGCAGCCTCCATGAATAGGTGAGTGCGAATGACAGACAAGCCGCGATAACGAAAAGCGCCCGATCGCTGGTTAAACCGGATACGAAAAATGTGACTACAATTACGGCCGCTGCGCCAAAAAGGGAACTGAAAAAGAACCTCAACAAGTATTTGGGTTTTGAGAAATCGAGGCCGGTATCGTAGGTGTCACAGATATAAAAAGCGAGCAAATACATCATGACGAAGGGCAGCCATTCCCGCAAATCGTTAAGAGGCATGAAAACGAATACCCCGAACCGGATGACAGGAGATAGGAAATAAGCAATCGAGAGTAATAAGCCGTCTCCGGCGACGAGGAGCAGTTTCTTCTTAGAGACGTGAATCATGTTCAGGCTTGTTATTGGACTTTCTTGTAGCTACTTCTTGGAAAGATAGGCGTTGATGAAGATGTCGACGAGGGTGCTGACCTGCTGGCTCAGAACGTGTAAAGTCCCCAGATTGACTGTTCCCGTGATATTTGTCGACCACGTTGTCGCCAGCGTCTTGACCTGCGGATTTACTTCCAAAGACACCATTTGCTGCAATTCAAGCCTTACGTCGTAACTCCACCAATACTTTTCCCGCTGATCCGTATTGATATTGACGTAAAGGATCGGTCGGCCTACCGTTTTCAACCATTCGTTCTTGTTGAAGACTTTGATCCCTGCCTCTCTCAGTTTCGATTCCACGTCAGCCTGCAATTGTTCCTTTGAAAATTTGAACCTGTCCGAGAATCCCTTAATGTTCGGCTGCAACTCTTCTACTAAAACGTATACCCCCTCGATTACCAGGGTCTTTCTCGTTTGTGCCGAATCCAGCGAATAAGCAGGAAGAGGCGGCAGGAGGGAAAGGATCAACAGGAGGACCGTAACGGATATCAAGGAACGCATTCCGTACAAGTATCCGAGGCACCTTTTCTCAGTACGATTCATTAGCAGGCCTTTCGAACCACTGACCGAGTTTTAACGTTGACTTCAGCAACCAGAGGAAAGTCGGTGGCGTCAGTCCGTTCCGTATCCATGCCGCTCTGTCCATCCGGCTTGCCGCAACCCGATTCCGGATGGAACGATTGCTCACGCCGCCCGATCTCATCTTGACGAGAATCTCAGCGATGTACGCAGTGGTGATCTTCTGCATCTCCAGAAGCCGGAGCATTAATTCGTAGTCTGCGGCAGAGCCGAAGGCAGGGTTGAAAAGACCATGTTCTTCATAAACGGATCTGCGAACAAAAAATGTCGGATGCGGCGGCATCCAGCCCTTTCGGAATAGACTTTCTTCGTACGCGCACGATTTCCAATATCTGATGACTCTCCCGGGGGCCTCCCTGTCGACATACACGAGGTCGCCGTAGCAGCTGTCAATGGCATCCGCCGTCATGTGCGCGGCAACCGTCTCCAGGACCCTCTCATGGGCATAACAGTCATCGGCATTGAGGAAACCTACGACTTCTCCACTTGAGAGGGCGATCCCTTTATTCATGGCGTCATAGAGACCGTGGTCCGGCTCGCTGACCCATTTCGAAATGCTGGAGTTGTATTTTCCGATGACATCCATCGT
>JBHGBI010000131.1:0-3072 GCA_041946925.1 Syntrophales bacterium | reverse complement strand
TAGGACGCCAAAACTATACCAGTTATTCGAAAAAAGCGAGAAATCTGAGCTTGTGCATGAAGAATTTTAAAAGAAATGGAATTCGAATAAGTTGCGCTATTGCGGGACTTCTCCTGGCGGCGCTTCCGGCTTGCGCCGAAAGGCCGTCGATCAACGATCTCGTTTCCCGCATCCAGGAGAAATACGAGCAGACCTCCGATCTCAAGGCCAGGTTTGTTCAGGAATCCACTCTCAAGACCATGAAAAGGACGGAAAGAGAGGAAGGTGCTGTCTACTTCAAACGACCCAAGAGGATGCTCTGGGATTACACGAAGCCTTCCGCCAAAAAACTGGTCATTAATCCCAGGACAGCGTGGCTGTATGTTCCGGAAGACAAAATGGTCTATGTCCAGGACAGCAATAAAATCTTCAATTCAAAACTGACTATCAAATTCCTGACAGGAATCGGAAAACTCAAAGATGATTTCAATATCCGGTACTCACAACCGGATACGGACGGCAAGGGGGACTTTCTTCTCGACCTGACCCCGAAAAATCCAGGACCGGAGGCCGGGTTTGAAAAACTCCATGTTACGGTCGGTAAGGATACGTTCATGATCACGCGATGCAGTTTCAAGGACGTTTATGGAAATTCGACAGTAATCAGTTTCGCGGATATTAAGATCAATAACCACTTGCCGGATTCGCTCTTCACTTTTAAACCCCCGGCGGGAGTGGAAGTTCAAAAAGTGCCTTGAAACGACTATGCAAGATCTATCGGCATTCGGTAAAATCCTGATTATCATCGGCCTGATCACGGCGGGAATCGGCCTGCTGTTCCTGCTTGGCGGGAAAATCCCCTGGCTGGGACGCCTGCCGGGAGATTTTTATTTCAAAGGGGAGAAATTCACTTTCTATTTCCCTCTGGCGACAAGCATACTGGTAAGTATCATTCTCAGCCTGATCCTCTATCTATTCTTCCGGAAATAAAAATCGCATTACATCTCCCGATGACTTTTGTTCTCAACCGAATGGATTATCCTTTTCAAAATCCGGCGTCATCTGCCGCTCATCGACATCCTGGATAAAGATGGTCTCGAATCCCAGATCAAGGGCATAATCGACCACAATATCGTATTCTTCTTTGGTCACTCTTCTACCGAGGAGAGGATGATCCGCAACCGGGGCTACGGGAGTATACTGAGACATGATGCTGATCGGCATTCCCGTCGAGAGTCTTTCCCGGATCAGCTTCAGGACGGCCATGCTGTTTTCCGTCATCCCGGGGAGAACCAGGTGGCGGATGATGATTCCCGAGACAGCGACATCCTCCCGTACCTCGAGTGAACCGCCGACCTGCCTGATCATTTCGCGGATGGACTCGACGGCATATTCCGGGTAGTCGCCCGCCTCGGCCAGCACCTCCGCCTCCTGCGCCCTGCCGTACTTGAAATCCGGCAGATAGATATCCACGATGCCGTCCAGTTCTTTCAGCACGCGGGGATTTTCATAACCGCCGCAATTGTACACAAAGGGGATGTCGAGCCCTTTCCTCCGCGCGTCAAAAAGGGCTTCGATGATCCCGGGAAGATGGGGCGTCGGTGTAACCGCCTCTACATTATGACACCCCTCCTGCTGGAGCCGCAGCATCCCCGCGGAAAGATCGGAGCCCCCCGTCCTGCTACCAGCCGCGTCGAAGCTGATCTGGTAATTCTGGCAGAAAACGCATCTGAGATTGCAGGAAGAAAAGAAGATTGTCCCCGCCCCCCTGTCTCCTGAAATGGGAGGTTCTTCGCCGTGATGGGGAAGGATACGGCTGACGACCACTTCACCGCAAAGAGAGCAATAGCCTTTTTCACCGGCTGTCCTGTCCACGCGACATTCCCGGGGACACAAAACGCAATTTTTCTTCAGACCCGCCAGGAAGGCGATCCTCCGCTTCCATTCGCTTTCAGATAAGAACCCGGGCAAAGAAGGCATTCAGAACCGTTCCACAACTTGAGATATTTTACCGCTTTCCACGATCTCGAGGAACCGCTCGCCGAGATGGGTGCAAAGTTCAACAGCCTTGCGCCAGTTTTTGATCCGTGTTCCCGGTTCGTCAATGAACGTGACGAAATCATCGCGTTCGGGAACTTTCCCGCCGGGCAATTTTTTGATGAACTCCTCTGAAGGATAAATCATGAGGACGTTATCCAAAAACGACTCGGGAGGACGGCGTTTGTTCAGATTCTTGTCCAACCAGCCGGGCACAATCCGCTCCTGATGGTGGAAGAAGAGAGTGATTTCGCCTTCTTTATATGTATATTCTTGATTGAGATGATAATCGAAGAGTCCGCCGTCGCGGTACACGCCGTTCGGCGCGCCGTAGATATTTTTCACGCCCGCGACAACAAGCGGTATGGAACCGGATGCCAAGATGGCGTTCTTGAAATTAATTGTATTCAGAGGGACTGCCTTCCCTCTGAAATCGCTTCTCAGGCAGAATCGCGGCGGGATCGGAGCATAGTAAAAGACCACCCGCTCGTAGAATCCATGGAGAAAAGAGCGGTTAACGGCATTGCAAATATAGGCAGCAGCCAGTCCCACTTTCTGCAGCCAGTGCGTCTCGGAAGCTGCTATATGCCTGGCACGCGCCGTCGTAATCGACAGGCGGTATCTCCTGTTGGTAAGGGCGAACGGAATCGCGTCGGTCTCCACGTAAGAATTCAAGACGCGGCTCATGGCCTCCATGATCGTATCGGGAGTGTCCGCCCGGCTGTGATGTATGGATGTATAACTCTCGATTAGTTTCTGATAACTCTTCAGCGGCTCCGGCTGGAGCCACGCTGCAAAGCGAAACGCGCCCGCTGATGTACCCGCCAGGAGCACGGGTTTCGATCTGCCGAGAATCCCCTCTTTCAGCAAGGTCATATCGAATCCGCTCGCGATCAGCCAGCGGGGGCCCACCGCCGGACCCACAAAAGTCGTAATCCGTTCAAAATTGAACCCGCCGCCCCTTATGATTTCAAATGCCTTCTTGCCCGCCTTGATGCGAATATCCATAACGTGTCTATCGCGATAAAAAAACCGTAATAAGAAAAACGATTTTTT
>JBHGBI010000130.1:0-3074 GCA_041946925.1 Syntrophales bacterium | reverse complement strand
AGAATATGATTAGTACTTTCTATGTGATCAGGCTATAAGGGAAAATCTTATTTTTACATGGGCCATGGCTTGTAAGATTCAAGACCGCCAAAGAAGCGATCAACGCCAATTATGTGCCCTGCAATATCTACAGACCGCCGATAAAAGACTGCTTAAAGACAGGTAGTGTTACTCTCTTTAACAGCTCCCGAATTCCTCCTTCCAGTTCGACTCTTTAAATCGGAACAGGCAGGAGAAGATTCTTAAAACGGAAGCCCTGATGTTTTTGGGGTTGAAAAACCGCTTCTTTTCGCATAAAAGCCTCGATGAGAGAGAACTGTACCCGCGGTGAAGATGAAAAACAATTCAAAAATTCCCCTTCCCTGGATCGCGTTCATTTTCTTCATGGCGGCGTGGTCCGGAAGCGAGCCGGTCTATTCCTGTGAAACCGTCCCATCGTCGTTCCACGCGGTTCTCGAAAAGAGAGCCGGTGACTCTGCACAGGTACTCATCGTCAGCAGCAACCGTCCCGAATCCTTTACGGCGCGTACATACGCATTCGAGAAGAAAAACGGTTCATGGCGCCTGGTTTTGACGCCTGCCCCCTCGGTCATCGGAGCAAAAGGGTTTGCACCCCCGGGCATGAAAAAAGAGGGGGATGGAAAAACACCGTCCGGCATTTTCCCGCTGGGGGCCGCATTCGGATACGAGAAATCGGTCGCGACACAGATGCCGTACCGGCAGGCCGCCCAAGACGACGTCTGGGTGGACGATGCCCGTTCCGGTGATTACAACAGGTGGGTTAAAAAGGGAGAAACAAAGGCAGCGTCGTTTGAAAGAATGCTGAGGGATGACAACCTTTACAAATACGGAGTTGTCATAGAATATAACACGAACCCGGTAATCAGCGGGCGCGGCAGCGCCATATTTTTCCACGTCTGGAAGAGCGGCGAAGAACCGACCTCAGGCTGCGTCGCAATGTCGGAATCGGACATTCTCAAAATACTCCGCTGGCTCAATCCGGCCGCAAAACCCCTTGTTATCATGGGAACCGTACAGACTATTATGGAGATTGGAAGATGAAGCGTGTAAAATCAAAGGCAGGTATTGCGATCTTCGCGTTATTGCTGGCCGCGGCCGTCGAGACGCTTCCCGCGGGCGTCTGCCGTTGCGAAAACAGGATGCCGCCCGGATTCGTGGATCTCAAAACAGTACTACCCTCCGTTATTCTCGATATCCGGTATTTCGGTCCCCACAATTTCGTCGCACAGCGGCTGGACGGATACAACGCTCCCAAATGCATCCTTACCAAGGAAGCCGCGGAGGCGCTTTCGAAGGTCCAGAAAGACCTGAGTGAATTCTCTCTGACGCTGAAAGTCTACGATTGCTACCGTCCCCAGATGGCGGTGGACCACTTTGTCAGGTGGGCGAAGGACATCGGCGACACAAGAACCAGAAGGGAATTCTACCCCACTGTCGACAAAAAAGATCTCTTCCGGAACGGTTACATCGACAGCAAATCCGGCCACAGCCGGGGAAGCACTGTGGATCTGACCATTGTTCCTCTGCCGCTTGCCGATCAGGAGAGTTACACGCCGGGGCAGGATCTTCATGAATGCTTTCTTCCCGCGAAAATGCGGTTCAAGGACAACAGCGTCGATATGGGAACGGGTTTCGATTGCTTTCACGAGCTTTCCAATACCTCCAATAAGCTGGTAGGGGCCCAGCAGAGAATGAACCGAATGCTCCTCAGGACACTTATGGAAAAGCACGGGTTCAGAAATTATGACAAGGAGTGGTGGCATTACACACTCATAAATGAGCCTTATCCCGATACGTATTTTAATTTCCCCATTGATTAGTCCATGAAAATCAAATTACCCGGTTTTCTCAAGACGTACGGCTTTCCGGCATTACTGATCCTTTCCGTTATCCTGGGGGCTGTGCTGGGAGTCATCTACGGCAGGGATGCCGTCGTGTTGAAGCCCTTCGGAGACATCTTCCTGAACCTTCTGTTCACGGTGATCGTACCCCTCGTGTTCTTTTCCATATCTTCCGCCGTCGCGGGGATGCCGGATATGAAGCGGCTCGGAAAGATCATGCTGGCCATGATGCTCGTTTTCGTTCTGACCGGACTCGTCGCGTCTTCGGTCATGGTCGTCGGCGTAAAGGCTTTTCCCCCCGCTGCGGGCATCAGGGTAGACATGAGCGTGGTGGGCGCAAACATCGAACGGTTCAATACCTCTGAACAGATCGTGAAGGCTTTCACGGTTTCGGATTTTCCCGACATCCTCTCCAAGAAGAATATGCTGGCACTGATCCTGTTCGCCGCACTGATCGGATTGGCGGCTTCATCGGCCGGCGAGCGGGGAAAGTCCTTTTCCATCTTCCTGGATGCGGCGAACGCGGTCATGATGAAAGTCGTTGGCTGTGTCATGTTCTACGCGCCTATAGGTTTGTGCGCCTACTTCGCCTATTTCGTCGGCGTGTTCGGCCCCGAACTGCTCGGTTCCTACGCGAGGGCGATATTCCTGTATTACCCGGCGGCAATCCTGTATTTTTCCCTCGCCTTTACTGGGTACGTGTACCTGGCGGCAAAGGGAAAAGGCGTACGAATATTCTGGAAAAATATTATTCCGCCCTCCCTTACGGCGCTTGCGACCGGAAGCAGCATGGCCACGATTCCATCCAATCTGGAAGCAGCAGACAAATCCGGCGTGCCCAGGGACATCAGTGAGATCGTCATCCCGGTCGGCGCTACAATCCACATGGAAGGCTCATGCCTGGCGGCCGTTCTCAAGATCGCCTTTCTCTTCGGGATATTTCAGATGGACTTTTCCGGGGCTTCAACGATATTAACCGCGATCGGGATCGCTCTCCTCACCGGTGTCGTGGTAAGCGGCATACCGGGAGGCGGCACGATAGGAGAGATGTTGATCCTCTCGCTCTACGGCTTCCCGCCGGAGGCATTCCCGCTCATCACAATGATCGGAACCCTGGTAGACGCGCCGGCCACTATGCTCAACGCCGTAGGCGACAATGTTTCCAGCATGCTGGTCGCCCGGATACTGGGTGGAAAGGACTGGATGAAGGAT
>JBHGBI010000013.1:0-49017 GCA_041946925.1 Syntrophales bacterium | reverse complement strand
CTCGACCTCAAGTAACCGGAAAGCGCCTCCTCGGCGGTTATCCCTGAAGACGCTGCTTCGAAAAGAGCTTTTTTGACTTTTTTGGCCCTTTCATAATCCGGACGGCCTCCCATTGCGTAAATGAAATACCTGGCGTAGAGGACCGTCTGCCTGTGCACGGGAGTATCGATACATACAAGCCTCGCCTTCCCGCCGGCCACAATCAGATCGAGAGTACTTTCAATTTCATTCTCCATCGACTGGCACGGCCCGCAAAAATAATCAGTGTAAAGACGGACCTCGACAGGACCGCCCCCGTATATGTAAGGATGCGCCTCATCGGCATAAACAGGTAACGTAGATCCCGTAAAGGCAAAAAGAAACAATACAAAACCCGCTATAGAGAGAAGTAAAAGCGGGAATACCCTTCTTCGGCGGTTCACCTCCAGTTCCACCTCCCCGAGAATATACAGACTTTTTCTCCATGCGCCTGAAACAGGCTCCCGCCTGCTGTAGTTAACCGCAAAGGCGAGGACAAGAGTCGCCCCGAATGCAAGACAGTAGGGGCAGAAGGTCCTCTGGACCCATTGGTAGCCGACAAGAAAGGCTTCCGCCCCGATTCCGGCGGCAAGGATCATCCTCAGCACGCGCATAAAACCGGCTCCGGCCGAAGTCGCCACCGCCGCCATAAATGCGATGCCGGCATATTTCAAATCGACTCCGAATATTTCTCCCGACAGATACGCACAGGCATCCTCGCAGCGGATATAGTACACCACGATGGCCATGCCCGTCAGTGCCAGCAAAACGGTAACCACTCTTTTCGGAAGCGCACTTGAAACCATTTTTCCTGTTTGCTGAAACGAATTATCATATTTTTTTTGCAGATAAAAGAACAAATATCACGGATGCAACCCTGCATTTCAGCCTGGCAAATAACCCCGGACCATGTTAAAAAATAAACAAGTCTGTCTGCCGATTCCCCGGCCCGAGATCAAATAACAGGATGAACCAAAGCACAACGATGGGCGGGACATTCGATCACATCTTGCTCTCGCGGATCCAGTTTGCATTGACCGCTATGTTTCATGTCCTCTGGCCGGTTTTCACAATCGGAGCCAGCCTCTTTCTTGTCGTTCTGGAAGCACTCTGGGTGAAAACCGCGAAGGAGATTTATTACCGTCACGCTCGCTTCTGGTCAAACCTTTTCGTACTCAACGTCGCCGTGGCAATAGCCACGGGCATCCCGATGGAATTCCAGTTCGGGACCAACTGGAGCCCCTTTTCCCGGACCGGGGGTGATTTCCTCGGCAACATGCTCGGATTTGAAGCCGCCATGGCGTTCATGCTGGATGCGGCCTTTATCTCCATCATGATTTTCGGTTGGAAACGGGTGTCCGCGCGGATGCATCTCTTTGCAACCTCAATGGTGGCCCTGGGGGCTTCGGTCTCGGCGTTCTGGATCATGGCGGCCAATTCCTGGATGCATACACCCGCCGGCGGGTATTTCAAGGAGGGCAAGTTCATCATTACCAGCAATTTCGATGCAATCTTCAATCCCGATATGTACTGGAGCGTCTCTCATATGTGGGCGGCCTGCATGGAGATCTCCGTCTTCTGCATCGGGGGTATCAGCGCCTGGTATATCCTGAAAAAAAGACATACGGAATTCTTCCTGGTCTCGTTCAAAATGGCGGTGATCGCGGCAATAGTCATCACTCCCCTGCAGATTTTTTTGGGAGACGGCGCCGGGCGCTCCGACCTTGAATATCAGCCGGCAAAACTGGCGGCCATGGAACTGCACTGGCGGACAAATGCCCCCGGAGAGGGCGCGCCCTTCTCCATCGCCGCCTGGCCTGATACGGAGCGGGAAAGAAACAGGTGGAGTATCGAGATCCCTTATGCGCTCAGTGTCCTCGCGACGCACACGCTTACGGGAAAGGTGAAGGGGCTGAGAGAAATAGCTCCGGAAGACCGCCCTCCCCTGGTTGTCAATTACTACGCCTTCCGGATCATGGTCGCCTCCGGGGTTGCTCTCTTTTTATTGATGCTGTGGACCCTCCGGGCATGGTGGAAGAACACGCTGACCGGCGAACTGGCCCCCGGACAGAAATCCCTTCTTTACTCGTGGATTGTGGCGATTCCACTGAGCTACCTGGCAATGGAATCGGGATGGGTCCTTCGGGAAGTAGGACGCCAGCCATGGGTCGTCTACGGGCTCTTGCGAACCAGCGATTCCGCGAGCACGGTGCCGGCCGGGACAGTCGCTTTCTCGCTCGCGGGCTTCACGCTTCTTTATGCCACATTTTTAACCCTTTTCCTGGCTTTTGCCCGGAACCTGATCCGCAAGGGACCGGACCTCGAAACTCCGGTACAGATCCCCGGTCTGAAAAAGTGAACGGTGCGATATGGAATTCCTGCAAAGCTACATCGTCGAGATCTGGTATATCATAATAGGATTTTTCCTTCTCTATTACGTCCTTGCCGATGGAGCCGATCTGGGTGTGGGGATCCTTTCGCTCTTCAGCACAAGCGCACAGGAGCGCGGCATACTGCTCGGGAGTCTTCAGCACGTGTGGCAGGATAATCAAACGTGGCTCATAGTGCTGGCGGGCATGCTTTTCGGCGCCTTCCCGATCTTCTACAGTCTCATCCTGTCTTCACTTTACGTGCCGATCATGATCATGCTGCTCGGACTCATCCTCCGCGGGGTCTCTTTCGAGTTCCGGATATTCTCCGACAGGAAACGGGTTTGGGGTCTTGCGCTCGGCGTCGGAAGCGCAATCGCCGCGGCGGCCCAGGGCTTCGCCGCAGGAAGCATATTCGGCGGTTTAGCCACGGAACATTGCCGTTTCGCCGGCGATATCTGGGATTGGCTGAACCCGTTCTCCGCCCTGGTTGCTTTCGGCCTCCTCTGCGCTTACACGACACTTGGGGCTAATTATCTGATTCTCAAGACGGAAGGGAATATCCAGAAAAAAAATTACCGCCACGCCGCGACAGCCTCAGTACTGACTTTCGCCGTCGGAGCCGTCATAGAGCTATGGATCATGGTCAGGTATCCCTCAATCGCAAATAAATGGACGGTGTATCCCTATTCTCTTATGATGATGCTCTTCCAGGGGCTCACGTTTTTTTCGATCTTCATGTATTACAGGAGCCTCCTGAGGAAACGGGAGCTTGCGCCTCTGCTCTGGAGTTTCTCCGTTTATACCTTTGCATTCGTCGGGCTGTCCACGGGGTATTATCCCTACATTATCCCCGATGTCATCACAATCAGGAATGCCGCCGCTTCTTCGCCTGAAACGCTGCTATTCATGCTCGTAGTAACTGCCGTTGCCGTGCCGGTCATACTGATTTACACAGGCTACAAGCACTGGGTATTTCGCGGCAAATCAGGACAATACGAAATTTGAGTTTTCCCGGCCGATACCGCCTCTTTTCCCCGATCTCGAATTCAGGGATTTCGAATTTGAAAATCAGGCATTGTCTAATAGTAAATGGGCCGCCCGGAATGCTTGAATTTTTATGTAAGTAAGTTCAATGCCCTGAAATAGCGCGAGGACATATTTTTCAATGCAGACAAAATCACGCCTGGCGGAAGAGGCCCGGATAGCCGTCATGATCCTGCTGAGGGGATACCCGGGTCTTTTTTTTAAAGAGATAAAAAGACGCCTGCATTCCGAGGATACATATTTCGGCCTGCGCAGGGATCTGTCTGTCCCGTTCGACTCACCTGAAGCGAAAGTGCCGATCGACATAAGACCCCTCCGGAAGAACGATTTGTCCATTATCTTCGGTTCGAGCGGCAGAGGACTCACCGCACACGAACTGAAGGATCATATGCGGCGCAATCTTCTCCTGCGAGCGAATATTCCCACGTGTTACGCTGCTGTGATCCATGACGACACGCCCTGCTACATTCAGTGGCTGATCGGCCCGGAGCACAATGAACAGATACAGAAACATTTCAAGGGAGGATTCCCCCCGCTCGGTCCGGATGAAGCCCTTCTCGAAGGGGCATATACACCGCCCGCCTACCGCGGTCTCGGGATCATGTCGCGCGCCATGTCCATGATCGCGGAAAAAGCGGTGGAGTTCGGAGCGCGACGGGCGATCACCTTTGTCTGCTACGACAATATATCCGCTCTGAAGGGATGCAGAAGCGCCGGATTCGTGCCTTTCACTATCCGCACGTCGCGCTGGCGCAGCTTCAAGCGAACCCTGAATTTCACCCCACTGTCTTCGGTTCCCGGAAATAATGTCGTGACATTACCGAAAATATTCAAATCCGGTCCGTGAGGCTGACATGTACAGGTCGAAATTCCTGAATGCGTACTACTTCTTCAAGCCTGTCATTCCAAGGCGCCTGCAGATCCTGTTAAGACGCAGAATCGTATCCAGGAAGCTATCACTTTGCAGGGATATCTGGCCTATCGACGAGGAGTCGTCCCGACAGCCGCGAGGGTGGCCCGGCTGGCCGGGAAAAAGAAAGTTCTCTCTGGTATTGACGCACGATGTTGATACCGCGAGGGGACAGGCCCGGTGCCGTCCATTAATGGAGCTGGAGAAAGAACTCGGGTTTCGCTCATCCTTTAATTTTGTGCCTGAACGGTACCCGGTTTCCCCTCAGCTGCGGTTTCTTCTGGCCAAAAACGGCTTCGAAATCGGCGTCCACGGATTGTATCACGATGGGAAATACTTCCGGTCAAGGGAGATTTTCGAGAAGCGGGCCATCCGCATCAACGCCTACCTGGAGAAATGGCAATCCGTCGGGTTCCGTTCCCCTTCCATGTTGCACAACCTGGAATGGATGCATCTTTTAAATATCGAGTACGATTCATCCACATTCGACACGGACCCTTTTGAGCCCCAGCCGCAGGGCGTACGGTCGATTTTCCCGTTATGGATTCCCGGCTCCGCGTATCCGCACGGGTTCGTGGAGCTGCCCTACACTCTTCCCCAGGATTTCACGCTATTCGTCATAATGAAGGAAAAAGGGATCGACATCTGGAAGAGAAAACTGGACTGGATTGCGAAGCACGGCGGGATGGCCCTCCTTAATACGCATCCCGATTATATCCACTTCGAGGGCAAGAGGCAGGGTGCGGAAGAATATCCTGTCGATTACTACAGGTATTTTCTGGAATATATCAAAGCCGTATACGAGGATTCATACTGGCACGTACTGCCGAGAGAAATGGCCCGATTCTGGTCGGAATACCTGCAGAAAAACAGTCTGCTGGAAAATACAACGGGCCTGAGTGACAGCACAATGTCCGTCGTCGCGGGGCTGGAATAAAAGGCCCTTACTTGACGAAACGCAGGTGCTTGCGCGTCCCCGTCTCGGGAGAGACCTTCCGGATAGCATAACCTATGACTCTCTTTTTCCCGTCCGCAGGATCTCTGACGCAGAACCATTCCACGCATTCATCCGGCCCCAGATAGACGCCCCGTATATTTCCTTTGTCCCGGTGACTCGATCGGGGCGAGGCGACCCACCTCATTGCTTCAGTTGAAATAGAGTACATGAACAGCCCCCCTCCATCCGTGGATTTGCAGAATGCCGGCGGCCGATCCGATGATTATTGCGCGGCATCATGAAAGAGATTAATTTGTATTATGCCTTCCGGAAATCCGCCATCAGGAATTCACTGATTTGACGACTCGAAATACCCTATAATGGAAGCAGCCGCAGGATGATAAAGGCAGATTGAAACGGATGGCGGAGAGAAATGGAGATACACGATCTTCCGCAGACGCTCCATATGAAAAAAATAGCACACATTTTAGAAATATTCGGAAAAATCATACACGAGGTCTCCCCGTCGACACCGTCGCCGGGACGGCTTCTGGGTCTTTTGATGGCGGCATGGATCGGCTCCGCACTGTTGCTCTGGATGTGCGCGGCAACCGCCGCGCTCCTCCTGGAAAACAAATGGATAGCCGCAATGGATTCCCGAATTCTGGAGAGCGTGCGCCATTTCAAGTCGCCGGCGGTCACAAAATTCATGACCGCCGTCAGCATGTCCGGGGGAGCCGTCTTCCTGACATCCTGTGGCATTCTTCTTGGCATCTATCTTTTCCGGGCGAGGAAGATACCCGATTTGATCGGTTTTGCATTCACCATGATAGGGGGGTCTTTTCTGTTTCTGCTGTTGAATGTACATATCCGCCGGCCGAGACCCGTTTCGGAATTCCACTTCGTTAAATCCTCGGGATGGAGTTTCCCGAGCGGTCATGCCATGACGGCCGTATTGTTTTACGGGATGGCGACCTATCTGATCTGTAATCATGTCCATACATGGAGTCTCAAGGTGCTCGCAGCAGCTATGGCGGGCATCATCGTCGTTTTGATCGGTTTGAGTAGAATATACTTCCAGGTCCATTATTTGACGGATATCCTCGCCGGATACGCCTTCGGCCTCTTCTGGCTTTTCGTGTGCATCATCTGCGTGGAAGCGTATAAAGCACTCGTAAAAGTGCATTAGGAGTTGCGGAAAATAAGCTAAGGACAATAGAAGGTGAAAATAATGGAATCCCCTATGGTGGAAAAGGGCCTCTTCAATTATGTATATCTCAATAAAACACAGAGGAGGAAAAGAGCATGGCCGAAAAAGAACTTACCACAAAAGCCCGCAGTGGAAGGAGTCTTCCTGTAAGAAGAGAGCCGGAACGATTTCCTTTCTTTTCCCTCGCGCGAGAGATGAACAGATTGTTCGAGGATTTTTTTGGAAGGGAAATCGCGCGTCCCTTCGAAGCGGAGGAATGGTATGAGACATTCCCCCGGATTGATGTCAGGGAATCCGACAAGAAAATTACGGTAACTGCGGAACTGCCGGGAATGGAGGAGAAGGATATCGACCTGCTCCTCACAGCCGACTCACTGACCATCAAAGGAGAAAAGAAGGAGGAAATCGAAGAGAAAGAAGAGAACTACCTTCGCATGGAGAGGCGCTACGGCGCATTCCACAGAGTCATACCGCTTCCGGAAGAAATAGATGCGGAAAAGGCCGAAGCCAATTTTAAAAATGGAATACTTCGCGTGGACCTGCCCAAATCCGAAAAAGCGGGCGCCAGGAAGAAAAGAGTACCCATAAAATCCGAAATGCACTGATCCGTTGAGGCGAGTCCCTTCGGTTGCATCCAGCAGTGCCTGCAATGTACTCTCCGGCGGTATGGATATCCCCTCTCCGAAAGAAATCAGGACGGCGGCGCGCAAGAGCGGCAAATGAAAGAGATGGATTCAAACAATCTGTCACTCTTCGACGGCAAGGAAGGACACGCGGCTCTTATTGCCTACGCCGGAAAAATCTTCGATGTCAGCTCAAGCAGACTGTGGAAAAACGGCCTGCACATGAATCGCCATCAGGCAGGCCGCGATCTCAGCATGGAAATGGAAGGCGCTCCCCACGGCCCGGAAGTCCTGGACCGGTTCCCGCCGGCAGGCCTCCTGAAAGTCGCAGGAGCGCCTGCCCCGCCCAAGCCGGGGCTCGCATTCGGGCTGCTGTCGCGTCACCCGATTCTGAAACGGCACCCGCACCCCATGCTCGTTCATTTTCCGATCGCCTTCATGTATGCAGTGACTGTTTTCAACCTGCTTTTTCTCACAACCGGGGCAAAAGGATTGGAAACGGCGGCTTTCTATTGCCTCGCCTCCGCAGTCCTCTTCACGCCCGTCGCCGTACTGACAGGTTATCTGACATGGCGGTTGAACTACGGAGGCAAGCCCATGCGGCCCGTTTCCATAAAGATCAGGTTTTCATGGATTCTGCTCTCCATCTCCAGCGCCGCCATGTCCTGGCGAATAAGCGCACCGGAAATAGCGGAATTTCCAGGTGCGGCAGGCGTCATCTATTTTCTGCTCATCGTTTCCCTCGCCCCGGTAGTAACTGTTATCGGCTGGTTCGGCGGGCAATTGACCTTCCCCATTGAGCGATAGTGCCCAAAAAATCCGGTTCAGGTTTTTCGAAGCCCAAAATCAGGTAATCAGCAAATAGTCCGTTATCGAATTAACTGCTAAGTTAAAACAACACAAGGCCAGGGGCTCTCTTTGGGAAAAATATCCCCCGTCTTCTCATATTATTTTTTTGCCGCCCTTGCCCTTTGCCCGCAGCGAAGCGGCGCAAAAATATTCCTGGGCGCGGAAATTATCGTCTTTATCACCCGCTTATCATCGGAAGCGGTATCTTCCCAACGCGTCAAGGCCCCGTGCGGAAGAAAATAGCCATTCTGGAGGAAGCCGATCCGTGGACGTCCCATCCGCTCAACAGGCATCTCTATGGCCATTGGTCGTCTATTTTTCCCTCGTTCTCCTCCTTGTCATGACCCTGATCGCACTTTCCCATGTACTCGGACAGAGACACAATGAAAGGGTGACCGGAGAGCCCTATGAATCCGGGATCATTCCGACCGGCTCGGCGCGTATCCGCTTCGATGTTTCATATTACCTCATCGCCATGTTCTTCGTCATCTTTGATGTGGAAGCCGTATTCATCTTTGCGTGGGCCGTTTCGTTGAGAGAAGCGGGATGGACCGGGTATATAGAGATACTGATTTTCATCGCCGTTTTGATCGCCGCCCTGATCTACTTGTGGCGGATGGGCGCTCTTGAAACAGGCACATCGAAGCAAGGGATACGATTTCAGAACAGGGGATAGCCGAAGTGACCTGGATATTTCGCAGACATCGGAACCTCCCCGTAGTGGAAAAGGCGGGTACTGCGGGACCCACAAGCGGACAAGGGGTTTTTCTGGGTCGCTTACAGGAAATCCTGGCATGGGGACGGAAAAATTCGCTATGGCCCTTCAATTTCGGGCTTTCATGCTGCTATGTGGAATTGGCGACGAGCATCACGAGCAAATTCGATATCGCCCGCTTCGGAGCGGAAGTCTTCCGGGGAACTCCCCGCGAAGCGGACCTGATGATCGTCGCGGGAACGCCTTTCATCAAAATGGCTCCCGTAATCAAGAGGCTATATGAACAAATGATGGAACCCCGCTGGGTCATCTCGATGGGCTCCTGTGCCAATTCAGGCGGCATGTATGACATTTACAGTGTGGTTCAGGGCGTGGATAAATTCCTTCCAGTGGACGTCTATGTCCCGGGTTGTCCTCCCCGTCCGGATGCCCTGCTGGAGGGCCTGTTGCTTCTTCAGAACAGGGTCGGCAATGAAAGAAGACCGCTCAGCTGGATCGCCGGATCTCAAAAAATCGGGATACCGGAGATGCCTTCGATGCGCGATCTTAAAGCAGCGGGGAGACGGGAAATCATGGAGATGCGGGCACCCGATGAAGTCTGACACAGCGCAAGATGACAATGGAAAAGGGGAGCCATGTTATACAGGAATTACAGAACAGATTCGGCATAGAGTCGATTACCGTTCAGACGACGCAGGATGGTATACCTACAGTATGGGTTCCCGGACATGAGGTGCATGCAGTTCTGAAATATCTGAAGACAGAGATCAACAGCCCCTACCGCATGTTGTTTGACCTTACGGCGGTTGACGAGCGCGTCCGCTGCCATCGCGAGGGTCAGCCGGGAGGCGATTTTACGGTAGTATACCACCTCCTTTCTTATGAAAGGAATGAAGACATACGCATCAAGACGGCGATCTTCGGGGACCGCCCCGCCGTAAGGAGCATTGTCGACATCTGGCCCGCCGCCGACTGGTATGAATGCGAGGTGTGGGATATGTTCGGAATCGACTTCGAGGGCCATCCCCGGCTCCGCCGCATCCTGATGCCGCCTACGTGGAAAGGACATCCTCTTCGCAAAGACCACCCCGCGCGCGCCACGGAGATGGGACCTTTCCGGTTTCCTGAAGAAAAAGAGAAAGAAGAAGACGAGGCCCTGGAATTCCGCCCTGAGCAATGGGGCATGAAACGAAGCGGCAGGAATACGGATTTCATGTATGTCAACTTCGGGCCTCAGCATACCGGCACGCATGGACCACTGCGTATTATCGTCGAGCTGGACGGAGAGCAAGTCGTCGATGCCGTCCCGGATATCGGTTATCACCACCGGGGAGCGGAAAAAATGGGAGAGCGGCAGACCTGGCACACCTATATTCCCTACACGGATCGCATCGATTATCTTGGAGGAGCGCTGAACAATCTTCCCTATGTCCTTGCTGTCGAGAAGCTTGCCGGAATCGAGGTGCCCGACAGGGCGAGTGTCATCCGCGTCATGCTGGTCGAGTTGTTCCGCCTGGCCAGCCATCTGGTCTGGTACGGCACGTTCTCGCTGGATGTAGGAGCGATGTCTCCGGTGTTTTACACTTTCAACGATCGGGAGGTTATATTCGGAATCATCGAAGCGGTCTGCGGCGGCCGCATGCACCCGATGTGGTTTCGCATCGGAGGCGTAGCACAGGATCTTCCCAGGGGATGGGACAGGCTGGTACGCGATTTCCTCGACTATTTTCCCCGCCGCCTCTGCGAGTACGACGAAATGATCATGAAAAACAGGATTTTCAAAAAGCGCACGAAAGGAATAGGAAAATATACCCTCGACGAAGCCATCGAATGGGGCGTGACCGGCCCCAATCTCCGGGCCTGCAATTTCGAATGGGATTTCCGGAAAAAGCGGCCCTACTCGGGATACGACCGCTTCGATTTCGAAATCCCGACGGCGCCGGACGGCGATGCGTACGGCCGCGCTATAGTACGCGTCGAGGAAATGCGCCAGAGCCTGAGGATAATCGAGCAATGCCTGGAAAACATGCCGGAGGGACATTACAAGTCGGAGCACCCGCTTGCCACGCCGCCTCTCAAGGACAAAACCATGCACGATATAGAAACGCTGATCACGCATTTTCTTAATGTAAGCTGGGGGCCGGTGATTCCCCCCGGCGAGGCGGCCGCGACTATCGAATCGGGAAAAGGTAATTACAGCTACTATCTCATAAGCGACGGGAATACGATGTCCTATCGCACGCGCATCCGCACGCCCTCTTTCGCGCACATCCAGAGCGTGCCTCTCCTCTGCCGCGGGCTCATGGTTGCCGATCTGATCGCGATCCTGGGGAGCATCGATTACGTGCTGGCAGACGTCGACCGCTGAGAAAAAAGAAAGGAGTTCGATTGCGCATTGCTCACTGATGACGAAAAACGGCGGATAGAAGCCGAACTCGACAAATACGAGCGCAAGGAGACCGCCTACCTCGAGGCATTGAAAATCCTGCAGGAGTGTCGGCGTTGGATATCCGACGAGGGGATCAAGGACCTTGCCGTGCTCCTGAACATGACGCCTGATGAGCTGGATGCAATCGCCGCATTTTATCCCTTTATATTCCGCAAACCGGTCGGAAGGCACATAATATTTATATGCGACAGTGTGAGCTGCTGGATTATGGGTTATGAAGGAATACTCGATCACATAATGAGCCGCCTCGGAATCGGTCTGGCGGAAACGAGCGCGGACGGGAAATTCACGCTTCTGCCGGTTTCCTGCATCGGCATGTGCGACCACGCTCCGGCTTTGATGATCGATCGCGAACTGCACTTGGATGTACGCATGGAAAATATCGACAGGATACTGGAAAGTTATGAGTAGCTCAAAGCTGAAAGCAGCTTTGAGTTTCCGGCTTTCTTCGACTGGAGGGTGGAATGGAAAAGCCCCTCACCGGACACATCAGGCGGGGAGAAATGCTGGGCATCGAGGAATATGAGAAAATGGGAGGATATCTCGCTTTGCGCAAGGCTCTCCACGGCATGTCTCCGCAGGACATCCTGGCCGAGGTGAAAGCCTCCAATCTGCGGGGAAGAGGCGGAGCCGGTTTCCCCACAGGCATGAAATGGAGCTTCGTTCCCGCGGACGGCCGGTCTGCGGGGCCTAAATATCTGATTTCGAACTCCGATGAAATGGAGCCCGGAACCTTCAAGGATCGCGTCATCATGGAGGGCAATCCGCACTTGATGATCGAGGGCATGATCATCGGCTCCTACGCCGTCCAGGCCGACATCGCTTATATATTCCTGCGCTGGGCCTATGTACAGTCATCGACGAGACTTGAGCGGGCTCTGGCGGAGGCGTATGAGAAAAAATATCTGGGCAGGAATATCCTTGGGTCGGGTTACGGCCTGGAAATGCGCATCCACACCAGCGCCGGGCGTTACATTTGCGGAGAGGAGACGGCGCTCCTGAACGCTCTTGAGGGAAGAAGGGGGATTCCGAGGTCGAAGCCCCCTTACCCGCAATTGAGCGGTCTGTGGGGAAAGCCGGCGGTTGTAAACAACGCGGAGACTTTTGCGAACGTTCCGCATATTATCCTCAACGGCGCGGATTGGTATAAAGGGCTGAGCCGTTCGAAGGACGGCGGCACGAAAATCTACGGAATCAGCGGAAAAGTCAGGAAGCCCGGATGGTGGGAACTGCCGATGGGAACCACTCTGCGGGAACTTCTGGAAGAACACGCGGGAGGCATGCAGAGCGGATTCACATTCCGCGGGGCACTGCCCGGCGGGGGGTCGACCGATTTCATCACGGCGGATCATCTGGATACCCGGATGGACTTCGATTCATTGTCCAGGGTCGGCAGCAGGCTCGGTACGGGAATTGTGATCGTTCTCGACGACATGACCTGCCCGGTCGGCATGGTCCTGAACCTGACAAGATTCTTCGCCCGGGAATCCTGCGGCTGGTGTACGCCTTGCTGGGCCGGCCTGCAGTGGGCGGAAGAAATCCTCGACAGAATCGAAAAGGGAGCCGGCAGACCCGATGATCTTGATCTCCTCGCCTTCCATTGCCGCATGCTGGCCCCGGGGCATACATACTGCGCCCACGCGCCCGGGGCAATGGAGCCTGTCCAGAGTGCTCTCAAGTATTTCAGGGAGGATTTCGAGCGGCACATCCGCGAGAGGAAGTGCCCGTTTAAAAATAGAAGGTGAAAGGGCGAGAGGATAAGATCAAGTTTTTTGCCCTGAGCCTTTGGCCCAGCGCCTGATAAAGATGAAGTCTATGGCGATCATTTATATAGAAAATAAACCGTACTCGGTGAAAGACGGGCAGAATCTCCTCCACGCATGCCTCTCCCTCGGCTTTAATCTACCATACTTTTGCTGGCATCCGGCCATGCACTCCGTGGGCGCGTGTCGCCAGTGCGCGGTCAAGGAGTTCAGGGATGAGGGAGATACGAAAGGAAAGATCGTCATGTCCTGCATGACTCCCGCAAACGACGGCGCCCGCATATCCATTAACGACCCCGAAGCGGTGGAGTTCCGCCGTGGCATTACGGAATGGCTCATGGTAAACCATCCGCATGACTGTCCAGTATGCGACGAGGGGGGAGAGTGCCATCTTCAGGACATGGTGGTCATGACGGGGCAGGTCTACCGGAGGTACCGCGGCAGAAAAAGGACTTTCCGCAATCAGGACCTAGGGCCTTTCGTGAACCATGAGATGAATCGCTGCATTCAGTGCTACCGCTGCCTTCGCTTTTACAGAGACTATGCGGGGGGACGGGATTTCGGAGCTTTTTTGACGCATAACCTGGTCTATTTCGGGCGGCACGAAAGCGGCGCTCTGGAGAGCGAATTCAGCGGCAATCTTGTGGAAGTCTGTCCGACCGGCGTCTTCACCGACAAGACCTTCAAAAAACATTACACACGCAAATGGGACCTGCAGACGGCCCCCTCAGTCTGCGTGCACTGCAGTCTTGGCTGCAATACTATACCCGGAGAACGCTACGGCATGCTCAGAAGAATACGCAACCGTTACAATGGAGAAATCAACGGCTACTTTCTCTGCGACCGGGGTCGATACGGCTATGAATTTGTCAATGACCGGCAAAGGATTCTCAATTACCGGCTTTCGAAAGCAGGCCGGGACGGAGCGGTCGCCGGCGGCTCTCAGGGAGAATCTCCGATGGACCGCATCAAGGAAATTCTCGCTGGCGCCAAAATGACAATAGGCATCGGCTCCCCCCGGGCATCCCTGGAATCCAATTTCGCCCTCCGTACCCTGGTCGGATCTGATTCTTTCTTTCACGGAGTACCCGAACCGGAATTCCGTCTCGTTTCCCTGATCATAGATATCCTCAAAGAAGGACCGGCGCGGTCCCCGTCTCTGCGCGATATGGAACGGGCCGACGCCGTCTTTGTGCTCGGAGAGGATGTGACCCAGACTGCTCCCATGGCCGCTTATTATTTGCGCCAGTGCGTGAAAAAAAAGCCGTTGGATATCGCCCGACAGCTCCACATTCCCGAATGGGACGACACGGCCGTGAAGGAAGCCGTCCAGATGGACCGGGGAGCCCTTTTCGTAGCATCGGTGAAAGGCACAAAGCTGGATGACATTGCGCGGCGGACCTTCCGGGCCCCGCCCGACGGACTTGCCCGGCTCGGTTTCGCGGTCGCCCGCGAGTTGAATGAGGACATCCCCGCGGTCGAGGGACTGTCGCATGAGGAAGCCTCCCTGGCCCGCGATATCGCGGATGCGCTGCATCGCGCGGAGCACCCTCTGATCGTATCGGGAACTTCCTCCGGAACCGAGGCCGTCATTCAGGCCGCCGCCGATATAGCATGGGCTCTATGCACGCACGGTCATGCTGTGGAGCTCTGCTATCTTCTGCGGGAATGCAACAGCATGGGACTGGGTCTCATGGGCGGGCGCCCCTTGAACGAGGCCGTGAAGGCCATTCAGCGGGGAACTGCGGATACGGTCATCGTCCTGGAAAACGACCTCTACCGAACGATGAATCAGGACGAGGCGGATATACTACTCGCGGCTAAGAACACGATCGTTCTGGATCATCTTGTCAACAGGACTGTTCTGAAGGCGAACATCGTTCTTCCGTCAGCGACATTCGCCGAGTCGGAAGGCACTCTGGTGAGCAATGAAGGAAGAGCACAGCGGTTCTACAGCGTTTTCACGGCCGGCGAAAAGATCCGGGCGAGCTGGCGCTGGCTGCGAGATATAATGACCGCCGCCGGAAATCCAACCGGAGCGCAGTGGATCACTATTGACGATATCACCGACGCCATTGCGTCGTCGATCCCGCATCTGGAGGGCGTTTCGGAGGCGGCGCCCCATGCCGGATTCCGTATCTCCGGAATGAAAATCGCCCGCCAGCCGCACCGGTACAGCGGGCGCACCGCAATGCTCGCCCATATCGCCGTGGACGAACCGAAGCCTCCGGACGACCCCGACTCCCCACTGTCCTTTTCCATGGAAGGATATAATGGACAGCCCCCCTCCACCCTGATTCCCCGCTTCTGGGCGGCGGGATGGAACTCCGTCCAGGCCGTCAATAAATTCCAGAGCGAACCGGACGGCCCTCTGCGCGGAGGCGATCCGGGAAAGAGGCTCATTGAGCCCGGAGCTAAAAAAGAGTGGAGCTTTTTTAAAGAAATACCACCTGCTTTCACGCCGAAGGCGGGCAAGTGGCTGGCTGTTCCCGTTTTTCACATCTTCGGTTCGGAGGAACTGAGCGCAAGATCTCCCGCCGTAGGGGAACTCGCACCCGCTCCTTATCTGGCCATACATCCCGAAGATCAGGAGGCGGCCGGGCTGAAAGAAGACGAATACGCAGAAGTTTCAATATGCGGCAGGAAGCAGATACTCCGGGTCATGCCGGACACATCGATGCCGAAAGGGATACTTGGATTGCCGGCGGGCATTCCAGGAATGGAAAGTATGTGGGCACCGGCATGGATCGAATTGAAGGCGCGCAAGAGTAAGGAAAAGGGGTCATCCACATGACGACCGGATTTCTCCTCACTGTAATCGGCGTGCTTATCGTGCTGATCATCACAGCAGCAGGGCTGACGTGGCTTGAGCGCAGATTGCTCGCTCTCTGGCAGGACAGATACGGACCCAATCGCGTGGGCCCTTTCGGAATATTTCAGGCGGCGGCCGATCTGATCAAGATCATCACGAAAGAGGACTGGATTCCGCCGACCGCGGAAAAAGCCATTTTCGTCATCGCACCCGCGGCCATCGTTGCAACCGTCCTCATGTCTTTTGCCGTGATCCCCTTTGCTCCTGACATCGTCATCGCCGACCTCAATATAGGGTTGCTCTTCTTTCTCGGAATGTCCTCTCTCGGTGCTTACAGCCTGGCTCTGGGGGGATGGTCTTCTAATAACAAGTACGCCCTTCTGGGCGGACTGCGGGGTGTGGCGCAGATGCTGAGCTATGAGGTTTTCATGGGCCTTTCCCTTATGGGAGTCGTCATGCTTGCAGGATCTTTCGACCTGGTGAAAATCGTGGAAGCCCAGCGAGATATCTGGTTCTGTTTTCCCCAGGCCATCGGTCTGATTGTGTTTTTCACGGCGGGTGTGGCCGAGACGCGCAGGCTTCCGTTCGATCTGCCGGAAGCGGAAGCCGAGCTGATTGCCGGTTACCACACGGAATATTCGGGCATGAAATTCGGCCTGTTCTCCATGGGAGAGTACCTGGGAATGACGCTGATTTCAGCCCTTACCACAACCCTTTTCTTCGGCGGATGGATGGGTCCGTTCCTGCCGCCGTTGCTCTGGTTCATCCTGAAGGCCTTCTTCTTTATCTGTCTTTTTATACTGCTCAGGGCATCCCTGCCCCGGCCCCGGTTCGATCAGCTAATATCTTTCGCATGGAAGATCATGCTCCCACTGTCTCTTTTGAACCTGCTTGTAACGGGCGGAATTCTCCTTTTGAGAAGTTCTTGAGGATCGACAATGGTCAGCATACTGAAGACCCTGTTTTATGTGTTCCTACACACCTTCCGGAAAAGGGTGACCGTCCTGTATCCGGAGGTGAAGCCGCGCATACCTCCCCGATGGCGGGGGCGCATCATCCTGTCGCTCGACCCGAACGGAGAAGAACGTTGTGTTGCGTGCTATCTCTGCGCCGCGGTCTGTCCCGTGGATTGCATCTCGCTGCAGGCCGCGGAGGATGGACACGGTAGACGCTATCCGCAGTTTTTCCGGATCAATTTCTCCCGATGCATTTTCTGCGGTTTCTGCGAAGAGGCGTGCCCCACATACGCGATCCAGCTTACAACTGATTTCGAAATGGGGGAATACAGGCGGGAGCATCTGGTTTATGAAAAGGAACACCTCATGATCAGTGGCACCGGAAAATATCCCGGCTACAATTTCTACAGGGTCGCCGGAGTCGCAATCGGAGGAAAAGACAAGGGAGAAGCCGAAAACGAAATGCCGCCCGATGATGTAAAAAGACTCATGCCGTGAAAACGGCAAGGGCCGGAATAGAACGCGGAACGATCCCGGGCCGCTTCCGGCTCCACACCCCCGTGCCGATAATCGAGATAGCCCTATGGCCTATGCTTTCTACATCGCCGCCACTGTCGCCGTTATTTCCACTTTTCTGGTCATCTCCCGGATGAAAGTGGTCCACGCCCTTCTTTACCTTGTCATGTCCCTTTTATCCGTGGCTTTGATCTTCTTCATACTGGGCGCGCCTTTTATCGCCGCTCTGGAAGTGATCATTTATGCGGGAGCCATTATTGTCCTGTTCATTTTCGTCATAATGATGCTCAAGATCGGGCCGGAAACCGTTGCATGGGAACGGCGGCTTCTGGAGCCCCGCATGTGGAAAGGTCCCTCGGTCCTCGCGGCAATTCTATTTGCTGATCTTGCCTATATTCTGGCCCGCGCGGAATATCCGCCGGCCGTGTATCGCGTCATCGGCCCCGGCGAAGTGGGGATTGCCCTGCTCGGACCATACCTGATCGGAGTCGAGCTTGCATCAATTCTCCTTCTGGCCGCGCTGGTCGGCGCTTTTCACCTAGGAAGGCGCTATGGGAGGGAAATCGAAATTCCGGATCAGGAAGGCACAATCCGGGATACATCAGAGGTGTCATGAAATGCAGATATTGCTGCAATCCGGTTTCATCCTGGCGTGGGTCCTCTTTGTGCTCGGGTTGACAGGAGTCCTTATAAGACGCAATATCATATTTGTCTTGATGTCAATCGAAATCATGCTGAATGCGGCGGGGCTTGCGTTCATAACGGCGGCGTCTGGGTGGGGACGGCCCGACGGCCAGGTGATGTTCATATTTATTCTCTCCGTCGCGGCGGCGGAGGTGTCGGTCGGCCTGGGCCTCGTCATCCTCTTTTACCACCGCTTCGGGACACTGGATACCGACGAGGCAAGCAAAATGAAGGGTTGATCCTATGGAACTATTGTGGCTGATCCCCGCTTTTCCCTTTGCCGGATTCGTTCTTCTGGTACTCGCCGCAGATCGCCTTTCAAGAAAGTGGATACCGCTGATCGGCGCCGGCTCCGTGGGGATCTCGGCAATCCTGTCTGTATACATAGTCTCCCTGTTTATCCTAACCCGGCCGGGCGAAGCCTATTGCCTGAAACTGTGGACATGGATGCAGATATCCGGATTCTCACCTCCGGTATCGCTCTATCTCGACGAACTATCGGCGGTCATGATGATCGTCGTGGCAGTTGTAAGCTTTCTCATTCACGTGTATTCCGCAGAATTCATGGCTGAAGAAGAAGGGTACAGCCGTTTTTTCGCATACATGAATCTATTCGTCGGTTTCATGCTCACTCTGGTGCTGGCGGAAAACCTGCTCCTGTTGTATCTCGGATGGGAGGGTGTCGGGCTCTGCAGCTACCTGTTGATAGGCTTCTGGTACAAGGATCGCAAGAACGTTCTCGCCGCCAATAAGGCCTTTATCGTCACCCGCGTCGGCGATGCCGCCATGGCGATCGGCCTCCTGCTCCTTTTCACCCAGCTCGGCTCACTGGACATCCAGGAAATGATGCGCAGGGCGTCGCACGACTGGCGGCCTGGATCTCCGGTCGCGGTAGCCTCAGCAGCCCTGCTCCTGGGAGGAGCCGTGGGAAAATCCGCCCAGCTTCCGCTTCAGGTTTGGCTTCCGGATGCAATGGCCGGTCCAACACCGGTGAGTGCACTTATCCATGCCGCAACCATGGTCACCGCGGGAGTCTACCTGATTGCACGGACATATCTTCTTTTCACCATAGCGCCCGCTGTCCAGTCACTGGTTGCGGCCATCGGGGCCGCCACGCTGCTCATTGCAGGATTCAGTGCCCTCACACAATGGGATATCAAACGCGTGCTGGCTTACTCCACAATCAGCCAGATCGGATATATGTTTCTCGCCCTCGGTGTCGGCGCATGGGTCGCCGCTGTTTTTCACTTCATGACCCATGCCTTCTTCAAGGCCCTGCTCTTCCTCGGGGCCGGCGTCGTCATCCAGGGTCTCGGCGAGGAGCATGACATGTACAAGATGGGAGGGCTGCGGACGCAGCTTCCCTTGACATTCTGGACTTTTCTCATCGGCGCAGCTTCTCTTTCGGCCCTGCCTTTTGTAACGGCCGGCTTTTACAGCAAGGATCTGATCCTGTTTTTCTCCTGGTCGTCCGGCAAGGGAAGTCCCTGGCTCTGGGCGGCGGGACTGATGGGAAGCCTGATCACAGGCATATACGCCTTCCGAATGGTTTTCCTTACATTCTTTGGAAAGGCAAAGGGGACGATCGGGAAAAGACCCGGGATGTCCATTAAGATTCCCTTGATCATCCTGGCTGTGCTCTCCGTGATCGGAGGCTTCCTGCAAATGCCTGATGAAACAGGCCCGGCCCTTTTCTCCGATTTCATGCACGGGGCGCTTCCGGCCGTGGCGACGATATCCGTGAGCTCCGCCGCGCAGGAAATCCGTTTTGCGTGCGCAATGGCCGCTCCCCTGATCGGGATATTACTGGCCTGGGTGTTTTTCCTGGGAAAACCCGCCGCAGTCAGAAGTCTCGTGGAAAGCCGCGCCGGTGAAATTCTGCGCAGATTCTGGTTTTCCGGCTGGGGGTTCGATCTTATGTACGATGTCTTCTTTTTGAGGACTTTTCTGCGGATCGCCCGGGTGAATGCCGGGGATTTTATGGATATCGCATTCCAGGGACCGGCCGTCCTGAGCAGGATTTTGAACGCAGTGCTGGTTCCCACGCAGTCCGGGAAAATACGGTGGTACGCCGCCGGGATCACTCTCGGCGCGGTAGTTATGATGTGGATCGTTCTTCTCGTGTAAGCTCCTCCGTTCTCAATGGAGCGGAAGAAAGAATTTTCCAGGAGCGACTCCATGATCCTGACATGGATGATCATCATACCCCTGGCGGGCGCTTTGCTGGCGTGGCTGCTCGGCCGGCTCGGAGACAGATGGCCGCGCTGGGTTTCGCTCTCCGCGCTCGTTCTGGATATCGTCCTCGCCTGTTCGTTATGGATACTCCGGCCCGGTCCGGAGAAATTCACCGGCAAAGAGGCCTGGCTCGCAGAGTTCAACGTGCACTGGTTTACCCGCCTCGGGATCGGTTTTCACCTCGCCGCGGACGGAATCAGTCTTGTCATGATCATCCTTACGTCTTTCCTTGGCATCGCAGCGGTCTCATCTGCATGGACGGAAATCAGGCAGAGGACAGGCTTCTTTCACTTCAATCTCATGCTGTGCCTCGCGGGAATTGTCGCCGTATTTTTGGCCGTGGATCTCTTCCTCTTTTATTTTTTCTGGGAGATCATGCTTGTCCCGATGTACTTCCTTATTGCCCTGTGGGGGCATGAAAATCGGATTTATGCATCGGTGAAGTTCTTTATCTTTACACAGGTGAGCGGTCTCTTTATGCTCGCGGCCATTCTCGGACTCTATTTTGTCCACGGCAGGAACACCGGGGTCTACACCTTCGATTACATGCAACTGCTTGGAACATCCATTGAGCCGTCCATTGCCATTCTGCTCATGCTCGGCTTCGTGATTGCCTTTTTCGTCAAGCTTCCGGTGGTTCCTTTCCATACGTGGCTTCCCGACGCCCACACTGAAGCCCCGACGGCCGGCAGCGTCGTTCTCGCCGGCCTGCTTCTCAAGACAGGCGCTTACGGAATGCTGCGCTTCGCCGTACCGCTCTTCCCGGGCGCATCCGTATCGTTCACCCCCGCGGCACTGGTCCTCGGCGTCATCGGAATAATCTACGGCGCCGTTGTCGCGTTTGCTCAAACGGACCTCAAACGCCTGGTCGCATATACAAGCGTCAGTCATATGGGTTTCGTGCTCCTTGGTATTTACGCGTGGAACGAAGTCGCGCTTCAAGGGGCGATAATGCAGATGCTCTGCCACGGCATCAGCACGGGCGCCCTCTTTATTCTTGTCGGGTCGCTTCAGGAGAGGATCAACACGCGTAGCCTGGACCGGATGGGCGGGCTCTGGTCGACGGCTCCCAGGATGGGCGGCGCAGGCCTTTTTTTCGCCCTCGCCTCCCTCGGACTTCCGGGGCTGGGCAATTTCGTGGGGGAATTCCTGATCCTGCTGGGGACATACCCGGTCAGCCCTCCGATGGCGGCCGCAGCCGCTCTCGGACTCGTCACTTCCACGATCTATTCCGTGTGGCTGGTCCAGCGCACATTTTTCGGGGAGAATACGGAAAAGTGGAAGTTCCCCGATTTGGGAAAGAGGGAAACAACCGTAATGGCTGCGCTTATCGGAGTGATCGTCTGGCTCGGAATTTATCCGCAGCCTGCGATAACAACCGCAAAGCACGGGGTGGAGAACCTTCAGGCACTTTACCGCCTCGGTCCGGAAGAGCCGCCCGGCGGTACAGTTTACACGGCGGACAGTGTCTCCCATCCCGGGCTGTATTTGGAGACAGACCACCGGAGGAAAAGGGCAATGACATTCAGACGCGGGAGGTCCGAAAATGGCCGGTAATCTGATAGCCGTGGCGCCGCACATAGTGATCGCAGCCACTGCCGTGACCGCAATACTTGTAATCGCGTTCCATCGAAGCCATCGGCTGACTTTCTGGCTGACTCTGGGAGGAATCATTGCGGCTTCGGCGGTGCTGCCGACCGCTGGTATTCCAGCACAGAAGGACTTGCTGTTGCATATGGATGACTTTGCGCTCTTTTATACCGGCCTGATCTTCGCTTCGGGTTTTCTGATCACGATGTTATCCCATGATTACCTGGAAAATCAGGAGGGGAATAAAGAAGAATACTATATTCTGCTCCTGCTCGCAATTCTGGGGTCCTCAGTGCTCGCGGGGTCGACCCATTTCGCGTCGTTTTTCCTCGGGCTGGAGATCCTGAGCATCTCTTTATACGCCCTTATTGCTTACAAGAGGATGGAACTGACCATCGAGGCCGGCGTTAAATATCTGATCCTGGCTTCGACTTCCGCTGCCTTTCTTCTCTTCGGTATGGCATTGATCTACGCTGAATCGGGCGCTATGGAATTTTTCGCGATCCTGTCAAGTCCCCTCACGGGCACGCCGGTCTTCCTGGCTGGCTCCGTCATGATGATCATCGGGATAGGATTCAAACTGGGAGTGGTGCCGTTTCACATGTGGACACCTGATGTCTATGAAGGCGCCCCCGCACCGGTCGCCGCGTTCATAGCCACAGTATCCAAGGGCGCGATGTTCGCGGTCCTGCTGCGCTTTTTCTCCCAGGTGGATTTTCATGGCTTCGCATCTCTGAAAGTGATCTTCACAATCATTTCGGTTTTATCCATGTTCACTGGAAATCTGCTGGCTCTCTTTCAGGACAATATAAAACGTATTCTTGCTTACTCCTCCATAGCGCATCTGGGTTATCTTCTGGTCGCATTTCTGGCAAGCGGCGAATTGCGGACGGCGGCCGTGACTTACTACCTGGCCGCTTACTTCGTTACGACTCTCGGAGCCTTCGGCGTCATTACGGTTTTGTCCTCCGGTGGAACGGAAATAGATGAACTCAGCGACTACCGCGGCCTTTTCCGGAAGAGTCCCTGGCTGGCCGGGACTCTCTCGCTGATGCTTTTTTCGCTTGCCGGAATTCCGGTTACCGCCGGATTCATCGGGAAATTCTACGTGATGGCGGCGGGCGCGGGGTCCTCGCTCTGGATGCCGGTCGTCATGCTGGTGATCAACAGCGGGATCGGATTGTACTACTACCTGCGGGTCATCGTCTCCATGTTCATCCATCCCGTGCCGGAGGGTGTCACCATAATCCATCCCCGCCAACCGGCCGGCAAAGCGGCACTCGCCATACTTTTCGTGATACTCCTCTGGCTGGGCATATATCCGGGGCCAGCCATGAGCATGATCTACAGGGCGGCGGCTGTTTTGTATTAACCGAGCGGGATGCTTTGCCCCGCCGCCGTCAAGGAGGAATAAAAATGTCGACACCTGCTTTCACTTATGCAATTGTAGGAGGGGGGCTGACGGGGGCATCTGCCGTGGAAGGAATACGCGAACACGATCAGAAAGGCAATATCCTCCTGATCGGAAGCGAAAGGCACCTGCCTTATGATCGCCCGCCCCTGACAAAAAAACTGTGGTTCGGTCAGAAAAAAGTGGAAGAGATTTTCTTGCACGACCGACGGTTCTATGAAGAGAACGGCGTCAGCCTCGTCCTCGGGGAAGTCGTGGTGTCCGTCGATCCGGAAAAAAATCATCGGCATTCGCGAAAAGAGGCGGCAAATACATAACCCGGATCGAAGATGGGGATGAACTTGAGTCGGATATTCTGATCGTCGGCATAGGAATCTCTCCGGCAGTCGAACTCGCGAAGAACGCCGGCTTGCAGACAGGAAACGGAATCATCGTGGATGAATACCTGTGCACTTCCCACCCGGATATGTTCATCTCATACAACCAGGTGCGGCTGACCTTATCGACCCACAAGGTAGGCGGCCTGTCATTGAACGATTTCATCATGGCGGCGAAAATCGACCGCATCGCAGAGCCGCCTGCATCCTGAGAGGGGAAATGAGCACAATGAGGCTCAGGGGAAAAACGGCCCTGGTAACGGGGGCGGCGAAAAGAATCGGACGAGAGATCTCCCTCGCTCTAGCGTCCAGGGGTGCGGATATAGCAATCCATTACCGCGCCTCCTCGGCTGAAGCGGACCAACTTGCCTTTGAACTGGCCGGGCTGGGGGTAAAGTCCTGGAGGATCAAGGCCGATTTCGACCGGGCGTCTGAATTGAGTTAGGATTAAAAAATAGATGCAAAGAAAGATTTTGAGATGGCAGGAGGAGATCAAAAATGGACATCGACACTCTATGCATCAACACCCTGCGGTTTCTTTCCGTCGACGCAGTGCAGAAAGCCGACAGCGGGCACCCCGGCCTGCCACTGGATGCGGCGCCCATGGCTTATATACTGTGGACCCGTTTTCTCAAGCATAACCCGGCAAACCCCGCATGGTTCGATCGCGACAGGTTCATACTTTCCGCCGGCCACGGATCGATGCTTCTGTACAGCCTGCTGTACGCAACCGGTTATGACCTGCCTATTGAGCAGATCAAGCAATTCCGACAGTGGGGCAGCATGACGCCGGGCCACCCCGAACGAGGATGTACGCCCGGCGTGGAAGTGACAACGGGACCTCTCGGCCAGGGGTTCGGTAACGGCGTGGGCATGGCCATCGCCGAGGCCCATCTCGCTGCCCGTTACAACCGCCCCGGTTATGAGATTATCGATCACTTTACCTATTCTATAGTGAGCGACGGCGACCTGATGGAAGGTGTCGCTTCGGAGGCGGCCTCTCTTGCCGGTCACCTCAAGCTCGGCAAACTTGTCTATCTCTATGACAACAACCACGTTTCCCTCGCGGCGGCAACCGACATCGCCTTTACAGAAGATGTCGCGGCAAGATTCAGTGCTTACGGCTGGCACACCCAGACACTTGAGGATGGAAACGACCTGGCGGCAATCGACAGCGCAATCCGAAAAGCCAGGGATGAAAGGGGTCGTCCATCCCTCATCCTGATCCGCACCCATATCGGCTACGGCTCTCCAAAACAGGATTCCTTCAAGTCTCACGGCGAGCCACTGGGAGTCGAAAATGTAAAGAAGACGAAAAGAAACCTGGGATGGCCGGAAGAACCGGACTTCTACGTCCCCGATCAGGCACTTGCCTTTTTCAGAAAGGCTGTGAATGAAGGCGCAAAGGCCGAGGACGCGTGGTGGAAAAAATTCAACATGTACCGCCGTGAATTTCCAGACCTGGCCCGCGAATTCATCCAGATCATGAACGGGGAACTGCCCGAGGGATGGGATGCCGACATACCGGCATTTCCTCCAGACGCAACAGGAACGGCTACGCGCGCCGCATCGGGACAGGTCATGAACGCCGTTGCGGCTAGGCTTCCTGCATTCATAGGCGGGTCGTGCGATTTGAACCCGTCCACGCACTCCGCATTGAAAGGGATGGGGGATTTCGAAAACCCGGCGCGGAGCGGAGGCGATGAACAGGGGTCATCCGGTGGAGGCTGGACATATATGGGGCGCAATCTCCACTTCGGGGTCCGCGAGCATGCCATGGGGGCGATCCTCAACGGACTGGCCGCACACGGAGGCATCATCCCCTATGGAGCGACATTCCTGATTTTTTCCGATTACATGAGACCGCCGATTCGCCTTGCGGCACTGATGCGGTTGCATGTCATCTACATTTTCACGCACGACAGCATCGGTCTGGGACAGGACGGGCCTACACATCAGCCGGTCGAGCAACTTGCCGGACTCCGGGCCGTGCCGAATCTGGTGGTTATCCGCCCCTGCGATGCGAATGAAACCGCAGAGGCCTGGAGAACGGCTTTATCCATAAAGGAAAGGCCCGTGGCCCTTGTCTTGACAAGGCAGAATGTCCCTGTATTCGACCGCACGGAATTCGCCTCCGCCGAGGGCCTGAAAAAAGGCGCATACGTCCTGGCCGGGACGCCCGGAGAAAAACCCGATATAATACTGATCTCATCGGGGTCGGAAGTCAGCCTGGCCGTCAATGCCTGGAGAAAATTGACGGAAAGGAACATAAGAACACGCGTAGTCTCCATGCCTAGCTGGGAGCTCTTCGACGCCCAACCAGATGATTACCGCGAATCAATCCTGCCAGGATCCGTCCATGCACGCGTCGCTGTCGAAGCGGGCTCCACACAGGGATGGCAGAAATACGTCGGTGATGCAGGACTGGTCATTGGAGTGGATCGTTTCGGCGTATCCGCGCCCGGCGAACGTGTCATGCGTGAATACGGCATTACAGCGGACCATGTTTTTAAAAAGGCGCTTGCACTGGCTGGAAAAAAAGAAGGCGGACGACGGCAGAAGAAGTAACGCTTCAAAAAATCCAGAAGGCAGTTAGCTAATAGAGGAGGCTGCCATGAAAACCAACCCGATATTGAAACTGAGTACCCTTGGCCAAAGTATCTGGCTGGATTTTTTACGCAGAAATCTGATTTCCTCGGGAGAACTTCGAAAGCTGATCGAGGAGGATGGCCTGCGGGGAGTGACTTCCAATCCGACCATCTTCGAGAAGGCCATAGCCGGCAGTCACGATTACGACGACGATATCCGCGTTCTGGCTCTGGAGGGGAAAACAGAAGACGAAATATATACGAGGCTTTCAGTCGAGGATATTCAAAACGCATGCGACCAGTTCCGGCCGGTTTACGACGGCACGGATGGAAAAGACGGGTTCGTCAGCCTCGAGGTATCCCCTCATCTGGCGAGGGATACCGCCGGAACCATAGCCGATGCGCGGCGGCTGCGGGCCGCAGTGGACCGCCCGAATGTCATGATCAAGATCCCGGCGACCATTGAGGGTCTGCCCGCGATACGGCAGCTCATAAGCGAAGGAGTCAACGTCAATATAACGCTCCTGTTTGGACTCCCCCGTTACCGCGATGTCGTTGAGGCCTATCTCTGCGGTCTCGAGGACCGGCTTGGACGGGGGGGCTCACTGGAACGACTAGCCTCGGTGGCCAGCTTCTTTTTGAGCAGGATAGACGTACTCGTAGATCCCCTTCTGGAAAAGGTAATAGCTGCCGGAGGTCCGGAGTCCGAACTCGCCTCGCGCTGCCGGGGCAGGACGGCTATCGCCAGTGCAAAAATCGCCTACCAGATATACAAAGAAATATTCGGAAGCGCGCGCTTCCGCAGGCTCGAAGAACAAGGCGCCTGTCGGCAGCGGCTTTTGTGGGCGAGCACCGGCACGAAAAATCCGGCTTACAGTGATACCATGTACGTTGAACCCCTGATCGGCCCGGAAACCGTCAATACGGTCCCTCTGGAAACGCTGAATGCTTATCGCGACCACGGGAACCCCGAGCCCCGTCTCGAAGACACGGTTTCTGAAGCCCGCGATATTATAGCAAGCCTGGCACGTCTGGGCATTGATATCGACAAGGTCACTCAGCAGCTGGAAGATGAAGGCATAAGGAAATTCAACGAGCCTTTCGACAGGCTCATGGAGTCCATAAAAAAAAGGCGTGATGCCGCGCTCGGCCAGCCCGCTGACCGTGAAACGCTGGCCCTGGGAAGCGAGAGAGAATCCTTCCAGGCACGGATGAAAGTACTGGAGGAAAATCAATTCGGAATCCGGCTCTGGAGGAAGGACGCCGCCGTGTGGAAAAGAGATCCGGCCCTGCAGCCATCCATCCGCAACGGCCTGGGATGGCTCCATTCAGCCGAAAAAATGGAGGAGAACCTGAGAGAGCTCGACGTTTTTGCAGGCGAAGTCAAGTCCGCCGGCCTGCATCGCGTGTTGCACCTGGGCATGGGGGGCAGCAGTCTCGCCCCGCTGGTTTTTCGGCGTACATTTGCAGGCGCAAGAGGGATACCGCTCGACGTGCTGGACTCGACGGATCCCGCGACAATCCTGAAGGTGGAGAAAAAATCCCCTATCGAAAAGACACTTTTCATCGTTGCAAGCAAATCCGGAACCACGGCCGAACCGCTGGCTTTGAAAGAATATTTTTTTTCAAAACTCACGTCCGCCAGAAACGGCCGCGGGGGGGAAAATTTCGCCGCTATCACGGATCCCGGCACTCCCCTCGCGGATCTTGCCGCCAGGCGCTCCTTCCGCAGGATTTTCCTGAATTTTCCGGATATCGGCGGGCGCTACTCGGCTCTTTCCTATTTCGGTATTGTCCCCGCGGCCCTGATGGGCGCAGATATTCCCGAACTGCTGGCCAGGGCTCTCCGGATGGTGCACGCCTGCGCCCCTTCGGTACCGATTCGGGATAACCCCGGAATATCTCTGGGCGCGGCCATCGGCGAATCTGTCCGCCGCGGCCGCGATAAAATCACTTTCATTATGCCGGATCAGATATCCTCCCTGGGGATGTGGCTGGAACAGCTTCTTGCGGAAAGCACCGGAAAAGAAGGCACCGGGGTCCTTCCGGTCGACGGCGAACCGGTCGGTCCTCCCGTCATTTACGGGAAGGATCGGCTCTTTATTTATTTCCGCCTCCGCACCGCGGAGAATGCGGAGCACGAACAGGCGGTAGACGCTCTCTGCAAGGCGGGGTTCCCCGTGATCACGATCCATATGGAGGACATACTTGATCTTGCGCAGGAGTTTTTCCGGTGGGAGGTGGCAACGGCGACAGCCGGAGCCGTCCTGGGGGTCAACCCGTTCGATCAACCCAATGTACAGGAAAGCAAGGACAATACCAACCGGCTTCTAGCGCAGTTCAAGAAAACCGGCGGAATGCCCGAGAAAGAACCAACCCTGGCCGACGGCGATCTGCTTCTGTACGCGTCGCAGCAAGCACGGACGGCTGCCGGTGCGCTGGCGTATTTTTTCTCCTTGCACCGCCCGGGAGATTACGTGGCCCTGCAGGCCTATCTTGAGGAAACACATACAATAAACGAAGCCCTGCAGGAGATCCGGATTAATATCAGAGACCGGCTCCTCTGTGCAACAACGCTGGGCTACGGACCGCGCTTTCTTCATTCCACCGGTCAATTCCACAAAGGAGGTCCGAACACGGGTCTCTTCATCCAGTTGACCGCAGACGACGGCATCGATGTGCCTATCCCCGGTCAGCCCTATACTTTCGGCATGTTCAAACGGGCCCAGGCCCTCGGGGATTTCCAGGCCCTCGAAAGGCACGGGCGGCGGGTAATGCGAGTTCACCTCGGAATGGACGCCCTCTCGGGGCTGTCACAGTTCAGGGAAATACTTTTCAAGGCGCTGGATATAGAAAAATAAGGGTGAAGAGTGAGGTGCTGTACTCAATATCTCCTAACTACTCACTCCTTACCCTTACCTCTTCACTCTTACATTCCTGGAGAGATGACATGTCGGCTGATAAAATGGAGGCTCTTTTTCTGGATATCGGCAACGTCCTTCTCACGAATGGATGGGGCAGGACCATGCGGCGGCGCGCTGCGGAAATCTTCCGCCTGGATTACGCTGAAATGGAAGAAAGGCACTACCTGACTTTCGATACATACGAAGAAGGTAAGTTGAGCATGGATGAATATTTGGCGCGGGTCATCTTTTATGAAAAGCGCTCCTTTTCCCGAGAGGAGTTCAAAAATTACATGTTTGCGCAATCGCTCCCCCATCCGAAGATGATAGACCTGATCCGCGCCCTGAAAAACCGGCACAGGCTCAAAGTCGCCGTGGTCAGCAACGAGGGAAGGGAGCTGGCCACATACCGCATACAAAAATTCGAACTGGGCTCTTTTGTCGATTTTTTCATAGTCTCGTCATTCGTTCACTTCCGCAAGCCTGACGCGGACATTTACCGGGTCGCACTGGATATCGCCCAGGTGCCGCCTGAACAGGTGGTTTATATTGAGGACCGACCCATGTTTGTAGATGTTGCCGCGAGTCTCGGCATTCGCGGCATCAGCCACACCGGCTACGAGTCGACCCTCAAGGCGCTCGCCGGGATGGGTCTGATACCGTGAAGAGGAGATACGCAATGGAAGAAAATAAATGCGACATAGGAATGATCGGCCTGGGAGAAATGGGCCGCAATCTGCTCCTGAATATGGATGACAAAGGTTTCCATGTGGCCGGGTATGACAAGGACCCGGCCAGAATCCAATCTCTGAAGAATCAATCGGCGGATCGGAAAATCGCCGCAGCCCGCGACATAGCTGAATTCGCCGGTATGCTGCGCCCTCCCAGAATCGCCATGATGCTCGTTCCCGCCGGTCCTCCCGTGGACGACGTCATCCGCGATCTCGTCCCTCATTTGTCGCGGGAAGACATGATCATCGATGGAGGTAACTCGTTCTTCAGAGATACCGAGCTGCGCGCCCGGGCACTGGAGCAAAAGGGGATTGCCTACATCGGCGCCGGCATATCGGGAGGGGGCTACGGAGCGCGATACGGACCGAGCATTATGCCGGGCGGTCCGGAACATGCTTATGAAAGAGTGCGCGCGGTTTTCGAGGCCATTGCCGCGCATGTGGATGGAGAACCGTGTGTCGCATACCTGGGATCAGGCTCCGCCGGCCATTTTGTAAAGATGGTGCACAACGGCATCGAATACGGGATCATGCAGTTGATCTCGGAAGCTTACGATCTGATGAAGAGGGGCCTGGGGATGAATCCCGACGAACTGCACGAAGCCTTTCGCCGCTGGAGCGAATCGGAGCTGAATAGTTACTTGATCGAAATAACGGCACGCATTTTCCGCCAAAAAGACGAGATGACCGGCGGGAGACTGGTCGATCTGATCCTGGACAAGGCCGCACAGAAGGGAACGGGGAAATGGACATCTCAGAACGCCATGGATCTGAACGTACCCATTCCGGGCGTGGATATCGCGGTCGCCATGAGGGATCTCTCGGCCATGAAAGAAGAACGGGAGCACGCCGGCAGTATCTTTCCCCGCCCTTTCAAACGGATTGCAGGAGACCGGAATGCTGTTCTTTCACGGTTGAAGAACGGGCTGTACGCCGCCATGATCACAGTCTACGCTCAGGGGATGTCGCATCTGCGGGCTGCATCGAAAGCTTACGGATACGGCCTGAAATTGGAAGTGATCACCCGCATCTGGCGCGGGGGTTGCATCATCAGGTCGGCTCTTCTGGATCATATCCTCTCGGCGTTCCTGACCGACCCTGACATTCCCAACATTATGACTGACCCGGGACTGTCCCGTGAAATAAAGAAGCGGCAGAACGACCTGCGCTCTATTGTCTGCTCCGCCGCCAGATCAGGCATACCGGCTCCCGGGCTCATGGCATCTCTTTCGTATCTCGACAGTTACAGGAGCGGCTGGCTCCCGGCCAACCTCATTCAGGCCCAGAGGGATTTTTTCGGGGCGCATACTTACGAGAGGATAGACGAAGAAGGAGTTTTTCATACGCAATGGAGCTAATCAGTTGAGAGCAACTCTGCAAAACGGAACTGATACATGAATTCTCAGGACCATACCGGACCGACCATCGTGGTCATCTTCGGAGCGGCAGGAGACCTGACGTGGAGAAAACTCGTCCCGGCGCTCTACAACCTGTACCTGGACCGATTGCTGCCCATACGCTACTCGATCATAGGAGTGGACCACAAGCCCATGGGGGACGATGCATTTTGTCGCCGGCTTCGCGACGGTGTGGACCGCTTTTCACGAAGGGGAAGGACCGACAATCGCACATGGAATACAGTTGCTGCTCCCTTCTCATACATGAGCGGCGACTTCCACGATCCATCCACTTACCGGAATGTGGCGAAACGCATTGCTCTTCAGGAGAAGATGTGGAATGCGCCGGCAACCCGCATATTCTACCTGGCGGTCCCCCCGGCACTGATCGAAACCATTGTGCAGGGGCTGGGAAAGGCCGGCCTGGCGGGGTATCGCGGACGTGACCGCATCGTGGTGGAGAAACCTTTCGGTCACGACCTGACATCCGCCCATGACCTGAACACGGCTCTCGCCGCCGTCTTCGACGAATGCCAGATATACAGAATCGATCATTACCTCGGCAAGGAAACCGTGCAGAATATTCTGGCCTTCCGGTTCGCCAACGCCCTTTTCGAACCGATCTGGGACAGGCGCTACATCGACCATGTGCAGATCACTGTCGCGGAGGAAGTCGGGGTGGAGCACCGGGGCGCCTACTATGAGCGTGCGGGTGCCCTGCGGGATATGATCCAGAATCATCTGCTCCAGATACTTTGCCTGATAGCCATGGAACCGATGGTCTCGTTCGATGCAAACGAAATCCGCAGTAAAAAACTGGACGTGCTGAGGGCGGTACGCCGGATCCCCGAAGACATGGTCCAGCAATTCGCCGTCCGCGGGCAATACGGAGCCGGCTGGATGCAGGGAAAGCGCATCAAGGGATACCGCTCCGAGCCGGATGTATCCGCCGAATCCGCTTCCGAGACCTTCGCGGCAGTCAAACTGTTCGTCGATAACTGGCGGTGGCAGGATGTCCCTTTTTACCTGCGTACCGGAAAGCGGCTGCCGGCGAGGGTTTCAGAGGTCTCGATTCAATTCACGCCTGTCCCTCACCAGTCTTTCCCCCCATCGGCCACCCTTGTGTGGCAGCCGAACCGCCTGATCATCCGCATACAGCCCGAAGAGGGAATCCATCTGCGTTTTCAGGCAAAACAGCCGGGAGCGGTAATCAGCCTGAGCCCGGTCGACATGCACTTCTCCTATCAGGAAACCTTCAAGGCCGCGCCTCCTGAGGCTTACGAGACGCTGCTGCTGGACGTCATGAAGGGAGACGCCACCCTATTCATGCGCGCCGACCAGGCGGAAGCGGCATGGGCCGTGATTATGCCCGTTCTCAAAGTCTGGTCCGCTGTGCCGCCGGTCGGTTTTCCGAATTACCAGGCCGGAAGCTGGGGACCGGAGACTGCGGAAGCCCTGATCGCACGGGATGGTCGAAGCTGGTCTATGCCAGTGCTGGGCGGCGGCAATGTTAAAGAAGTCTGAGGAGACCGCGGAGAAATACGTTCTGAACAGGAAAATCCTTTATCCGGGGAGGTCCCCAGCCATGCGACTTAATATCTCGATCACGTCGGCACAGAATGACGTCAAAAGAAGCGCCTTCAGTATCTGGTTTCAGGCCGTCCGGTTTCATTTCGTGCCCCCCAGCTTCCTTCCCGCTATATTGTGCGGCGTAATAGGCTGGTCCCGGCTTGGCGTCTTTGATCTGCCGTCTTTTCTCCTGGTAATCGCCGGCGTGACCATCAACCATTTCGGATTAAACATGCTCGACGATGTCTTCGATTACCGGCATGCCGTCGATTATGTGGGGGGCGCGGAAAAGAATCCGTATACAGGCGGAAGCGGCGTACTGACTGAAGGACTTCTTTCTACCCGCCAGATGCTCGCGGCTGTGGTCGTCTGTTTTGCCGTTACGGCCGCCATTGGTTTCTATCTGGCGTTCATCAAAGGATGGCCTGTCGTGGTGCTCGGAATGTTCGGCCTCTTCTGCTCCATATTCTATACTGTTCCTCCCATCAAATTCGGATATCGCGGCCTCGGGGAACTATCAATGATCGTCAATTTCGGCCCGGTCATCGGCCTTGGATCGTATTACGTCCAGACCAGGGAGTTCTCCGCGGAGCCGCTGCTGGTCTCCCTGGTCCTCGGCTTCATGATGTGGTCCATGCTCATCATCAATGAGATCCCTGATTACGAAGCCGACCGCCGCGGCCAAAAATGGAACCTGGTGGCAAGGTTCGGGAAAAAAACCGGGGTCGTTCTCTACATCGCCGGACTGTCCGTCTCTTACGCGATCATCATCGCGTCCGTCGCCATCCGGGTTGCGCCTTTCCCCGTTCTGCTCGGACTGGCAACCCTGCCGCTCGCCCTGAAGTCAATCCTGATTCTCAAAAAACATTCTTCCGACGGGCTGAAAATGGCGCCGGCGAACATCTCCATGATCAAAGTTCATTTTCTGACCGGTCTTTCGTTGATCTGCGGTTATATTCTGGACGGCATCCTGAATTCGTTTTAATGCAGGAATACGGAAGCCCTTTATCGAGTATCTCCGCCTTCCGGCAGATCATATCTTCATCATAGGCGGCTCCGTCCCGCGGCCGACTGCCGTTACCGGGATTTTCTTCATTAATAGGAGTCATCTCCCCCGCCGCGGATAGGATGAAAAACATTGGATATGTCCATTCGAGACCGGAAAATCAGGATATTTAAAAGCGGTAAAGAAGGGGCGGAATTCCTCCTCGGCAAGTGGAAGGAAATTTCCGGCGCCGCCATCCGGAAAAGGGACCGATTTACCGCAGCCCTGTCCGGCGGAAGGACACCCGTTCCATTCTATCAAAAGTTGGCGGGGCTCCGCGACCCGCAGGTCTGGGAAAGGACTCATATATTTCAGGTCGACGAAAGGTTTGTCCCGGCTGAAAGTGAGGACAGCAACTACGGAATGATGAGAAGGGAATTCCTGGACACAGTCCCGATACCCCGGAACAACATCCATCCCGTCCCGGTGGAGGAATATTGCGCACGGGCCGCGGCTGAAAGATACGAAGCGGACATCCGAAGTTTCTTCGGATTGCCCCCGGAGATATTCCCCCGTTTCGATTTCGTCCTGCTGGGTATCGGAGAGGACGGCCATACGGCGTCTCTCTTTCCACGCACACCTCGTCTGGCGAAAACCAGTCGCATCGTCGCGGCCGTCGTTCCGGAATCCGCAAAGCATGACAGGATCACTCTGACTCTCCCCGTATTGAACAGCGCCGGAAATGTTTTTTTTATGGTGACAGGAAAGAGCAAGGCGGCTATACTCAAAAAAATCGTGGAAGGAACGGACGCCGCGCTTCCCGCCTCCATGGTCGAGCCTGAGAGCGGCCGGATATGGGTAGTGGCGGATGCGGGCGCAGCATCGCTCTTCTGTGGCTTTCAGCGGTCTGCAGGAAAACAGCGGCCGACTGTTTGACAGCCCGAAAATGATCCCCGGCCACCCGTGCCGTCACAGAAAGGATTTGGAAATAAATGAAAATCGTGCCGGCGTTACTTTCCGAAAAATTCGAGGATTTCGCGGTAAGGTTGAAACAGGCGGAGTCCTTTGCCGACTACGTGCAGGTAGATATCATGGACGGACTTTTTGTGCCGACAAAAAGCTTCCCTCCCGGGGAGTTGAACCGCATCGAAACCTCCCTCCCCTTTGAAATACACATGATGGTCGATGATCCGATCACATGCCTGAACCAGGTCCGCAACCGTCGGCTCAAGAGAGCGATATTTCATTTCGAATCAAAGGCGGCCTTTCCAGATTTCCTCGACGCGGCAAAAAAAAGGGGAGTGGAACCGGGGATGGCGATTAATCCCCGAACCGAGTTTTGCGACTTCGAGAAAGCAGCCGAACAGATTCCCGCGCTCACCTTTCTTACAGTCGAGCCCGGCCGTTATGGAAGCCCTTTCAGACCGGAGGTCCTGAAAAAGATCTCCGAGACAAGAGCCGCTTTCCCGGATAAGGTAATATCCGTGGACGGGGGGGTTTCACTCGACAATCTGCAGGATTTTCTGGAAATCGGAGTCGATTACGTATGCATCGGAAGCCGCATATTCCTGAAAGGCAGACCCGAAGAGAATTACAGGATGTTTGTCGCGAGATTGAGCGAACTGGAGGCGCTGGCCGCCCGCAGCCGGAAGGCGTAAGTAGATAAAATGGATGAATCCTTATTGGGAATGAACGGCAGCAAAAGGTATCGATCTGCGGCGGAAATTTCCGCTCCCGGCCAGATCGGAGCGGTGAAGGAAATTTTCTCAACCATAACGGGGGAATACGATTTCCTGAACCATCTTTTAAGTCTCAGGCGCGATATTGCATGGAGGAAGTTCGCTGTCCGCAAAATGCGTTTTCCCCGGACTGGAAGACTGCTGGACATAGCGACCGGAACAGCCGACCTGGCCATTGAAGCCGCATCGCACGATCCATCGGTCGGCGTAGTGGGAATCGATATTTCGCGGGAGATGCTGTGCCGGGGATTCAGAAAAATACGCAGGCACAATCTCTGCAGCCGGATACAGTTGATGCAGGCAGATGCCCTGCATCTGCCTTTTCCAGACCACAGCTTTGATTTGGTTTCGATGGCCTTCGGCATCCGGAACATCCCGAACAAAACCGGCGCATTGAGAGAAATGCAGCGTGTCACTTGTCCCGGAGGACAAATCATGATCCTGGAGATGACGCTGCCCCGCGGAAGGTGGACTGGAAAATTCTATTCGATTTACCTGAGACGTATCTTGCCCCTGCTCGCGCGCCCGTTCACGAAAAATCCCGCCGCTTACATCTACCTGGCCGACACCATCAGCCGTTTCCCCTCACCCGATTCCCTCGCCCGGATCATGGAAAGCGCGGGATTGACGGATGTGGAATTTTATCCCCTCTCCGGGGGAATCACGTGCCTGCACGTGGGGAAAGTACCAAACCAGGCCTGAATATACTATCCTCTGCTCTTTTGTATTCCCCAATAACCGAGACCGACGGCGGCCGCAATCGCGATGGCCGTCCCGACGACCACCCCCGGTTTTTCTTCAGCCATATGTTTGAGCCCTGATCCCGCACGGCTCACCTGCTCCTGGGCTTTTTCGCCGAAAGTCCTCGCGTATTTCAATGCCCGGCCGCTCAGATCCATGATCTGCTCCCGCGTCCTGCCGGCAACCCCGCCAGCCTTCTCCCCCGCCGTCGCGGCGGCTTCCTTTGCCTGCCCCGCCGTCTCCCCGGCCTTTCTCCATCCGGCTTCCATACGCGCAGATCCGTTGAACCCACCCGCCATGAGCCAGCCTATGCCTATCCCTACCAGAGTCGCCAGAAAGGGATTACCCCTCACGGCTCCCGAGCAGCCTCTCCCGAACCGTTTCATCTTTACTCCAATGATGTTTTCCATTTTCTCCCTCCCCCGGGATATTTATTTCATTTTTTATCAGAACGGGTGAACATACCATAAAGGAATGCCTGATTTTATCTTTCGAAATGCCTGAATTCGAGATAGGGGGAAGGATAAAAGGCGTTTGCCATTCCTTCGCTTCATCGCCGGGGTGATGATCCTGTTGACAAGAACTCCCTGAAAAAGGTAAAGAATACGCCGATTGGAAGACTCACGGAGGCCGAAAATGTATTATACTGCCGCGCGCGGATGGATCGATGACATGCTGTCGGAAGGAAAGCTGAAAGATCTCAGCCGGGAAGAACTGGATGCGCTCGCTCGGGAATATTCAGCAAAGCTGGAAAATTTTTTCCAGGAGGAAGTCACACTGCTGCTTGAAAAAATGGGAAAAGGAAAAGAGTACGAAAGAATGCTCCTTTACGATGGCCAGTACGCCAATAAATATCTGAACCAGACCATCCCTGGCTTTCCCGCGTTTCGCATGGAAGTTTTCGAGAAAGCGCGAAAAATCATTACGGGGCAGTAATATTTTTCAAGCCTCTCACCCTCTACGCTCATCACCTTCTTATCTTCGCTCCATGGCCGGGCTTCAGCATTAAAAGCATGGTAATCACAACCGCAAGGACGGCTATGTTGAACTGCCAGACGCTCCGGTAAGAACCAAGGGCGTCGAACATGACGCCCCCCAAAATCGGCCCTATGCTTCCTCCCGTGCCGATGAAAAAGGTAAGCATGCCGTAAACAGAGCCCAGGACATCGCGACCGAAGCGGTCCGCCGCCATGATCGGCATCATCGGAGCAAGCGACCCGTAGCCGAATCCGTAGACGATCGCGGAGAAATACAGGCCTTTCGCGGAATCGATGTAAAGGAGGAGCAATGTCCCCGACGCCATGACGAATATGCCCAGGACTGCGGCGTGCTTGACATCCCGGAGACGGTCGCTCAACCACCCGTAGAAAAACTGCCCGGCGAGCCCGGCTATGCCGATTGCGCTCAGGGCCGAAGCGGCGGTGATCTTGTCGAGCCCCTTGTCCATGGCATAAGCGACAACGTGCATAAAAACGGACATCATAGTCATTATGGCCAGGCCGAAACCGATGCCCAGTATCCAGAAGCGGGAATCCTTCAAAAAAGGAAGGGCGGATATCTTCTTCGGGATGCCTGCGCTTTCTTCGTCAATCCGCAAGACCATTTCCGGGACCTCCTCGCCGTCGGGGAGCAGGCCGCAGGCTTCCGGACTTGCCCTTCCCATCAGGAACTGCGACACCGAGACGCCGATGAACAGGATCGCGACTCCCAGGAAGATAAATCCGGCGTGCCAACCGAAATGCTTTGCGATATAACCGGAAAGGGGCGTCAGCATTATTGTCCCGAAGCTGATGCCCATCGTGGAAATTCCCATCGCGGTCCCCCTCTTTCTGATGAACCACTTGCCGACGGAAGAATTTCCCACGACAACGCTCAGCCCCGCGGAACCCATCCCGCACAGGAGCCCGTAAACGATGTAGAATTGAAGGGGGGTCTTCACAAAGCCCGTCAGGATGAAACTCGCCGCAGCGACGACGGCGCCGATAGAGATAATCCATCGCGGCGCCATTTTGTCAAGGAGTCTGCCGACAAAAATCGCGCAGACCGCATATACGAACATGTTGAGCGAGGCGGCAAGGGAAATGACCGACCTCGACCATCCGTATTCCTGGGACATCGGAATAATGAATACGCCAAAACAGTACCGGGCACCGTAGTTGATCCCCAGCACGAAAAAAGCGCCGGCCACTACAAACCAGCCCCAGAATATCCCAGGTCTTGCCATTTATTATCCTCTTCATTCCTGCAAGAGACCTTCATCCCCTTGCTGAAACGCCCTTCTGCCCATATAATCGAAAGAAAGGCTTTTATTACCGATGGGCGTGTTTGTCAAGCACCGGGTAAAAAACTGTTTTTTTGATTCCATTCCCATATTTTTATGCTATACTAGGTAAAGTTTATGCAAAATATATCCAATAAGTACATTCATAAGACCACAGAGGAGGTCCGCAGACGCAAGGACTTCCGAAAAAAAATCCGCAGGCAGAAAAGAAAAAAATATCCGGAGTTCATGAGACCGGAAGCCGAACCGGTGCTCAGGGGTGTATTCTCGCGCATCGGGAAGCCGGAAGAGCGGCCGTTTGCGCCCGATCCTTTCCAGATTGAAGCCCTGGAGGCGATCAACAGGACCGATTGCCTGGTGGCGGCGCCGACCGGATCAGGAAAAACGTGGATAGCGGAGCAGGCGATCCACAGGATATTCAACAAGGGCGGCCGGTGCTGGTATGCTTCGCCCCTTAAGGCCCTGACCAATTCCAAGTGGGTCGAATTCGGAACGTCCTTCGACGCGAAAAATGTCGGCATCCTGACCGGCGATACCAAGGAAAACCCGGACGCCCCCATTATCGTGGGAACCACGGAAATTCTCAGGAACCAGCTCTACGATGCGATGCACAGAGGCGAAAATCTGGATTGCGATCTCATTATCCTGGACGAAGCCCATTTCCTCGGTGATGAAGACAGGGGGGTCGTCTGGGAAGAGATAATGATATACCTGCCGGCAAGGATCAACCTCCTCCTCCTTTCCGCGACGATCGGCAACAGCGACGAGATCGCCGGATGGCTCAGCTCCATACGGGGAAAGGAGTGTATCGTCGTCCGGGAGGAGAGGCGTCCCGTACCTCTCTATCCTCTTTTTCTGCATCCTACAGGCCGGCTCATGCCCCTCCTGGCGAAAAGGCGCCTTTACGGGAAGGTCGATGCCTTCCTGAAGAAGAACGGGCAGCCGAAAAGCTACAAGCAGCCGCAATACGGGGAGATCATACAGGTCCTGCGGGAGTTCGACCTTCTGCCGGCGATATTCTTTCTCAAGTCCCGCGCGGAATGCGATGCAGCCCTGCAGTTTTGCGGGAACGGATCGGAGCATCTGGATTCCTGGAGCTTCGATCTCGATCTGGCCGAACAACTCGAACGCTTCCCGTACCTGAAAACCCACAAGCACCTCGATTATCTCACTGCCTCAAGAGTGGCTGCTCACCATGGAGGACAACTGCCGGCGTGGAAGTTCCTGGTCGAATCCATGATGAAGAAGGGGCACCTGGACGCCATCTTCGCCACGTCCACTGTGGCGGCAGGGGTCAATTTCCCGGCGAGGACAATCGTCCTCTTCAATTCGGATCAGTTCAACGGACATGAATTCCTTCCCCTGACGGCGACGGAATTCCACCAGATGACGGGGCGCTCCGGAAGGCGCGGACTGGACAAAATCGGCTTCATGCTTGCCATTCCGGGAAGATTCATGGATTTGAAGCACGTCCAGCGCCTCCTTTCCGTCGAGCCCGAGGGCATAGCGAGCCGTATCAGGAACGACTTTTCGATGGTTCTGAACCTTCTCCTTTCGCACACGCCAGAAGACATACGAGTGATCTTTGAAAGGTCGCTCGCCTCCTACCAGTCGGCAGGCGCAAAATCCCCAAAAGACATGGGGCTGTGGCGGGACTTCAAACGGCACCTGGACTTTCTGAAAGCAGAAGGGTTTGTGGACGGAAATGACAAACTGACAGAAGACGGCTACTGGGCATCTAAACTCAGACTGGACCAGCCCCTTCTGATCGCCGAGTGCCTGAGAAACAACGCTTTTCCCAAAGACGACGAAGGGCTGCTCGCGGCCATGACCGCTCTTTTCGTCTCCGACGGGGATCAGGACATTTTTGTGCCGGGCAGGGATATACCCGGCCGGCTCAAACTCGCGTACCGCCAAGTGAGAAGCACGCTCGCCCCCCTTATTGAGAAAATGAAAAGCGCGGGCTTCCCCGTCTACCCCCTCCCGCTCTGGGCTTCCGTCGCTCTGTATCACTGGGCGAAGGGAATGGAGTGGGAAAAGGTGACCGAAAAATCCGGACTCGCGGAAGGGGACCTCGTCATGCTGATCTCCCGCACTGCCGACCATCTCCGGCAGATGGCCTCTCTGAAAGATACACACCCGCAAATCGCCTCCCTCGCCGCCGAGGCAAGGGAATCTATCCTGCGGGAACCGGTGGTCTTCGAAGTTTAATAGCTGTCGGCGTTTAGTTTCAGCTCTCATCACGATTTTGTCACTCCCGGGCTTGACCCGGGAATCCAGACTTGTCATGGTGAGCCTGTCGAACCATGACCGCTTCTAAAACCTTGCGCCATGCGTCCTTAACCTTTTGCCCTTTTTTTATTTGACAGTTCCCCGACAACCATATATAAACCCCGTCTTCGGGAGTGTTTTCGCGCTCCTTTTTTCATGACGACATCTCATCGAGCGTCCCCATCGTCTAGAGGCCCAGGACACCGGCCTTTCACGTCGGCAACCGCGGTTCGAATCCGCGTGGGGACGCCAATAATTACAAATATTTACCTATCATATCACTCCCCTGTATCCCACCGATTTTACGCCGCAAGCCATGATTTAAAATCAACGTAAAAGTACTTTCAATTTCACTAATTTACAATTATAGGCCGCTCCACGTTTTTATTTGGGTGTCCCTGTGGGGGTCCTTTTTTTCTGAAAGAGTCAAACCGACTGAAAATCAGAATCAATCTTATTGAGGAATAATCCTCAAAGGGACGTCTCGATGTCTACGAAATCTCCTGTGGAAAGTGTCTCCTTTATGTCGGTTGAGATGGAGCGTTAGCTTCCCTGTCCGATCGCATAAATATTGATATCCATGCCCTGTACGGATAGAAATATCATACTGGAGGTTTAACATTGGCCATGGCGAAGATAACTATCACCCTGGATACCGGCATTATCAAAAAGCTCGACCGGATGGTTGGGAGGAAAGTTTTCCCCAGCCGGAACAAAGCCAATCAGGAGACCGTTAAGCAGAAGTTGTGACGGATGGATAGGAACCGTCTTGCCCGCGAGTGTGCAAAACTTTATGCCACGTTTGAAAGTAACGGATACAGATAAAAATATTTATCATTAACATTAATTTGATTTTAGAGTATTATGCGTAATTGACGCTGAAGCTATAAAACCTCGCCTGAATCCCCTATAGGGGAATATGATGTCATTATTATAACCCTGTCTTTCACAAGGGAAGGCCCCTGGTCTTCGGTAAAGAAGTTTACCTTTCACGTTAAACCTTTCTTAACATCTTCAAACCAATACAGGCCCGCCAAGGAGGGACATATGAAAAAAACCATTTTCATTATTTCATTGGCACTGACTTTGGCATTTGTCCTTAGCCCCGCTGTGGTGCAGAGTCAGCCCGGCAGAGGCGGATATGGTTACGGCATGGGTCCTGGCATGATGGGGCCTGGTTATGTCCCTCAATATCGGACCGGCGGGAAGCCCATCGATCTGAAGGAAGCGAAAGCCATGATGAGCGATTACCTGAAATCTTCGAGAAATCCGAACCTGAAGCTGGGGAAAATCAAAGATAGCGACAGGGCCTTCGAAGCCGAGATAAGGACACGAAGCAATGTTCTTGTGGACAGGATCCTCATTGACAAGGAAACGGGCTATATAAGATCGGCGTATTAGGAACAGGGCAGATCTCCGGGTTGGCCTTCAACCTTATTTCAAGGTGGTCATGTTATCCCGGAGGCAGAGCCGAATCGCTGCCTCCTGGATAAAAGAGAAGGGAAACATTTACAGAAGGAGGATAGGCATGATCCATTACGGCTTCACCAAGGAGTTGGCTATCCCTTATGAGACAGTCGTTGAGCTGGCAAGAGAGGCGCTGAAAAAGGAAGGATTCGGGGTACTGACAGAAATCGATATCAAGGAAAAAATGAAGGAAAAACTGGGCATTAATTTCAGAAAATACATTATTCTGGGTGCCTGCAATCCTACGAATGCATACAAAGCGATCCTTGCCGAGGAAAACATCGGTCTTATGCTTCCTTGTAACGTTATTGTTTATGAAAAGGCCAGCAAGACGGTCCTTTCCGTTATACGGCCGACGGTTGCCATGCAGATGATTGATAATGTGGAACTTCAGAAAGTCGCCGAGGCAGTAGAGGAGCAGTTGAAGAAGGCCTTCCATGCCATAAAATGAGGAGATCCCGAAGATGAAAAAATATCTTGAATTATCTCTTATGATGATAACCGGTTTGCTTGCATCCTGCACCGGTGAAGGTTACTATGGCCCGCAAAGTCCCGGTGGATGGGGGCCCATGATGCATTACGGATTTGGATATGGAGGGATGTTCATGTGGATAATATTCCTGATTGTCATTGGATTGCTGATCTATTTTATGCTCCAGACCCAGAAAACGAAGGGACAGACGCAGACACAGAATGAAAGTCCCCTGGACATCTTAAAGAGGCGTTACGCAAAGGGAGAAATCACAAAGGAAGAATATGAGAGAATGAAAAAAGACCTTGAAGGATAGACCCCAATGACTTTCAAGGCTATCCATGCAGGCCAGGTCATGGAACTTAAAAAGAAGACATGGATCATCCGATAGATAGCAATCTGACGGCACAAACAAAGACGCGCTACAACCGCATTGCCCCATACTATGATGTGATGGAAATAATCTCCGAGCGCACCTTCAGTCGCTGGCGCCGGCGATTGCTGACACGCGCCAAGGGGAAGGTTCTCGAGGTTGGGGTCGGCACGGGGAAAAACTTTCCTTACTATCCAGGGGGCGTTGATGTCACAGGCCTCGATATCGCCGATAAGATGCTGCCGCATGCAAGATTGCGTGCCGACAAGCTTGGTTTCCCCGTCCATCTTATGGAGGGTGATGTTCAGGCTCTTCCGTTTTCCGAAGATTCTTTTGACACGGCCGTTGCGACCTTCGTGTTCTGCTCAGTGCCCGACCCGGTTCTTGGTCTGCAAGAATTAGGGCGCGTTGTAAAGCCTGGCGGTGAGATTCTTCTGCTCGAACATGTCCGGATTGACCGGCCGGTCGTCGGATTTGTCATGGATATCCTGAACCCTTTATTTTTAAACCTTATCGGCCCGAACATCAACCGGCGTACAGTGGAGAATCTTGGAAAGGCGGGATTGCGTATTGAAAAGATCGAGCATCTCGGGTTCATGGAAATGGTGAAAATGATCATCGCACATCCCGGCAAATGATATCTTGCAGTATGCGCCCGCTCGAAACGAGAGCGTATAAACAGCGGCTTTTCATGAACTGAAAAAGGAAAGATTGGGAAACTGAAATGTACACCTGCCCCATGCACCCGGAAGTGAGACAGGCAGGATCCGGTTCCTGCCCCAAATGCGGGATGGCCTTGGAACCAGTGGAGCCTCTGACATCGACGGTCAAAACGGAATGGACCTGTCCGATGCATCCGGACATTGTCAGGGATAGACCGGGTAGTTGTCCTATCTGCGGTATGGCCCTTGAACCCCGGACGACCTCTATCGGGGAAGAGGAGAATCCCGAACTTATCGACATGCGACGCCGTTTCTGGGTGGGCGTCGTTCTAACCGTTCCCCTTATCCTCATAGCGATGAGCGACTTCATCCCTGCATTACATATCGAGGACCTCATTTCACCGAAGCATATGAACTGGCTCGAGATGCTACTTGCCTCCCCCGTTGTTTTGTGGGGCGGCTGGTCCTTTTTCGTCCGGGGATGGCAGTCTATTGTCAACCGCAGTCCCAATATGTTTACTCTGATCGGGCTCGGCATCGGCGTCGCTTATGTATACAGTGTGATTTCGGCTCTTCTGCCGGGATTGTTTCCTGCTTCCTTCCGGGGCAGAGGCGGTGAAGTAGCCACCTATTTCGAAGCTGCCGCCGCCATAACAACCCTCGTATTACTCGGTCAGTTTCTGGAATTGAAGGCACGGGGGCAAACAGGAGCCGCCATTAAGGCTCTCCTCGGCCTTGCTCCAAAGACTGCGAGAAAAGTGCAAAAGGACGGAGCCGAAGAGGATGTGCCCCTTGACGATGTCGTTCTAGGCGATATCCTTCGTGTCCGGCCTGGGGAAAAAGTTCCCGTGGACGGTGTTGTGGTCGATGGGTCTGCGGCAATTGATGAATCCATGGTCACCGGCGAATCGATCCCTGTCTCGAAACAGTCGGGAGATCCTGTCATAGGAGCAACCTTGAATAGAACGGGGACTTTTCTGATGAGGGCTGAAAAAGTCGGTGCAGATACCCTCCTGTCGCAGATTGTCGCCATGGTTGCCGAAGCCCAGCGCAGTCGTGCGCCGATTCAGAAACTTGCTGACACCGTCTCGGGCTATTTTGTCATGGCGGTCATCGCAGTCGCGGTCATTACCTTTATCGTCTGGGCGCTTATCGGCCCGGAGCCCCGGATGGTTTATGCCATGATTAACGCCGTGGCCGTGCTGATCATCGCCTGCCCTTGCGCACTCGGGCTTGCGACGCCCATGTCCATCATGGTGGCAACGGGAAAAGGCGCCATGGCGGGCGTGCTTTTCAAGAATGCCGAGGCCATCGAGGTGATGGAAAAGGTTCAAACCCTTATCGTCGACAAAACCGGGACGCTTACCGTCGGGAAGCCGAAGATTGCCGAAGTCGTTCCAGCAAATGGATATGATGAGAAGACCGTTCTATTTTATGGTGCGAGTCTTGAAATCGGAAGCGAACACCCCCTTGCATCGGCCATTGCATCAGGCGCAAAGGAAAGGGGGATCCCTTTAACCGATGTCCATTCTTTTAAGTCGATTACCGGCAAAGGCGTCACGGGTGAAATAAAGAGCCATTCCGTAGCCGTCGGCAACCGCAGTCTCATGGATGATGTCCAGATTGATCCGGGTGAATTAACCGTCAAGGCGGAAGAAATGCGGAGCGAGGGAGAAGGCGTCATGTTTGTTGCCATGGACCGTACGGTGATCGGGATCATCGGGGTATCCGATCCGATAAAGGAATCCACTCCCGAGGCCGTCCGGCAGCTTCATGATGAGGGCATCCGGATCGTCATGGTTACCGGGGACAGCAGCACCACGGCCCGATCCGTTGCCGGGAAACTTCATATTGATGAGGTGATTGCGGAGGTGCTTCCCGGCAGGAAGGTCGAGGAGGTCAAGCGCTTGCAGGAAAAGGGTGAGATCGTCGCCATGGCCGGAGACGGCATCAATGATGCGCCGGCCCTGGCGCAGGCCCATGTGGGGATCGCCATGGGAACTGGCACCGACGTTGCCATGGAAAGCGCCGGGGTCACCCTCGTCAAGGGCGATCTGCGGGGCATTGCGAGGGCAAGGCGATTGAGCAGAGCCACCATGCGCAATATCAAAGAGAACCTGTTTTTTGCTTTTATTTACAATGCGCTCGGCATACCCATTGCTGCCGGCGTTCTGTATCCTTTCTTCGGATTGCTTTTGAGCCCCATTATCGCTGCAGCCGCCATGAGTTTCAGTTCCGTTTCGGTCATCGGAAATTCCCTCAGGTTGCGAAGGGAAAAGCTTTAGATCATGCCATCCTGATTCGCTTTTGAAGTGAATATGTCTTGATATTCATGCAGAACATATTCAACCATTTCAAATGGAAACGTTGAATGTTGATATATGGATGACACTCATGATCATTAGCCCACGCCCTCACCCGCTAAGTGTTCTCATAATCGGCGAGTATAAAATAACGGTGTAAGAAGGGGGATGGAGGTGTCCTATGGACAAGAATCAAAAAGCGTATCTGAGAGAAAAATTTGGCAGTCGCGTTAACTTTGATGAAACGGAACGTGTATTGTACAGCCATGATATTGCGGCAATACCTTCTGTCATTGCACCGCTCATCGGCAAAACCGTCCCCGATGCGATTGTTCAGCCTCAAAACGAAAAAGAGCTCATTGAGCTTGTTCATTGGGCCGTGCAAAACAATATAGCTCTTACTCCACGGGCGAAAGCTTCTTCCGGCTATGGCGGGGTCTTGCCTGTCAAACAAGGCATCGTTGTTGATTTCTTCCGTCTGAATCAAATTTTATCCATAGATAAGCAAGCGCAGACGGTCACCTGTCAGGCCGGTGTTGTCTGGGAAAAAGTTGACGATGCTTTGGCCAAAGAGGAGCTTACTGTAAATCTTTATCCGTCAAGCTACCCCGGCTCGACCGTCGGTGGCTGGCTGGCGCAAGGTGGAGCAGGTTTCGGTTCCTATCAATATGGGTGGTTTCGGGAAAACGTCGTTTCTGCCCGCGTAGCTCTGCCCGATGGTTCGGTGCGCGTTTTTACCGGTACCGATCTGGACTTAATCGCCGATGCGGAAGGAACAACCGGTTTTATCATCGATTTAACAATGAAAGTCCAGCCTAAAGACGAACTTGATGTTATCGCAATTGGCTGTCCGGATGCGACAAACCTCCAAAGCATTGCGGAAGATATCGTGAAAACGGATCTGCCTTTGTGGTCTTTGGTTTTTATTAACCCCAGGATGGCGGAAATGAAAAACCGTTCGCCATTGATGGAACACAATGGTCATCCTGCCGAAGAGAGGGTGCTTTTGCCTGCTTCCTATGTTGCCACGATAGCTTTTCATAAAAAAGACGCAACACAAGTTATGGTAAAGCTGCAAGAAATTTTGCACTGCTGTCAGGGGGAAATATTAAGTGAGCGCATAGCCGAACATGAATGGAAAAACCGCTTTAAAATTATGGTGGTCAAACGCCTTGGTCCCAGTCTGGTGCCGGCAGAGGTCGTCATACCCCTTTCCCGATTGGGCCGCTTCATGGCGGAAGTCGAAAATAAAATCAATCAACCTGTCGTTAAAGAAGGTACGGTTATCTGCAAAGGCAAGGACGGAAAACCGGAAGTCGTTATTCTGGGATTTATTCCCGCCGATCAGCGCAAATTCAGCTACAATTTTGTTTTCAGTCTTTCGTTATCTATTATGAAAATTGCCGAAGCCAACGGCGGCCGGGCATACTCTACCGGTTTATATTTCAAGTCTAAGGCCGAAAAAGTATTAGGGACCGAACGGGTAGCCAGCTTGAAAGCATTTAAGAATAAGATCGATGCACGAGGCATTTTCAATCCCGGAAAGGTCATCGGCTATAGTCTTATGGACAGTGCCATGCGTATGGGCTGTGCTTTTGAGCCGTTGATTCGGCCTTTCGGCAATCACGTAATCACGCATATCGGAGAGAATAAAAAAAATTATCCTTTAACTGACTTCCCTCAGGATGTGGTCTGGTATGCATACAGCTGTTCTCAATGCGGTTACTGTGTGGAGGAGTGCGATCAATTTTACGGCCGTGGATGGGAAAGCCAGAGTCCGCGAGGCAAATGGTATTGGCTGAGGGAATATCTGGAAGGAAGAGCTAGGTGGAATCAAGCGCAGGTTGATACGTTCCTGGTTTGCACAACCTGCGAGCTCTGTAATTTGCGCTGTTCGACTGCTCTGCCCATAGAGCCTTCCTGGATGAAACTGCGCGGTAAACTGATCAATGAGAAAAAGAGGATGACGTTCCCGCCTTTTGAGATGATGGCCGAAGCGCTTCGTTCCGAAGGCAACATCTGGGCCGGTTACCGCAAAAACAGGGCAGACTGGTTTCCGGGAGACCTTAAGGACAATCATGGTCCCGGTCGTAAAGCACCGGCAATGTATTTTGCCGGATGCACGGCAAGCTATGTTGAACATGACATTGCCATGGCGGCTGTAAGATTGCTCGACAAAGCGGGCGTTGATTTTACTTACGCGGGTGAACCGGAAAATTGTTGCGGCACCCCGATGCTGGTGGCCGGTAAATGGGACCTTTTTGCGGATATCATGCGTCATAACATTGAAGTTGTAAAGCAAACCGGTGCGGATACAGTTATAGCCTCCTGTCCGGCCTGCGACATGATGTGGCGTAATGTTTATCCCGATTGGGCCAGGAAATTGGGCATTGATTACCATATCAAAACGAGGCATTACTCCGAAATTCTGGCCGAGAAAATTAAATCCGGTGAATTTGTATTTCCGGCTAATAACATGCAGCCGGTAAAAGTAACATGGCATGACTCCTGTCATATCGGCAGGGCATCCGGCGTTTATGAAGCTCCACGTGATTTGATCAAGGCGATTCCCAATGTTCAATTTGTTGAAATGGAACATAACCGTGAGAACGCCCATTGCTGCGGCAGTGTTCTGACCTTGGTTAAAGAGCCGTCGGTCGCTGCTGATATCGGGAAAATAAGACTTGATGAAGCAGTGGAAGCCGGTGCTGAAAAGGTATTGGCGCTGTGTCCTTGCTGTCAGGTGCAATTACGCGTAGCCGCGAAAAAGAAAAATATGTCGGTGGAAGTCGTGGATTTAGCGCATCTGGCCGGCAACGCGCTGGGCTATAATTTCCCCGATCCTAATCCTGATGTTCATAGCCAGTGGGGTGTTTTTGATGCCTTCATATCACTCATGACGCCGCAAGGTTTTGCCAAACTGATGGGAACGATGTGGCCGCAGTTAATCGATGCCATGCCCTTTGGTATGGGGCCGATGATGCGGGTCATGGGCAAGATTCCCGGTGCCCTCAATTTAATGAAACCTATTTTTCCGGTCTTGTTTCCTAAACTGCTGCCGAAG
>JBHGBI010000129.1:0-4642 GCA_041946925.1 Syntrophales bacterium | reverse complement strand
GTTTTCCCGCGTATTGCAACCTGCGCAACATCGGAATTTTATTTTCATTTATTAATAATTCCGCCAGGATATTCATCAAAGTGGCCCCTGAGGAATTTTTTACTTGATTTTTACATCAATTCACATCTAATAGATTTCGTGCGACCATTTTCATAAATGGCCGTATTTTTCATGAGCCCTCATGTTCACCAATTTTTTCCAGTGTGATCACGATTCGAGGAACCCATGTCAGAGCCTCAGGCTTTGTTTTAACCGCAAAACTCAAAAATGAGAGAAAAGACATTTTAGGAAAGTGCATACGGGCCGGGTCATTCCTGGCCCGTATGCTGCGCCCGATTAATTCCGGAGTTAAAGGGCAAAACCAACCCGGCTGAGAATATGTGATCCAGTGGTCTATTCTGATTTAACGGGCCCTCCAGCATCCGGGGGGCAAAATCCTGGAGAAAAGAAGCTTCATGAAAGATGAACAGAAGACAAAAGAGCAGCTCATCCAGGAATTGGTTGAGTTGCGCCGGCGGCTTTCGAAATTCGAGAGGTCCGAACTGGAACTTCTGTTCAGAGGAGACCCACCGCATGAGAGCGAAAGATTGTACGCCTCCCTTGCGGAACAATCGAACGATGCCGTCTGCCTTGTCTGCCGGGGAAAATTCGAGTATATCAACAGTAAGTTCACCGACCTCTTCGGCATAACCCGCGACCAGTTCTTCGAGCCCGACTTCGATTTTATGTCCCTTTTCGCCCCTGAAAGCCGACCTCTCCTGGAAGAGCGCCTCCAGAAAAGCATGAAGGGAGAGCCGCTTGACCCACGGTTCACGTTTACAGCGCTGACCACGGACGGCCGCCGGATCGATATCGAGGCCTCCTTTTCCTATGTCCCTTACAAAGGGGCAATAGCCACGCAAGGGACTCTCCGCAACGTGACCGGACGGGGACAGGAAGGCAAATTGCCGAAAGCAGGACTGCATAGGCTGGATGCGCCGGCGGAACCCGCCCGCGATGTCGATTTCTGTAAAAAAGCTGATGCCGATCTCGACTGCCATGAAGCCATCGTTCAGGACATCGCCGGGCAATCCAGGAGAAAAACGGAGGAACTTCAGGCACTGGAATCATCTGTTCTTGCCGCTATACCCCATGCAGTATTCGGGTTGAAGAACCGCCGGATCATTTTCGCCAACGACAGCGTCGAGAGCATATTCGGCTGGAAACCCCAGGAATTGATCGGCAGGGACATGAGGACTCTCTATCGCAGCGACGAAGAATATGAGGAGATAGGAAGGCGCGTCTATCCTGAGCTGGAAAAGAAACGGGTCTGGAGTATGGAACTGGAATTTCCGTGTCGCCATAAAAACGGCAACGACATCATCTGCAGCATCAGCGCCTCCCGAATAGGAAGCACCCTGGACGACCAGAAAATCGTGGCCATCTATGAGGACATCACCAAACGGAAGCAGGCCGAGGAAGCCCTGAAGGAATCGGAAAGGAGGCTCAAGGACATTATCAATTTCCTTCCCGATCCGACTTTCGTCATAAATCGCGAAGGCAAAGTGATCGCTTGGAACAGAGCCATGGAGGCGATCACGCGGATCAAGGCCGAAGAGATACTGGGCAAGGGGGATTATGAATACGCAGTCCCCCTGTACGGCAGGAGGCAGCCCATTCTAATCGATCTGGTGCTGGAGAAAGACGAAGAGATCGAAAAAAAGTATGCCAATATAAAGAGACACGACCAGGTCCTCATCGGAGAATCCTACATACCCGACCTCAACGGCCGGGAGGCATATCTGCTCGGAACGGCTGCAGCGCTCTACGACTCCAGGGGGAATATCGTCGGCGCCGTGGAATCGATTCGGGATGTCACCGAATCCAGGCATGCCGAAAGGGCAAGAAAGGAGTTGGAGGCTGAATTCCTGCAGGCGCAGAAAATGGAAGCCATAGGCACCCTTGCGGGCGGAATCGCACATGACTTCAACAATCTCCTCATGGCTATCCAGGGCTATACATCTCTCATGCTGCTGGGCATGGATTCAGATAACCCCAATTACAAGAAGCTCAAGAGCATTGAGGAACAGGTCATGAGCGGGGCCGATCTTACCCGACAGCTCCTCGGATTTGCGCGGGGAGGAAGATACGAAGTCAAGCCCATCGAAATCAACAACGTCGTTGAGACCACCTCTACAATGTTCGGAAGGACAAAAAAAGAAATCAGCATTCAGAAGAAGCTCGCCCCCGATCTGTGGAAAGTCGATGCGGATCAGGGGCAAATCGAACAGGTGCTTCTGAATCTTTACGTGAACGCCTGGCAGGCCATGCCGGGCGGCGGCGAGCTTTACATCTCAACGGAAAATGTCACTATCGATGAGAAGTTCACCATGCCTTTCCACACGAAGCCGGGGCATTATGTCAAGATATCCATAACGGATACCGGCATCGGCATGGACGAAAAAACCCGCCAGAGAATCTTCGAGCCGTTCTTCACCACAAAGGAAATGGGGCGGGGCACCGGTCTTGGCCTCGCATCCGTTTACGGTATCATCAAAGGGCACGGGGGAATTATCAACGTATACAGCGAAAAGGGTCACGGCACGACTTTCAAGATATACCTGCCCGCCTCTGAAAATAAGATCGAAGAGGCCCAGAAGACGTCCGAAAACCTGGTGAAAGGGCATGAGACGATTCTCCTGGTTGACGATGAGGAAATGATCGTGGACGTAAGCCGGGAAATCCTGGAGACACTGGGCTACAAAGTTCTGGTGGCCCGCAGCGGCAAGGAAGCGATTGATTGCTATAAGAACAGGCGGGATGAAATCGATCTGGTCATTCTGGACATGATCATCCCCGAGATGGGCGGCGGCAGGATCTTTGAAGTTCGCTCCGCAGAGGGGGCCGCGGAGGCGCTGGAAATCCTGAAAAAAGAAAATATTGATGTCATATTTCTCGACCTGAAACTTTTCGGAACCGACGGAATAGAACTCTGCAGGCAGATACGAAAGTTCAAGCCTGCGTCTCTTATCTACGCCATGACAGGATGGTCGGCTCTGTATGAGATAGACGAGTGTCGGGAAGCGGGCTTTGACGATTACTTCACCAAACCGATCAAGACCGAAGTGCTTTTCAAGGCCGTGGAAGACGGCTTCGAAAAGCTCGAAAGGTGGGCGAAGAAAAGGTAAGAAATCGGACATCTCACTTAGTCACCTTTTCATCCCCATAATGACTCCCGCAGCCCCGACGCCCGCTCAATCCTGCGTGCGACGGCGGAATTGAAAATTTCCCTCTTTCCCCATACCTCGACCCTGTTCTTCGCCCTGCTGATCCCTGTATAGATCAATTCGCGGGTTAACACGGGGACATCCCTGTCGGGAAGCAGGAGAATCACATTGTCGAACTCCGAGCCCTGGCTCTTGTGGACAGTCATGGCGAACGCAGTTTCATGCTCGGGAATACGCAAAGGCGGAAATCTCCTCACCGTCCCCCCGGCGTCCGGGAAGTAAACACGGAGTTCATGGCCGGCCTCCTTATCAGGCAAGACAATCCCTACATCTCCGTTATAAAGTCGCAGATTATAGTCATTGCGGGTAATCAGGACAGGACGCCCCGGATACCAGCGCCCCTCTTTTCTGATCAATCCCTCTCTCCTCAGCACTTGCTCCGACAGGAGGTTGGCAGATGAGACCCCGTATGGCCCCTCCCGCAGGGCACAAAGAATCCTGAAGCCATTGAACAGATCCAGAGCTTCCCCGGGATCGGACGCGTTTATATAGCGGGAAAAACCCTCCACGATTCTCTTGCCGAGGGCGCGCGCAAGCACCTCCGGTCCCGGCAGGTCCCTCCACCCGATATCTCCGCCCCCTTCCTCTTTCAACCGGGCAAGTGCCGAAACTCCATCTCCCGCGTTGACGGCACGGCACACCTCGCCGATGCCGCTTGCGGGTCCGAACCGGTAATTCTTTTCAAGCTGCACAATGCAATCCCCGATATCGCTCCCGCGGCTGTCGCCCGTGATTTCGCCCCCGCCCACCCTGTGGATCGCCTCCCGGAGCAAGGGGGAATAACCGTGGGGGCGGCCGGCGCCGCACAAATCACCCAGCACTGCACCTGCCTCGACAGAAGCCAGTTGATCCCGGTCGCCCAGGAGAATGAGATGCGCCTGCGGACGGAGCGCCTGTACCAGTTTTGACATCAGGGGAAGGTCGATCATCGATGCCTCATCGACCACAATGACATCCGCATCAAGAGGGTGGTCCCTGTCGTGCCGGAAATAGGGAGATGCGGGCCTGCTTTGCAGGAGACGATGTATTGTGGATGCCTCAGCCGGCAGAGCGGCTTTGATATCGGGATGACAGTTCAGGCGCCCCCTCCCGTCGCTGATCGCCTCCCGGAGTCTTTGAGCGGCCTTCCCGGTTGGAGCCGCCAGGCAGATGCGAAGCGTTTCTCCACCCGCCTGTTCCATGAGGAGGGCCAGAATCCTTGCAACTGTGGATGTCTTGCCTGTGCCCGGTCCGCCCGATATCACGCAGAAGCGCTTCAGGACCGAGATCAGTGCCCCTGTCTTCTGCATATCCCACCCGCACGGCGCCTCTTCCGGGAAAAGACGGGCGATGCCGTCCCTGAGGACATCCTCCCGCACATCCGCCCGGATTCCACG
>JBHGBI010000128.1:0-3238 GCA_041946925.1 Syntrophales bacterium | reverse complement strand
TCTTTACTCCTTGCGGCACCCTGCTACTTGCGCAGCTTTGACTTCCTGTCACCCGAGTGACTGTAGAAAATCCTCGTCGGCGCAAATTCGCCCAGTTTGTGCCCGACCATATTCTCCGTGACAAACACCGGTATAAACTTCTTTCCGTTATGGACGGCGAAGGTGTGTCCTATCATTTCAGGCGTAATCGTTGATCGACGCGACCAGGTCTTAATAACGCTCTTGTCGCCTGATTCGTGGGACTTCCTGATTTTTCTGATAAGGCTTTCCTCTACAAACGGACCTTTCTTAACCGAACGAGCCACTCTTAATCCCTCTTCTTCACAATATATTTATCCGTATTTTTGTTTTTGCGGGTCTTATATCCCTTTGTGGGGACACCCCACGGCGTACAGGGATGCCGGCCTCCAGAGCTCTTGCCCTCTCCGCCTCCCAGCGGATGATCGACCGGATTCATCGCCACCCCTCTGACCTTGGGCCGCTTGCCCATCCATCTCGTACGTCCGGCCTTCCCGATGCTGACATTCTCATGCTCGATATTGCCGATCTGCCCTATGGTGGCCTTGCACTCGAGGAAAATCTTCCGCACTTCTCCGGACGGCAGGCGAACCTGCGCATATCCACCCTCTTTGGCCATCAACTGGCCGTACGCGCCGGCGCTCCTGACGATTTGCCCTCCCTTTCCGACCTTGAGCTCGATATTGTGAACAAAAGAACCGGTCGGTATATTCTTCAGAGGAATCGCATTGCCGGGTTTGATATCCGCTCTCTCGCTGCTCACTACCATGTCTCCCGGATTCAATCCCACCGGCGCAAGGATATATCTCTTTTCACCGTCCAGATAATGGAGAAGGGCGATTCTTGCCGACCTGTTCGGATCGTATTCGATGGCCGCCACTTTCGCGGGGACATCCGCTTTCTCCCGCTTGAAATCGATGAGCCTGTACTTTCTCTTGTGCCCCCCGCCGATGTGCCGGCTCGTGATCCGGCCGTAGCAGTTTCTTCCACCCGTCTTTTTGAGCGGAACCACAAGCCCTTTTTCGGGCCTGTTGCGGGTTATTTCCTCGAAATCCGGGACCGACTGAAACCTTCTGCCCGGGGATGTCGGTTTGTAAGTTTTAATAGCCATTTATTCCAACCCCATAGATATGTAAGGTGTCAGGAGACGGGTGTGAGGTGTGCGCTTCACTCCCATTCTTCACTCTTTACTCATTTTTTTATACATTCTCGAATATCTCGATACTTGCACCCGGGGCCAGGGTAACCACCGCCTTTTTCCAGTCGCTTTTCCTGCCGGGGATTCTGCCCAGCCTTTTCTTTTTTCCTGTAAAATTCATGGTGCGGACATTGACGACTTTGACCTTGAAAATCTTTTCCACAGCAGTGGTGATCTCAATCTTATTCGCCCTGGGATCCACTTCGAAAATATACTTATTACCCTCGTCTCTTGCGATAGTGCTCTTTTCTGTAACCAGCGGCTTCTTTATGACAGAATAAATATCCATTATGACAACAATGCCCCTTCAATCATCTTTACGGAGGGTTCCATCAAGACCAGATGATCGTATCTCAGTATATCGTAGACATTGATCCCCTCCGATCTCATCATCTTCACTTCTCTTAAATTCCTCGACGATTTTTCCAGCACGGTACTGGATTTATCCAGCACAAAGAGAGCGCTTTTCAGACCGAATACGGCGAGCACGCTCTTGAATGCCTTTGTCTTGATTTCTTTCATGGGAAAGTCATTAAGGATCAGCAGCTTGTTTTCCTTAAGCTTCATACTGAGGACCGATTTGAGTGCCTTTTTCCTGATCTTTTTCGGAACCTGATATGAATAATCCCTCGGCTTCGGGCCGAACGTGATACCACCACCCCTCCAGAGAGGAGACCTGATCGTTCCGGCTCTCGCCCGGCCTGTCCCTTTCTGGCGCCAAGGTTTCTTTCCTCCGCCTCTTACAAAGCTCCTCTCCTTTGTGGAAGCAGTCCCCGCCCTCCTCGAGGCCATTTGCATTCTTACGACTTCATGGACTGCGGCATCGCTGATTTCAGCATCAAATACAGCATCATCCAGTTCAATCTGGGATACCTTGTTTTTCTCTATATCGTAAACATCCAAGACTGGCATTACCTACTCCGGTTGCGGCTTCTTATTTTTTAATGGAATTCTTGATCAACACTATGCCGTTCCTGCTCCCCGGGACAGAACCCCTGACCAGCAGAAGATTCCTTTCGGGGCTGACCCCGTAAACCAGGAGGTTCTGGATGGTAACCCTCCTGTTCCCCATATGGCCCGGCAATTTCTTTCCCTTGAACACTCTTGACGGGTCCGCGCTGGCACCGATCGATCCTGGCGCCCGGTGAAACATGGAACCATGAGTGGCCTTCCCGCCGCGAAACCCATGTCGCTTCACGCCCCCGGCGAATCCCCGTCCCTTGCTGATTCCGACGATATCAACGTAATCGCCGACCTTGAACATGCCGACGGTCAATTCCTGGCCTTCGTCATAGTCGTCGAGAGACTCCAGACGGAATTCCCGCAGAATCTGGAAAAAGCCACGGTCCGCCTTTTTAAAATGGCCCTGCAGGGGCCTGGTCACATTTTTCTGTTTCCTGCGCCCGTAGCCCAGTTGAACCGCGTTATAGCCGTCCTTCTCGACGGTCTTTTTCTGGACGACATAACAGGGTCCGACCTCGATGGCCGTTACCGGAACAGCCCCGTCGCCCGAAAAGACCTGCGTCATCCCCACTTTTTTTCCTATCAGTCCCTTATTCATCTTACTCACTGTTTCGAATTAGTTCGCAAAAAAACAGGAGGTGGGCTTCTCAAGAATCCATCTCCGTGTTCAGGACCTATAATTTTATTTCCACATCGACGCCGGCAGAGAGGTCCAGCTTCATAAGGGCGTCCACGGTGGACTGGGTCGGTTCGATAATATCGATCAATCTCTTGTGGGTCCGTATCTCGAATTGTTCCCTGGACTTCTTGTCGACATGCGGAGAGCGGTTGACACAGTACCGGTTGATCTCCGTCGGTAGAGGAATCGGACCGGCTACACGCGCACCCGTTCTCTTTGCCGTCTCGACAATATCCTCGGTGGACCGATCCAGCAGTTTGTAATCATAGGCCTTCAGTCTGATCCTGATCTTCTGACTTTCCATAGTTCTCTTTAACCAGTTCTATTGTCCTCGGGAAAAACTACCCCCTTAGTGATATCGCTATAACAATATCGTGCCG
>JBHGBI010000127.1:0-3252 GCA_041946925.1 Syntrophales bacterium | reverse complement strand
GTCCCCACCATGACCGCCGTCGGCGTGGCCAGGCCCATGGCACAGGGACAGGCGATGATCAAGACCGAAACGAAATTCAACAAGGCCCTGGCAAAGATCGGCTCGGGAACGAGAAAATACCAGACCACAAATGTCCCGGCAGCAACGGCCATCACGGCCGGGACAAATATTGATGCAACCCGGTCGGCTACGCGCTGAACAGGCGCTTTGGATCCCTGTGCCTCTTCCACCAGCCGTATGATCTGTGCCAGGACGGTTTCCGCACCTATCCGGGTCGCCTCGAAGATAAAACTTCCGCTCTGGTTGACTGTCGCGCCGAAGACTTCGCTTCCCTTCTCCTTGAGAACCGGCATGCTCTCGCCGGTCAGCATCGATTCATCAACAGAGGATGTCCCGGAAATTACAATGCCGTCTGTTGCTATTTTTTCGCCTGGACGTACCAGGATCATATCACCTCTGACGACATCTTCGATCGCGATATCCAGTTCCTGATCCTCTCGTATGACCCGTGCCGTCCTGGGCTTGAGTCCCAGGAGCCTCTTTATCGCCGTCGACGTCCTCCCCCTGGCTTTCGCTTCCAGAAGCCGCCCCAGTATGATGAAGGTTGTAATTACGGCCGCTCCGTCGTAGTATGCATGCGGATGAATGCCTGCACCGAAGAAAAAAGACGGGAAAAAAGTCGCAGCGGCCGAATACAGATACGCCGACAAGACCCCTACCGCGACCAGTGTGTTCATATCAGTAGTCATTTTTTTCGCGGCTTTGACTGCTCCTGAGAAAAAGCGGCTCCCGACCCAGAAGACCACAGGGGTCGTCAACACAAAAAGGGCGTAGAGCATCCACGTCCTCGGAACCGATTTCAGGAAAGCAAACCATTCCTGCATAGTCCCGATGAAGATGACGGTGCTGAGGACCGCTCCCGTGATGAATCTTGCTTTCAATTGCCTGAATTCTTTTTGTCGGGCCGCTTCAGCCGGATCCTCCAGGGTGTCGTCGACCACGCCGAGATATTCGTAACCGGTTTCGCTCACAGCCCGGCGCAGGGCTTCGGGGCCGGCCCAGTCTCCGGCGTGGATGATTGTGGCCCTGGCCGTAGCGAGATTGACAGCGGCATCTTTCACGCCCGGCACCGACTTCAATGCGTCTTCCATCCGCCGGACGCAGGCGGCGCAGGTCATCCCGCCAACAGATATTGTTATTCTGCCGAGCCCCCCTTTTCCCGGTCTTTTTATCCCGAGAGCTGTATAGCCGAGATCACTGATCCTCTGCGCAATGCGGTCCGGATCCACGAGGGCAGGATCGTATTCAACAAGGGCCTTTTCGGTCGCCAGATTGACCGACACATTATCCACGCCTTCCAGGTCCTTCAAACCGGTCTCGATCCGCCGGACGCAGGCGGCGCAAGTCATCCCCCCGATGTCTATGGTCACTTTTTCAGACAACTTCGTATCCCGCCTTACTGATTTTCTGCCGGATGATCTCTCTATCCACGGGTTTTTCTTCATCGAAAAACGCTTCGCCTTTTCTCAGGTCGACCCTGACATTCCTGATTCCGTCGATTCCGCTCAATACCCTGGCGACGGCCGCCTCACAGTGACCGCAGGACATTCCCTTTATTTTGATGATAGGCATATTCCCCCCTCCTTCCATATCCAAACGGAAATTATATTTATTTCTTCGAAAAAGGCTCTCTAAAGTCAACAAAAAAAGATAGTTTTTGAAAATATTCAGGTATTCGTATATATTAAATAAAGAATTCCGCCTGGACGAGAAAAAACAAAGAAGAAGGGAAGCAGGGCAATAATTCCATGCCTTTCAAAAAATCGAAAATAGGCGACATCCTGAAAAAAGCAGCCGCAACGGGCTCCGGGCAGCAAGATAATATCGACCGTCGGCAGTTGATCGACAGACTTAAAACCATTAAGGACCCGCGTGAAAGAGACCGGATTCTTCATTCCCTCTCTCGCCGGGAGGAAATCATGATCAAGGAGACCGGGCCCGTATCCGCAATGCCCCCGCAAAGGGAATCAGGGCGTGCGGAAAAGCCCCGGCCGGCGGGGATTCCCGGGAAAATCAGCGTACTCAATTACGCCCTTCCTGGTTTTTTCATCGCCATGGGTCTTCTCTATGTTCTGGGCGGACTGGGCCGGTTGTTTCCCGGAGGCAAGTTCGAGGATGTATCATCGGAATTGCTCCTGGGATCCATCTTCCTGATTTTTGGAATCATCGGCCTCATTAAAGCCGGCAAGGCGCGGAAAGCCTCCACGGGCTGAACGCAGTACGCGAAGAAGCTCCGCCGGACAGCCGTCTCCCCCATGAAATCCATTGTACCGGATATTTTCAGTTTCTACGAGGAAATCGAACAGGGAAATTTGAACTGGATCAAGCGTTGTCTTGACCGGATGGGCATCTCCATTATCGCCGATTTCACTGAAAACAAGGACCTGATGGAGCTCTTTTACCGGACTTATGTCGAACCGTATGAGCCGCATGTGGTGATCTGCGGAATCAATCCCGGCCGTTTCGGCTCCGGAAAGGTGGGAGTTCCTTTTCTGGATTCCAGGTCTCTTTCCCGGCTGCTGGGACTGCGCGGGGACCATGAAACTGAGAAAAGCGCCCGTTTTTTTTATTCCGTCATCCGCCATTTCGGCGCCCACCGGTTTTATTCAACTTTTTACGTCACCAATATTTCCTGGCTCGGCTTTACAAAAAGAGGAAAAAACATCAATTATTTCAAACTACCGGCGGAAATCCGCCGGGTGATTCTGGACCGGTTCATCTATGAAATGGGTCTGGTCAAGCCTACGCACATAATTTCCGCCGGCAGAGAAGTTCAAAAATCGGTTATGGCCTTGAAAAAGGCCGGCAGAATCGATGCGAATGTGGACGAGCGGCTGAACCACCCGCGTTGGTGCGGCATTGATACGAACAGGGAAAAGGGATACAGGAACTATATAAGTCTGCTTGAGAAATTCGTCAATTCCCCGGTGCAGCAATAAACCGCCTCCTCTCCATTCTAAAATCCTGTTTCCGATGAGATGGAAATACATCCGGTGTATATGCCGGCCGCTGGATTCAAAAAACCCAAACCGGAGATAGAGAAAGAAATTCGAACCTGCCTCTGATCTGAAATTAAGAGATTTCGACATTGAAAATCAGATATTGCTCTATGGAGTGCATTGTCCGCCCGTGGGATTTTATATACTGAAAAAAGGAAAAAGAATCCGATTGAGCAGATTTCATTTACAAGAA
>JBHGBI010000126.1:0-3253 GCA_041946925.1 Syntrophales bacterium | reverse complement strand
CTCAGTCGGCGTGTCCCCGTTGATTCCACCGGAGGCATTCGTTGCCGATGCCGTTGCCGCAAGGACATTGCGGGTGATGGTATCGAGGGTAAGGCCAACCTGTTCCGCCAGGAGTTCAGCGGCCTCGGTAAGAGTCGCGTCTTCCACGGTCAGATCGACAACGTCCGTGATATGCTTTGTGTTATGTATCATCGTTTCCGACGTACCTGCATGTCCCCATGCAGAGCAGACTATATCTTGATCAGCATGCTCTGCTGACCTCTCCCTCTATTGTTTGAGAATTCTTTGCATTCCGTTCTTCTATTGGTCCAACAGTCATTACAGAACAGATGTTTATTGCCTTCTTTGTAATGGCGCTCATAGGTGGTTCCACAAATAGCGCACGTCACTTCAACTTTGTCATGTTGTCTTCTCCCTGATAACGATTCCCAATTATCCGTGATCGTCGTCTTGTAGAGCATCGAAGGAGCAACATGATCCTTGATCAAATTGATGAATGCAGCCCTGTCTTTTCTTCGTAATCTCAGGCAGAAATAAGAAGACTGGCAGCGATTTACTCTGAATTGCAGGGCGAATCTTTTTTGAAGGTATCGCGCCATCAATTCGTTTTCGACTTCGTTGAAGTTCTGTGTATTGAGATAAACTTCTTGGTATCCTCCGTGATACGCGAAACATCCATCATCCTGATACCAGAGCGCCAGACCGCACGGAGTAAGGCACTTCATCAAGTGCTCCGTCACGGTCTTCCTGTTTTCGTAATAGAAGCGTTCGCGCAGTTTCGTGTAAAGCGGGTGCGATTGGGTCCGAACATCTACAATCTTTTGCATCCCATCTTTATGTGCATAGGGCTGTTCTCTATCGGCAATTTTTACACCTGTCAGCCACTCAAGCAGATTCGCCTTATAAACCGCATAATCGCGCTGCTTTTCTCCGTGACGTATGTTCAGATAAGTATTCTTCATTTCTTTACTCATCCTCACTATATATCCATCGCCGAGGATCATGCCTATAACTGCGCCTTTAAAATCCAACCTACTCTCAAACATAGTCGTTGCACCTTCCATTCCGGCTTGGCTCATGATTGACCATTTGCGGTCGTCCCATGAATTCGAGAGATTTTACTTCATCCATATCGAAGGCCTAAGCAGCCTTTTCAAAAATGAACGAGCCGTACTGGCTCACCGTTGCCTGCAGATCCGTTTTGGACATCTGCTGTCCGGGAGGGGTGACCCCTTCCGCTATCGGCGTTGTCGCTGCGGTCAGCGAGTTGTAACGCCTGAATTTAATGGTCGTGCCTCCCTTTGCCGGGATGGGCCGTTTCTGAGCGAAGCGGTCATGCACCAGCGCAGGAAGGGCGCGTTTCAGCAAGATCCGGTCGTAATAAACCGCTACTCCCGGATCCACCTGTGTCGTCGTGGTTATATTCATAGGTTATCTCCTGCTATTTTTTCCCCCGCTTGACCTCCGCTACGCGCTTCTCGAAATCCTCATCGGACATGCTCTCGTACAGATGGGCCTTGCCGAGACCTCCGCCCGCTCCGCCGAATTCGTGGCCGGTTCCGGGCTTTCGCAGGTTCTCCACGGCCTTTTTCGCGGCATCGGTCTCCTTGTCTGCGCCAGACCCTTTTTCCTCGTTGAGGATGGATTCATCGTCAGTCTTTTTCCCGTTTGCCGCCGTCTGGTCCTTGAGATACTTTGGACTGGTCTTTGCGAGGTCCAGGGCCGTCAGATATGGATTTTCAGAGTTTCGGATCGCCGAAGCCAAGTGGGGCTTCTGTTTTAAAAGTTCCGGCAAGTAGTCTTTGACAACCTGCCTGTACTCCGGATACTCCATGGCAACAGCCAGCTCCGCGACTGCCGGGTCGGGGCCTGTTTTCGCCTTCGGTGCGCTCTGCGTCAGGGCGCTGACGATCTTTTTCACGCTCTCGACCGTGACAACATCATCGTTCTCCATGCCGGCGAAAGCCTTTTCTATCGGGTCTTCCTCCTTCGTCGGAGTTCCCCCGTCCGCCGTTTTCCCTGTCGGGGCCTGGAGACTCTGAATGGTCTGCTGCTGCTCTCTGGCTATATCCTTCCAACTCTTAAGCTCCTCCCGGATGGTCTCTACGACTGCGAGAGGAACGACCTTGTCGCTGCCAGCGGCGGCCTGGCTGTTTGCGCCCGTGTCTTCTTCGTTACCCATGGTCAAATCCTTTCTCGCCCGTGGCCTATTGCCTCATTGGCCCCGGCGGCGGGCCTTGAACATTGCTGGTATTTGTTCCGGGCAAAGAAAAGGGCGGACAATGAAGATGGTGAAGGCACCTTCACTGCCCGCCCTTGAATCTTTCTTGCGTCCCCCTCCGGTTGGCCTACCTTCGGGAAAGCCCGGTTTTCTAAAAAACTATTTTATCATGCTGTCGTCATGGAACTGTACGTCCCTCCCTTTAAGCCGATATAGAGCAACCCGGAGTAGAGGGACATGCTCTCGATCGCCCTTCCGACGTTACCGACTTTCGCGACCGCCTTCGTTGCGGTAGTGTATTTAATGACATCCCCCTTGTCTGTTCCGAGATAGATAAGTCCTGCTCCATCCGACGCCTGGGCGGTTACCTCTCCCGGGATGTTGATAAGCTTCGCCTTCGTTCCTGCGGCCATGATTTGCGCCTCCTTTTAGATTTTTTCAAATGTCATTCCGACCCGATAACCATCGTCGCTGTATATGATTTCACCGTACCTGCTCAGGCCGGCCATTTTTGCCAGTTGAATGATTGCCGCCGTGTTCGGCATGAAATAATTGGTCACATCCCCATGATGGACTTTATCGATCACCCACAGAAGAGGCGGAGCATCCCCGACCCTCCTTACCGGCTCCATCTTCCCCTGATCAACCGCCGACTCGACAATTACCCTACCTCCCGGCCTGAGCAATCGGGCCGCATTCTCAAATCCCTGATATGGATTCTTCAGGTGGTAGAGTATCCCGTAGAAAAGAACAACGTCGAACCCTGCGAATAACGACTCGAACTTGTTCGAAATGGGATAATTGAGGTCCCCAAGGCACAGGTAATCAATTTCATATGCCCCGAGGGCAAGCTTTGCCGTTTCCAGCATAGGCTCCCATCGATCCACAGCCAGAACGGAGGCTCCGCGTTTTTTCGCTTCAATGGCCCAATAACCATCGAACGTCCCGAGGTCGAGAACAATTTTCCCGCTCAGATCGTCCGGAAGCTGAAATCTCCTCCGGTGCTTCTCTTCCCGGTAATCGCATTTCCCG
>JBHGBI010000125.1:0-3278 GCA_041946925.1 Syntrophales bacterium | reverse complement strand
CTGACTTCTGACACCTTACTCAATTAAAATTTTCCGCCGTGGAGTTTAAGGATAAATGGAAGCAAGAGCTGTTGCCAAGTACATCAGGATCTCTCCTCAGAAAGCAAGGCTGGTGGTGGACCTGATCAGGGGTAAGAAAATCAGAGAGGCCGAGAGGATTCTTTCTTTCACGAGGAAGCGTGCTGCGGGCCTGGTGGGCAAAGTATTGAAGTCGGCGGTGGCGAATGCGGCCCAGAACCCGAATATTGACGAGAAGATATTGTATGTAAAGGAGATATACGTTGATCAGGGGCCGTCGCTCAAAAGATGGAGGGCGAGAGCGCAGGGCAGGGCGGCGTCCATAAAGAAGAGAATGAGCCATATTACGGTCATTTTAGAAGAAGAATAATTCGAGGAGGTGAGAGTTTGGGCCAGAAGGTCAATCCGATCGGATTCAGGCTGTCCGGCATAAGGACATGGGAATCCCAATGGTTTTCGGAAAAAAATTACAGTGAGCTGTTGCACGAGGACATACGGATCAGAGAATTCCTTAAAGATAAATTCTACCATGCTGGCATTTCCAAAATCGAGATCGAACGGGCGGCTGATAAAGCCAAAGTCAACATACATGCCGCCAGGCCGGGGGTCATCATAGGGAAAAAAGGCGTGGAAATAGAGAAGCTGAAAAAAGAGCTCGAAGACCTGATGGCGGGCGAGGCGATCATCAATATACTGGAGGTCCGGAAGCCGGAGACCGATGCTCAGCTAATCGCGGAAAATGTCGCTCTTCAGCTTGAAAGGAGGATTTCTTTCAGGAGGGCGATGAAAAAGAGCGTGACATCCGCTCTCAAATTCGGTGCAAAGGGTATCCGGATTACCTGTTCCGGCAGACTCGGCGGCGCTGAAATGGCCAGGATGGAATGGTACCGCGAGGGGCGGGTCCCCCTTCATACTCTGCGGGCGGATATCGATTACGGTTTCGCCGAAGCGCATACTACGTACGGTCTCATCGGAATCAAAGTCCTGGTGTTCAATGGAGAAATCCTGTCGGGAAAGAAAGAAGCCACTGTCAAGCAATAGACTGAAGGTTTACGGTTGAAGTCAAAGGAATCTTGCGCCTTTTGTCTTGAGCCTTTCGCCTTTAATCGAGGAATATGAATCATGTTAATGCCTAAAAGAGTGAAATACAGAAAATTGCAGAAGGGGCGCATGAACGGCGTCGCCACGCGGGGCTCCAGTGTGAGTTTCGGCGAATACGGCCTGCAGGCCATGGAGTGCGGATGGCTGACATCCCGCCAGATCGAAGCGGCTCGTATTGCAATGACCCGTCACGTCAGGCGCGGCGGCAAGATATGGATCAGGATTTTCCCGCATAAATCGTATACGAAAAAACCCGCCGAGACGCGGATGGGCAAGGGAAAAGGAGCGCCCGAAGGATGGGTCGCTGTAATCAAGCCGGGGATGGTTCTTTACGAAATGGACGGGGTCTCGAAAGAGGTTGCCAGAGAGGCCTTCAGGCTGGCCTCGCACAAGCTTCCAATAGCAACGAAGTTCCTGACCAGGGAGATATTTGATGAAGATTAGTGAAATCAGAGACTTGAGTATTGACGAACTGAAAAAAAAAGAAAGCGATCTCGCAGACGAGCTTTTTAGACTACGTTTGAGGCAATCAACGGGACAGCTCGATTCGATCGCCGCGAAACAGAAAGTTCGGAAGGATATCGCCAGGGTTAAGACGGTGCTCAGGGAAAAGGGAGGTAGATCAAATGGGTGATCGCGGCAACAGAAAGACCCTGAAGGGTGTGGTCATCAGCGACAAAATGGACAAGACTGTCGTGGTGGAGGTTGAAAGGGTCGTCAAGGATCCCTTGTTCCATAAATATCTGAAGAGGCACGTCAGCTACAAGGCCCATGATGAGGAGAATAAGTGCGGCACAGGGGACAAGGTGCTCATTGTGGAATCGCGGCCGCTGAGCAAGGACAAGAGATGGAGAGTGCGCGAAATTCTCGAAAAAGCGAAATGATGTAGGTTCTGGCAGAGTCCACCTACCTGGGGTGTAATGATGATTCAGATGCAGACGGTTTTAAATGTGGCGGATAATTCGGGCGCGAAAAAAGTCTTTTGCGTCAAAGTGCTCGGAGGCTCGAAAAAGAAGTATGCCACTGTCGGCGACATCATAGTCGTCTCGGTCAAAGAGGCCCTTCCGAACACGAAAGTGAAAAAAGGCGATGTCATGAAAGCCGTTGTGGTGAGGACGGCCAAGGAAGTCAGAAGAGCGGACGGCTCTTACCTCAAATTCGATGATAATTCTGCCGTACTGATCAATAACCAGATGGAGCCGGTGGGCACCCGTATTTTCGGGCCGGTTGCACGCGAGCTGCGGGCCAAGCAGTTCATGAGGATCGTATCCCTCGCTCCCGAGGTTATATGAAGTATTCCGTCTGTTGAAAGGAAGACTGCTATGAGGGCAAGCCATGTAAAGAAAGGCGATACGGTTGAAGTCATTGCCGGAAAGGAGAAGGGGAAAACCGGCAAGGTCATGAAGGTATTGACCGACAAAAACCGTTTGATTGTAGAGAAGCTGAATTTCATAAAAAAACACGCGAGACCCGATGCCAAGGGAAAAGGTGGCATCCTTGAAAAGGAAGGGTCCATTCATATTTCCAATGTCATGCTTGTATGCGGAAAATGCAATACCGCCAGCCGGGTGGGATACCAGATCCTGGAGGACGGCAAAAAGGTGCGCACTTGCAAGAAGTGCAATGAGATCCTTGATTAACAAGGCGGTTGAAAAACGCTCATCGCACAGCTTCGCTGCAGGCGAAGGGCTAAAGCTGAAGGAGAAAACAGTCGGGCGCAGAGGTTGACCGATGGCGAGATTGAAAGAGTATTACGAGAAGGAAGTCGTTCCTGCATTGACTAAAGAGTTCGGCTACCGCAACAAGATGCAGGTCCCCAAGATGGAGAAAATCGTGGTGAATATGGGCCTGGGCGATGCAATTCAGAATATCAAGATTCTGGACAGCGCCGTGCAGGAGCTTTCAATGATCGTGGGCCAGCGGCCCGTGGTTACGAAGGCAAGAAAGTCGATCGCGACTTTCAAGTTGAGAAAAGGGATGTCCATAGGTGCGGTAGTGACCCTGAGAAGAGACAGAATGTTTGAATTTTTTGACCGGCTCGTCAACATCGCACTGCCGCGGATCAGGGATTTTCGCGGCATATCACCCAGATCTTTTGACGGGAGGGGAAATTTCTCTCTGGGGATAAAAGAACAATTCATATTCCCGGAAATCGATTA
>JBHGBI010000124.1:0-6130 GCA_041946925.1 Syntrophales bacterium | reverse complement strand
GTAGGCGATGCCATTCACGTCCTGGATGCCATGGGCAAGGACCTGATCCTGGTGGAAACGGTGGGAACCGGCCAGCAGGAAGTTGAGATTATCAATCACGCCCATACTGTAATCGTTGTTCTGGTACCCGGCATGGGAGATGAAATACAGGCCATCAAAGCCGGGATCATGGAAATCGCGGATATTTTCGTAATCAACAAGGCTGATCGTGAAGGAGCGGGAAAGCTGCAGAGAGAATTAATGGCGGTTCTTGATATGTCGCCGATCCCTCCGGGGGGCTGGCGCCCGCCGATCCTCTCCATCGGAAATGCGTTCGATCCGGTTGAGTTTGAAAGAGGCATCGAAGCCATTACCAAGAATGTCCACGATCATTACGAACACCTGATCAAGACAAATCTCATCGGAGATCGTGTACGCCGCAAGACCAGGCATGAACTCAACGAAGCTCTCCGATCAACAATCCTGGAGCCGATTATGAAATTGCTTGTAACATCCGGTGAACTGGATCGCATGATCGATGCGCTTCAGAGGAAGGAATCCGATCCTTATACCATCGCCGAGGATGTCGCAAGAAAATATCTGAATGACTGCGTCAAGTTCTAACAGGCGTTGAAAAAACACCTGCTTTGCAGGATGTTCGAAAATATTGGCTGAGAGAGAAAGGTTTAGGCGATTTCCTCAGTCATTGATCCTTCGGCCTGCAATGAAGCCGCAGGCGATGAGGATTTTTCGGCGGCCTTGCCGGCAGTGACGCAATACCGATGATAGGAGCCCGGATGATCCCGCGTTTTTCATCCGGGCTTTTATTAAAAAGAGGGCCTGAGATGGCGGGAAATGTCATAGAAGAAACGCTGGCTAAGTATACCAGGGGGCTGGTTCTGGTTTATACAGGCAATGGAAAAGGGAAAACCACGGCGGCCCTGGGCCAGGCGCTCCGGGTCATGGGGCACGGAGGGAAAGTCTTTGTTATCCAGTTCATGAAAGGGAAAAAGTACGGCGAGGTCCTATGCGCGGAGAAATACCTTCCGAATCTGACTTTCTGCCAGTGCGGGCTGGACAGTTTCGTCATGAAGGATAATCCCGCTCCGGTCGATGTGGAACTGGCCCGCCGCGGACTGGATCTGGCTAAGCAGAGTATATCTTCCCATGAATATCAGATGGTGATACTGGATGAGATCAATGTCGCGCTCGATTTCAAACTGATTCCTCTGGATGAGGTGCTGGAGATGATCAAAAATAAACCGGCCGATCTGGATCTGGTCCTCACGGGACGCTATGCTCCGGCCGAAGTCATCGAGCTCGCGGACATGGTAAGCGAGGTGAAGGAAATCAAGCACCATTATTCGAAGGGATATAAAGAAAGAGCGGGAATAGAATTTTAAAATTCAAACAGGTTGTTGAAAAACGCCTGCTTTGCAGGACGTTCAAAAGCTTGTCCCGCACTCGATACGGGATGCTTGGGTAAAAAAGGAATATGATTTGAACAAGGTCCCCAAAAGTGAACTGTACAGCCGGATCAGTGCCCTGCAGGCGCACCTGGGTTCCACCGGGATCGACGGGGCCCTTGTTGTGCAGAACGCCGATCTCTTTTACTTCTGTGGCACGGTAGCCCAGGCATACCTTTTTATTCCAGCCGTGGGGGAGCCTCTCCTGCTGGTTCGCAAGAACCCGCAGCGGATCCGTCAGGAATCCTCCCTTGACCTGATTATTCCTGTTTCCCATCCCCGGGATGTGGCCGGGATTCTTTCCGATCACGGCTACCGCGATCTGAAAAGGCTCGGGATGGAACTCGATGTGCTGCCCGTCAGCCATTATTTCCGCTACCTGAAGAGCTTGAAACCGCAAGCCATCGTGGATATCAGCCTGTCCATCCAGTCGATCCGCTCCATCAAATCCGGATACGAGATAGACCTCATACGTCAGGCCGGGAGATTGTCCGACTTCATGGTGGAGACAGCCCGCCGGACACTCAGGGAAGGCATAACCGAGGTGGAACTGGCAGCCGCGATTGAAATGGCTGCAAGGGTAAGAGGCCATCAGGGTTATGTCCGCATGAGATCTTTCAACCAGGAAATTTACTGGGGCGCTGTAGTCTCGGGTCCCGATGCTGCGGAACCGGCCTTTATCGATCTTACTCAAGGAGGGCGCGGCACTACCCTGGCCCTCCCGGCCGGAGCGGGACCGCGGCCCATAAACCGTCATGAGCCCGTCCTCGTCGATTTGGCAGCCGCTTTCGAAGGCTACAATGCCGATCAGACGCGGACCCTGTGCCTGGGACGCCTTCCGGAAAAGCTGGAGACAGCCTATAATGTTTCGGTTGAAATCCTGCAATCGCTGGAAGCGGCGATACGCCCCGGGCTTTCCGCCCATGAGCTCTTCGCTGAGGCCGAGCGCATTTGCGGCAATCACGGCCTTGCCGAGCATTTCATGGGGTATGGAAGCCAGAAGGCCGGTTTCTGCGGCCATGGGATCGGTATTGAGCTGGATGAACTACCAGTAATCACGAAAGAAAACAAAGCGGTCCTGTCCCCGGGCATGGTTTTCGCCCTGGAGCCGAAATTCACATTTCCCGGGCTCGGGGTCGTGGGAGTAGAAGATGCCTTTGCCGTAACCGAAACAGGATGCCTGAGGCTGACGGGGGCCGGCTACAGCTACGAGGCGCAATGAATTTCATGGATAGACATGTTAAGGGGTTGGGCCGGCAGTGACAAAGAACAGAAGAAAAATCCCTTCCGCACAGCAGCGCGCTGCAACGGATAAAATTATCCGCTTACTGGAAAAAGGGGGAGCCTCCGCCGTGAAACGGATAAATGCCGCGGATATCATCATAGATGAGCGGGTCCGGCTCAAATGCCAGGTCCCCCTTTGTGACAGTTATAATCGCAATCTCATGTGCCCGCCCCATACCCCTTCGGTGGCGGTGTTTGAAGAGACACTGTCCCGGTATTCAAGAGCCATTCTGCTTCAGGTATGTGCGTCTGCAGGCGGATCGAACGACCCCTTCAGGCCGGCGAAGCGTCTTCACGAACTGGTGAACATAGCGGAAAAAGAGGCGTTCTTGTCGGGATTCCGTTTTGCAGCCGGTTTTATAGGGGGGTGCTGCCGTCTCTGCAGGCAATGCGTTGCAGTGCGCGGCGGGATAACCTGCCGTTTCGAAAGGAGAGAGACTGACATGGCTTTGCTCAAAGAAGCATCTATACCAATCGGTCGCATGCTTTTCATTCCGAGGGGAGACAACAACCTGAAAAAGGACGACCTGCTGATAGAGTCAAACGGGCAATTTCAGCTCATCGAAAGGCCCGACTGTTTTGTCATTAAGAATGCAGAATGCTGCCGGAGCATTCTTGTGAAAGTGAATTCGAAAGAATAAGGCAGGCCGCCTTCCCCGAATAGAGGCAGACGCTGGATGTTTCGAGCCAAAACCAAATAGGGCTTGACTTTATGATCTTGCGTGTAGTAGAGCAGGCGTCAATCATACGTCGGCTGAAGGGGTTATATTCCAGAAAATCACATCAACTGAGATATTCATTTCTGTTCTATTTCCTCGACCCTCAAATTGAAAACGTGCGGAGGCCGCCTTGATAATCAATCCGGCCGATATTTCTGTTAAATCGTTGGAATCTCGAGAGTCCGATCTATAAAGAATCCGGGCTCTCCCAGACAGAACGGATATTATCCTGATCCGGTTCCTATTGGGACCGTTTTACCGTATTGTTGAAGAAGCCTCGGGCGATCAGCGATCATTTCCGTTTGAAGGAGGAATTGACAGTGAGGAAATTTCGTTTTTGGATTATTGGTCCGATGATTTTCATCTTTCTTGGCGGCTGCGCTTACGTCCAGGTACCACTGTTTACCCCTGTACAACCACTGCAGGAAAAGGTGCTGGAGGGAGAAGGGGCTTCCAAAATTCTACTGGTAGAAGTGGCCGGGGTCATATCCGAACAGGAAAAACAGAAAAAAATGGGCCTGACGGAGGAGGTCTCTCTTGTGGCCCAGATCAAAGAGGAACTGCAGAAGGCGGAAAAAGACAAGCTGGTGGCGGGCGTTCTCCTGAAGATAGATTCCCCCGGAGGGACGGTGACCGCATCCGATATGATTTACCATGAACTGATGGCATTCAAGAAGAAAACGGGCAAGCGCGTCTTCGCCTGCATTACGGGGCTGGGTACCTCGGGAGGCTACTATATCGCTTCGGCGGCGGATGAAATTATGGCGCACCCCACGGCTCTTACGGGAAGCATCGGCGTCATAGCCATGAAAATGAATGTCCACGGGCTTCTCGAAAAGGTCGGAGTGAAGAACGAAACCTTCAAATCGGGTTCGATGAAGGACCTCCTTTCTCCATTCAGGCCGAGTTCGCCTCAGGAAGTCGAGGTCATGCAGACTATTATCAACCAGCTTTACAAAAGATTCATTGATGTAATCGTCACGGGACGCAATGGCGCGCTCAAGAGAGAGGCCGTTGAAAAACTGGCCGACGGCAGGATTTACACTGCGGAACAAGCATTCAACAACAAACTGATCGACCATATCGGCTATATGGACGATGCCATTTCCCGGCTCAAGAAATCCCTGAAACTCAGCCAGGCGAGAATCATTGTTTATGTGAGGCCTGGCCATTACAAAGGAAGCATCTACTCCAGTTATCCGGCAAGCACTTCTTCGTGGCCCTTGAATTTCAGTCTCATCCAGATCGGATCGGACGGTGTTTCCCCATTGCCTGAGGTAAAGTTCATGTATCTGTGGAATCCCTGGTGAGCCACATAAATTCCCCGAATTTTCCGAACAAAATTAAAAATACAGATCGGAAACTCAACTTTCTGCCTGGAATTCCGATCTAATAAAATAGACCTGCAAGTCCGGCTTCCACGGAAATGCGCCCCTGACCGCAAACTGTCGATATCTGCTTTCGAGAAGGAGTATCTCATGCTTGTACGCTACTGGATGACGGAATCGCCTTGGTTCGCAATAGAAGATATGACGCTGGATGAGGCCCTCGGGATAATGCGCAGGAACAGGGTCCGCCGGCTTCCGGTGGTGCGCGGCAAAAAGCTCATCGGCATTGTCGCCCTTTCCGATCTTTACAGATACATCGAGCCGCGTAACCAGGGGAAGGCCTCGCTGCCTGAAGACCAGGCGGGTAAACTGCATAACATCCGCGTGGGGGAAGTAATGACTCATTCACCCTTTACATGCGAGCGCAATACTTCCCTTGAAGAAGTTGGAGCTCTCATGCGCAGAAAAAAGATCGGAGCCGTGCCGGTCGTGGACAGGGATGAGCTGGTCGGAATCATAACGGAATCGGATATCCTGGGGGCGCTCGCGAGCATCGCCCGGATGGGCAGTGACGGACGGAGAATTTGCTTCCGTATCCCGGTGGCGAAAAAGATGGAGACCTTCTACGAGATCGTCTCTCTGTGCGAGAAAAACCGGCTTGAAATATTAACCCTGCTGACTCACCCGATACAGGGCAATGCCAGCCATCTGGTCATGCTCAGGGTCAGGGGAGACAGGGTGGAAGAATTTATCGATACATTGTGGAAAAACCATTATGAAGTCCTGGTAGCTAATGCGGAACAAAACACACTCGAACATGAGTCAATGCCAGGTGAATCGCCCGGACAGGGAAAGGCGCCGGATGATGCAGCCGGCAGTTAGTCAGTTGCTAAAATCTGTTATATCTTTTATCCTTCCTGGGTTTGTACCTTTTTTTGTGTTTCTCCGGCTTCTGACGGGACAGTGAAACCAATTTTTCCCTCTGCTCCTGTGAAAGCTCGCCAAGCATCCTGTAATCCATATCCATTTCAGCCCTCACCAGTGCCGAAAGCGCCCACTGTACCATCTCCATCCTGCGCTCGATTTCCCTGTCATCCAAGTCGCTCTGAACGAACATCCGCTCAAGTTCCCCCCGCCTGCTTTTCAGGTCATCCTCCATCCGGCCGATATTCTTCGACTCCTCCCTATGGATTTCTTTGATTTTCGAGATCTGCTCCTGAGTGAGCTCGATTTTCCGGATGACATGAGGGCGCTCCCACCACCGCGGGAGCAGAGTACAGTCATTTCGATCTTTACCTGAACCGTCCCCCGGGAAAGCATAAAATATTGACAATATTAGTACGACAGGAATAAT
>JBHGBI010000123.1:0-3354 GCA_041946925.1 Syntrophales bacterium | reverse complement strand
GGCCGGAAATCCTAACGTAATGAGGTGCCCATGAAATCCCAAATCATCAAACGCGATCAAGTCCGCATCGTCCCTCCGGCAACCAGAATCAGGGACGATGAAAACATGGACGAACCCGTGATGTTCGACATCCTGTCTCATGCGATGGACCGCCTCCATCGACTGCTGAATGATCTGGAGCTTGCAGCCTACCGCGATCATATCAGGCCGGAGGTATTCAGGGAGGCGATGGCGGAAATTGACAGGACGTTCGCGGAGATTAAGGAGTACGGGGAATGAACCATGACTTTTACGAAGAAGACGGCCGTATTTTCGGCGATGTGATTATTGGCTTTATAATCCTAGTAATGCTGTACATCGGAGCCTATGCCCTTCTAACCATGTGATTACCTCCACCTCAGGCCAGTGGTTTCCGGTGCGCGCCACCGAAAGGGAAAACCGGATTATAAGGAGATGCCATGGACAATCTATCGAAAGCACTCTCGCATTATGAAGAAGGATTGGAATCCCACTACCAGTCAGGTTTGGATGCGCGGGACAGGCGGGCCGACCGGTGGCATCGGATCTCCGATAACCTCTGCTCCGAACTGGACAGCGCGAAATTGATTTTGGGCGACCGCCGGTTCACGTTCCGGGAACGGTTGGACGTGTTGGCGGACAGGTTGATGGAGATACATGCGGAGGTCGAATCTATAGAAACCTAATCACGCCGGGGGTCCGCGAGTGCGGGCCTCCGGGAAAGGGGGAAACCGGTGTATCCGCGCACTAATTATGAAATGACGGAAGAGGATTACAAGGAATTACTCGAAGCCTGCAAGCCTACGCTATGTATAAAAATCGGAAGCTATACGCCTGCATCCCCGCAGGAAAACGCAAATCGGGCGTGGGCAAGACTCGGGGAAAAAATGGGATTCGATTATATGACGGTGCGCCCGATACAAGGCAAGACAGCACGATTCTTTTCCGCCGTTCCGAGTGAATCGGAATTCCAAAAGGCAGAAAGACTGAAGCGGGAAGCAGAAGAGAAAAGGCTTTCTGAAATCAAAAGGCTCAAGGGCGAAATAGAGACAAGGCAACGCAGGCTTGGGGAACTTGCGAAAGTGGCAGAACCCGGAGAAGAAGGGGGGCTGAATTATGAAAATGCTTCGCCGCTGGCTCAAACAGAGGATCATTAACGAAATGTCGGCCATCGAGAAAAAGAACCTCATCGAGGAGGTGTACGGCACGCTGAAATCCTTCGATCAGAGGGATGTGCTGAACAGGATCAAGCCGGCCGGTTCGCATCTTCATCGTAACCCCAAAAAACGGCAGAAGGAGGCGGCATGATGTCTGTTGAATATGACACGTTCAAAGGCCGGCCGATCATCAAGATCCCGGCTGGTGAGTATCAGGGCGAGACGCAATATCTCAGCATGGGTTATCGGAAGGCAAAGGCATGCCTGGACTATTTTGACGATATCCAGGCGTTTTGTGAACGGTGCGAGGAACAGGGGAAGAACAGATAGGGAGGAAATTATGGAAAACGAAATCATCGAAAGCTGTACGGATGTAGTCGCTACTCCAATAACGGACGATACTCTTATTTCTCTGGCGGAACAGGCCGAGAGGCGCATCGACGCCATGACCAAGATCAAGAAAGTCAGCCTGAAACTCACGAACAGCCACGACTGGACGGACCAGGGGGGGAAGCCATATCTCCAGGTTTCCGGCGCCGAGAAGATCGCCCGGATGTTCGGAATATCCTGGAAGATTTCAGAGCCGACCCTTGAATACCAGGAAGGCGGGCACTTCGCTTTCACATACAAGGGATATTTCAGTCTGGCCGGCGCATCCATCGAGGTTATTGGGACCCGCTCAAGTAAGGACGGGTTTTTCAAGAAATACTCCTGGGAAACGGGCGATGATGGAAAGCGGGAAAAGACCGAGCTTCCCCCGTCCGAAATCGACCGCGGCGACGTAAAGAAAGCCGCATACACAAATTGCATCGGGAACGGCATCACCCGAATCTTGGGCCTCCGGAATATGACCTACGATGACCTCCGGGAGTTTGCTGGAATCACCCCGGAAATGGTCAACAAGGTCGATTTCAAGAAGGAAGGAAAAAAGCAGGATGGCAACATTGCATCCGAGGGAGCCGAAAAAATCACCGCCGCGGTTTCAGATGTTCGCAAGAAAGAGGGGAAATCAAAGGCCGGGAAGCCGTACACCGTATTCATCGTCAAGGCCGGGGAAAAAGAGTTTTCCACCTTCTCCGAGACATTCGCAAAACTGGCAAAGGAAGCGAAGGAAACAGGCCGGAAAGCGGAGATCACCTACAAATCCGGGCAATACGGGAATGACCTCGAAAACATCACCTTTGCCGATGATGGACCCGGAGGAGAACGTGAACCCGGAGCGGAGGGATAGCCCATGATCATCGAAAAAGTAATGGAGACGAAAGCGGCGAAGATGCAGCAATGGCCCGTGAGGTCGAATCGCGCCGGGGAAATGGGCCATCCCTGCGAGAGATACCTTGTTTACAACCGAACCCGCTGGCAGGAAAAGGCCCTGCCGCCCCCTTCCCTTCAACTCGTCTTTGACATCGGAAAAGACATCGAGGAACGAGTCATGCGGGACATCAAGGATGCCGGGTTTCAGGTAATCGAGCAACAGCGCAGTTTCGAGTGGAAGGAATACCAGATCACCGGCAAGGTGGACATGAAGATCGTCGCGGACGGAAAAGTCTATCCCGCAGAAATAAAGAGTGCGAGCCCGTTTTCCTTCGACCAGGTCAGCTCCATCGAGGATATGCTGAACAGCAAGTTCGTCTATATGCAGAAATACCCGGCGCAACTCTCCCTTTACCTCCTGATGGACAACAAGGACAGGGGCCTTTTCATCTTCAAGAACAAATCCACCGGGGCCATGAAAGAGATATGGATGGACCTGGACTATGGCTACGCCGAATCCATCGTGAAGAAGGCCGAGAGAGTCAACGCCCACGTCCAGGCCGGGACTGTTCCGGAGCCAATGGAATACGACGAGAAGACCTGTGACGGGTGCGCCTTCGCCCACATCTGCAACGTGGAGCGCGTCGGGAAAGAAGTCAGTATTGTGGATGATGAGGAGTTGGCAGATCAGCTCAAGCGGTACGAGGAATTGAAGCCCCTGGCAAAAGAGTTCGAGACAATCGATGAATCACTGAAAAAGAAACTGGCAGGAAAAGCAAAGCTCCTCGTTGGGGATTTCTACATTGACGGATCATGGCGGAAGCGGACCTATTACGATGTTCCGGAGGACGTGAAGGCTCCATTCAAGAAAGAGTCTCAATACTGGATCAGGAAAATCATGCGGGTATAGCGCCCCGCCTGGGAG
>JBHGBI010000122.1:0-3447 GCA_041946925.1 Syntrophales bacterium | reverse complement strand
ACCCGTTCCCATCCCGAACACGGAAGTTAAGCTCTTCAGCGCCGATGGTACTGCGTGGGCGACTGCGTGGGAGAGTAGGGCGTCGCCGGAATTAATAAATCGAAAATCCCCCGGTTTTTCAAAGCCGGGGGATTTTTTTTCGGGGCGACAGGCATGTGGAGAGGTATGCACATGGCCATATAAAGAAAACACATCCTTTAAAACTTTTTACAAATTCTCAATAGTGTGATAAAAAAATCCAGCCATTAAAAGTCAGCTGTTTCTCAATTATCTCCCATGCTTATTCTTTTTGTCATTTGAAAGCTGGCTGCAATAAATCACAGGAGTCATTACGAATATGTCCGGCCATTCCAAATGGAGCACGATCAAAAGAAAAAAAGGCATTGCCGATGCAAAGCGCGGTAAGATCTTTACAAAAATCCTCAAGGAGATCACCCAGGCCGCGAGGATGGGGGGAGATCCCGATGGAAACCCGAGACTGAGGCAGGCGATCCTGGCGGCCAAGAGCGAAAACGTGCCGAAAGATAATATCGAAAGGGCGATTAAGAAGGGCACAGGCGAGCTGGGGGGCACTGCGTTTGAAGAAGTTACCTATGAAGGGTATGGACCGGGCGGCGTGGCAGTTCTGGTTGAAGTTATGACTGATAACAAGAAAAGAACAGTTGCTGATCTGAGACATATTTTTTCGAAGTACGGCGGGAATCTTGCCGAGAACGGAAGCGTTGCCTGGCTGTTTAAAAAGAAAGGGAGCATTCTCCTCGACAAAAAGGGGGTCAACGAGGACAGGCTCATGGAAGTGGCGCTTGATACCGGTGCTGAGGATGTGAAGGAGGAAGATAATGAATACGAGGTCATTACTGATCCTGCATCTTTTGAATCCGTCAAACAAGCACTCGAGCAGGCGGGATACAAGCCGATCAATGCGCAGATCAGCATGATACCTCAGAACACGATTCGGCTTACCGAGCCTAAAGCTGAACAGATGCTCAAATTGATGGAGCGGATGGAAGACAACGATGATGTCCAGAATGTATACGCCAATTTTGATATACCGGATGAGGTGATGGAAAGACTGAGTTAGGCAGTGACAGTGAAGAGCGTGGAGTAAGGTGTTGTGGCAGCTTTTTACGAGATTATCACTCCTTATTACTTACAATCGCGATTAATTTGTTTTACCTAATGGTCAACATGCGTATTCTCGGCGTTGATCCTGGAAACAATATAACTGGGTACGGATTGATAGAAAAAAGGATGAGCGGGTGCTTTCATATCGGATCCGGCCAGATAAAGCTTGCCGGAAAGCAGGTCTTTTCGGACCGCTTGAAAACCATATACGGCAGTCTTCATGGCATAATTGAAGATTCAAGGCCCGATGTGCTTGCCCTTGAGGACATTTTTTACGGCAAGAACATTAAGAGCCTGATCCGGCAGGGGCATGTCCGCGGTGTTATTATACTGGCGGCCGCCGTCGTCGGAATGCCGGTATACGAATATACTCCTCTTGAAATCAAAAAGGCCGTCACCGGCTACGGTGCGGCGGAGAAGAGGCAGGTTCAGCAGATGATCAAGGCGATTTTAAATTTACCCGAACTTCCGCCGCCTGATGCTTCGGATGCTCTTGCCGTGGCCGTCTGCCACTCTAATTTTTTGAAAACGGTCCGTCTTTAATGATCGCAACTATCAAAGGGTTCCTTTCTTACAAGTCGGTCAGTGACGTCATTGTGGATGTCAACGGAATAGGCTACCACGTATTTATACCCTTGAGCACATTTTATGAGCTTCCCGAAACAGGCCAGCCTGTTTTTCTGAATATCCATACTCATGTAAAGGAAGACGCCCTTCACCTTTTTGGGTTTCGCACATCGGAGGAAAAGGACATTTTTCAACTTATGATTTCTGTTTCCGGGATCGGACCAAGACTGGCCCTGAATGTGTTGTCCGGGATTTCCGCCAGGGAACTGGCGGATGCGGTTTCTTCCGGAAATTTTACAAAGCTTATGGGTATACCGGGGATCGGGAAAAAGACGGCGGAAAGGCTCGTGTTCGAGCTGAAAGACAAAATTGCCGGTTTATGGCACACTTCAGCAGGCGGCCACGAATCAGATGTGAGTGCATATGACCGGCTTAGAGATGATGCCATGTCGGCCCTGGTGAATCTCGGATATAAGAGTCATGTAGCCTCACAAGTCTTGGATAAGAGCATGAAAGAACAGGCGGAAGGGCTGACATTGGAGGAACTGCTGAAAGAGGCGCTTAAGCAGCTGGGGAAATAGCATTCAGTTTAAGGTGATTTTCTGCCGACATTGAGGCCAAATTGAAAACTATGCGCGACGATTCTCCCGTCAATCCCAAAAAGATGAACGATGAGGAATCGTACGAGATTTCGATCCGTCCGAGAAATCTGCAGGAGTATATCGGGCAGGAAAAGATCAAAGAGAACCTCTCCATTTTCATAGAGGCCGCCAGGCGCAGGAACGAGGCCTTGGATCATGTTCTGCTTTACGGGCCTCCAGGGCTGGGAAAGACTACCCTGGCCTATATTATGGCCAGGGAAATGGGAGTGGATATCCGCGTTACATCGGGGCCGGTAGTCGAGCGCCCCGGTGATCTGGCCGCCATTCTGACCAATCTCCAGGAAAACGGTATCCTCTTTATAGACGAAATCCACAGGCTCTCCCATGTCATTGAGGAAATCCTGTACCCGGCGATGGAGGATTACCATATCGATATTGTGATCGGACAGGGGCCTTCGGCGCGCACGATGAAGCTCAAAATACCAAAATTCACACTGATCGGGGCAACTACAAGAGCGGGTCTGTTAACCTCTCCTCTGCGCGATCGCTTCGGAATGAACTTTCGACTGGAATACTATTCCCCCGGCGAACTCTGCAGTATTATCAAGAGAACGGCTAATATCCTTGCCGTTCAACTGGACCATGAAGGGGCACTGGAAATAGCCAGCCGTTCACGAGGCACGCCGCGGATTGCGAACCGTCTTCTGAAAAGGGTCAGGGATTATGCAGAGGTCAGGGGAGACGGCGCTATAGACAGGCGGATAGCCGTTCGTTCTCTGGAGATGCTGGAGGTCGATCATCGGGGATTTGATCAAATGGATCGTAAAATACTTCTCACGCTGATTGATAAATTTGACGGCGGGCCCGTGGGCATCGAGAGTCTTTCGATGGCCATAGGCGAGGAAAAGAGCACGGTCGAGGATGTTTACGAGCCTTACCTCGTCCAGGAGGGTTATCTTCACAGGACGGCCCGGGGCAGAATGGCAACTCGCCTGGCCTACGAGCACTTCGGCAGGAAACCGCCGGGGGCGGGTAAAGAATTATTTTGAAGAAAAGAAGTTGAGGAGTCGGTACCCTGAGTGATTTCTCTTTTCCCGGCCTGTGTCTCTCTTATTTTCCCGTTTAAGCATCTTTCTTTCTATACTATGATAAT
>JBHGBI010000121.1:0-3501 GCA_041946925.1 Syntrophales bacterium | reverse complement strand
CCTCTCCTTATTTCAAGGTTATGCCTGAAACAAAAAACCCCGGGCCTTCCTGAAGGCCCGGGGATGACGTTTTCCATCCTTTACGATATGACATTTACTCCGATAGCGCGAGAACAATGTCATCTTTAACAATGGACAGGTCTTCTGGCTTCCGGATCATCCTGCTTGCCAACCTTCCCACCCGCCTCAGGCGGGCAGTGGTATCTCAGGCTTTCGTCCCCGGTAACAGCGGCGCGACCGCAACGGATTTTCACCATTTTCCCTTATTCCATTGAAGGATCACCTAACACACGAATTTATGAATCGTCAAGATAAAAATCAACTTGACAGCGGTTCTCCGGGGAAATGAAAAATTATATAGGCATCTGCCTGCCGACGGAAAAGCCATCATAAACGACAATTCTCTATCTGCCGCGCCGCCAGCCACTCCATACCGGATAGCCGTTTTCATCCCTCAGTTTCAAAATCTGGTCGTCTTTCTTGATTTCTGCAGCAATGATGGCGGGTTTTCCGTCATACGTGATCCGCGAACCTTTTACCTCGATTCTGTCCTTGGGTGCTATTTTCACCTCCTGGTTATCGATGTACCAGGCGGGACCCAGATGGACCGGAATGGTCTCCTTTTCAGTTTTCAGAAGCAAATGGACACCCTGGCTGATACCTCTCCCGAGGCTGAATTTCTCGACTTTTACAACCTCTCCGCTCAATGTCTCGACAGTCTGCGGGTTGTAGAGCCTTCCATAGGCCGTGCCGGGACCCCATCCTCCCCATCCTCCTTTTCGAGGCCCCCGTTGGGCGAAAGACTCACCGGACATGAGAATAAATGACACAAATATAACAGCCGAAATGATAATGCATGTCTTTTTCATGATTCCTCCTTTCCGATTTTTGAACTCAATAAATAGCGTTGTATAAAAATCTTTGAATTTCAAGCTAAAAATTGAGTGCATGGACAGTTGCCCCGGTGGTAAGTGTCGTCTGGATTATTTATCGGCCCGGAGAGGATTTCGCCGGAAAGTTCAGGGATGCCCATCCCCTCATGTTTCTCATTGTTCTGCTTTTCGCTCTGGATTTCCTGTTCTCCGGTATTCGATCGCGGACTCTCAGCGTTCAAAAAAAATCCTCCAAAGCCTTTCTCCGGCTGGGGTGTCGCAATTTGCGAAGCGCCTTGGCCTCGATCTGCCGGATCCGCTCTCGCGTGACGCCCATCTTTTGTCCCACTTCTTCCAGGGTATGGGGACGGCCGTCCTCCAATCCGAAGCGCAGCGACAGGACCTCCCTCTCCCTTTCCGTCAAGGCACTCATCATTGCATCGAGGTGTCCCTTAAGCCTGGTAAGCGACAGGACTTCCACCGGCGCCACTGCTTCCTGATCCCTGATGAAATCGCCCAGAAAGGAGTCTCCTTCCCCTCCTATGGGGGTCTCCATGGAGACCGGTTCCTGCACGATTTTTTTCATCTCGCGGATGCGCTCGACAGGCAAGTTCATTTCTCTGGCGATTTCCTCGTCGTCGGGCTCGTGTCCCGTCTTCTGCTGAAGCCTTCGCGCAACCCGCGCCAGTTTATCGATGGCCTGCTTCATATGTACCGGGATGCGGATCGTACGGGCCTGATCCGCGATGGCGCGCGTGATCGACTGGCGAATCCACCACGTCGCGTAAGTGCTGAGCTTGAAGCCCTTGCGCCAGTCGAAGTGTTCAACCGCGCGGATAAGTCCGAGATTACCGGCCTGAATAAGATCGAGAAAAGGCATGCCACGCCCCAGATATTTCCTCGCTATGGAGACGACGAGTCTCAGGTTGGATTCCACAAGCTTTCGCTTCGCCTCCTCATCGCCTGCTTCCATCCGCTTTGCAAGCCCGATTTCCTCCTCATGGGTAAGAAGGGAGATTTTTCCGATGTTCTTCAGGTAAATCCGGACCGGACTGATGACGGCGATCTCTTCCGGTTCCCCGGCCTCCTCATTGTATGCAGGCTCGGGCTCGGGATCATCGAGTATGTCTATTTTCCGGGCGGCAAAAATGCTGTAAAGCCGGTCCACCTCGTCAACATTACGTTCGACCTCAGGAAAACGGCGGAGGATGTCTTCGTAAGTTACGAATCCCTGCCTTTCCCCGAGATCGATCAACTCGCGCAGGCCGGGAGAAAATCTCTCCATTTCTTTTTTATCCTGTTCATCGTTCATGACGCCAATCCGTGTATTCGCCTCGGGCCGGAGGCTAAGACTCAAAACACTAAAGAAAATCCGAGAAGTTGAGGGGCTGAAAGAATGTACAAACCTTTCGCCGTCAGCCTTCCGCAATCAATAGTAACACAATACGGGCGGCTTTACCGCATTAATTAGAAAACCGGGGACCGGGAGTCCGGGTGGATTCTATACTTTTCGTCCGATAGCAAAACCTTCTTCCACGGCCTCTTTGATCATCCGGGCCCCGGCACAATCTCCAATCGGATAGACATCGGGAACGGCGCCCTTGAATCGCTTCACGGATTCGGGGTCCGCCTTGAAACCCACGGCAAGGACCACGGCATCACCTTCAATGAATTCTTGGCCGTCTTTATGAAGGACTTTCACGCCTTTATCCATTATTTCACTTACTTTTACCCCTGTCCGCATTATGATTCCCGCTTTTTTCAGTCTCGCCAGAAAAAATGGCCGATATGTGGGTGATACGTTTTCCGCCATACGATCCAGCATCTCGAGAACAGTGACGCGGGTGACGCCCCTGATCCGCTCGATCAGGAACTCCGCCGTCTCGCACCCCACCATCCCGCCGCCGATAACAAGAACGGCGCCGCTGACCGCCTTGCGGCCGGTCAGAACATCCTCCGCCAGCACGACATTCGCACCTTGAATGCCCGGTATGCCGGGAATCAGAGGGCCGGCTCCCGTCGCCAGTATCAGGACATCGGGGTTTTCCTTTTTTATCATCTCCGGGCTTGCTTCGACTCCCGACTTTATATCAACGCCGGCCTTTTTCGCGCGTACAGCCAGGCTTTTCACCAGGTTACCTATCTCCTCTTTGTACGGCGGTATCGCGGCGATGAGAAGACGCCCTCCCGGCTCGTTTTTCTTCTCATAAAGCGTAACGCTGTGTCCTCTCGAGGCTGCTGTCATCGCCGCCTCGAGCCCCGCGGGCCCCGCCCCGATCACAAAAATCCTCTTCGGTTTCTGAGCGCGTTTCAGGACAGATTCCGCTTCCTTTCCCGCCGCTGGATTCACTGTACAATAAGTGGATACCGGTTTTGTCCGGTCCCTGTATGTTGCCATAATTTCCGCGAGGCAATTCGAGCAGGCCAGGCACGGTACAATTTCGTCGATTCTGCCTTCCTTCGCTTTGTTCGGAAGCTCGGGATCGGCCAGCAGCGCCCGCCCCATCCCGACGAAGTCGGCTTTACCATCGGCCAGGATCTTTTCGGCCGTAAACGGATCGTTGATGCGATTGGCGGCTATGACGGGGATTCCGACGCTGGCCTTGATCTTTTCAGCGAGATGCGCAAA
>JBHGBI010000120.1:0-3612 GCA_041946925.1 Syntrophales bacterium | reverse complement strand
GCCTTTACTCTGGGCTATATGTTAACGAATTTTGTGGGAGGATTTGTAACAGAATGGCTTAAACCCAGATTACTATTGACTCTCATAATACTGTTATGGTCGGCGATGGTCGCCCTTACAGGCCTGGCATGGTCGTTTATAAGTCTTCTGCTCATCCGCGTTTTATTTGGGATGTTCGAGGGGCCGATGATCCCCTCGTTGACCAAAACTGTGACAATCTGGGCGCCTCCGAAAGAAAGGGGGTTTGCTTCCGGGTTGTGGATGGCCGCCCTGCCGGTTGGAGTTGTAGTCGGCAATGTAATCAGCGCCATTATTATCGAGAACACCGGCTGGCGCCCCTGCTTTTACATATACGGTGCGATAGGCCTTATTGTAGCTTATGTAACCTGGCAGATGATCAGGAACAATCCTAAAGAGCACCCGCATATCACCCCACAAGAACTGAATGAAATTGAAAGCAGTATTTTGAATCACGAAGGGGAGAAATTGTCATCAGGCTCGACTGTCTGGGAAATCCTGAGAAACCCCTGGGTATGGGTTTTGAGCTTCGTGTATTTTTCCGTTACACTGGCATTCTGGGCGAACGTGAACTGGCTGCCTACCTATCTGGTTAAAGTGAGGGGATCATCGTTATTGAAATCGGGATTCCTTTCGGCGCTCCCCTGGGTCGCCGGAGCTCTGGGATCTTTTATAATGGGCTGGTTCTCGGATCATTTCAAAAAATCCAGAAGCACCCTGATGGCGATATGCCTGTTCCTGATGGCTCCGTTTACAGCCTATGGAGTCATGACGCCCTCGCTTGAGATGTGCATAGCCTGCTTCTGCATCAGCATCTTCTTCATAATGGGATTCCTGGGAATTGTCTATGCTGTCCCCATGGAGCTGTTCCCCCGCGATGACGTGGCAAAGGCAAGCGGAATCATGCTCGGCTGGGGATCGTTTGCCGGAGTCCTTTCGCCTACACTGGTCGGCTATATTGTCCAATATACAAATTCATTCAACTCTGCCTATTACGTGTTTGCCGCCATGGCGGTTGCGGGCGGAGTTGTTTCCATTCTTTTCCTGGCCAGGAAAGAGGCGTCCGTAATGGAAGAAAAAAGGGTTTTCATCGAAAAAAAAGAAGCTGTTGCCCGCTGATTGACGAAATCGGGACTCTTATACATGAATCTTCTCACTCAGGGCTTGCGGGTGCCTCGGCGAAAGCGGAATCCCGCAAATAAACAGTGCTCCACTTTTTTTCCTCGACCAGCTTCTTTAACTTTATAAGGAACAGCATCCTCTTTCTGCCTCAAATTTTCCGGATCAGGTGCATCATGAAATGCGACGACGGTTTTGCAGTTGTCGTACCCGGCTGAAGCAGCGTTATTCTTTCAGTCGAAAATGCTTTCGTACTGTGCTACTTTATTAACCGGCAAAAGCTCCTAAACCCGGGCTTCGCCCTTGAAGAGCGAAGTGTACGGTGCAAAGCGTTCTTTTCAATACGCAAGGAGGATCAGGAAAATGACATACAACTGGCAAGAGAAGCTGTCTTGTTCCGTAGAATGCCGGAGGTGTCATAAAGGACTGAACCCGCAGGATCCGAGAATTCTGTCTTGCTATGACCATGAAGCCATATGCATGAAGTGCAAAAAAGAGGAAGAGGGGCGCCCCGATTATGAAGAGGTTTCAAAAAAGATGATCGAAGAATGCATGGCTGATACGGAACTGCATCAGAGCGATCCGGGTGGATATTGTTTCAGCCACTTTTATCCGTACAAGTGCTGAGGGTTTCGCCCTTTCGGGAACTGTCTTCGAGCAATTGAAGGATCTTGCAGGCGGCGGGTTCCACAAGCTCCCTGCTGCGCGCGGATAAGCCCCTGCCGAAATCAAAATCATAACCTCGCACGGATACCAGGTATCCCGCAGGCGCTCTGCCATGCAGAGCGCAGGTCAACGCCAGAAGCATGGCCGGGGTCACGTGATGCGAGAGCACCGGCGGAGCGGATTCCGGCGGCACAGAGCTGCAATATAGATCATCCATGCCTTCGTCGATGTGTGCGTCCACGAAGATGACCCGGCAGTAGCCGGCGAGCGTATCAATGAGTTCCGGCGCCAGCTGGGTTAAAAATACGCTGTCCACATGTGAGCCCAGTTCCTCCAGGCCTGTATTGTCTTCGTCCAGTCTTTTTTCCCCGAGGCGGCGCCGCAACGAGTTGACTATGTGCCAGGCGACCCCGTCGTCAGCGCGGTCGATATTGCCGAAACCGATTATCAGGGAGCGATCCATGCTATCAGCGTGTGAGCCGGTCCAGAAGCGTGCCGTCGGCCGCGATAAGCCTGATATCGAGCGGCATCTGCCCGATTGCGTGTGTGGCGCACGACAGGCACGGATCATAGCAGCGGATAGCCGCTTCCACCCGGTTCAACATTCCTTCCGTAAGCTTGTTTCCGTTCACATAAGCCTTAGCGACCATTCCCGCCGCCACGTTCATCGCCCAGTTATTGTTCCCGGTAGCTACAATCAGGTTGACCCTGGTCAACTGACCGTTTTCATCCACGCTGTAATCGTGGAAAAGCGTCCCCCGCGGAGCTTCGATCACGCCGACACCGCCTCCAGGCAGCCTGGCGGACGGATAGGCCCTGACGTCGTTGGAAAGGATGTCGGGATCATCCAGCAGCTCGCCTATGCGCTCCAGGCAGTAAAGGAGTTCGATCATCCTGGCATAATGATAGAAAAGGGAGCCCTCGACCGGCCTGCCGCCGTTGATGCTCTTATAATACTTGAATTCCTCGTCGGCCATGGGTGTTCCTATCCTGTCCACGACGTTCAGTCTTCCCAACGGGCCGACCCTGTAGAAGCCGCCAGGCCATCCCAACTTGCGATAGAAGGGATATTTGAGGAAGGACCAGGGTTCCACGTGCTCGGCCACATAAGCAAGATAATTATCCGGCCTGAACTGCGCCAGCAGGTTCCCGCCCGAGTCTTTTATCCGGATGTCGCCGTCGTAAAGCTCGAGGCATCCTTCCTTATTGACCAGCCCCATGTAGTTGGAGGGAAAGGATGCGAACCCGGCGGCAAGATGTCTGTTTGCGTCGAGCCATCCTTTGATAATGCCGATCGCCTCCACGGCGACAGCCGTCATGGTCTTCAGCTCCGCCGCGATTTCCCGGTGATCTTTCTGGCTGAGGGGCGTGTTGACCCCGCCCGGCACGGAAAAATTCGGATGAACGCGCTTTCCCCCGAGTCGTTCTATGATCTGCTGTCCGTAACGGCGCAGGTTTACCGCTTTCAATGCCAGCTCCGGATTCGCCTTGATGATCCCCACCACGTTCCTTATCGCGGGATCGGCATCGAAACCGAGGAGCAGGTCAGGTCCCGCCAGGTAAAAAAAGTGCATCCCGTGCGATTGCACCATCTGTCCCATGTGCAGCAGTTCCCGGAGAAGCTTTGCCGGCCGCGGCGGCTCAACCCTGTCTATTGCGTCGCATGCCTTGGCGGAAGCCAGGTGGTGGCTCACAGGACAGATACCGCAGATGCGCTGGGTGATCTGGGTCATCTCGTGATAGGGGCGTCCCTCGCAGAACCTTTCCAGGCCGCGGAATTCGTCTACATGAAAAAAAGTCTGCTCAACC
>JBHGBI010000012.1:0-54090 GCA_041946925.1 Syntrophales bacterium | reverse complement strand
TTTTTGCTCCTTGTCGTCCACGATATGCATGATGATGTTGTTCGTCATGTTCATCAACGTACCCTCCGTGCGATGGCGAAGGAGAAACGGTAAACAAACTTTCAGATGCAATCGCCAGGCGCGGTGTTTGAGACTTTAGAGAAAGACTAAAGAAACGTACAACACAGGAGGGGAAGATGGAAGTAAGGGTTTTGATCAAGGAGGAAGACGAACCTCCCGACAATGCTGTTTCCTCCCGTCTGGTATCATCGCTGAATGACGAATGCCTGTTCGGAGGGGGAAATGCCATTCAGAAACTTTGGCCCAGCATAACAGCCGATCAGTGGTACGACTGGAAATGGCAGATGGCGAACCGACTCGGGTCCATCGATGACCTGATCAATCTGCTCAACATCAAGCCTTATCAAATCAGCAAGTATAAAAACCTTATCAAGCTGTTCCATTTCGCCATCACACCCTACTATCTCTCTCTGATAGACTGGTACAATCCCGAAGATCCGATTAAAAAACAGTGCGTCCCGGACCTCAGGGAACTGGAATTCCAGATCGTGGGAGATCGCGATCCCCTTGAAGAGGAAGAGGACATGCAGGTCCCCGGTCTTGTCCACAGGTATCCCGACCGGGTCCTCGCCGTTGTCACTAATACATGCAGCATGTATTGCCGGCATTGTACAAGAAAGAGAATATGGAACAGCGGCGAATCAGTCCGGTCGAAGCAGGAATTGACAGCCATGGTCAAATACGTTCAGGCCACGCCGGAGGTAAGAGAGGTCATTGTTTCCGGCGGTGATCCTCTGACCATGAACATAGATGTGCTTGACTGGTTCCTCGGCGAGCTTCAACGGATATCCCATGTCGAGGTGATCCGGATCGGAAGCCGGGTCCCCGTGGTTTTGCCGATGAGAATTACTGACGACCTGGTCAAGATGCTTTCGGCGCACAGGCCCCTGTGGCTGAATACGCAATTCAACCATCCGCGTGAAGTTACTCCGGAAGCACAACAGGCATGCGACAAGTTTTTGACCGCCGGTATTCCTGTATCGAACCAGTCCGTTCTTTTGCGGGGCATCAATGATTCCATAGAGGTCATGAGAGAACTGTGTCACGCATTGCAAAGGATCATGGTGCGTCCCTATTACCTGTTCCAGTGTGACCCCGTCCGGGGCGTCGAGCATTTCCGAACAAACATCTGGAAAGGAATCGAGATCATAGAAATGCTCAGGGGGTATACTGGAGGGCTGTGTATTCCATCCTTTGTCGTGGACGCGCCCGGCGGCGGGGGCAAAATTCCGCTTCAGCCTTTCTATCTTCTGTCCGCAACCGATAAGGACGTGCTCCTGAGAAACTATGAGGGCATGATCATAAAGTACTTTAATCCGTCGGAGCTCGATTTCGGCCTGATGAAAAAATCAGGCATGAACGGAAAAGACGGGGGAACGGCACAGCTCATCAAAGGAACCCGCAAGGCCCTCGTTCCCGAAGAAACGCCGAGATACAGAAGAAGGATGAAGAATCCTCTCCTTAAGTTAAAAGAGGAAAAGGCATGAAGATCGGGTTCACCTATGACCTGAGGAGAGATTACATAAATCGAGGTTTCACAGAAGAAGAAACAGCAGAATTCGACAGTGATGAGACTGTTCACATCATCACTGAAACCCTTGCAGGTCTAGGACACGAGGTCATAAGGATCGGGGGCATCTTCGAACTTGTTGACCGACTTTCATCAGGTGAAACCTGGGATCTGGTATTCAATATAAGCGAGGGGCTCTACGGAAGGAGCCGCGAGGCCCAGATACCGGCTGTCCTTGAAGCCTACAACATTCCCTACACATTCAGCGATCCCCTCACGCTTGCCCTCTGCCTTGACAAAGCCATGACAAAAACGGTCGTCATGCATTCAGGCATTCCCACGCCCGACTTCTTTACAGTGAAGTCGCAAAACGAGTTGGAAGACGCAATCCGTCAAAAAGAGCTCGACTTTCCTTTATTCATAAAACCCGTCGCAGAAGGCACCGGCAAAGGCGTGACTCCGGACTCCATTGTGAAGAGCCGGACGGAATTAAAAGAACGATGCACTGCAATGCTCGCCAGGTACATGCAGCCTGTCATTGTGGAAAAATATCTTCCCGGCAGAGAGTTTACGGTCGGAATCCTCGGAAGCGGCGATCATGCCAGGGCCGTCGGCGTATTGGAAGTAAAACTCCTAAAAAGTGCGGAACCTCTTGTCTACTCATACCTTAATAAGGAATTTTGCGAAGAACGGGTCAAATATATTCTCGTGGAGGATCGGAATATCATCCAGGAAGCCTCAAAAATTTCTCTTGCGGCTTACAGGGTGCTCGGCTGCAGGGACGCCGGAAGAGTCGATTTGAAGACAGACCACAATGGAGAGCTTTATTTTCTAGAAATGAATCCCCTCGCGGGTCTTCACCCGACGCACTCGGACCTGCCGATCCTCTGTCACAAAATGGGAATGCCTTACAGCAGTCTACTGTCTGAAATCCTGAAATCGGCGGCAGAACGCGGAGGAATCAGCGATATTGGCAGAAGACGGGCTCAGGGAGTGTTCATGATATGAAAATCGCCCTCGTGCATAACACACCCGTGGAAGGAAAGCTGGATTCCATCGACGTTCTGGATCAGGTGGAAATGGTTTCAGCCGCGCTCAGCGGGCTCGATTATTCATTCAAGACGTTCCCCGTCGGCGAAGGAGCCTGTCCGGTATCCGACCTGATTAATGAACTGAAAGCATATTCACCGGACGCCGTCTTTAATCTCTTCGAAGGGCTCAGCGATGATCCCAGATTTTACCCCATGGTTGCATCCATCTTCGAAGCCGGCGGGTTTCCTTATACGGGAGCTCCCTTCCCCGCCCTGTTTACAACTACGGATAAAATATTGTCAAAAGCCATATTGCAGGCGAACAACCTGCCTACCCCGGAATGGCAGCAGTACGACGGTTCGTTCGAGGCGATCACGATACCTCCGCCCTGGATTGTGAAACCTTCCTGGGAAGACGGCTCTATCGGTATTGACGAAGACTCCATCTATTACGGCCGAGAGGGGCTGATTTCAATGCTCCCGCTTTTATACGAAAGGCACCGCTGCCAGCCTCTCCTTATAGAAAGGTACATCGAAGGCAGGGAAATCAACATTCCTCTTCTGGAGCATGGTGACGGATCAGTCGAGGTCCTCCCCATCTCGGAAATTACCTTTGAAGACTGGCCGCCGGACAAACCGCGGATAGTCGGATACAAGGCCAAATGGAACGAAGGCGCTTTCGAGTATGAAAATACCCAGAGGGTCTTTTATCCGGAAGAGGCCCCTCTTGAATTGATGGAAGAAGTCGCCATGAAGTGCTGGAAGCTATTTCACCTTGGGGGCTATGCCAGGGTTGATGCGCGGCTCGATGAACACGGCAATCTGTATATTATCGAAATCAACACAAATCCCTGCATTGCTTCCGAATCCGGCTTCATGAGAGCCACTTACGAAGCCGGATACCGTTCGCTTGACTTCGTCAGGGAAGTCATTGCCGCGGCCATCAGAAGAAGAAACCACCCGAAATGAATCCCTCCACAGGCACGAATAGCTTTCGGCTGCGAATGGAACCGGTCTGCGGAGACCGCTCAAGTATTCGCGAAATCCTGCTTTCATCGAATATTTTCTACCCCTGTGAAATCGATGTCGCGGTAGAGCTCTTTGATGATTATCTGGAAAGCGGAGCGGATGAGAGTTGGTATTCTTTCATTTTCCTCGATGTGGAAGACCGTACAGTCGGATACCTCTGCTACGGCCCCATTGCCATGACGGATAAGCGTTATGATCTATACTGGATTGCCGTCCGCAAGGATCTGTGCGGCAAAGGGCTCGGCGGCTTTCTGCTCAGCGAGGCGGAGAAAGAGATCAGGAAAAGCGGAGGCAGGTTTCTTTATGTGGACACATCGGGAAGAGAAGCTTATAAGAATACCCGTGCCTTTTACAGGAAGCACGGTTACCGGCAAGTTGCCTGCATTCCACATTTCTATAATGATAACGACCACAAGATAGTTTTCATGAAAGACCTGTTTCAGCTTCGCTGAAGGCCAATGGCTAAAGGCTTAAGGCAACGCATATTTTTGTCTTGACACTTCTATAATCAATATGTTATGAACGCACCACGTTCTACGGATAGAATGTCAATGTTATTCAGAAGCGAAAAGCGGATACTTGGATGGTGGTGGCAGGCGGACAGGGGCCTGCCCGGAGGTGCTCCATTATAATAAACAATGGTAAGCCCTGGGCGAAGGATGATTCTCCCATGGCTTGCCGGGAATTTTTCAAAGAGAGCCATGGGATTTCCGTGGCTCTCTTTTTATTTATTCGGCAAGCGGGAACGCACCCCGCACCGTAAACAGCAGCCAGGCTGTTGAAAATGCCCACCGGTTCGCTGCAGCCGATTGTGCTTTGAAGAGCAGTGAAAGTGTGAAGAATTTTGAGAACGCCTCGCATCCGGACATTTTCAATAGACGTTAATGCCTGGAGTCCGGTGTCCAAGTCTATTTAAAAAAAGGAGGAAAAAATTATGGAACAGATCAAGATCATGCTGGATGATAATGAGATTCCAAGACAATGGTACAATATTTTGCCCGATATGCCCACTCCCATGAGTCCTCCGCTTCATCCGGCAACAGGAAGACCGGTCGGACCTGATGATCTGGCCCCGATATTCCCGATGAATCTCATTGAACAGGAAGTGAGTCCTGAAAGATGGATCGATATTCCGGAAGAGATACTCGAAAAATATCTCTTATGGAGACCCACTCCTCTGTGCAGGGCCCGAAATTTCGAAAAGCTCCTGAACGCGCCCGTCAGGATCTATTACAAGAACGAAGGTGTCAGCCCTCCCGGTTCCCACAAACCCAATACGGCAGTCGCCCAGGCCTATTACAATAAGAAAGCGGGTATAAAACGACTCTCCACAGAAACGGGAGCGGGGCAATGGGGAAGCGCCCTGAGCATGGCCTGCCACATGTTCGGCCTTGAATGCAGGGTTTTCATGGTCCGGGTCAGCTACGAGCAAAAGCCTTACCGTCGGCTGATGATGCAAACCTGGGGAGCGAATTGCATATCCAGCCCCAGTGACAAAACGGCTGCGGGAAGAAAAGTTCTTGCGGAAATGCCGGATTCACCCGGAAGTCTCGGCATAGCAATCAGCGAAGCTATCGAAGATGCCCTGACCAACAAGGAGTCCCGCTATTCTCTCGGCAGCGTACTGAACCACGTACTGCTTCATCAGACGATTATCGGGCTGGAGGCACAAAAGCAAATGAAAAAAATCGGCGTTTATCCCGACGTAGTAATCGGGTGCGCCGGGGGCGGAAGCAATTTCGCGGGGATCAGTCTGCCTTTTGTGCGTGACAAGATTAACGGAAAGAAAGTCCGCATTGTTGCATCCGAACCCAGTTCATGCCCAACGATCACCAAGGGACCTTTCGCTTATGATTTCGGCGACCTCGCCAAGACAACGCCTCTTCTCGCCATGTATACCCTCGGTCACGATTTTGTGCCCGAGCCCATCCATGCTGGCGGCCTCAGGTATCACGGCATGGCCCCTATCGTCAGCCACTTGCGCAAGGAGGGGCTAATCGAGGCCCGTGCATACAATCAGCTTGATACTTTTGACGCGGGAGTAAAGTGGGCGCGATCGGAAGGTTTCATTCCGGCCCCGGAAACCAACCATGCAATAGCGGCCGTTGTTGAGGAGGCCAGAAGAGCAAAAGAGGAGGGTAAAGAAAAGGTCATCCTCTTCAACTGGAGCGGGCACGGCATTATCGATCTCGCCGCATACGATGCTTACCTTGCCGGGAAACTCGAGGTTCATGATCTTCCGGAAGAGGAAATCCGGAGGGCATTGAAGGCGATAGAAGGCCATCCGAAGCCATAAAAGGATCAGGAATCAAGATTCTCAAAAAGAGCGTTGAAACAATACGCTCACTGCCGGATCCGATGGGGCCGGGTCATGCTACCCGGCCCTTATATCTTATTTTTGTACAATCTTCTTTACCTTTTTCACCGTTTCCGATTTGCGCCCCCTCTTGCCTGTATTCTCCCGGTGTGGTAATCAAAAAGGCATTAGAAGTTGCTGAAAACCGCTTTATTTGCGAAATCGCCTGGGCGATTTCGCTTTCAGCTTAACTTTGAGTGTTGCATTTGCCCGATGCCTGAAAAAAAATGAAGCTGTTCGATTCTGATACCAAGGAAAACATGGAACGTCCTCTGGCCGATCGAATGCGCCCACGGACGCTTGCGGAATTCGTAGGTCAATCCCATCTCCTTGCCCCGGGTAGTCTTCTGCGCAGGGCAATCGAGGAAGACAGGCTTTTTTCAATGATACTTTGGGGACCGCCCGGATCGGGAAAAACTACTCTGGCCAGGCTCATTTCTTTTGAAACCAAGTCCCATTTCGAAACTTTTTCCGCAGTACTTTCCGGCGTCAGGGAAATCAGGGGGGTTATCGAAGAAGCCCGCTCTCAATTACGCCAGGGTAAAAAGACTATCCTTTTTGTGGATGAAATCCATCGCTTCAACAAGGCCCAGCAGGACGCGTTTCTGCCTCACGTCGAAAGCGGCTTGATCACTCTGATAGGGGCGACAACGGAAAACCCTTCTTTCGAAGTCATAGCGCCTCTTCTTTCTCGATCACGGGTCATGATCCTGAATCCATACTCGGAAGAAGAGCTATCGATCATTTTGAAGCGGGCCCTGGAAGACCCGGAAAGAGGATTGGGCCGGTTGTCGCTTGCGGTAAGCCCGGAGGCAATGGAACACATGATATGGGCAGCCGACGGCGATGCCCGCTCAGCATTGAACAATCTCGAGGCGGCGGCCTCTCTCGTTCAAGAGAAAGACGGCAAAGGCGCAATGATCACCCGCGAAATTGTGGAAAAGGCCCTGCAGAGAAAGGCCCTCCAATACGACAAGAACGGCGAGGAACACTACAACTTGATATCCGCATTCCACAAGAGTCTGAGGGGAAGCGACCCGGATGCCGCTCTTTACTGGCTGGCCCGCATGCTTGAGGCAGGCGAAGACCCGCTTTACATCGCACGCCGCATGGTGCGGTTCGCTTCGGAAGACACGGGAAACGCCGATCCCCATGCCCTGGTCGTGGCCGTTTCAGCCATGCAGGCCTTTCAGTTCGTAGGACTCCCGGAGGGCGATCTTGCCCTGGCGCAAGCCGCCGTGTATCTCGCCACGGCTCCCAAGAGCAATGCCCTTTATTGTGCAGCCGGAAGAGTCAAAAAGGATATCAGAGAGACCGGCTCCCTTCCGGTTCCTCTCCATATCAGAAACGCTCCCACAAAGCTGATGCAGGAGATAGGATACGGACGGAATTACAAATATGCACATGATTTTGAAAACGCTTATACCCCTGAACAGCAATATTTGCCCGAAAAGCTCAGAGGCCGCAACTATTATGAGCCGACCGGCCGCGGCTATGAAAAAATCATCAAGGAAAGGATGGAAAAGTGGCGAAAGCTCCGGGAGAAGGCCCTCAAGGAGCATGCGAAGAAATCATAACCTGTCAATTACGAATATAGAGGTACCATATGTTTCTCTTCAGGAAAATTCTTATCCCCTTACTCCTGCCGTTATCTTTATGTATCATGATCCTGATCCTGGGATCCATTTTACTCTGGTCCAGAAAAAGACAGAAAGTGGGACGATTAATTGTACTTGCCGGAATCCTTATTCTGGCCGCCTTGAGTTTTGAGGTTGTTTCGGATCATCTTGTGGGTAGCCTGGAATACCGCTATACGCCGCTGAATGTTTCCGAGATGGCAGGAAAGTCCACTATTAAGTGGATCGTTGTCCTTGGAGCCGGTCACGTATCCGATCCGTATCTTCCCGCGACGAGCCAACTTTCGGATACGGCGACTCTTCGTCTCATTGAGGCTGTCAGGATTTACAGGGAATTACCCGGTTGCAAGCTCCTTCTGTCCGGGGGAAAAATATTTGATCCTGCATCGGAAGCAGAAGTGATGGCCAGCGTGGCCCGTACACTTGGGATCAACCCGGAAGATATAGTCCTAGAAGCTAAATCAAGAAATACTGAGGACCAGGCAAAAATCATCCCCTCTATCGTGGGGCGTGATACTTTTATTCTGGTCACTTCGGCCTCTCACATGCCGCGCGCGATGGCCCTTTTCAAAAAATCAGGCGTGTCGCCGCTGCCCGCCCCGGCCGGTTATACAGTTAAACGCAGCCAGGGCACCATACATCCCGGGGGCGCTTTCCTCGCCACGGAAAGTTTAGCAAAATCCGAGACGGCTTTTTATGAATATGCCGCCATCCTGTGGGCGAAAATCCGGGGCCGTGTGTAAAGGATTGTTGCTTGACAATCGACTTTTCCCGGTGATAACCTCCATCAATAAACAGGTTATTGAAAAACGCCCATCTGCGCCTCGGGCTTTGTCTTCAGGTTTAGTCCGAAGGTTTTCGAAGACTCAGGACTGTTTTCTCATTTGCCTTTTTCATTCCCCGGTCTAAAAGTGCGAATTTATGAAAGCGGAATCCGGATTTCGTGAGAAGGTAGTAAGATTGCTCAAAAAAGGGGTAAAGATCCCCGATCCCTCGTCTGTGCAAATCGCCGAAGAGGTCAATATAGAAAAGATTTCCGGACAGGGGGTTGTTCTTTACCCGGGCACAAGGATCCTTGGAGAGAAGACGGTTCTGTCGTCCCATTCAAGGCTCGGTTATGAATCGCCGGTTACTCTCATCGATTGCCAGCTCGGACAGGGTGTGGACCTTCGTGGCGGATTTTTCTACGGTTCTATTTTTTTGGATAGGTCGGGCATGGGATCGGGCGCCCAGGTAAGGGAAACCTGCATTATTGAAGAGGAGGCCGGCGGAAATCATTTCGTCGGGCTCAAGCAGACGATTCTTTTTCCTTTCGTTACGCTCGGCAGTCTGATAAATTTCTGTGATTGTCTTATGGCCGGAGGCACGAGCCGGAACGACCACAGCGAGGTTGGGAGCTCTTTCATCCATTTCAACTATACACCCAACCAGGACAAGGCCACTCCATCTCTGATCGGGGATGTCCCGAGGGGAGTCATGCTGAATCAGCCGCCGATTTTTCTCGGCGGGCAGGGAGGCCTCGTCGGACCCGCCAGAATCGGTTTCGGTACAGTGACAGCCGCCGGCACAATCGTAAGGGGTGATCACCCTGCAGGAGGCAAGCTCCTGGGCAAGGAGAAAACACGCGGAGAAAGGGATTTTCTGCCGGGATTTTACGCTGATATAGACAGAAGGGTTTCCAACAATATCCTGTATCTGGCCAATCTCATAGCACTCGGCCAATGGTACTCGCATGTCAGACTGCTTTTTTTTCAACGCAGGGAGTTCGGCCTGGAACTGTATCAGGCGGCGATGGAAAAGATCCAGGCGGCCGTCGACGAAAGGCTGAAAAGGTTTCAGGTCCTTTCTGAAAATATGCCGGTCTCGGCGCGCATCGCTGAAAAGACCATGAGGGGAGCAAGCCGTAAGGCTCTTGTAAAAAAGAAACGGGAACTTCATGAACGCTGGCCGGCCCTCAAGGCATGTTTTACGGAAACCTGCGGCGGCGCGGGCGCCGCGGAACGGGATTTCTTTGTTGAGCGCCTCCGCAGTCTGGCCGGGAAAGGCATGGATTACATATCCGCCATACGGAACACGGATGAAAAAACGAAATCCCGGGGAACAACTTGGCTCCAATCCGTCGTAGACGACGTAACTGACAGGGCGATGGCTGTGATTCCCTCATTCAAGAAACACGACAGGTAGATCATGTGGGCATCCCTTCATAACCGCATTATGGCTGTTTTGAATTACAGAATCGTCATCGGGCGCGATCCGTGCGGCGTCCCCCCTGGATCCATTATCCTCTTCCCGGTGCTGCGCAATTTACTCTTCTGCGGTCTGGCCGGAATCATGAAAATCAAAAAGAGGGATATCGCGCTTGCGGACATGGATCCCGTCGAGCGGCTCTCCCGCGGATTCCAAAAGATCAACACAAAATACCTGAAGAAGGTTCTTTCCGGAACTATTTCTCCGGAAAATTACCTTGAAAGCAGGGATGTTCTGGAGGAAATGGAAAAGAACATCCTCTCCCTGAAGACCGATTCCCAGTTCCGGAACATTTTTTTCGATACGGGGAAAGCGCTTGAGTTGAGCGACCTCGTGGATAAAATGAAAACCTTTCTTCTGGTCGAAGAAAAACTGCTCGAGGAGAACGCCGACCACTTCCACACCGATGAACTCGAGACGATCAACAGCAGGCTCATCCTGCTGAAGGACATTCTGTGGGGTCTGGAAAAGGATTTTCTGTCCAATATAGAAAAGATCAGGGTTCTGTCGGGCGGCAGGAATATTTCCCACGACGGCTTCAGGAAATTGAGACAGCTCAATTTTCTTCTTAATTGTCTCGACAGGCTTGAGGTCCGCGGGAGAGATTCGGCGGGAATTCAAATCTCCTTCACCCTGGCCAACCCCGGACATCTCGACGGGATTTGTAAATCCCTCCAGGAGAAGGGCCTTTTCGAGGTTTTCCTCAACAGGACAAATAACGGTGATCTTATAGAAGGTTCTATTCATTTCTCGAATACCGGCATCCCGGGTAAGGAAGTCTTTGTATCATTCACATATAAGACCGCCTCCATTATAGGAGAGCTGGGGAGAAATGTCCGGGAGCTGAGAAAGACCATCAGCCAGGACCCGATTTTCTTCTTTTTTGCCAACGCCCCCGCCGCTCTGAATGTATGCATCGCCCATACGAGATGGGCATCCGTAGGCTCCATTACAGAAGAAAACTGCCATCCGGTCAATAATTATACTCTGGCCCATCAGGCACAGCGGGGCCCCATCATACCGCCGTCAGGCATGTGCGCAATTCCGGCATCACTCCTGAGTCCGCCTGTCTTGCAGATTCCTCAGGCAGTCAAGAATTATCCCTATTATGGCGAGGGGAACTGGTGCATTCATGTCGTGCTGAACGGCGATATCGACAACTACCAGGATTTGCGGGATTCTCTCGAGCCTGGGAATACCCTCCTCATCGCCCCTGAACTGACCACAGACACTAAAATCATCCCTCTGCAGATAGAAAAATATCTTATGGAGGGTCTGGATCTGACAGAATCCTTCAGACGATCCCTCAACGACTTTGAAGGCTCTCACGCGATTGCCATGCAGAGCAACCTGGAACCCGGGAAAACCTTCCTGGCGCTGAAGGGAAGTGGTCAATCCATATACGTCGGACTGTGCGAAGACCAGTACATCTTTTCTTCTGAGCTTTACGGACTGGTCGAGGAGACCCCTTATTTCATCAAGATGGACGGGGAAAAATGCTCACCGGCCGGCAACTCCAACGGGCAGATATTGATCCTCGATCAGGAATCGAAGGGAGGACTTTCCGGAATCAGTGGATTCCACTATGATGGGATACCTCTTGAAATTCACGAAGAAGACATCCGGAAAGCGGAAATTACGACCAGGGATATCGACCGCGGAGCTTACCCGCACTTCTTCCTGAAAGAAATCTCCGAATCATCTCTCTCTGTGAGAAAGACTCTGCGAGGCAAATACCGGATCACCTCAAAAAGAGAGGTCATATTTAATCTGGGAGAGGATATTCTGCCGAAAAAATTTAAAAAATCCTTTGCCCGAGGCGATATTCGCAATATCGTGATCATCGGCCACGGGACTGCCGCAGTCGCAGGCGCCGCCATTGCAGACGGACTGACCCGCTACATGAAAAACACCCCGATCCACATCGAAGCGAAGAGGGCTTCTGAGCTCAGCGGCTTTTCCCTTGACCACGATCTGAAAGCCACGCTCGTCATTGCCGTAACCCAGTCCGGCACGACGACCGACACAAACCGGGCCGTTTCCATGGCAGCCGAACGAGGGGCGACCATTATCGCCATTGTAAACAGAAGGCAGTCCGATATTACTCACAAGGCAAACGGGGTCTTTTACACCAGTGATGGAAGGGATATAGAGATGTCGGTCGCATCGACAAAAGCCTTTTATTCCCAGATCGTTGCCGGCCACATCCTGGGGCTCTGCCTGGCCAAAACAATGAAAGTCATGCCGGATGAGGCGATAGCCGCGGAGCTGGCTCTGCTCGAACAGGTTCCCGGACTGATGAGCAGGGTTATGGAGAAGAGCGCGGAGATACGCGATTCCGTCCACAAAGTCGCCAAGAATAAGAAATACTGGGCCGTCGTGGGAAGCGGACCGAACAAGGCCGCCGCCGATGAAGTCAGAATCAAGTTAAGTGAATTGTGTTATAAGACCATCTCTTCCGATGTCGTCGAGGACAAAAAGCATATTGACCTGTCTTCGGAGCCGCTGATCATCGTCTGTGCGGCCGGAAATCCAGAAGTCGTTGTCGGCGATATCGTGAAAGACGTAGCCATATTCAAGGCACACAAGGCATCTATCGTCGTTTTCGCCGATGAGGGGGAAAACCGGTTCAACGGCATAGCCGATTCCGTAATTACGCTGCCACGGGCGGCGATGCCGGCTCCTGTGATTCTCAACACTGTAGCGGGCCACCTCTGGGGGTATCACGCCGCCTGCCACATCGATGAAGATGCTTTGTTCTTCCAGGAATTCAGGAACCGCCTGAATATGGAAATGATCAAGCACGATAAAAGGAACTTCTCCATTTACGAGCGTATCGCCGACAAGGATCTCCATCGGATCGTAGATGAATTTTCGGTAAAGTTCAATCAATCGCTCCAGCGCGGCGCCTTTTCCCTTACGAATGTCACGACCATATCAGACATAGCTCTTCTCCTGAAGTACGCCGTGGGAAAGCTTCCTCTCGAAGAGTTCTGGATAGACTTCAAAGGCAGGGGCGGTTCGCCGCTTGATCTGCTGAATGTATCCCTCGGCCATGCGATTGATGAACTCTCCCGCCCCATTGACGCTATCCGCCACCAGGCGAAGACCGTCACCGTAGGTACCAGCAGAAAGGAGGAGTTGCTGAGGGGTATCCTCTTTGAACTCCTGAACCAGCTTGATTTTTCGGCAAGGAACCTGGCTGGCAGAAATATCATGGCGCTAAGCAGAATACAGAAGGCAATATCCTGTATTAAAGGATATACGGTTTATGATATAAATAATCTGGGCGAAGAGGGAGAGCCCGCGGATACTTCTACGATTTCGATCAGGAAAAGAGGAGGCGTCTCGCTGCAGATGAAATCCAGGGTGGAAACATCCGGGACGCTCATGGGCACAAAAAAGACGATTGTGCGAACAGGTAATCTCTACGTCGGCTACGGAAAATCCGATTCTGCGCCCGTGGTCATCATACCGCTTTTAAAGGAAAAACCCGGCGTCCGGAATCTTCTGCTCACGCATGTTGAATTCAATGAAAATCTCGGCCTGAAAGACAAACGGGAGTGCCTCGGAGACAAGTACAACGACATCAGGAATATGCTCAACGAATACAACCTCCCTTGGGACGACTCTTTCCTGGATCGATTGCCGATAGGGATCCTTTTAGGAGAATCCGTGGAGTTTATAGCCACAAAAATCAGGAAGACCCTGGACACGAAATGACCGAAAAAACATGATTGCCATTCTTGATTTCGGATCGCAATACAACCAGCTGATCGCACGGCGCGTGCGCGAATGCCACGTTTACTGCGAAATCCTGCGCCACGACATATCTCCGGAAGAACTCGCCGCAAAAGGCGCAAGGGCGATTATTCTTTCCGGTGGCCCGGCAAGCATCTTCGATAAAGGGGTCCCCCTGAGCCATCCCCGGCTTTTCGACATAGGCCTGCCGGTACTGGGAATCTGTTACGGAATGCAGCTCATGGCACACCGGCTGGGCGGGAAAGTAATCTCGTCCCCTTTGAGAGAATATGGGAAAGCTGAGTTGACCATCTCCCCGAAGGGGAAAAAATCCCTGCTTTTTTCCGGACTCCAGGAAAAACAGCGGATATGGATGAGCCATGGGGACCGGATTGCCGAGCTTCCGGCCGGATTTGACATTCTGGGCTCTACGCCGAACTGTTCATGCGCCGCTATGGAAAACAGGCAAAAAAACTTTTACGGCGTTCAATTCCACCCGGAAGTAACCCACACGATTAACGGTGTCGCCATACTCCGGAACTTCCTTTTTCAGATTGCGGGTTGCCGGCCCGACTGGACCATGGGCTCTTTTATCGACGACACCGTTGCGAAATTGAGACGGCAGATCGGAAACGAAAGGGTACTGTGCGCTCTGAGCGGCGGAGTGGATTCTTCCGTCCTCGCCGTCCTCCTCCACAGGGCCGTGGGAGACCGCCTCATTTCCATATTCGTGGACAATGGCCTCCTGCGCGAGGGTGAAGCCGAAGAGGTGGTGGCGACTTTCCGGGACGCTTTCCACATGAATTTCAGGATCATCCACGCCAGAGAGCGTTTTCTGAGGAAGCTCAGAGGCGTTACCGATCCGGAACAGAAAAGAAAAATCATTGGAAATGAATTCATCCGGATTTTCGAGGAAGAAGCCGGAAAACTGGGTCGCATTAAATTCCTTGCTCAGGGGACTCTTTATCCCGACGTGATTGAGAGCACTTCTTCTTTCGGCGGGCCTTCGGCCGTGATCAAGAGCCATCACAATGTAGGAGGTCTCCCCGAGAAGCTCAACATGGACCTGGTGGAACCGTTGCGGGTCCTCTTCAAAGACGAAGTCCGCGATCTGGGAAGAGAGTTAGGACTGCCCGAATCCATTGTCGGTAGGCATCCCTTCCCCGGTCCCGGCCTCGCGGTCCGGATTCTGGGAAGGGTCACAAAAAAGAATATCGAAACAGTCAGGAAAGCAGACGCCATTGTGCGGGAAGAAATCCGGGATGCGGGTCTTTTCAACGACGTCTGGCAGGAGTTCGCCGTTCTCCTGCCTGTAAAAAGCGTCGGCGTCATGGGAGACGGCAGGACTTATGAAAATGTAATCGCCGTGCGCGCAATAACCAGTATCGACGGAATGACGGCCGACTGGGTAAAAATCCCGTACGAAATCCTGGAGAGGATCTCCAGCAGGATAGTCAATGAGGTAAAAGGAGTCAACCGCGTCGTTTACGATATCAGTACAAAGCCGCCCAGCACCATTGAATGGGAATAAGATGACGCCTTCTTGACTTTTTGGCCCAATAGTGCTGATATGCGCTTGTTCAAACTGAGGAGCAGGGTTTCAGGTCTCCGAAATCGGTTTACACCTGAAACCCTGTGCCTTGTATTTTGCGGCGTATGGTATCCATTGCAGAGTTCTATGAGGACTAAATTCATTTTTATTACGGGCGGGGTTCTTTCATCTCTCGGTAAAGGCCTCGCTGCGGCATCCATCGGCACCCTTCTCGAATGTCGCGGTCTCAAAGTCACCAACCAGAAACTCGATCCTTATATCAACGTTGATCCGGGTACAATGAATCCCTTCCAGCACGGGGAGGTTTTCGTGACCGACGATGGGGCGGAAACCGATCTGGATCTTGGACACTATGAGCGGTTTACCAGCACCCGCATGGGAAAAGAAAATAATCTGACGACCGGTCAGGTTTACTTCTCGGTTATCTCGAAAGAAAGGAGAGGGGACTACCTTGGAGGAACGGTTCAGGTCATCCCCCATATCTCAAATGAAATAAAGGATTATATCCGCAAGGCGGCCGCCGGATTCGACGTCGCCATTGTCGAGATCGGCGGGACGGTCGGAGATATAGAAAGTCTCCCGTTTCTCGAGGCCGTAAGGCAGTTCCGAAACGAAGTCGGAAAGGAAAACGCCATATTCATCCACCTAACCTGGGTCCCTTTCATTAAGACCGCAGGCGAGGTCAAAACAAAACCTACTCAGCACAGCGTCAAAGCTCTGAGGGAAATAGGAATCCAGCCCGATATTCTGCTCTGCCGTACGGAGAATTTCCTGTCCAACGAGATCAAATCCAAGATCTCTCTGTTCTGCAACGTAGAGGTAGCCGCAGTCTTTACGGCCAAGGACGTGGATTGCATTTATGAAGTCCCGCTTGTATTCCACCAGGAAGGGGTGGATCAAAAAATCGTCAATCTGCTGAATATCTGGACCGGGCAGCCGCGTCTCGGGGAATGGGAGAGAGTTGTCGAGAAAATCAAGAATCCTTCCCATAAGGTGAACATTGCCATAGTCGGCAAATATGTGGACCTGGTCGACTCCTATAAAAGCCTCAACGAAGCGCTTCTGCATGGCGGCATCCCCAATGACTGCAGGGTGAACTTATTCTATGTGGATTCCGAGAAAATCGAGCGGGAGGGAATAACAGACAAGTTCGATCACATAGGCGGGATACTGGTTCCCGGAGGATTCGGCAGCAGGGGAATCGAAGGAATGATCCAGGCGATCGAGTATGCCAGGGAAAACCGTGTCCCCTATTTCGGCATCTGTCTGGGGATGCAGACCGCGGTGATTGAATTCGCCAGGAATGTCTGCCAGTTGAAAAAGGCCAACAGTTCGGAATTCGACCCCGAAACGCCGTACCCGGTTATTGATTTTCTTCCCGAACAGCGGTTGATTACCGAAAAAGGAGGATCCATGCGGCTGGGGGCCTATCCCTGCGTGTTGGAAAACCGGTCATTTGCCTTCGATGCATACTGTGAAAAGGAGATCAGCGAAAGGCACCGGCATCGCTACGAGTTTAATAACGATTACCGGAACGTGCTCACTGAAAAGGGATTGTTTATCAGCGGAACCTCTCCCAGCGGAAGACTGGTGGAGATAATCGAGATTCAAAACCACCCCTGGTTCCTTGGATGCCAGTTTCATCCGGAGTTCAAGTCAAGCCCCAGGAGACCTCATCCGCTGTTTACTAAATTTATAGAGGCATCCTTGCAACACCAGCTTTCAAAACCAGGTCCATAAATCGTAGCCTCAAAGAGGTATATTCCGCTGCCGGCAGCTTCACACCGGAACCTGTCAACAAACCTGAACCTCCATTACTCATTGCCCCTGTTTCTATAGCTCCCGATTCCGCATTCGGATGCCCCGCTCGCTCAGCCCCCGGGGGAAAGAGATGCAGCGCTTCGAAATCAGGACATCAGGAGTGCCGAGCAGACGGTAATGTAGATGAAGATATTTTGGGGAAAGGAGGGGCAGCCTTTCACCTGCTTGTTTTATGAGGAAAATACTTCACATCGATATGGATGCCTTTTTCGCCGCCGTGGAACAGAAGCGCCGGCCCGAGCTTGTCGGCAAGCCGGTCATTATCGGCGGTGACGGCAACCCGACCAGAAGAGGAGTTGTATCAACGGCCTCCTACGAGGCCAGGAAATACGGAATCCACTCTGCCATGCCTCTGCGCAGAGCCCACAAGCTCTGCCCCCAGGCTGTTTTTCTCCCCGTCGATTACCGCGAATATTCCCGGATATCGACAGTAGTCAAAGAAATCTTGAGGGAGTTCAGCCCTATTATGGAAGATGTCGGGATAGACGAGGCATTTTTGGACCTGTCCGACATCGACCGGCCACCCGGAGAAATCGCCGCATCAATCAAGCGGCAGATCCGCGAGAGAACAGGTCTGACCTGCTCCATCGGGATCGCGCCCAATAAACTCCTCGCCAAACTCGGCTCTGACCTGCAAAAACCCGACGGCCTGACGATACTGGAGGAAGGCGATGTAGAGAAAAAGATTTGGCCTCTTCCCGCAAGGAAGCTTCAGGGTATCGGACCCAAGACAGAAGAAGCCCTCAAGGAGATGGGTATCCACACGATTGCCGACCTGGCATCGCATTCGGAAGAAGAGCTCATTGAAAGGTTCGGCGAGTCATACGGCACATATCTCTTTCGGTCGGCAAGAGGCATTGACGAGAGCCCCCTCATAACCGAGTGGGAACCGAAATCAATGAGCAGGGAAACGACCTTTCAAACGGATATTCACCATTGGCAGGACATTGCGAGAAATCTGGCGGAGATTACGCATCAGGTTGTGGCCGACATGAAGGAATCTGGCTACGCGGCAAAAAATGTAGCCATCAAGATCAGGTTCAGCGATTTCGAAACCATCACCCGGGCAAAAACACTTCCATTGGCCACCTCGTCTGAAGAGGAAATACGGAGGGCTGCTTTCCATTGCCTGAAAAGGGTCGATATCAAGAAGAGGGTGCGTCTTATCGGTGTAAGGGCGGCAAAGCTGGAGAAAACAGGTGCGGGCGATCGATAATCCGTTCAGATCAAAACAGGAAAGGAAATCGTCCCGTATCAACCTCTCGAGCCAAGGCGCAGTCCTCCATGGATGAAGAACACGTCTGCGGCTATCGCCTCATTGCGGTACAGCTCGCCCACAAGAGAGGCGACCTCCTCGGGCTCGATCAGACGGCCGATGGGGATGTCGGCTAAAATCTTTTTCAGGGCATCCTGATTCATGCCTTTCACCATGGCTGTGCCTACGTAACCTGGCGCAACGGCCACGCAGCGGATCTTTTCCGAAAACCCACGCCGGAACAATTCCGCCGTAATAACCTTCGGAAACACGGACATCGCCGCTTTGGAAGAGGAATAATTGAGCTGTCCCGCAGTCCCCAGGGAGCCCGTCGAGGAAACGAGACAGATGAGACCCTTGCAATTGTTGGTGATCATGCGTTCGAGACATTCCCGCACAGTCAGGAAAACCCCGGTCAGATTGATATCGATGACCGCTTTCCACTGGTCCAGACTCATTTTTTTCAATACTTTTCCCGTCTTGTCCGCGGCTATCAAGAGTCCATCCTTGATGATGCCGGCAAAAGGAGCCACCAGATTGATCTTTCCGAATTTATCCATCGCCGTATCAGCCAGCCTGGCACAATCCTCTTCGCTTGTAACATTGCAGACCACGCTCACTACATCTCCGTCCAGCGCCGCCAGTTCTCTTTGTGCTTGCTCCACCAGGTTCGGCAGTATATCAGCGATAACCACTTTGCCGCCGTTCTTTACCCAGTATCTGGCAATTTCAAGGCCGATTCCGCCGCCTCCCCCTGTAATAACCGCAACAGAATCCCTGATCTCCAGCATTTTTTCTCCCTCCGTAAACGTCTGCCCCTGAATTCCTGAATTGCGGTTTTATATCACGTAATCTCCGGAATTGCCACGCGGATTTCCCTTCAGCGCCATTCTAAGGTTTTTCGAGCCGGCAAATCAGAATTCCCCCCATAGCCTGCTTCATCAATACGGTTTATTAATTTTACAATACTATAATATCTGGAGAGAGAAAGGACATGGGGAAATTTCTCAAATGTATCGGCCTGATCATCTTCAGCCTGATCGTCTTCCTGCTTACATTTTATACGACCACTTTTTTGAACTGCTATCTGGGACCGGCTATGGAGCAATCAGCCGTGGGGGTTGAGGAACCGACCTCCTCCGATCAGGAATGACCGGGCAGGCTGGCACAAGGAACCTTCCACATGGGCAACTCCCGCCCGCATGCCGGTGAAGAATCATCCATGAATCCGGAAAATTCTCCAAAGGCGGGGATTCACGATTTGCATCAGGCGATTGCCTGGTTCAGGGCCGTTTTTTAAGAGTGTTTCCTTTAGCAGCTCGACACGGACAATTCCGGCATATACTCCCGACCATGGCATGTTGTTTGCAAGTTTTGCGTATTCATGATAATTCCACGCGGTTGCTTTAAAAACAAAGTATCCCGTATTCAATATAAATTCACAACATCGGAAAAAATCCGGGACCGCCGTTACCGGACGAGAACTAAAGAAAACGTCAAAAAAAGTAACTCTGACGGTTTTTTGACCCTGGCTCGGTGTAGTTTTCTCAGTATTTTTTTCATTAAAGTTTTTTAGAAAAGTGCAGATCATACGTAAATGACCGGATTATTGAATCATTCGGTACCGTGCAAGAAATCCTGAAATAACCATCCTGTTTCAAGCAGGCTGTTGAAGATAGAATTGGAATTTGTGCTGGTGAAAATCCGAGGTACTGAAGATGAAAAATGCGGTCATCTCCTCGACTGGCAGATATCTGCCTTTAAAAGAGATCAAGAATTCGGATCTTGACCAGATCACTGAAGAGGCCAGGATACTCATTGAAAAAAAGACAGGCGTTCTCGCCAGGAGAGTAGCCGCAGATAATGAGTGTACATCCGATCTCGCCGTCAAAGCAGCTATCGCCTGCCTGAACAAAATAGATTTCTCTCCCGAACAGATCCAGGGCATCATTGTTTCCACTTCCTCTCCAGACCGCATGCAGCCGGCGACGGCGACGCGGGTACAGCATATCCTGGGCGCAAAAAAAGCCTTTGCCGTTGATATCAACTCGGTTTGCTCCGGAAGCACATTCGGCATCAGCATTGCCGACTCATTTATAAGATCCGGGAAATACGAAAATATTCTCTTCATTGCCTCGGAAGTTTACTCGAGAATCCTGAATAAAACCGATTTTTCAACATACCCCTTTTTCGGGGACGGGGCCGGCGCAATCTTGTTCCATGCGAAAAACAGTACAATCAGGGGAGTATTGCATTCTTGTCTCGAAACAGACGGAAGCAAGAGCGATACGGTCTGCGTGCCCGGTGGAGGAACCATGCTTCCTTTTGAAAAAATGAAAAATCCCCGCTCGGCATTTTTTAGAATGAAGGGCCCGGATGTTTTTTCTTTCACCATCGACAAGGCGCCGAAGATCATTTTCCGCCTGATCGACGAGGCAGGCGTTCCTATTGAAAGCATCAAGTGCTTCATTTGTCATCAGGCAAACGTAAACATTATACACAGAATCGCTGAACTTATCGGAATTTCGAAAGATCGCTTCTATATAAACGTCCACCGTTATGGAAATACAGCCAGCGCCTCTGTCCTCATTGCCCTGGACGAAGCCATTTCCGAAGGCTTCGTTGTCGAAGGGGACATAGTCGCGACCGTCGCCTTCGGGGGAGGGCTTTCCTGGGGTGCAAATCTTATCCGCATTTGAAAGAAGGAGGATCCGATGATTCTGAAAAAGATTGTAGAAGGCGTAGAGCAGATTTTCCCTGATTTTGACATTGCAAACCTCAATACAGATACTTGTCTGGGCGAAATTCCTGATTGGGATTCTTTGAATGCTATCAACCTGCAGACTTTTCTGGAAGAGGCTTTCCAGATATCCATCCCTCTGGAAATCTTGAACGCGGAAACAAGAATCGGCGACCTTATTGTATACATCGAAACCACGCCGCGGCAGAGGCTTGCATCCTGATGCGGGCCCCGTGTTTCCATTCGGGAGACGAACGTGTACGGACTGCTGAGTTCTTTCTGGAAATTATATTTATTCTGGGCGCAGAGGCCCGATGAATTGAGAGATCGCTTCAAAAACCTGATTTCGGCTCTTCGGGACGCGAACACCGAAGAACTGAACAGGCAATCGCTGGAAGAAAACAATCCGTCGCAGGAAAAAAATCAGCAGGAGATCTTTTTGCATTTCGTCAGGGGCCAGTCGCGCTTATTCCGTAAGTACTATTCTATTTACGGATGCTGGCTGAAGAATTTCATCCAGGAGGCGGCGTTTCTGGAAGAAAAAGAAAAACAGGGAATCATTTTCTGGATGACGCAATACATGAATTCTCTGGAGCCGTCCAATTTCCTGTGGATGAATCCCGGTGCCGTACAGAGATTCATCAGCACCGAGGGAGAGAGCCTGAAAAACGGCTTTAAAAACTGGCTGGAGGACGTGCTCCGGGGCGATCCTTTGATGAAAATCACGGATGACCGGGCATTCACAATCGGCAGGAATATAGCGACGACACCAGGGTACGTTGTATTCCGCAATGAACTGATGGAACTGATTCAGTACGCGCCCACGACTAAAACCACTTACGCCATGCCGATTGTCATGATCCAGCCCTGGATCAATAAATATTACATTTTCGATTTGAATGATCAGGCCAGTTTCGTCCGGTATCTTGTCAATCAGGGCTATACCGTTTTCATTACAAGCTGGAGAAATCCATCTTCAGAAATGAGGAACGTCTCTTTTGAGGATTACATGTTCAAAGGGGTCCTGAAAGCCATTTACGTTGCACGTAAGATCTGCAGAGGCAAACCGGTCCATGCAGCAGGTTTTTGCATAGGTGGTACGGCCCTGGCGGCCTCCATGGCCTGGCTCAACGCGAAACCCGGGGGGGTCCCCGTCGCAGACTGGACGCTTTTCGCGACCTTGACGGATTTCAGCGAACCAGGAGATCTGGGCTTCGTTATAAACCAGGAAACCATCGGCTCCATTGAAGAACTGATGATGGATAACGGATATCTGGACGGAGTTTATATGGCCCTGACCTTCCGGATGCTTCGCTCGGAGAGCCTGATATGGCGAAATTATGTTCATAATTATCTTTATGGAGGAGCCCCTCCCAAATCCGACGTACTTTACTGGAATAACGATTGTACGCGTCTGCCGCAGGCAATGTGTTCCTTCTTCCTTAGGGAGTTCTATGTGAATAATCGCCTGGCAAAAAAGAACAGCCTCAGACTCGGAAAGCTTCTCATGGACCTCGGCTGTATCGAGCAGCCTCTATACGTTGTCGGCGCCCAGCAGGATCACATCTGCCCGTGGAAAAGCACGTTTCACACGTGCGGTCTCGTAAAAGGTCCTGTAAGGTATGTCCTCGCAAGCGAAGGACACATTGCCGGCATTGTCAATCCACCTTTCGAAAGATCCGGGAAAAAATTCTGGGCAGGAGAAGCAGACGGGAACTCCGAACCGGATGCGTGGCTGAATAGGCAGCAGGAACAGAAAGGCTCCTGGTGGCCGGACTGGATGAAATGGCTTTCCGAGAGAAACCTGCCGGCGGGCAAGCCCCCTCCCATTGGTGGCAGGGCATACCCGCCCATTGAGAAAGCGCCGGGCTCTTACGTCCTTGAAAAATGATCGGTTAGAGCATGAGCAAACTGGGCATTGTTTTCACAGGCCAGGGATCCCAATTCGTCGGCATGGGCAAGGACCTGTACGACACGTTTGAATCAGTGCGGGAAATATTCGACCGGGCAGGGAAGGCCCTGGATATCGATCTTGTCTCCCTCTGCTTCGAGGGCCCCCGCGAGATCCTCGACCTGACCGTCAATACGCAGGTCACTGTGCTGACTCTGGAAATAGCAATCTATGAACTGTACAGGAGACACATAGGCATAAGGCCCAGCGTCATGGCGGGCCACAGCCTCGGCGAATACAGCGCTCTGTATGCAGCGCAAGCCGCCGATCTGCCGGACATGGTCCGGCTCGTATATGCCAGGGCAAGGCACTTCCAGAACGCAGTTCCGGCAGGTACCGGCGCTATGGCGGGCATTCTGGGACTGGAAAACGGGGATGTGGAGAAAATCTGCAAGGAGGCCGGCGGCAATCGCGAGGTCGTCGAGATATCGGGTTTCAATGCGCCGGGGCAGGTGGTTATCTCTGGTCATAACGGAGCTGTGGAAAGAGCCATGATCAAGGCAAAAGAAAAGAGGGCCGGAGCAGTCAGGCTCCCGATCAGCGCCCCCTGCCATTGCAGTCTCATGAAGAGGGCGGCGGACGACTTTCTGGATGATCTCAACCGGGTCGACTTTCAAGAAATCCGGATTCCGGTAATCCCGAACTGCAATCCCTTTGTCTACTACACAAGAAAGAATGCACGGGATCTCCTGCTGGCACAGTTGACGTCGCCCGTAAGATGGAGCGAGGCTATAGAGCGCATGGCGGCCATGGGCGTGTCCACAATTCTAGAGATCGGCCCGAAGGCGATCCTTACAGGATTGATTAAAAGGATCGACAAGTCCATACGCCTTCAGCACATCGGCAATGTCGATTCCTTAAACAAGGCAAAGGATTATTTTGAGAATTTCACAAGACGGTAAAATCGACCCCGGCCCCGCCTGGCTACTTACCCTTTACTCTTATAAAGAGCGGCTAATCGTCAAGGACATCCAGCCGGATCCGGCCGAGCACGTCCCCGCCTTTTTCCATCATTCGCATGATCCCTCGTTCCGGCAGTTCAATCAGCACATAATATACGCAGATGATCAGCTTCTCAAACCATGTGTACCGCGGGTAAACAGTCGCCTGCATCGCTTACTCCCCTCCTGATTTTCCTATCGGAACCGGAAAGGTGAACCTTTAGGAAAATTCACCCGTATTGCCTTGACAATAAGACTTTCTCCTCAGAATTAAGTTTTTACTCTCATTCCGTTCGTTCCCGAAAATAAGAATATAATTTAAGGAAATCACCGTATTCCTTCCGGCTCTGGAACTTGATACCATGCTTTATCAAAAATCCAGAGAGGAGGTGAAATGACTTGAGGAAATGCGCCGTTTTGCTTTTCATGATGTTGTGGCTTCCGGCAATGGGAGGCATTGCCGCAGCCGCGCCGTTCACAGACACAATAGATTGGAATCCAAACATAACCTTCAACGATAATTTCACGTACACTCACAATCTTAACCTCAATCCGCCCGGATTAAGCATTCAATCGGCGACTCTGGCTATCACACATTACGGCAACGATAATTACAGTATGTATGGTTTCGGTGAAGTCTGGTACGCCTACGGCGAAGATCACATCTACATCGGCAAGCTCGGAGACAGCGGACATTCCTGGAGAACCGATTCTTTCAACCTGAGCCAGGCGATCCTGGATGGAATTATGGGAAGCAATCCGTGGAGCCTGGAAGTAAGACTTAGGGAAGACACGTCCGGAAGCGATTACCTTACACTCGACAAGTCTGTACTTTCGGGCGAATACGACCCTGTTCCAACACCCGAACCGGCAACCATGATTCTCCTCTCCTCCGGTGTGGCCGGTATGATCCTGAATCGCCGCAGGAAATAATTCCCAACCATACCAGCGGGCGCAAGCCCGCTGGTATGGACCTGCACGGCATCCCCCGCCCCATCCTTTTCTTCCCTGCAGGCTCCTCTATTTCCATTGGCTCTTGCAATTTGTATTAATTCGAAATATTTTAAAGAGGCAAAGGGAGGTTATATGGCCCTGTCGGAATTTACAAGAAAACTGGTTGAGACAAAGCTCCGGAATTTCTGCCGTGAGAAGATCTCGGAGATCTTCCGGGACCGGGTGAGGCTCGGGTTCCGAATCGATGATGACCGCGTTACTCTATTCGAGGAGCGACTTCTCTTTTTCGACCCATCCCGGTGGCTGGCGCTGGATGTGGCGCAGTTCCGATACCATGAAATGACGAATCTCTGGAGCCTGTACTATATGGATAGAGATGTCCGGTGGCATGCTTATTATCTGAACCCGAAGAGGGATTTTGATATTCTCCTGCGGGAGGTGGATGAAGATCCCGTCGGTGTATTCTGGGATGACCGGACATTGATGCTGGGGTGGTGAAAAAATTTGGAAGAAGCAATGAAAATCGAGACCTTTTTGCTCTGGATGCTTTTCGGGATGATCGCGGCCTTTGTCGCCAAGGCAAAGGGAAAATTCGGCTGGAAATGGCTTTTGCTGATGCTCCTCCTGGGTCCGATAGGGTTTATCGCAGTATATCTGCCAGATAAAAAAAGGCGCTAGCAGGCGCTTTTCGGCAACCTGCCATGATTTTTCCCTTTTTCCGTCAACCTTATATCCTTTACCTTTTTTATTCAATCCACCAGCATGAGGCAGTACAAATTTCTCGTTTCCGACTTGTCCCGAAGGGTCTGGATAAAGAAGCCGTTATTGCGGACCGTCTGGAATACATCGATGCCGCATGCCTCCATGGCCGGCCTTGCCCTCTCGCCGAAATTGCAGAGACTGTTCGTCAGCTTGCTGCATTCCTTGCAAAGCGTACAAGGACCGGCGAGGAAAACGAATGCCTTGTAGTATCCGTCCTTGAATATTTCCCCCTCGAGATCGGTCAGCATTGCCACGAAATCATCGAACCTCTTTCCCCTCCCCTGCATTCTCGGCAGTTCCAGATGGAAGAGAACCGCTCTTTTGTATGAATCGAGGATTTTCCGGGTTTCTTCCGGTGTCGGGGTATTGGGAGGGCAACAGAAGCTGCTTCCGAAACCGCTGCAGCCGTATTGGCATTTCAACCGGACCCATGGCGCGGTTACCACGCTGCCCGGCTGAATTTGCTTCGCGTTTGTTGCCCCGTTCCTGATTGCATATTCAATGTATTTATCGAGATCGTCATTCATTTTCATATCCTCTTTCGAGATTTGATTCTAAACTCTTGTATATTCAAACATAAACTGAATTTGGAGAAGCAAAGTCCCGCAGTGGCTCACTGCATATCATAAATAGAAATCCTTGCTCCTGACAAAATCGACCGCATTCCTGAAAATCGCAAGTCCCATACCCTCTTCCGGCAGAATCTCTCTCGTCCAGCGGGGATGGTTTGTCCTGTGATGAAACGCCTCGGGATGCGGCATCAGCCCGAAAAGCCGCCCGGATTCGTTGCAGATCCCGGCTATTGCGTCCATGGATCCATTGGGGTTTTCGGGATAGCCCGTTGCCGGTCGCGAATAATCGGGTGTACTGTACTGCACCGCCACTTGATGATTCCTGTGCAGCTTCTTCAGAACCGCGGCGCCGAGCGGAATGAATTTTCCCTCGCCGTGCCGGACCGGGAGGTACAATCCCGTGAGCCCGCGGGTGAAAACACAGGGGGAGGCACTATCGACTTTAAGGTGTACCCAGCGGTCTTCGAAACGCCCTGAGTCGTTGAACGTCAGTGTGACAGTCTGTTTAAGATAGTCTCCGTTAAAAGCGGGAAGAAGTCCCAGCTTTACCATGAGCTGAAAGCCGTTACATACACCCAGTATGAGTTTGCCTTCCATGATGAAACGGATGAACTGGCTGCTCAGTTTTTCTCCTGTTCTCCTCACCGTGGCGTGCAAGATCCGGTTGGCGTCCGCTTTCGCGGCCCCCAGGTCGTCGCCGTCGAGGAAGCCGCCCGGGAGATTCAGAAAATGATAGTCATCGAGCCGCTTTTCACCGTAAAGAAGCTCGCTGATGTAGACGATGTCCACGACATCTGAACCGGCAAGTCTGCAGGCGTGGGCCATTTCCCTTTCACAGTTGGTACCATTGCCCGTCAGGACGATGCTTTTCACCTTCTTCGGCATTGATCTGCTTTCTCCTCCATAAATATGGAAGCCGATTCCCTTTCCTCCTTACCCTTCGTTTTTACAAAGATGGGCATTTTTAAACAGTCCGCAGAGGTTTCTGCCAGGCCTCCTTCAACTCTCCTATCTTCTCCTCGATGATCAACCTGCTGTCAAGTCCCAGAACGCGGAAGATATCTCCGTCCGTGACTTCGCCGATGCAGGCCACTGCATTGCCTCCCACAGTTTTAAGAAACTTCGCCGCGTTTTTCCGGCTGACTGTAACTACGAAACGGCTCTGGGATTCAGAGAAGAGGAGCGTGTCATCACGATCAATCCCTTCCGCGGGCACTCCCGCCAGATCGAGATTCATCCCCAAGCCCCCTGAAAAGGCCGTCTCCGCGAGCGCCACGCCGAGGCCGCCGTCGGAGCAATCGTGGCAGGAAGCCACGAGCCCATCCCGGATAGCCCTGCTCACGGCTGCATAGAGTTTTTTCGCTTTTTTCGCGTCAACCTTCGGCACGCGATTACCTATGTATCCGTGCATGGCATACCATTCGGAGCCGCCGAGTTCATTGTATGTCTCTCCCAGAACATAGACCAGATCGCCCGGATTCTTCGCATCCATGGTGACGGCCTTCCGCACATCTTCTATTTTACAGATCGTGGAAAAAAGGAGCGTCGGGGGGATGGATATTTTCGTCTCCCCGATCTGATAATCGTTTTTCATGCTGTCCTTGCCGGATATGCAGGGCACTCCGTATGCGGTAGTGTAATCATAAAGGGCTTGATTCGCGCGGACAAGCTGGGCAAGCTTGTATTTCCCGTCAGGTGTTTTTTCCGAGTGCACAGGATCGCACCAGCAGAAATTATCGAGTCCGGCTATACTTCCAAGCGTCCCGCCCACTGCGATCGTATTGCGTACCGCCTCATCGACGGCGCACGCAGCCATGTGATAGGTATCGATATCGCTGTATTTCGGACAAATGCCGTTCGCAATGATCACTCCTTTGAAAGAATCCAGGACCGGCCGTATAATCGCCGCGTCCGAGGGTCCGTCGTTCGCCGCCCCAACCAGCGGCTTGATGACACTCCCACCCTGCACTTCATGATCGTACTGACGGATGACCGATTCCTTGCTGCAGATATTCAACCGGGAAAGCATCATCTTGAGCGCCTTGCCCATATCTCCGGGCTTCGGGATGACCGGTTCCTCATGCCGGGGCGGCTCCCATTTCGCACTGAGCCGCATCTGCGGAACGCCTTCATGGAGAAAGTCCATGTCCAGGCAGGCCACTGTCTTTCCCCCGTAAAGAATGTGAAACTTTCCGGAATCGGTGAATTTTCCGAGCACAGTGGCTTCCACGTCCATCTTTTTCGCAAGAGCCAGAAATGCCCTGATCTTCTTCGGATCAACCGCCAGAGACATACGCTCCTGGGCTTCCGACAGAAGTATCTCCCAGGGATTAAGCCCTGCGTATTTCAGCGGGGCTTTTTTCAGGTCGAGTTCGACGCCGCCGGAGAGCCGGGCCATTTCTCCGATGGATGAGGAGAGCCCCCCCGCGCCGTTGTCGGTAATGCAGCGGTAAAGGTTCTTATCTCTCGCCATCAAAAGGAAATCCGTCATCTTCTTCTGGGTAATCGGATCTCCTATCTGCACGGCTGTTACAGGAGATCCCTCATGGAGTTCCTCCGATGAGAAGGTGGCTCCATGTATGCCGTCCTTCCCTATCCTGCCGCCCGTCATAACCGCCAGGTCTCCCGGCCTTATTTCTTTAACATGGGTCGGCTCTCCGAGGATACGAGCGGGCATGATCCCACCGGTGCCGCAGTAGACCAGCGGTTTGCCCAGGAAGCGGTCGTCGAAAACAATGCATCCGTTGACCGTGGGAATGCCGCTCTTGTTACCCCCGTGCTCCACTCCTTCCCTTACCCCTTCATATATCCGCCGGGGGTGCAGGATGCGCTTTGGAAGAGGCTTTGAATAAAAAGGGGAGGCGAAGCAGAAGACATCTGTGTTGAAAATCAGATTCGCGCCCTTGCCCGTACCGAAAGGATCGCGATTGACCCCGACAATGCCGGTCAGCGCACCGCCGTACGGATCGAGCGCGGAAGGAGAATTGTGCGTCTCCACTTTGAAGACGAGATTGTAATTGTTATCGAACTTGATAATTCCCGCATTGTCGACAAAGACAGAGAGGCACCAGTCATTTTTCCCCATCCTCCGCCGAACTTTTTCCGTCGATGCCTTGATAAAGCTGTTAAAGAGAGAATTAATCTTTCTGACTCTGCCGTTTTCATCCTCATAAAGGATTAGACTGTTGAATATTTTGTGTTTGCAGTGCTCTGACCAGGTCTGGGCGATGGATTCCAATTCGACATCGGTTATTCGGTGTCCGAGCCCCGCCTTTTTTCTGGCTGCGCGCACGGAATCCTTCCTTAAGTAATTCTGAATAGCCTTCATCTCCGGAAGCGTAAGCGCCAGCACTCTTTGACTGCTGATTGCAAGGAGTGCGTCATCCCCGACTTCGAGATCGATCTCTTCCACGACGGGCTGGTCTTCTCCGGTTACGCGGGGTACATAGGCGGGCATGGACTTGCCCGGTTTCCAGTTTTCCCCGCTTACGATTTCATAGCGCTGAATAAGATCGTTGGCCAGAAGACCGGATGCTATATTTTCCACCTCCTGCCGCTTGATCCCGCCGCGAATAGCGTACTGTTTTGATGTATACACGTGGATATCCCTTCCGTTGCCGCCCAGAAGAAGCCTGATGGCTTCTCTTGCCGTCTTGCCCACGTTATCGGTCACGCCCGGCCTGAATCCCACTTCCACCATCCAGTCGAAATCCTTCGCCAAAGCTCTGTTCACGGCAAATCTCTGGATGATAGGGTCCGAAAGCGGCCCCGCCGCGATCCTTTTGAGCTCATCCCGGGATACATCGCCCTCAATAGTGTAAACATCGTACGTCCTCACTTCTCTTGCCGGGAGGTGAAGCTGCTCTATTATGCGCCTGCAGATTTTTTCTCCGAGGGCGTCTCTGACGCCTTTCTTGAAACCGACTTCTATCCTGTTGACCATTTTCCTTCCGATCACTCTGAAAACCTGTTGAAAAACTCCTGACTCCTCCCTCTTTAGAGGAAAGCAGATTATTTTGTTGAGTCCTTCCTCAGATTATACTTTATCATCTTGAGCTGAAGACCCTTGCGGCTTACGCCGAGCTGCCGGGCCGCCCGGGTTACATTTCCGTTGCATTCGTCCAGGGCTTTCATGATGATCTGTTTCTCGACCTCTTCTGTCTGGCTTTTGATAATATCCTTGAACGCCTTATCACGCTTCTCCGTCTTTGCGGAAGACGCCGCCTCAGCCGCAGTCCTCAGGTCATTCGGGATATCAACGAGAGTGATCGTATCGCCCTGAACCATCAGGACGAGCCGCTCGATGAGGTTTTCCAGCTCCCGTATATTGCCGGGCCAATTATATTGAAGAAAGAGATCCGTTACCGCGGGATCCGCCCGCCTGACGGTGCGGCTTAGTTTTTTGTTGAACTTATCCAGGAAAAAATCGACCAGCGGGATAATGTCTTCTTTTCTTTCCCTGAGCGGCGGCAGATGAACAGGAAAAACGTTGATCCTGTAAAAGAGGTCCTCTCTGAATCTTCCTTCCTTCACGTCCTGGAGAAGGTTGCGGTTTGTGGCCGCGATCAGCCTTACATCGACTTTGATGGTCCGCAGTCCCCCGACTCTTTCAAATTCCTGATCCTGTATAACCTGAAGAAGCTTTACCTGCATCGCTTTCGGAATCTCGCCGATTTCATCGAGAAAGAGCGTTCCCTTGTGCGCAAGTTCGAACCTTCCGGGCTTCTTGTAGACGGCACCGGTGAAAGCCCCTCTTTCATACCCGAAGAGCTCGCTTTCCATCAGGTGCTCGGGGATAGCGGCACAGTTGATCTTGATGAAAGGATTGCTCTTGCGGGGGCTCATCCGGTGGACGGCATGGGCGATCAGTTCTTTGCCGGTTCCTGTTTCGCCGGTTATCAGCACTGTCGTCATAGTCGGCGCGACTTTTTTTATGTAATCGCGTACTTTTTCCATCTCCTCGCTCTGTCCGACAATACCGTGCCAGTCCGTGTCCGCCGGCCCCGGCAGAAGTTCCCCCTGCCGCAAAACGCGCGTATTGACAGCCTTGCTGATTACATTCTTCAGGTCGTCTTGCTCGAACGGTTTGGTGATGTAATCGAAAGCCCCTTTTTTCAGCGCGTCGACGGCTGTTGCCACTGTGCCGTGGGCAGTAATCATGATAACCGGAACAGAAGGGTCGTCATCGGAGATTTTCTCGAGCAGAGCCATGCCGTCAAGTCTAGGCATCTTGAGATCAGTCACGACCACATCGATGCCTTTATGCCTGAAGATATCCAGGGCTTCCATGCCGTCCGCCGTGGAAATGACCTCGTAGCCCTCTTTCCTCAGCATGGCCTCGAGAACCAGTCTCATATTAACTTCGTCATCAACGATCAGTATCTTATTCATCTCCAGCCGATAAAAAAACCAGAATATTTCTCGCGTGTTCTGGGATTGTATACTTATTATGGAAAGCCGTGCCTGTCAAGTGGCGTCGGAACGCCCTATCCTGCGATTCCGATCCGGATTAAAAAAATGCTCCCCTGATCGGGGATCGATTTCACACGGATATGGCCGCCGTGCCTTTTGATAATCTTCTGGCATATAGAAAGTCCCAATCCGACGCCCCTGTCTTTGGTCGTGAAAAAAGGCTTGAATATGTTTTTAATGTCCTCGCTTCTGATACCTTTACCGGTATCCCGGATGGTTATACCTATCGCCTCTCCTTCTCCGGCGTCGCTTTCTATGCGCGATGTCCTGAAACTGAGCGTACCGCCGTCCGGCATAGCGTCGATCGCATTAATGGCGATATTCAGAATCACCTGGAGCATCTGTTCGGCGTCGACAAGTACGGGCGGCAGACCGGGATGAAGATCCTGCTCAATGATGATGCTGTCGGATAATTTGTTCGTCTCGATGAGAGATACGGCCTTTCCGATGATCTGATTTATGTCCTGCTTCTTCAGATTCAATGTATACGGTTTCGCATAGTTGAGGAATTGGGAAACAGTGCTGTTCAAGCGATCCACTTCCTCGATGATCACGTTCAAAAGCCTCCTGTTTTCCGATATGTCCTCCTCTTCTCTCAGATACTGGGCGGCTCCCTTTATGGAACCGAGGGGATTCCTGATCTCGTGCGCAAGCCCTGTTGCCATCTCCTCGAGGAACATCGATTTTTCTCTCTCCAATTCCCTGTCGAAACCATAAAGCGAGGCGAATATCTCTTTGTTTTCGGGAAAGAGATAATCAAAAATTTTCTTGATGATCATCTTCACAGGATCAATGGCTACGATTATGATGAGCGACGCAACCAGGATCGTCGCCAGAGACGGAACCGGCCCTTTCCAGAACAGCCCTATGATGACGAGGAATATGAAAGTCGCGAACAGAATGAGAATGAATGTCAGGAAAGCTCTCGCCATGATTTCGTATAATTCGGGCAACTCGGAATGCGAGACGACGATCAGAACGAAATAGAGGAGCGCCGCAATCGCCATGTCGGAAAGACGGGGAAAACCGAAACCGTAATAAGCCAGCAGGTCAGACAGGCTGATCGCAGCCGCCGCGATGCAGGCGATCAGCACATACATCATCCTCTTGCGATCCTCGTCCCGGGTACTCTTACGGACAAAGAAAAAGAGGGCGGTATTACAGTACAGGAGCGTAAATGCACTGTACAGATAAGGCGCTTTCTCCAGGAGGGGCACATGCCGGGAAAGCGGGGTAATGAATGCCACTGCGATCAAGAGACTTCCTAGGGCGGAAAAGACAACAGCCCGGCCGGGTACGAAATCCCGGCTGTTCAGGAGATACCTGGTGAATGCAACGATGAGCGGCGAAATAGCCAGTGCTCCCATGTAATGAAGGAATATCCAGAACCCGCCGGTAAAGATGTCTGCTAAAAAAGCTCCTGCTTTCTGGAAAAAAAGAGCGAAGCAGACTACAGAAAATGAAAGAAGGACAAGGTTTTTCTTTTTTCGGATGACAAGGGAAACGGCTATGATAAGGCTGATCGCCGCCAGGGCAAATGTTTCCATGGTTGCCAGCAATGATCCGGTTGATCATGGGGGATGATATGAATAAATGCCCGAAAAGTCAAGGAAATAGGATTAAAGACGGGCTTTTTATTTTCTTCGTTTCAACGCCAAAACCTCATGAGCCCGCTCTACAATATCGGCGGCCCGCAGACCGTAATAGTCGAGCAGTTCAGGTCCTGTTCCTGAAGTACCGAATCTGTCCCTGACGCCGACCATTCTGACTGGAACCGGGAGGTTTTCCGCCAGGATCTCGCAAACCGCGCTCCCCATTCCTCCGTGAATGGAATGTTCCTCCGCTGTGACAATCGCCCGCGTTTCTTCGGCGCACCGAACAATCAGCTCCCTGTCGATCGGCTTGACGGTGGACATATTAACAACCCGGGCAGAGATGCCCTTTTCCTTTAAAATGTCCGCCGCTTTGAGCGCCTCCGATATCATCAATCCAACGGCGATGATCGAAATATCTTTTCCGTCCCTGAGAATATCCCCGCGCCCGATTTTAAAAGAAAGCCCTTTCGGGTAAACGACGGGGAATTTCATTCTCGAAGTCCTGATATAAAACGGTCCGGGGGCATCCAGGACCGTTTTCATGATCTCCCTCATTTCCATGCCGTCCGCAGGCACGATGACCGTCATGTTCGGAATGACCCTCATCAGGGCCAGGTCTTCTACTGTCTGGTGAGAGGCTCCGTCCTCGCCCACACAGACGCCGCTGTGGCTGGCGACGATTTTGACATTCAATCTGGGGTAGGCAACGGCCTGCCGGACCTGTTCCCAGGCCCGCCCGGTCGCGAATATGGCAAAACTGCTCAGGAAGGGTTTTTTACCAGCAAGGGCGAGACCGGCCGCCGTGCCGACCATGTCCTGCTCCGCGACTCCCATATTGAAGAACCGGTCAGGAAATTCCTTTGCAAAGAGCTTTGTCATGGTGGACCCGGAAAGGTCCGCGTCCAGCGCGACAATGTTCCTGTCAGCCCGCCCCAATTCCAACAGGGCCTGCCCGTATACATCCCTGGTCCCCAGCAATTCCATTATCCCTCCAGCTCCCTCATGGCCACGGCGAATTCCTCATCGCTGGGAGCGATACCATGATATTTCGCCTTCCCCTCAAACACTGAGACCCCCTTCCCTTTGACTGTCCTGGCGATCACAACCGACGGCCGGTCGATGAGACCTTTTTCCTTTGCTTTCATTAAAGCCGGAATTATTTCCTCGAAATTGTGGCCGTCGATGATCTGCACATCCCACCCGAATGCCCGCCACTTCTCGGATAAAGGCTCTATCCCCATGACATCCTTGACGGCCCCGTCGATCTGCAGGCCATTATTGTCGACGATCGCCGTTACTTTGCCGAGCCGGTAATGTGCCGCCGTCATTGCTGCTTCCCAGATCTGTCCCTCCTGAACCTCTCCATCTCCGAGCATGACATATATGCCGGAGTCGATACCGTCCAGGCGGAGCCCCATGGCTATTCCGTTCGCGATCGACAGTCCCTGACCGAGCGATCCGGAAGAAGCATTGACCCCTCTCGTCTTCATCATATCCGGATGCCCCTGAAGACAACTGTTCAGCCGGCGCAATGTCATGAGTTCCTTCAGATCAAAGTAGCCCGACATCGCCAGAGCGGCATAAAGAGCCGGGGCTGCGTGTCCTTTGGACAGGACAAAGCGGTCTCTTTCGGTCCAGTCGGGATTTTCCGGACGGTGTTTCATGACGTGGAAATAGAGGGCTGTAATCAGGTCGGTCGCGGAGAGCGAACCGCCGGTGTGTCCAGAGCCGGCCTCATGAAGCATTTTCAGGATGTGGACCCGCATCTGCCGCGCGGTCTCTTTTAACCGGTCAATTTCTTCTTTTTTCATCTTACCGTTGTGCCGGATACCGCCGGGACTTATCCGCTGATTTCATGATTTCACATACATTCTGAAGACGATTGACTTGCCGTGCCGCGAATTACCATACATCGGGGTACGATGCAATTTATTTTTGGCTACATAAAATCGATCTGCGAAAACGGATACTCTTTCTCCAGGGTTTCTCTGATCCCGGCTCTCTCTTCCTCGCTGGTTATCGGCTCCACTTCGCTCACGGACAGGCCTGTGTCGCTCTTTCCGTTCTTCCACGAAACAACGTAGCCCGGGATGACTAAAAAGCGGCATCCGCCCGTACCGCAGCAGGAATTATCGATTACGGCAAACCCAACCTTATAGACGACCTCCCGCCCCCTGAACGAAAGGCGCTTTTCTTCCGTGAATCTGTAATGACCGGAAATAGTCCGTACCTCCGTTTCCAGGTCTTCATGGACATATGAAATCATAGAAGACGTTCCTCCATTATTTTCCTATGCAGAATGTCGAAAATATCCTTTCCAAAACATCTTCACCCGCCGTCTCTCCAATGATCTCGCCGAGAACTCCCCATACGTCCCGCAGATCCGCCGCAATGAATTCAAGAGAAAATCCCGCTGCAATGCTTTCTTCCGCTCTGGAGAGAATGAATTGCGCCTTTTCAAGGGCTGTCTTATGGCGAAGATTCGAAATCATCGCCTCCTGCACTGCGCGGTTTTCCGACTGCTGCGCGAAACATCCGTGTATTCTATCTTTCAACTCGGAAATGCCGTCTCCGTACTTCGCCGATATCCGGACCGGCTCCGTCCCGGGGAAACGCTCTCTGATACTTTGATCCGATATTCCGGCCGGCAGGTCTGTTTTATTTATAACCGGAACGATCTTTCTGCCCCGGTTTCCTTCGATGATATCCGCATCGTCCGGAGTCAGCGGCTCGCTCCCATCGAAAACCATCAGCACAATATCGGCGGTTGAGAGTCTTTCCCATACCCGCTTTATTCCTTCTCTTTCTATGAAATCCTCGGGACGACGGATTCCGGCGGTATCGGTCAGCCTGACCGGAATCCCCTTTATGTTGATTGCTTCGGCTATGAAATCCCTGGTAGTACCCGGAATCGGCGTCACAATGGCGCGCTCTTCTCCCAGAAGCCGATTCAGCAGGCTTGATTTCCCGACATTGGCTCTGCCCGTGATCACCACGTTCAAGCCTTCCCTGTAAATTCTTCCCTCCTCATACGTGGAGAGGAGCTCCCGGATCCGGCCGGCAATCTCCTTTATCCCTGTTTCCAATTCTTCCCGCGGGATATCAATATCCTCTTCGGGAAAATCGATGGAAGCCTCGACGAGAGCGAGCAGGTCTATGACCGCATCGCGAAGGTTCTTGATTTTTCTTGAAAGAACCCCTTTCAGATGTGAAATCGCCAGACCCAGTGACATTTCCGTGCCGGCCATGATCATGTCCATAACCGCCTCAGCCTGCGAGAGATCCATCCGGTTGTTTAAAAACGCTCTTTCCGTGAATTCTCCCGGCCTTGCCGGCCGCGCTCCCGCCCTGATCGATTCAGCCAGTACAGCCTGAAGAATGACGGGACCTCCATGGCAATGTATTTCCACCACATCCTCCCCGGTGTAAGAATGGGGAGATCGCATCAGGCTCACCAAGACTTCATCAAGAACCGCGCCTGTTTGCGGCGAGACGATATCGCCGTAGTAAAGACGGTGGGATTCGAAATACTCCGTTTTCTTTTCAGGCCTGAACAGAGATTTGAGGATTTCCTCTGAGGCGGGACCGCTGATCCGCACAATGCCGATCGCTCCGGTCCCGGGCGGCGTGGAAATTGCGGCTATGGTATCTCTGAGAAGCACAACATTATTCTTTCCTGGCCGGCATGATGACTATCTTCCGGTAGGCGCCTTCTCCCCGGCTCTTGGTAATCAGGGCATCATCGCCCTTCAGGGCAAGATGGATGATCCTGCGGTCCCGGGCATTCATGTGATTCACAGTAACCGGTTTCTTTGTCTTTTTGACTTTCTCGGCCAGTTTCGCAGCCAGGGAAATCAGATAATCCTCCCGTCTGCCCCGGTATTGCTCCGTATCCAGTACGATCCTCCTCCTGTCGCCGCCTGAGGAGATCAACGCCTTATTCAGAATATACTGGATGGCATCGAGTGTCTGTCCTCCTTTGCCGATAAGGATCCCGCTGCCATCCCCGGATATCTTTAAAGTAATGGCTTCCTTCGTCTCTTCGACGGACACCGGGAAGTCCAGGCCCATACGCATGAGAATTCCTTCCAGGAGTTCCCTGGCGCGAACGGCCGTTTTCTCATCAGCCGCACTCGGCATTGCCTGGGCTTTCTCTGGAGACGACTCCTCCGCGGAACTTCCCCGCCCCTTCTCCTGCTCCAGCGATTTTTTTATTTCCATGTCCAGGGACAGGACGCTTGCCTTTATACGTGCTTTCCTGGAGCCCACAATACCCAGAAGGCCGGACGAGCCCTCGGAAATGATCTCGATATTCAGCTTCTCCCTCGGAAGATTGAACTCCCGACACGCTTTCTCGATGGCTTCATCTATGTTCTTTCCTTCTATCTCCAATGTCTTCATTGTACTACCTCGTCTATGACAGTCGCTTGTTGATATAATACTGTTGACCGATGCTCAGGATATTGTTAAACAGCCAGTAAATAACCAGGCCGGAAGGGAAATTCAAAAAGAGGAACGTGAAAATAACCGGCATCAACAGCATTAATTTTGCCTGGGTAGGGTCGCCCACCTGGGGACTGATTTTCTGCTGCCAGAACATGGTCGCGCCCATAACGATGGGTGTGATATAGTACGGGTCCTTTGCAGAAAGGTCCTGAATCCAGAACGCCAGCGGCGAGTGGCGCAGTTCTATGGAATAGAGGAGTGTCTTATAGAGGCCGAAAAAGACGGGAATCTGGATAATCATCGGCAGACATCCTCCCAGGGGGTTTATTTTATACCTCTTGTAGAGCTGCATTACTTCCTGGTTGAGCCGCGCCTTGTCATTCTTGAATTTTTCACGCAACTCATTGATATGGGGCTGGAGTTTCTGCATCTCCTTCATTGATTTGTAGCTCTTGTTCCCGAGAGGCCAGAAAATAATTTTGATAATGATGGTTATGATAATAATGGCAACGCCGTAATTATGAACATACTGATAGAGAAATTTCAGCACTACAAGAAGCGGCAGCGCAAGCCATTTGATCCAGCCGAAATCGATCGATTCCTCAAGGCCGACTTTTTGCGCCTTGAGTACATTGTATTCCTTGGGGCCCATGTAAATGGAATAATTAAAAAGGCCGGTCTGTCCGGAGGGAATGATGTTTCTGGGCCCTTCCAGACCGACGACCGCCGCATTCCCGGTATTCCTGACAAGGACGAGACTGGTCAGAGACGGCTGTTTTGGGATCATGGCCGCAATGAAGTATTTGCTCTCGAATCCTCCCCAGGACACATCCGGACCTAGTTTCTTCGTCTCCATCTTCTTAGCATCCTCAAAATGGATATCGTTTTTCATGTAGTATACCGGCCCCAGATGGCCGTAAGCTTCTTCCGCCTTGGGGTCGATATACTGATTCCACGTGAGAAGCGCTGTCTCGCTCAGGTTCTGCCCGAATGAATTGAAGAATCTCACTTCCATGTCAAAATTGTACCGGTCCGCGTAGAAGGTAAAGACCTTCTCAATGCGGCTCTTGTTCGGATAAGAAGCGGAAAATGTTATCCTGCCGGTATTTTCCCCTGAAAGCTCGACAGAACCGACATCCGCCCGGTAGACTTCATCAAGCGGGATATTGATGCTGGAATCCGGAAAAGTGAGAGAAAGCGGGTAATTTATACCTTCTTTCGCATCCACAAGCTCGACCGGCGGGGAATTCCGATCGAGGGATCGCCGATATTTCTTGAGCTTGAAAGACTTGAGCGCACCCCCTCTCGTGGTGAATACCGCCGTGTAGAGGGGCGTATCCACTTTAACATCCTGTTCGGAGATCGGTTGCCTGGAGGGCTCTATCGCTGCAGCAGGTGGCGCCACCGGCTCCTTGGTGGTTTCCACAGCCGCCTGTCCTGTGGTCTGGACCGGGGGAGGTTGTTTGGGTACCTGCGGCTTGACGAAAAAATATTGATAAAGCATGACCACGACAAAGGAAAGTACGATGGCCAGGATTGCCCTTTTTTCCATGAAATACCTCCGGATTTCGATCGGATCACGTCACGGGATCATAGCCGCCCGCGCTGTAGGGATGACATCGGCACAATCTCCTCACGCCGAGAAAAATCCCCTTTACAGCTCCATAGCGACGAACGGCATGAATCATATATTCTGAACATGATGGATAAAAGCGGCAGCAGCGGGGGAAAAGGGGGGATATTAAAATCTGATAAAAACGAATAAAGGCAACTACGGCTTTTCCTGATATAGTCATATAAATAATAAGTATCAATCCGCAGGTCCTATGGACAACAGGTTTTCCAGCTCCCTGCAGATATCCGCATATGCCAGGAAAGAAACATCTCTTCTGGCGATGATCACAATATCCTGCTGCGGAGGCAGCCTCTCCTTATGTAATCTGAAAAACTCCCGAAGAAGACGTTTGATCCTGTTTCTTGTAACCGCTTTTCCGATTTTCTTGCTGACGGTTATCCCCAGCCGCCTTGTCCCTTCTTCCTTCTTATGCAGAAGAACAATGAAGTGGTCCGAATAAAATCGCTGTCCTTTTTTACTGGCTTGCGAATAATCCCTGCTTTTGCGGATTCTCTCTTGCTTGCTGAAGGTTTCTTTTTTCATCTGGACATTTTGAATAACCACGATGAAAGGCTCTTTCAACAATCAGGGATTAAACCGTCAATCTTTTCCTGCCCTTCGCTCTTCTCCTGCTCAGAACTAATCTGCCGCCTTTTGTGGCCATTCTGACCCTGAACCCATGTGTCTTTTTCCGCTTCGTGTTCGATGTATTTGTAAGCGTCTTTTTCATAAGGAATCCTTGAAATTTTTAGAAGTTATCTTATTAACCATAACCGAAAATATTTGTCAAGGCTTATTAACCCCTTGGTTTTGCCGGTAAATCCAATAGATTGTACGAAAAAGTCAATCATGTTACATTAATTTTTGTTTCCTGCGTGCCCGTACTACCTCAGGAAAGGAGACCCCGCATGAAAAAATTTATGCTGCTAAAACCATGGCAAATAAAAACCATTCTGGCAATTACGGCTGTTTTCATACTTTATTCCCTGATCGGGTTCTTCATCCTTCCGCCCGTTTTCAAATCGCTGCTTCTGGACAAGATCGAGGGCGAGACCGGCCGTAAAGCCTCCATCGACAAGATCAGAACTAACCCTTATACACTGTCCGTCAGAATTTCCGGTCTGGTTATCCGCGAACGGAACGGCCGGGATGTCTTTGCTTCCATCGAGGACTTTTTCATCAAGCCGGGAATCTCTTCCATATATAAAGGTGCCCTCATTGTAAAAGAGCTCACTGTCACGCAGCCTTATATTAAAGTGATCCGGACGAAGGAGGGCGAATATAATTTTTCCGATCTCCTGAAAAAAAGAAGAGAGAAAGAACCCGAGCGGGAATCCGCCTTACCCCTGTTTTCCATCAACAACATACAGCTTTTGCAGGGCCGGATCGATATATCCGATCTCGCAAAAAATATGGAGCATAAAATCACCGACATCGATATCAAGCTGCCGTTTATTTCGAACACCAGGGCCGATGTGGACGTCTGGATCACGCCTCTGCTGGCGGCGAGAATTAATGAAAGCTATTTCTATTTCGGAGGCAAAAGCAAGCCGTTTTCTCCCGAACAGGAATCCATGCTGGATATCGACGTCAAAGAAATTCATATCCCCCGCTATTTCTCATACGCCCCTGCGGAACTGAATTTCCGAATACCCGAAGGCTTCCTGGACGGGAGAGTTACTGTGATATTCTCCCGCCCTCCGGGACAGACGCCTGCGCTCAAGATAACCGGCGTTATTTTCCTGAAAAAATTGAAAATCGTGGACCCGGACAACAAGGATATCCTCTTTCTTCCCGGGCTCGATATCAACATTTCCTCGTTTGAGCCGTTTTCGCGCAAACTGCGTTTGTCAAGTATTCTTCTGCGGGCTCCGGTCGTGAATATATGGCGGGATAAAAACGGACAATGGAACCCTCTTCCACCCAAGACCCGAAAGAAAGCGGCGGCGGAAAGAGAGTACTTTTTTCATGCCGACGATGCCCGCATCACAGACGGCAGAATTATCTTCACGGATTACGCGAAGAACGGTTTCCGCACATCAATAGACTCCCTTCATCTATCTCTGGTGAACATAGCTTCCGCACCCGCGGAAAAAACGGACATCCAGATGACCGGGAGCATCTCGAGCGGGGGAGAAATCACCGTGCGAGGTTCGCTCTGTCTTGTTGCACCGCCCGGAAAAAAACCTGACGAGTCTTCGCAGGTCGCGGATTTGAATGTGCTCTTGAAAAATGTCGGCGTCGCGCCCTTTCAAGCATATTCCCCCCGCGGCGCCAAAGTGCGCCTGACGCGGGGATCCCTGACCGGCAAAGGAAAACTCCTACTCAGCCATTCGAAAAAGAACGGGATGAACGCCGTCTACAAAGGAGATATCCTCTTGTCCGATTTCTCATCAATGGATGAAATGGAAAAAAAGGAATTCTTCAAATGGAAGAAAATAGATTTAAAGGAGATTCTCGCTGACAGCGGCTCGGCTCGGCTCGAAATCGGGAATATTTCCGTGGATAACCTTTACGGTCACGTAAGGATCAGCCCGGAAGGAAAGCTCAATATCATAACCATGCTGGCCGGAACTGATGAAAAAAGAGACCGTGGAGCCGCCCTTGCCGCTCAAGAGATCCCAAAGAAGGCCGTTCCGTTCAAGACCCTGAAAATCGATACGGTGAGCATTGCCGACAGCCGCGTCGATTTTAGTGATTTCCACGTAAAGCCGCCTTTCAGGAGCAACCTGGAAAATCTGCGGGGAACCATTACCGACCTATCCTCAAAGGAAAACTCCCAGGCCAAAATAAACATAACGGGCAGCGTCGGGAAATACTCGAAAATCGATATACGGGGGACGACCGGTCCTATCCTCCAGAGCGCCTTCTTGCTCGATTTATCGCTCGATGCGCAGGACATAGACATGACCCGCTTTACTCCCTATGCGAGCAAGTATATCGGATACACCATCAGTAAAGGAAAGGCTTTTCTGCGTCTCAAATATCAAGTCATACAGCCGCGCCTTGAGGCGGACAACAATCTGCGCTTCAATCAGCTCACACTCGGCCGTCAGGTGCCCAGCCCCGAAGCGACAACCCTGCCGGTTAAATTTGTCCTCTCCATTCTTAAAGACCGCGAAGGGAACATAGAAGCCGACATACCAGTCAAAGGCAATATCGACGACCCTGCCTTTGATCTTGGGGGTGTCATACGCACCGCATTCGGGAATTTTATTGCGAAGATCGCCTCTGCTCCCTTTGCGTTTCTGGGCTCTATGTTCGGCGGCGGCGAGGAATTGAGCTACGTGGAATTTGATTACGGAAGCGACATTCTTTCCGCCGAGAGCGCCGGGAAAGTAGATAAAATAAGCAAGATACTATATGACAGACCGGAGCTGCAGCTTGAACTCGCAGGATACGTGGATATGGAGCAGGACACGGAGGCGCTCAAAATGAACCGTCTGCAAGCGATGCTGAAAGAGAAAAAAAGAGAAGACCTAGAAAAGAAGGGGGGCCGCGCACCTGCGGGTTCGCTTACTCTCAGCCCCGAAGAATCCCTTGCCTACCTGAAAAAAGTCCATAAAGAAAAATTCCCCGAAATGTATATAGGCGATCTGTCTGTCCAGGCGCTGAGAGCCAATCTGCTGTCCAAGATACATATAGGCGAGCAGGATTTGAGGAGGCTTGCGCGCTCCCGTGCCAGGCAGGTGGAAGACCGTATCATGAACTCGGGGCGGGTTAAACCAGAAAGAATCTTTATTCTCAGTCCCGACTCTCTCACTCTTGAGGGCGCAGTAACAGGCAAGAGAAGCAGGGTTGTCTTGTCGTTGAAATAATGTGCGAGGTTTCGATTTTATATCTTGCCCGTAATTCCTTTTTGGAGTATCTTCCGGAAAAATCGCGCAAAAGGGATGGAAATGGCGGAAATCAAGAGCACGCTGGATCTGGTCATGGAAAAAACAAAGAATATGAAAATGACCGCCGGCGAGAGGAAACATCTGCGGGAACAAGAGCTGAAGCGTAAAGTAAAAAGTCTGCTGCAGAAATTCATGGACCACGGCATCCGCCTCGACAGTCTTAAAAAAGAACTCGAAAACGGCGATGCGGAGCAGCAGGCGGCGATGCAGAGTATATTGAAGAAGGAGGTCCTGGAAAGCCTGCGCCCGTTCGCGGATAATGAAAAATCTTTTGACGTCCTGCAGAATATTTTAAATGTTAAGAAGAAGCCGCTGGAGAAAATACTGGAAGAGTGCGAACACGAACTGACGAAAAAAAGGGCGCAAGCTGAAAAGGCCATGAAAAAGACACTGGCCTTGCAGGGAATATCCGGATCAGCCCTGATCCCCAATATCGATAAGGAACCGGAATGGAAGTCGGTCTTTCAGAAAACAATCACTGATTACAGAAAAAAAATGGAGGCCGCTTCGTAACACTTTTCAACCTCCTCCTAATTATCTTCCAGATATCGAAACCATTGTCTCTCAATAAACCGGAAATTCTCTTGAACCTCTTTTTTACCCTCAATGATCTCCCCGTGGCCTGGTAGAAGATATTCGATATCGAGTTTGGAAATCCGGAGGATGCTCTCCTTGAGCAGGCTTCCTTGTCCGCCGGGCAAATCCGAGCGTCCTATGCTCTGCTTGAAAATCGTATCGCCGCTGAATAGTACTTTGCGATCCGGCCAGTAAACACAGATAGAGCCCGGCGAGTGTCCGGGCGATGGGATAATATAGAAAGACGCGTTTCCAATATTAAGAGTTCCCTCCGTCAGCATGAAATCCGGCTCCGGAAAAACTTCCCGACCATTGCCGTATTTTCTGATGGAGTCTCTCGCGCCCCGGCTCATCGCAATCCATGTCGGCTTTTCAAATAGATGAACAGAATCCATATGATCGTAATGCTCATGCGTTATCACGACCACATCGATCTGCCCTGGAGAAAGCCCCAGATGGGCAAGCCCCGCCCGGACATGGCTGAAAAATTGAAATATTCCGGGATCCACCAGGATCTTTTTTGACCCTTCAATAAAGTACGTATTGCAATTGTTCGCCTGGAAGTCGCGCCAGATAAATGCGTGTAATCCCTTAAAAATTTCCATACTTATATCCTTTCCGGCAAAGCTTTCGACACTGTCGATATCCGCTCCCGACAGTGTACAATCAACCATACAAAATCGCTCCTCTTAAATCAAAAAATTTCATGCCGGTTTTTACTTTCCATTCTATTTTTTATGTCCGAAGCCCGGGGAAAAATAAGCTTGGTGGAGAATGTCCTACATTTTTTGTGGGTTTTAAAGATGCATGACCGAGTTTTTTAACGAGGCGGGTTGTCGGAAAGGCGGAAGAACATTTTGCCCCTCTGTCCTGTGCCTGCGTCTGCCTTTCCTCCTCTCGTTTCTTTTATTGAATGAATTGCTCCGTTTATCTGAAAACCTACCGCGTCGCCATCCGGGCGGGGATGGAATAAGCTCGGGTGGATGGCATGAATGCTGCTTTGTTGGGATCACATGGCAATCAATATTGCTCATCTCAGAATGGTCCTGGGCGCAGGAGAAAGGGGGAAGACAGAAGTGATCAAGTCGGAGATCAACAAACAGATCGCCAGAGCCTTGGGCTTTGCACCTCTTCGTGTGGTGACCATGCAGGGGAAAGAGGTCATCGAAACGGAAGTGAAATGGAAATACCCGGAGCAATTTTCAGATATTGCCAACGGCATGCCCCAATTACTTCCCGATTTCGTAAGTATCATCGAGAAATTCCATGAGGCATCCAAAAGCAAGAGGTTCGAAATCATAAAGGACCAGAACTCACGGCCCATTGATTCTGACTTCGAATGAGCGAGGGCGAATGCTGGACACACATCCTGTACAGAAAAAGAATTGGGTGCGGCCGGTTATAAAAAAGCAGAGAAAATTATTTTCCAAGCTGTCTGCCGGAACATCACCTGCTGCCGATTTAAAACAGGCTGAACTCGATAGAATCTCTCAGAAAACAGCAGCCCTTTCAAAAGACCCTTATTTTAATCCGAACCAAAATCTCTACTAGAGACATCTTCTTTTTCGCAGAGAACTGATGCAGAGGAGGATTTTTGTTCTTACGGGAGCATATAATCAGCAACTCACCCTGGTGCAAACCAGCGGGATGGGAACCGAACAATATGGAGGCGATTACACCGGCTCCTGTTTTTCCGGGCTGTCAGGCCATTATCACAGGTCTTGCTGTGGCGATCGGATTGGTGCTGGCATCTCAGCAGAACGGGCCTGCCCTTCATCCTGCAGATTCACCTGCCTGCGCCCCGACAATCCGCGATCAGAAAATTATTTCCCGTCCCCCGGGATCGGTGCCGCCCGTAAGAAAATATGTCCGCGTGAACTACTCCGGGTTCGTCCGCACCGCCGCACTACGATACGGATTGGATCCCGGATTGATCAACGCTATTATAGCAATCGAGTCCGGCGGAAATTCCGTTGCGGTGAGCCCGAAAGGAGCGAAGGGGCTCATGCAGCTCATGCCTTCGGTGTGCAAGAAATACAGGGTCAAAGATCCCTTCAATGCACAACAGAACGTATTTGCGGGGACAGCGTACCTGGCTTATCTGCTGGAATCCCTTGACGGCGATCTGGAACTGGCTCTCGGCGCTTATCATTGCGGTCTGCCGCGCATCATTGAAAATGAAGGCGTCATGACACCCGGGACCGGCACCCATAAATTCGTTCGCAGCGTCCTCAGCCGTTACAGCCCCGCCGGAGAGGAGATCTTCCCGTAGCCGCTCATTTCCCGGTTGAAAAGGAAATCAGGAAATTCGACATCGAAAATCAGGATTGGCCGGATGGAAAATATTTCTCCCCCGCATTAAAAAAATAAAAAAGTAACCGGAAGTATTATGCCCGCATCCGACCGTTTATTCCAATAGGGATAGGAAAAGATCGTAGGTAAAACATGTACCGGAGAAAGGAGGTTTAATATGTCCGAAGGTGTCGTAAAATGGTTTGACGAGAAAAAGGGTTTCGGCTTTATCGAAAGCGATGAAGGAAAAGATCTGTTCGTCCACTTCAGCTCCATCCAGAAAGAAGGCTTTAAGACCCTGTACGAAGGGCAGCGTGTCCGTTTCGATACCGCCCAGGGTCCGAAAGGTCCGGCCGCCCACAACGTCAGGATATTATAAAGAGCAGCCGCCCCCAAAAAAGAAAGGCATCCCGAACGGATGCCTTTTTAATTATGCAAGGCAGGACTCAAAGCGTCAAAAGAAAAGCTGAGGAATTGAGAGGATGGGAAATGACTTTAAAAACTTCTAATCTTCCCGGCTTCGTAACGTCCCCAAAAGACCTCTAGCCCTGCGCCTTTAGTGAGAGCGTCATCTCGAATTTCGCCACCGGCTCCGAGCCGAGTTTCGATGGCACTGTTGCTGTGATGTTAATGGAACGCTGTACCCTTTGTCCCGAACTTATCGCCTCCGCCACCAGATCACGGATCGCCGGTCCGTCTTCACAAGTGAACCACACATCCGCTTCCGCCCGCTTGAGGAATTCCGCTTTGAAATCCTTGAAAACCAGAGAGACATGACCTCCGCTTTTTCTTATGAAGCGCAGGGCGATCAGTCCTCCGGCGCAGTCGGCACCGGCCGCGAGGACGGCGAAATACATGCTCTTGAGATGATTCCTGGTGCGCCGGTAAAGCGGTATGCGGACCACGCAGCGTTCATCGCTGATTTCCTCGACGACCGGCCCCATAAAGTGGAGCATTGGAATCTTGAAAAAAGCGAAAGCCCGCAGCATAAATGTTTCCCTGATTTTGGCGAAAAACCTCCACCGGCCTTTGGCCGCAATGTCTTTTGCGCCCTCTCGAGAAATTTCCATTGTGCCCCCATTTAAGAACTCTTTTTAACCTCAACCGACGTTTAACAGCCTCAGAATATTACCGCCGGTAATGTCATTGAATTCCTCTTTGCTCACACCCAGATTGACGATCTTTTGCAGTTCGTGTCCGGGTATGCCGAATGGAAAGTCGCTTCCGAAGAGAAGCCTCCCAGAACCATACCGGTCAAGGTAAGCCGCTATTTCAGAGCCGGAAGCCAGCGCCGTATCGGCATAAATGTTTTCCTCTTTCCATATCCCCTCATTGCGGATCGCCGCGAATCCACCGTTCAAACCGCCCAGGTGCGGGATGATCACAGAAGTCCGGCCGTCCACCCTCCTGATAAAACAGCGGGTATTCCCGAAGGATTCCTCCAGTACAACCGGTAGGCGCAACCGGTATACCTCCTGAAGGAATTCCTCGCACCGCGGATCGTCGTAATGATACACCGGTTCGTATTCATGCCGGTGCCATTTCACTGCCCGATATCCCTTTACCAGTTCTTCCTTCCTGAAATCATTCCACACGAAATAATAGGCGTGAAAATCCGGATTGGTCTTCTGAATATCAAGAAGGTACTCATTTGCAAGCCGGCGGCAGTTTATCCACGCAGCATTGTCGATGAAACCATAATCATATCGGTCGTAAATATCCTCGACCGGCGCAAAAAGACACGCCCCCTGGATGCCGCCTTCTTCGAGATAACGGCGGAGCGTCTCGAGCGGCAGGTTCGAATTCTGAACCCCGCAGTGCATGTGAGAATCTATTATCTTCATGGATATCGTCATGCGGCCCACCCAAGCCCTCCAGATCTCATTGAAAGAATGACTGCTGAAACTCGTTTTATCGGTGTTTTTCCTCTCCTGTAATTATATTGCGGACTCTCTCAAGCTCCGCGGGGGTGTCGACTTCAATGGAGTCGTACTCCGACTCCACGACCTTAACCCGGTATCCGTATTCAAGAGCGCGCAACTGCTCCAGAGACTCAAGCCGCTCCAGTTCACCAGGGGCGAGGCCCGCGAAGGCATCGAGAAAGGACTTGCGGTAGGCATAGATCCCGTGATGCTTGTAGTATGTCGCCAGCAGATCCCTGTCCCTCACACAGGGTATTGCCGCCCGGGAGAAATAGAGAGCAAAATGGTTCTTGTCGAAAACAACTTTGACCGTATTGGGATGGTTGATTTCTTCCGGCCTCCTTATCCGGTAGATCAGCGTGGAGAAATCGATTTGCGGGTCCGCGGCAAGCGGCCCGACGACCTCGTCTATCTGCACGGATTCAAAGAGGGGCTGATCTCCCTGTATGTTTACAACGATATCAGAATCGTTCAGACCGAGCAACGAAGCGGCTTCCGCAATCCTGTCCGTCCCAGATTTATGGCGCTCCGAAGTAAGTACGGCATTTCCTCCGAATTGCAGGACCCTGTCGAAAATTCTCTTATCGTCCGTGGCCACGGCGGTAAAGGATACTCTCAGCGACCGAAGCGCCCGCTCGTAGACGTGCTGTATCATCGGCTTGCCGCACAGGTCTGCGAGAGGCTTCCCTTCGAACCGGGTTGATTGGTACCTGGCGGGAATAATGCAAACGATGTTCATAAAAAATCCCGAGCTCGAAACGAATTCCAAGCTGCCAGACGGGCTTTTTTCAACAGTCCGCTAAAGATAGGGATCCGGCTTTTCCAGATACCCCTTTACATAATCGCACACAGCGTCCTCGAGAGACCGGAATTCGTGCACACAGCCAGCTTTGCGCAATTTATCAATTCTTGCTTCCGTGTAATACTGATACTGGTCTCGTATCGCCTCCGGCATGTCCACGTACTCGATTTGCGGCTCCGCTCCCATCGCCGTAAAAACTGCTTTCACCAAGTCGTTCCATGTCCGCGCAAGACCGGTGCCGAGATTGAATATCCCCGTTCTGCTTTTGTCCTGCAGAAACCACCAGAGGACATCAACGCAGTCCTTGACGTAGACGAAATCACGCAATTGTTCTCCGTCTTTGTATTCCGGCCGGTGGGATTTGAAAAGTCTGACCCGGCCGGTATCCAATATCTGCTCGCGAGCCTTTTGCACAAGGCTCCTCATCTCCCCTTTGTGGTATTCATTGGGACCGAACACATTGAAGAATTTTATCCCGGTCACCTTATCCGACAACTCGTTTCTCAGAACTCCGAGATCGAACAGATGCTTTGAGTAGCCGTACATATTGATTGGGCGTAGCTCCACAGTCACGCTGTCGTCGTCCGAGAAGCCCTGCGAACCGTCGCCGTAAGTCGCCGCGCTGCTCGCGTAAATAAAACGTATATTGTTTTTTACCGCCCACACGGCAAGGGCGCGAGTATAGAGATAATTGTTGCGTATCAGGTATTCGGCATTGCGCTCGGTAGTTGATGAGCAGGCCCCCATGTGAATGACGGCGCTGGTTTGGAAGGGGACTCTGTCCCCGACAACCATGTCCAGGAAAGAATCTTTGTGGATGTAATCGGCGAAACGCCTGTTGACTAGGTTCTTCCATTTATCGGAAGTTCCGAGATTATCCACGATCAGGATATCGTCGATTCCTTCGCTGTTGAGCTTCCAGATAAAGGCGCTGCCGATGAATCCGGCGCCTCCGGTTACAACTATCATACAAGAACCTTTTGAAAAACCAAGCCTCTGAATCCAAAATTCTGAGCAGATCCCAAATTCAAGGCGCGAAATCGGAAAAGTGGGATTTGTTCAGGTTTAGAATTCCGCGATCGGGCTTTTCTCCATTTACTGTTACCTGCTTCCTTCTTGAATTTCTTTAGAGGCGCGCTCGACGGCGGCTTTGATCTGCTTCTTCCGATCGTCCGGCATTCTTACCGGAATCGACATCACGAGAGTTCTTCCAAGGATATCTTCGGCATTCGGATAATTCACGGGGCTGTAATCCTGCTTGCCCCGGTATCCCGGATCCATGAAAGGATATTTCTTCGAACTCGCCGTGGATTTCGCCAGGAAATGCTCCCAGTTGGGAAGATAATGCCACAAATTGTCTTTGTAACAGACCGTTTCAACCCCATCGGCGCTCAGGGCCTTCTGGAAGCTCTTCGCCAAGCCGGCATCAGAAAGGTTGAACGCCAGGAAGGTCGCCGTGTCCCCGTCCGGGTCAGGGAGTATCCGGAACTTGAGCCCCTTCACACTGGAGAATATCTCCTTCAGCGCCGCCTTGTTTTTCCGCTGTTGCGCGATGATGTAATCGAGCTTCCTCAACTGGGCGAGGCCGAGCGCGCCCTGAAGCTCATTCATCCGATAATTGAATCCGAGGATGCTTCTCCCTTCCATGGCCCGGCTAACTTTCGGGTTATGATCGTGCCCGTGGTCATGGTATCCGTCGGAGCGCTCGTACAGAGTCTTACTGTCCGTCACCACCATGCCGCCCTCACCGGTCGTCATCGTCTTGTAATAGTCGAAACTGAATATCCCCATATCGCCGAAGGTACCGAGTTTCTTCCCCCGGTAACTGCCTCCGCAGCTCTGGGCATTGTCTTCAAGGACGAGAAGCCCCCTCTTCCTGGCCGCTTCCAGTATCCTATCGATCCGGGCCGGCGCGCCGCACATGTGCACGGGGATGACCGCTTTCGTATACGGCGTGATCTTCGCCTCCATATCGTCCGGGTCCAGATTCAGCGACTCGTCTATATCGGCCGCCACGGGGATCGCGCCAGCTTCCAATACCGCCTCGTACGTGGCAATGAAAGTAAAGGCCGGGATGATGACCTCGTCTCCGGGGCCGACATCCAGGGCCGCCAGCGCCACCCGCAGTGCAGCCGACCCGGAAGTCACGCCGAGCGCGAACCCGGCGCCACAGTACTTTGCGAATGCCTGCTCGAACTCCCTTACCTTGAAGACCCCTTTTCTTTCCTTATCGAATCCATACCTCATCAGGATGCCTGTCTCCATGACATCCATGACTTCTTTAATTTCTTCTTTCCCAATCAATTCAGCGCCCGCCATAACCACTGCTCCGTTTTTAAAGCGCGTTTTTATAAATCTCCACCGCATCCTCTATCGTCACTTTGCGTGGATTGTTTTCCAGCGGCCTCGTGACGGTCATCGCTATCCTGGCAAGCGTCGGCAGGTCCTCCTCCGCAACACCCAGGGCAGATAAAGATGTGTCGATTCCGCAATCCTCGATCAGGGCCGTCACCGCATCGACAGCCAGAAATGCCGCGTCCCGCACAGGCAGGCCGTCAGTGATTTCCCCCATCCACTCGGCGATGACCGCAAATTTTTCCAGTGCTCCCGGCAGATTGAATTTCATGACGCCTGGCAGCATCAGCGTGTTTGCGAGCCCATGTGATATTCCATATCTGCCCCCCAGAGGGTACGAGAGAGAATGGGCGGCTCCGACACCAGCGTTGGCCAAACCTATGCCGGCATACAGGCTGCCGAGGAGCATCCCCTCCCTCGCCGGAAAGTCCGACCCGTTATGGACGCAGATCCGGAGATTTTCCGAAATCAGCCGAATGGCCTCCAGAGAGAAAAGTTCGCTCATCGGGTTCGCCTTGACGGAGGTATACGATTCTACGGCATGACAGAGGGCATCCATGCCTGTTGCGGCAGTCGGTCCGGAAGGAAGGCTGACGGTCAGTTCAGGATCGAGAAGGGCCAGATCGGGATAAAGATGGGGGCTGTTCATTCCCTCCTTCTTCCTCAGATCTTTTCTCAGGAACACGGCCGTGAATGTGACTTCGCTCCCCGTACCCGCTGTCGTCGGGACCATTATTTTTGGAAAGCCGCGCCCAGGAACCTTGTTCATTCCCAGGTAATCCGCCGCTTTCCCGCGGTTAGCCGCGAGCACGGCGATGGCCTTCGCCGTATCCATCGCACTCCCGCCGCCTATACCCACAACTAAATCGCTCTTCTCCTTCAGCGCGATCCGCGTCCCCTTATCCGCGAGTTCCAGCTCTGGCTCGCCTTCAATCTGGTCGAAGAGCGTGTATTTCATCTTGCTCTCTTTCAGGATTGCCGCCAGCCTGTCCGCCAACCCGCTTCTGGCGAGGTTGCGGTCGATGACAAAAAAAGGCCTCCTTCCGCCCGCCTCACGAATATAATCCGGCAATTGCTTGAAAGCGCCGGCCCCGAATACGATCTTACCCGCACCTGTAAAAGAAAATATTTTCTGCATTGCCACCACCGTCTTTCTCGTTCGCCGGGCCTCCTCTGTGTTTCCGGAAGGCCCGGGCTTTATTTCCAGGGGAAATGCAAACAGCATCAGCCGTTCTGCACTAATAAGTTTTGAACCTTTGAAAGTCAAGCTTTTTTGTTCGAGGTATACCAGTCCACCTGCCGGCAGATGCCCCTGATGATCTGCACCTCTTTGGAATAGAGGTGCAGTCTCGAAAAGAACCTGCGGACATGAAACATCCAGTAATCCGGGTTTTCCGGATTGATGAAACTTATTTTCACGAACATCTCTTTCAACTGATCATACATTCCCTCCAGTTCTTCGAAGGTTGCGAGCCGCGGGGTGAATCTCTCCACCTTCCCGGCGCCGGCGGTGAAAATCTCGTAACAGAGAATCATCACGGCGTGGGAAAGGTTTATGGATTTAAACCCTTCTGCCGCAGGTATAGTGACAAAATCATGGCAGTATTTAAGTTCTTCATTGGTAAGGCCGAAATCCTCCGGGCCGAAGAGGAGCGCCACCCGGTTGTTCCGGGATTTATCTATTAGCCTGTGCGCGAGTTCGCGGGGATAGATCAAGGGCTGGCGCGCACTGCCGTATCTCGATGTCGTCCCCGCGATATAATTGAACCCGGAAAGCGCCTGCTCGAGACTTTCATGGAACTGTATCCGGTCGACGATATCGGAAGCAAAATGCGTTGCCATCTGCCTTATCTTTTCCATGTCCGGGGGGTCGCGCTTCACGACGATTATATTTTCAATGCCCATGTTTTTTGCGCAGCGCGCGACGGCTCCGATGTTGCCGGAGTACTTGGGCCTGTTAAGTACAATCGTGATATGGTCCCTGACAATTTTCTCATGCATGGAACAACCCTCTCAGTAAGAATCCTCCGCCTCTTTTCAAAGGGAGCGGGTAAAGATTCTCATTCTATTTTCCATTGCCCGGCTGCAGGCTATTTGATACAAATCAATAATTCATTATGTCCCTTTCGTAAATAAAAAATATCCGCCGGGGCGATATGCAGGACAATTTCACGGACATCCTATCCCGTGCCGCATCCGGCTTGGGAATCCGGCTCGGGGAAAGGGAGATCAGCCTCTTCCGGATGTATGAAAGAGAACTGCTCCTTTGGAACAACAGGATCAATCTCATCCGCCTGAAGACCCCTGTCGACCTGCCGGTGAAACACTGCGTCGATTCTCTCATACCTCTGAAATTTATCGCGGCCCGAAGCGCATCTCTTCTCGATATCGGCTCCGGCGCAGGATTTCCAGGCATCCCGCTCAAGATCGCTGCCGATTCTCTCGCCGTAACCCTCATGGAAGCATCGAGGAAGAAAGCATCCTTCCTGAAATACGTCGTATCTACGCTCGGACTGACCCGGATAGATGTCCTGCAGTCGCGGGCCGAATCGCTCGCGGGCCGTGAAAACTACAAAGGGGCTTATGAAATCGTCGTCTCCCGGGCCGCGTTCAAGCTTTCGGAATTCGTCGCACTGGCCACCCCTTTTCTCTCTCCTTCAGGAATCGTGATAGCTATGAAAGGAAGGGGCATCCAGCAGGAATTAGAAGCCGCTCTGCCGGAGCTCCACGCCCTCGGTCTCAAAGTACGCGAACGCGCTGAATTGAGGCTTCCGGTCACTGGTGATACGAGAAATATTATAATAATTACAAGATATTAGGTCTTCAGATGAGGTTCAAAATATCTCTTCAAATAACCCGCCTTTTGTGCTACATTCCTTCCACATCAGTCCCCCCGGTTATCCTGAATTCATGCGCAAAATAATCTGCATAGCCAACCAGAAGGGCGGCGTGGGCAA
>JBHGBI010000119.1:0-3693 GCA_041946925.1 Syntrophales bacterium | reverse complement strand
GGAGAGCGCTTGAATGGCATTCAAGAGGCCAGGGGTTCGACTCCCCTCAGCTCCACCAGTATTTCACGAAGCGGCCGGATCATGGCCGCTTTTTCATTTCCGGGAGGCGGACGCAATTGCGTCAGGTCTTTGCCAGGGATTTCTTTCTCAACTCCTCGACTGAAAAAATGACGATCATGAATACCGCCAGGAGCGCCCAGTCTGTCAGGCTTATTGCCGTCGTATTGAAGAATTCCTGGAAGAACGGCAGATAAATGAGGGCGCAGGTGAAGACGATTTCAAACAGGATTCCCCAGATGATCAATCGGTTGGAAAAAAAGCCGAGCCGGAATGCAGACAGTCTCTCGCTCCTGCAGGCGAAGACGTTCGCGATCTGCATCACCACGATGCCGGCGAACACGATCGTAGTCGCGCGCAGATGAAGGGGGTTGACGAAACTGGTCTCGGAAGGTTCGAGCTGCATGCCGAAACTCCAGCCGCCCTGATAGAGGACGAAGAAATAAGCCGCGATCACCGCGGCCGAATTAAGGAGTCCCAGAAATATGTAGCCCCGGAAAAGGACAATCTTGTCCACGAGGCCTTTGCCTTTCGGCCTCGGCGGGATGTCCATGATACCCTTCTCAGGCTTTTCCACGCCCAGGGCGAGCGCCGGGAGCGTTTCCGTCCCCAGGTCGATGGCAAGGATTTGCATCGCCGTGATCGGCGCCGGTATTTTGAAAATAACGTACAGGATGAAAGGAATCGCCTCCGGCACCAGATGCGCGAAGATGTACGTAATAAATTTCCGGATGTTGTCGAAAACCGCCCGTCCTTCCTCTATTGCCGAAACGATACTTGCGAAATTATCGTCAGTCAGCACCATCTCCGCGGATTCCTTCGCAACGTCCGTCCCACGGATCCCCATGGCAATGCCGATATCCGCCCTTTTCAAGGCCGGCGCGTCGTTGACTCCGTCCCCCGTCACCGCGACGATATTGCCCATTTCCTTGAAGGCGTTCACGACGCGGAGCTTGTGCTCCGGGTTGACCCGGGCGAAGATGACTTCCTTCCGGAGCTTCTCTTTCAGGGCTTCATCGGAAATAGCCGACATCAGAGGGCCGGAGATGATCTCGGCCTTGTCGGAAGATACGATGCCGATTTCTTTGGCGATTGAGAGCGCAGTAAGACCGTAGTCTCCGGTGATCATCACCACCCGGATTCCGGCTTTCCTGCACATATCGATGGCCTCCTTGACCTCGGGCCTGGGAGGATCGTACATGGCCGCGAGCCCGATGAACACGAGATCCTTTTCAACTGTCTCCGCGGTCGTTTGCTCGTTGGCTGCTTCTTCCTCTCCCATGTCTCGAAACGCGACCCCGAGGACGCGCAGGCCCCTGCCGGCGAACTCGTCCACATGGCGGATGATCTCCTCCCTTTTTTCTCCGGTAAGGACGACGGCCTGCTTGTTCACGAGAAGCCTGGATGACAGTTCGAGCAATTCCCCCGGAGCCCCTTTGACGTAAGCCCGCAGGTCCGGGCCGTCCGCTTTGTGGATGGAACTCATCCGCTTGCGGACCGATTCAAAAGGGAATCTCCTGACAAGCGGATATTTTTCAGTAACGGTCTGGATGGACATTCCTGCTTTTTCAGCCAGCACGAGAAGAGCGCCTTCCGTGGGATCGCCTGCAACCATCCATTCCTTGAGGTCCTGCGCGGGAGGCATCAATTTTGCTGTACTGCAGAGGATGCAGGCCTGCAGGAAAAGCTCCAGGCTGTCTTCCGGGGTGAATATTTCCGAGGCCGGGCCTCTCCTGTTGTGGAATATAAAATCCCCTCTCGGCGCGTAATCCGCGCCGGTGACATCCACAAGCTTGTTATTGAGCCAGATTTTCTGCACGCTGATCCGGTTGGTCGTCAGAGTACCGGTTTTATCCGTGCAGATTACATTGGTGCAGCCGAGTGTCTCCACTGAGGAGAGCTTCTTTATGAGAGCGTTGCGTCTGGCCATGCGCTGGACAGCCATGGCAAGGGAGAGGGTGACCGTAGGGAGCAGCCCCTCAGGGACATTCGCGATGATGATGCCGATCGCAAAAACGGCGGAAGCGGCAAATGACAGTTTGGCGACGGCGCTGCCGACCAGTAGAAAGATGATTCCCAGGATGACTGCGATGAGTGCGATGATCCGGGTCAGGCGATTGATTTCCTGCTGCAGCGGGCTCGTGTCCATGCGGGTGGTCTGGGTAAGATAGGCGATCTTACCCAATTCCGTGCTCATTCCGGTCGCGATGACGATTGCCCTGCCGCTGCCCGAAACGATACTGGTGCCGGCGAATACCAGATTCGGTATCTCCGTCCAGAGCAGGTCTTTGCGGTCTTCCATGATAATGGCCCTCTTGTAGCCCGGCCGGGATTCTCCTGAAAAGACGCTGTTGTCTACTCTCAGTTCATGTGATTCGATCAGCCTCGCGTCCGCTGTAATATTGTCCCCCTCTTCGAAGAGGATGATGTCTCCGGGCACGACCTCCGCGGACGGGATCCGCCGGGGCCGGCCGTCCCTGATGACCGTAATGAACGAAGGTATAAGGCTTTTCAGGGCCTCCAGGGCTTTTTCAGCCTTGAATTCCTGCCAGAAACTGAATACGGCGTTGATGATGATCACGGCGATGATCGCCCATCCCACTTCGCGCATGCCGGCCAGGAAGGCAAGAATGCTGCCGACCCACAGCAGGAGGGCAAGGAGATTGGTCAGGTTGTCGAGAAACCGCTTCAGGAGAGAGACGCCCGCGGTTTTTTTCAGCTCGTTTCTACCGTAAGTCTCGAGGCGGCGGGCCGCTTCCTGCTCCGTAAGGCCCTGGGCCGTTGAGTCTATCTCCCGGTAGATCTCTTCTTCTGTGAGGGAAAGGTAACCCGCCCGGTCTACTTCGGTGCCCTTTAAAAGATCAAAGAGCTCCATTCGGGACTGAGCGCTGATCAGCCTGTGGACCAGGCTGCGGTTCCTGGCGAGGCTGGAAATAATGGAGATGATCTGGAGGTGGATTCCCGTTTCGGCCAGAGGAGTGAGAAACAGGATTATGAGATGCACCGGCCGCCCGTCGGGAGGATCGAAATCGGCGGCCGATCTGCATATGCCTACGAAAAAGATTTCTTTTTTCAGGTCTTTTATCCGGGCATGTGGAATGGCGACCCCGTTTCCTATTCCGGTTGAGCATTCGTTTTCCCTCTCCAGGATCCGGTCGATGATTTCCTTTTTATTGTCCAGTTTTTTATAGCGGGCGACAATGTCGATGATTTCGCGGACCACTCCCTCGCGGCTGCAGGATTTAAGATTGACGGACAACAGGTCTCTGTCGACCAGGGACGAAATCTTCATGATAACCGATGATTATTTGCATGAAGCGGGATTGTGACCAGAATAATATTAGCAGAGAAAACAGGAGACCGCAAATCGGCAGTCGATTATAGTGGGCGACATTGAAAAATCATCATCTTTCTGTAGAGTCATTCCGGCGCAAGCCGCAATCCGCGTCTTATTTGTTGGACCGGTCTTCGCCGGAATGAGGCAAACTTAGAACATCCACTACAGCGCATGGCTGCAGGCTAAATATCCGATGCGTCTTTCGATATCTTGAGCTTCCCCTCTCTGGTCATGGAGGCTTTGGTTTCCTCGATCCAGGACTGGAAATACATGTTTTCTTTTATCCTGAGGAGGGCGTT
>JBHGBI010000118.1:0-3824 GCA_041946925.1 Syntrophales bacterium | reverse complement strand
ACGTGTATCATTACCCTATGCCAACCATAGATGAAAAAATAAAAATCAGGGCGATTCGCAAGGGCATGACCCTGACGGACATCGCTAAAAAGATAAAAACAGAGTCCGGACAAATAATTTCACAGCAAAAATTTTGCGACATGCTTAAGGGTCGCCGACCGGGTTATTGGAAAAAATACAAAGGCCAAGTGGCAGAAATATTGGGCCTAAAAAGACTTTAACCATCCGGGACTCCTTTACCCGGACCAGAAATAAACAGTTCTTTCAAATCTCAAAGTTACGGAGAGGCGCTACGTGGTCAGAAAGTGGTCAGCTTACCGCCACGTAACACCCCGAAGGATGCCATTCGATTTCCTCCCTATGAGGGGGTGGCCTACAGTTCCCCGATGACCGGTCGGGGCTGACTTTCGGCCCTGCCGCCCCTTTCAGTCGGAAGCCGAATGAACGCCCCTACGTCATTAACCAAGAAATCAACTTGGTCATGGTGGGGTCCTCCTTTCTGCTTTCGCAGGATTGGAAGGCGCAAGCGCCTCTCCTAAGCTTTGAAATTCGAAAGAGCAAATTACAATAGGAGAAAGAGCATGGCCGTAATAGATTATACTAGATTCGAAATCGCCAAGGAAGCCGCCCAAATTGCCGTATCAATGCGAGCGGCGAACGACGACGACACCGATAAGCGGTGTGCTCGTATAACGCAGATATTTTATGCGCTGATCACGTTGGCGACGAACCCGGATTAACTTTTAATGTCGTTCACGAGCTCCTTTAGTTTCCTGTAGACGGCATCAAGAAAAAGGTCTGGAGCGATTTTTTGCTCTGTGCTTGATCCAACGTACGCTTTGGTAATTTCTACGGCAGCAACAAGGGCATCGTGTTTTGTTGCAATAGTCATATGCTTTTCATCCTTTCGTTTAAAAGAACATAGAATAACCGGAAAGGAAGGACCGTCCAGAATCCAATGATTGCAGTCGCGCCTCCCTTTCCAAGCTGAAATAAAAACAGGGACGGGACATAATAAATCCTGAATCAAGTCCCCACTCGATAAGGCATAAAAGTCCTGTCCCGTTTTTATCAGAAACATCAGTATTTTGCATTCTTTTTTCACGTTGTCGCTGTAGCTGTAATTCACGTTTTCATTCTCAGTAGGGCACGTAGATGCAGAACAAGGATGCTGACAGTAGGGCGCATGACTCGTCGGGAGTTGTGCGCCCTTTTTCATTTGGAGGTAAGTTCGTTTGAAAGTTGACCTGAAATCACTTCCCCTTTTCAAAGACGACGGAAAGAAAACTGAGCGGATCACGTTCGCCGCTTCGGAAGACCTGAAAAACAACCTTGAATGCCTCCGGAAGGCTCTCGGTCGTGAATCAGTTTCCGGCCTGGTCGCCGAGTACGTCATTGAGTGCGTATTCCGGGATCTCGGGAAGATTGAACTCCTCAAGGCGCGTGGTGATCGTCGGTTCATTGACATCGAAGAAGTCTAGAAAATTTTTTGTCTGATTGAAAGTTTACCTTGGGATACTTTGGTATACCGTGAAAAATTAGAGGCTTAGGATCGGAAGATGAGAACCACGAGAGAAACCGTCCTGAAACTGCTTGCCGAGGGCAAAACCCCGAAGGAGGCTGCCAGAATAGCGGGATGTTCAAAAACGCTGGTATACGATCTGGCCCGGCCAAAGAGAAGCGCTGCAGAAAAGCCTCCGATGGTTGCGCAGATGGTGCCCCAGTACTGCACTAAATGCGGTGGGATGGTGATCCCGGATTTCGTACCGGCTGTCGAAGGGCAAGCACAGGATGAATTCAGATGTGTCGCGTGCGGGGCCAGGTATTACGGAACGCAGAGGAGGGCGGCGTGAAGCCCTACTACGAAGAGCCGGAAAACGGGATAGTCATTTATCGCGGTGATTGCCGGGAAATTCTGCCGCATCTGGAGCCCGTGGATTTAGTGCTGACGGACCCGCCGTATCCTGGCCTGAAGGGCAGCACCCAAATAACGTTCGATAGGGGAGTCGGGGGCAGATCGATATATAAAACTGTCGGCACTCCCTGGGGCGAGGATATTTCAGCGTTGGCGGACGCGTTTAGATTGTGCCGTTTGGGCATGATGGTCTTTTGCTCGTATCATTCGGTCGCCGACATCCCGGGCATTGTTGGTTCCAAACCAATTACTCTAGTTTCCTGGTACAAACGCAACTCAATGCCGTCGGCGTGCAATGTCCCACAATACGAGACTGAGTTTATATGGGCGTTCAAGCGAGCGTCCGGGCTGAATTGGAGAAATTTGCGCGGACTCTATGATATCCCGTTCCCTCAGGCGGGATGCATGGCATCTGAAAGGATATGTGATCGACATCAAGGCAAAGCGGCTCATCCGGCGCAGAAACCGATTGCGCTAATACGAGAACTGCTGCGGGTGGGCGGCGCGAGCGTGCTAGACAACTATTTGGGTACCGGCACAACCCTGGTCGCCGCCAAACAACTCGGACGCGCGGCTATTGGAATCGAAATCGAGGAAAAATACTGCGAGATTGCTGCTCAACGCCTGCAGAATATCAGTCCGATGTTGGAGGTATGCCGGGACATCTCACGGAAAGGGAAGCAGGAGGCGATGCTCTAATCATGTCGGAAAACAGGAAACGGCCTGAAGTTGTGGAGGCGGAATGAAGCTGATGGGGACTGTGTACCATTTTCATGACACCATGAAAATGGTTGGTGCCGGAAGAAAAAAGAGAGGGAAAACGATTGAACGACACATTGCGGAAATACTCCCCCCCAACCGCGTACAAACTTGTGTATGGGGGAATGTCGAATGAGGGAAGGGACGCCATCGAAAAATGTTTTGCGCAGGGAATCTCGGTGTCTGACATCGCCGATTATGTATGCCGCCTGAACGGCTATTTAGATGCGTTGGAAGAAAGCGGCCTTCCAGCCGAATCCGTAAAAGCGTTTTTCGTTAAGGCGCTGGAGCATCATAAATTTCTCTATGATGTGGAGCATGACAAAATATGAGTTCCATGTTCTGGAAAGACCGCAAACAACCCAAGACATCCCGCAAAAGACTAATTGACTCCTTGGACCGGATATTCTCTCAGAAGGTCCGAGATCGGGACAAAGCCTGCCGGCGCTGCGGGAATACCAAAACCTATACACATCATATCTTTTCCAGAAAGTACATGGGTACTAGGTGGGACATGGAAAACGGGATTTCCCTCTGCCTGCGACATCACCGCATGGCCCACGGGGACGCGCAGGAATTTCTCGCCTGGGTGATCTCCTGGATGGGCCAGAGGAAATACGACTTGCTTCAATACCGGGCACTCCGGGTGACGAAATATTCGGATTTTGATCTGGAACAGATGAAACAGGAGATGAGGGCGGCATGACACATAAAGAACTGGTTAAGCGAGCATCCCTTTGGCTTCGGAATAGAAAGCGCTGCATGGTCGTTCTGACGGAACTCACAACGGCCGCAAATAATGAGATTCCGGATGTACTCGGCTTTTATTACACTGGAGGCTCCATTCTGATCGAGTGCAAGGCGTCGAGGGCCGATTTCCTGGCTGATCGGAACAAGATTTTCAGAAGATGTAGCGAGCATGGAATGGGAGATCAGCGTTTCCTCTTCGCGGAAAGCGGGCTCCTTTCGAAAGACGATCTTCCGAGCGGATGGGGCCTTTTGGAGTGCGAGCCGCACAGGGTTAAGCAGGCGGTTGAGTCGGGATCTTTCGAAGCAAACAAAAAAGCGGAGGTCATCATGCTTGCGTCCGTTCTGAGACGGCTTGAAATTTCGACGGCAGTTTTCGTAAGGCAGTAGGCAGTCACTCGAA
>JBHGBI010000117.1:0-3961 GCA_041946925.1 Syntrophales bacterium | reverse complement strand
TGGAAAACTTTCTGCCCCTCTTCATCCAGAAAGATCACCCGACCGATGCCGGCATTGAAAATCATTCGCCAGCACATGAAGCAGGGCATTCCGTTGCGGGGCTTTTCGTTCTGAATCCCGAAGATGTAAAGGGAAGCGTCATCCATGAGGTCAAAGCTCGCCCTGATGATCGCATTGGCTTCCGCGTGGACCGAATGATGTTATTTACCCCGATATAGCGTTGAGAAAAGAGGCGGATATTTGCGCGGTATTGTGACCGATGATATAAGAGTGGGCGAAATAGCGAGGGAGAGAATTGACCTCGGTAAAATAACCAAAACTTACCAGGAGGCGGGCTCAAAGGTTGCGGAGCCAAAGACCCGCCCCCCGGTAAGCAAGGCGAACAACCTATTCAGGTGCCATTTTCTAACACATTCGGTTCGATTTGGGAATACCGAGAATCATTTCTTGCCGGCCGGATAGATTTCGGCTCCTTCATCGGTCCTGTGTGTCCGATTTGCGGTGAGAAGCACTGCTATCGGGAGATCAGCCCCTATTGGAGATATGCCATGGATCTGTTTCCGGAGTACAAGAAGGAGCGGGTTCCCGTGGCGCGATTTTTCTGCAGGAGGAGCGGGAAGACATTCTCGTTGTTGCCGATCCAGTTGATTCCTTATTTTCAGTATACGGTGCAAGCGGTTGTCGGCGTCCTGCTGTTGGCCTTGAAGTCATGGGAGTCAGGGCAACGAGGTTTCCACAGCGCGGCAGCGAGAGTGGATCCTGACAGCAGGGTAACGCCATGGTTGGTATCGTATTGGGTCACGGTTATTCTCAGTGGGTTTCGACACGCCCATGTGACGCTCATGCGCTGGTACGATCTTTCCGGTATCCGTAGCCTGGAAAATACCGGGGAGATGGGAGAGGCTGCCGGCTATGTTGCCTGTTTGGGATGGAGAGCTGAGATGGTCCCATGGGCACTGATGCAGACGCCGGTAACTCGCTACAGTGGGCAGACGAAACGTTTTCTTTTCGGAACCCCTTCCCAAAGGCGCAGCCGGGCAGGATCGTTTCGCCGGCGATTCATCCCGGCATGATGACCTGAGCTTGCTGCGTCGATGTATCAATCTTTGCTCCATCGTTTCGTTCCCTGCGCGACCTCTCTTTTTGGACCGGCCTTCCTTGGTGAAAGCGTGACTCCGTTCTGGTGAACGATTGTACAGGGCTTTGCTAACTCTTGTTTCTTGAATGGGTTATCCGTGTGCCGTCTACAGCGTTCATCGCTGTTGAAAAACAGGAAAGGAGAAGGCACATGGAACAAGATATCCGGGAAAGGATCGCCCTTGAGCGCTACCAAATCATCTCACCTGTTCTTGCCGAACCGGCGAGGGCTCAGAACGAATACTTCCGTCAGCAGGCGGAACGTATGCACGACTTCCCCCGTTATGGCCTCAGGAAAGTCAGCGTTTCCACCATGAAGACGTGGCTGAGAAAGTATCGTGTAAAGGGATTTGACGCCCTCAAACCCAAGGATCGTTCCGACGGCGGCAGACCCCGGCGGCTGGATGAGCAAGCGATCAAGGTGATCGAGGTAAAATGCAAGGCCTATCCCCATCTGACCGTTCAAAAACTCTACGAAGATCTTCGTGATCACAGACTCCTGGGGGAGCCGCCGATTCACTACAATACCCTGCTGCGGATCGTCAAAATCCAGGGATGGCTTGCGGTCAAAAAACGCGCCGATATCCGCAAGGCCTACGAGTTGGACAACGTCAACGACCTGTGGGTATGCGACTTCCTGCACGGACCCCAGGTGCGTCTCCAGAACCGATCCCATAAGGCCATCCTTTGCGCCATTATCGACGACCACTCCCGCATGATCGTAGGACACGCCTTCAGCGCTTCCGAAACGATCAGCGTCCTGACGATTGTCCTCAAGGAGGCCTTCCTCACCTACGGAATACCCAAAAGGCTTTATGTGGATAACGGCCCAAGCTTCTCTTCGGAGGTGCTGGCTAAAAGCGCTGCCCTGGCCGGCATCTCTCTGATCCACTCCAAGCCCTATGACAGTCCTTCACGTGGAAAAGTGGAAAGATTCTTCCGGTCGGTGCGGGAACGCTTCCTCTGCGACATTCAGGAAAACATCCCGATCGAGGACCTCAATCATGCCTTCCGCGTCTGGCTCAATGACGACTATCATCACAAGATCCATAGCGGTATCGATCAAAGGCCCATCGATCGCTATCACGCCTCCCTTGCCAGGATAAACGTCCGCAGGCTGTCCAAGACCGAACTGGATGAGATCTTCCTCGTCCGTCACGAGAGGGTGGTCAATAACGACGCCACCATCAGCTTCAAGGGCGCAACCTACGAGGTCCCTGCCGCTTACATCCGCCAGAAAATCGAACTCCGTCATCCCGTCGATGACCCCGAGGAACTCTTTCTCTACGACAATGGCGTGCGGGTAGGCAGAATCAAACTCCTGGACAAAAAAGAAAATGCCCGCACCTTCCGGCCTCAGACCGTGGCCACGCACATCTCCTTCCACCGGGGGAGGACCCTGAAATGAAAGACATGCTCGCCTGGTTCGGGTTGAAACGCTTCCCCTTCGACAAAAATATAAAAACTGCCGATGTCCTGGATACCGAATCCTTCCAGGAATGCTTCGCCAGATTGGAGTATATCAAGCGCCGGGGCGGCATCATGCTCCTGACAGGTGATCCGGGAGTCGGCAAAACACTCGCCCTCAGGCGCTTCGTGGACAGCCTCAACGGGAATCTGTTCAAACCCTTCTATACCCCCCTTTCCACCCTCAGCCGGGCAGACCTGCTTTACCATCTCAACCGTCTCCTGGGACTGCCCCCTCGGATATCCAAGAGCGCCATCTACACCCAGATCCAAACCGCTTTCCTGGAATCCACAGAGCAGGCGGGAAAAACCATCCTCCTGATCATCGATGAGGCCCATCTCCTCCAAACCGGACCCCTCGAAGAACTCCGTCTGCTTACCAACTTCAAAATGGATTCCTGCGACCCTTTCATCCTTGTCCTCGTGGGACAGTCAGATCTCCGCAGAGTCATGGACTTCGCCGTCATGGAGCCCTTCAGCCAGCGCATCGCCATCCGCTACCATATGCCTGGGCTCAGTAGGGAGGAGACCAAAACCTATATCCTGCACCACCTGAAACTGGCGGGCGCACCGGAACCCATCCTCGATGAAAACGCCATCACTGCCGTCCACGATCTCGCGTTCGGCATCCCCAGAAAAATCGGCGCCATCACCGAGGCCGCTCTCACTTACGCCATGTTCGATCAGAAACGAACCATATCAGCAGAAATCGTCCTCAAGGTCAAAAGCCTGGAAGGATAACAACGAAAGGAAGTCTTATGGAAAATCGAAAAGAAAGCCAGCTTGCATGGAAAATCTGGACCATCCTCGATGAATTCAGCAGCATCCTCTGGAATGTATACGAGGAAGAGTTCCTGAAGTTCTGCAAAGAAGATCACATCCCCCGTTCCCGTGATGATGAAAATAAAAACAACATGCCCTTCTGAACGGAATCCGGGTCGATCTCCTCTCAAAACAACAAGTGGCCTCATTAGGACTGCAAACCTTTGCGGGCTACAATCAAAATCCACCGGCACCCTGGGGACTTCCTTCAGTCTGTCCCCAGGGTGAAACCTCGCATATCGATCGCATCTTGAACTCACTCATAAACACGCCGGATAAATAGCCGCCATCCTCATGCCAATGCCTGGCCCAGAAAAAACCGCCCTTCGCTCTGAATCCTTTCAAAGGCTGGTTATATCAATGTGGTGAAAATGACCGAAAACAGAAAAAAACTTTTGGTAAACAAGGATGAAAACAACACCTCTCCAGTCAAAGTAAATCGTTAGAAAACAGCCTAAAGAGCGGGGTAATCAACAGGAGGATCACGGCGTCGAACCCATTGACAGATCCCTGTAGCTGATCCATTCCTTTTATA
>JBHGBI010000116.1:0-3974 GCA_041946925.1 Syntrophales bacterium | reverse complement strand
TTGCACCGATTTATTCTCATTATTCTCCAAGCGAGGTTATCGGGACAGTCGCCGTCTACTATTATATCCCCAAAGGGATGATGGACAAGATGGCCGTGATCTCCAAGACTTCCGAGGAATACAAGCAATTCAGACTATTAAAGAATCCGATCAAGCTCAGCTATATTATAACCCTGTTGATTATTACTCTTCTCATCATTTTTTCCGCCACCTGGTTCGGTCTTTTTCTCGCAAAAGGAATAACTGTGCCGATCCAGGATCTGGCGCAAGCGACGCGCAAGATCGCACAGGGTAATCTGGACTACCAGATCGATATCGTGGCCGATGATGAGATCGGCGTTCTGGTCGATTCCTTCAATCAGATGACGAAAGACTTGAAAATCAGCCATGAGGAAGTCGAGCAAGCGAATCTCGATCTTGAAAGGCGCAGAAAATACATGGAAACAGTCCTCAGGAATGTTTCCGCGGGTGTGATTTCGATCGACAAAGAGGGCGTCATCACCACGATCAATCGGGCTTCCGAGAAAATGCTGGGAATCAAGACCGAAAAAGTGCTGAACAGGAAATATCCGGAAGTCCTGAGGCCCGAACATATGGTTCTTGTGAACGAGTTCTTGCGAGACATGGAGGAAAGCGATACCGGGTTGATCGAGAAACAGATAGAATTGACCCTGCAGGACAGATCTCTGACAGTGTGGGTGACGACAACAGTACTTAGGGATGATGATGGGAATTACATGGGGCTTGTAGTTGTTTTTGAGGATTTAACGGAACTGCAGAAGGCCGAGCGGATGGCGGCATGGAGAGAGGTGGCCAGACGGATTGCCCATGAGATCAAGAATCCTCTTACACCGGTTCAGCTTTCGGCCCAGAGATTGCAAAGGAAATATGGCGATAAACTGGGTGAGGATGGCTCGATTTTCGAGGAATGTACGAAGACCATTATAGATCAGGTGGAGGTATTGAAAAAATTGGTGGATGAATTTTCCCGGTATGCCCGGATGCCGGTTACCCACCCTGCGCCCAATGATCTTAACGAGGTTATAGCGGGGACAGTCACTTTATTCCAGGACGCTCACAAGGGCATCACATTTATATTTGAGCAGGGTGCGGATATTCCGAAAATGAATATCGATGCGGAGCAGATCAAGCGTGTCATGATGAATCTTCTGGATAACGCGGTTGCCGCCGTTCAGATGGGTGACGGCAGAGTTGAAATAAGAACGTCGTATGATAAAATAGCAAAAGTAGCCAGAGTGGAAATTCTCGATAATGGAACGGGCATTTCCCCGAAAAATAAAATGAGGATGTTTGAGCCCTATTTTTCCACAAAAAAGTCAGGGACAGGGCTGGGCCTGGCTATTGTCAGCTCGATTATTTCGGATCATCAGGGTAATATCGGCGTGAGGGATAACTATCCGAAAGGAACCATAGTGAGCTTTGAACTGCCGGCTTGAGTATATAGAAGGTGAGAAGGCAAGAGGTCCTGTCCTGAGCCTTTAGCTTGAGTCCTTTGCCTGCAGCAAAAGCACGAGTTTCAAGCACCTGCTGATATGGTAAAAGAAATATAAATCGGTTTTGAAACGCCGGGAACGAGCGGAAGAATCGCACATGATATTCAAGACCATACTTGTCGTCGATGATGAAGAAAGCATATGCCAGTCCCTGAAAGGTATACTTTCCGACGAAGGATACAAGGTAATTACGGCAGGAAGCGGAGAGGATGCAATCAGGATTATTGACGAAGACCTGCCGGATCTTGTTCTGCTTGATATATGGCTGCCCGGCATGGACGGAATCGAAACGCTGAAAATCATCAAATCCGAAAATCCTCAGATCCCGGTTATCATGATGTCAGGGCATGGCACTATCGAGACCGCCGTAAAGGCGACAAAGCTCGGCGCTTTTGATTTCATTGAAAAGCCGCTGTCGCTGGATAAAGTCATGCTTATCACCAACCATGCCCTGGATCTGCTGCGACTCGAAGAAGAGAACAAGTTACTGAAGCAGAAATTTTCCCAGGATTATGAGCTTACCGGCGAAAGCAAATCCATCGTGGAATTGAAGGAGACGATCTCCATCATCGCGCCTACGAATGCCTGGATACTGATTATGGGAGAAAACGGTACGGGAAAAGAACTCGTTGCAAGATCAATTCATCGGCAGAGCAGAAGATCGAAGAAACCTTTTATTGAGGTAAATTGTGCCGCGATTCCGGAGGAATTGATCGAAAGTGAGCTTTTCGGCCACGAGAAAGGATCTTTTACCGGGGCGACGACGGCAAAAAGGGGCAAGTTCGATCTTGCCAATGAAGGGACTATCTTTCTGGACGAAGTGGCCGATATGAGCCTCAAGGCTCAGGCGAAGATTTTAAGGATCCTTCAAGAAAAGAAATTCGAGCGAGTGGGTGGTACCAGACTTATTGAAACCGATGTCCGTGTGCTTGCCGCTACGAACAAGAATCTCGAGAAAGAAATGGAAGAGGGCAGGTTCAGGCAGGATCTTTTTTACAGGCTTAATGTAATACCGTTATTCATACCCCCGCTGAGGGACAGGAAGGAGGACATTCCTGCGCTGGTAGAGCGTTTTCTAAAAGAATTTTCGCACAAAGAGGGCAAAGAAGAGAAAAAGATTTCGCCGGAAGCCATGTCCATCATGATGGAGCACAACTGGCCCGGCAACGTCAGGGAATTAAAAAATGTTATTGAACGTCTGGTGATCCTGACCGCTTCCGATCTGATTACCGCGGATGATATTCCTCCGTTTATTAAAGCCAACCATAAAAGCGAAGAAGATAAAGAATTTTTTCAGGAAGACTCATTCAGAGCGGCGAAGATGGAATGGGAAAAGAAATACATTTTGAAGAAATTACAGGAGCACAACGGGAATATATCCCGAACGGCGGATTCCATCGGCTTAGAAAGAAGCAACCTTCACAAGAAGATCAAAACTTACGGCCTGGAGCTTAAGAAAAACGGAAGTTAGAAGGAAGGGGTCAGCCCTTGACATGAGACACTTGAAGTAGTAAGGAAGGAACATTCTATTGAGAGGGGCGGCCCATGGCACGTCCGCTGCGCATCGAATATGAAGGGGCCTTTTATCACGTCACCTCCCGCGGAAACGAGCGGCGGAAGATATTCCAATCCACCCGCGATTACGAAAAGTTTCTCGCTAACCTGAAAGACGCCCTAAAAAAATACAATGTGATTCTGCATGCATATGTTCTCATGGGCAATCACTATCATCTGCTTGTTGAGACCCCTCAGGCCAATCTGAGCGCCTTCATGCATGCGGTCAACAGTGCCTACACAACCTACTTCAATATCAAAAGAAAACGATCCGGGCATCTGTTCCAGGGCCGGTATAAAGCGATCCTGATCGATGCGGACAGTTACCTTCTGGAGCTGTCTCTCTACATTCATCTGAATCCGGTGCGTGCCGGCATGGTTGCAAGGCCGGAAGATTACCCCTATAGCAGTTATCAAGCCTATACGACCGCCCAGGCCGATCCGATGATCACAAGGGAAAAGATATGGGGGATGATTGCGGTGGATGTAAGGAGAGCCCCGCAGCGCTATGCGGCATTCGTGCAATCTGGGATATCGGAAGAGAAGGCCAGCCCCTTAAAAGATCTTTATGGCGGGATGATCCTGGGCAGCAAAGGATTTATTAAAGAGACTCTGGATCGGATCAAAACCGAAGATCTTCAGAGGCGGGAGATCTCCAACCGCAAAGCACTTTCGAGTACTATAACAGTCAACGATATCATCCGGGCACTTTCAGATCATTTCGGGGTGCCTGAAGAGAAGATCGTTGCCTCGCCGCCTTATAAAGCCTATGCCGTGTACCTTGCGAGAAGGCAGACGCCTGGAACGAATGCGGAGATCGGAAGCAGATTTGGTGTGAGCTATTCGGCTGTCACGAAAATAGGGAGCCGGCTGAAGAAAAGAATGGAAAAAAACAAGAAGCTCGAT
>JBHGBI010000115.1:0-3989 GCA_041946925.1 Syntrophales bacterium | reverse complement strand
GTCCCGGGAATGAATCAGCCGTAATCTGTATGCTCAACAATTCAAAATACAAACGCATTTTTACCGACTCGCCCATAGGAATATCGCTTATTGACAGGAGCGGCCGGATCATCGATATGAACAGGGTCTGCATGGAGATCATCGGGATCGATGATTTTCTGCAGCTCGGGGAATTCAACCTACTGGAGAGCACGATAATTCCGGATGCCTTCAAGAAGAGAATTCTCAATGGAGAGGGTGTCCGGTTTGAAACGGTTGTTGACTTCGATAGAATCAAGCAACTGGACCTATACAACACATCCAGGTCGGGAAGCGTACATCTGCGCATTTACATCTCTGCGCCGGCTCCGGATGACGTTAAAGAGATGCATTATCTGGTGTATATCGAAGAGATATCGGATGCCAAACGGATGGAATCGGCGCTTAAAGAAAACGCTGAACGCCTGCAGATGGCGCTCTCCGCGGCCAAGATGATCGCCTGGGACTGGGACCTTAAAACCGACCAGGTGGTATTATCCGGCAATGTGACCGGCATTCTGGGCATAAAAACGCAGAGTTTTACTTCTGATCAGATATTCTCGTTATTGCATCCCGAAGACAGGACAGTTCACATGGATAAGATCCGTGAGGCGATGGATTGCTGTTCTGACTATGTTTCACAGTTCCGGTGGATTCGTCCGGACAATGGAGCGGCGATCTGGCTTGAGGAGAGAGGAAGAGTCATCTGCGACATGGAGGAAAATGCCTACTGGGTGGGCGGGGTCATTATGGATATCACCGCCCCGAAACGAGCCGGGGAGGAGTTGAGGTCGTCAAGGGAAAGATTGCGTGCCCTCGCCGCCAATCTCGAATCCGTCAGGGAAGAGGAACGAACGCATATCGCCCGTGAAATTCACGATGAATTCGGACAGGCATTGACCGGTCTCAAGATGGATATTTCATGGATCCGCAAAATGCTTTCCGGGAAGGAACAACGCGTTCTGGAAAAGACGAAATCGATGCAAAAGTGCATAGATCGTACTATCGGCCTGGTACACAGGATTTCAATGGAACTGCGTCCGGGCATTCTTGATGATTTCGGATTGCAGGCGGCAATAGAGTGGCAGCTCAAGGAATTCAAGAAGCGGGCAGACATCGAGTACCGTTTTCAACCCGACCTCGTAGAAGAGGACATTGATCCGGAAATCCGCACAATTGTCTTCCGCGTCTTCCAGGAGACACTGACAAATATCATGAGGCATGCAGGGGCGTCAAAGGTGGATATTCATTTGCGCCGGGAAAACAACAACCTGATTCTGACGGTAGAAGACAACGGCAGGGGCATTACAGAGGAGGAAATCAATAACGTAAATTCTCTTGGGATCATCGGCATGAAAGAGCGTATTGCCACCCAGGGCGGAGAATTCAATATTTGCGGGATACCCGGAAAGGGGACGAAGACAGCTGTCAGCATTCCTTTGAGGGCATCGGTTCAGGTGGAGTCGGGCGAGAAAAACGCACGGAGACTCATTCGGAAATAATCTGCCGCGGAAAAAACTTTCAGATGAATTTCGATGTATCTCTTTTGAAAGTTAGCGTGATGAGCCAGTCCGACATGATCTGAAAACGGTTCTTGTATTTAGGCAGCATTGCGAGCTTGAATACTTTCCAGATGAACCAGGCGATCGATTTTCTGAATTTCCATCCATAAATATCGCATACGCCGGACATGAAGCCCAGAGAAACCATGTCGCCGCGGTAGTGGAAGCGGAAAGGCTTTCCTCCATCGTCCGCGCGGCTGACGATTTTTTCCGCGACATATCTGGCTTCCTGGACGGCGACGGATGCCGTGGGAGAAAGCGGTCCGCCGTTTTGGTTGAAATGTGCGCCGTCGCCGATGGCGAAGACCCCCGGGAACCCGGGAATCTCGAGGTGGTTGTTCACGATGATACGGCCCATGCTATCCTTGGCCACATCCGGCTCCAGAGGTATGTTCCTGCTTTTCAGTCCTGCTGCCCAGATCAGAATTCCCGTCGGTATTTTCCTTCCATCGGCCAGTTCGATCTGATCGGGGCCGACCTCCCGGATGGGGCTGTTGAGAATCGTCTCAATGCCCATTTTTTTCAATCGCTCCGCAGCGACGCGGGAAAGAAAGGGATCGAAAGACTGCAGGATCTTCCCGGCGGCTTCGATCAGGTTGATCCTGAATTCAGAACGGTCGATTTCGGGGTAATCCCTCTTCAACATCGTGTTGACGAACTGGGCGATTTCCGTTACAACCTCGATTCCCGTGCATCCGCCGCCCGCCACATTGATAGTCAGAATCCTGCTCTTTTTCCCGGAGTCCCTTTCGATTGCGCCCTTTTCCAGGATATCGATAATGCGGTTCCTGAGGAGGATGGCGTCCCCGATCGTTTTGAACGTGACAGCGTTTTCCCTGGCACCTTGTATTCCGTAGAAATTGGTTTCCGCGCCCGGGGCGAGGACGATGCGATCGAAGAAAAAACTGCCGGACGGAGTCTCGAATGCCTTTCCGGGAAGATTCACTCTGTTTACTTTTTCGCATCGAATCTGGACCCGGCGGGGATCGACGACCTTGCGTATGGGAACGACGACATGGCGGGCATTGACGGTTCCGGTTGCGACTTCATGGAGAACTGGCGTATAAAGAAAATAATTGTTCACGTCGAAAAGGGTGATCTCCACGCCCGGCCTTCGCTTCTTTTCGATGTGGATTACGGTGTACAAGCCGGCGAACCCTGCGCCGAGGACACCTATTCTGATCTTTTCGGCCATGGGGGTGACTTACTCGGGTTTTGCCCTCAGGTCTGGCGGGCTGTTGAAAAACGCTTCTCGCACAACTTAGCCCTATGCCTGTATTATTGAACAGTCTTCCAAAACAATCGTCTAAAGTTTATGATCTTTTTTTAATAAAATCAATTAAATATCGTATGACCGGAGGAAGGGGATTTTATCAAGAAAAGTACTTGCTAAAAGTCCTGAATTCATATAAACATACACGCCGCTTTGTGATTCAGTTTCAAGCTTACAATCTCCGGCCCGGAATCGAAGCAACCGGTTGCCGGAATTTTGGGTTTTAAGTTTTCGGGATTTAAGTTAAAATAGCAAAGGGCCGCTAGCTCAGTCGGTAGAGCAGTTGACTCTTAATCAATTGGCCCGGGGTTCGAGTCCCCGGCGGCCCACCAATTTCAACGACTTAGGCTGTGTCATAAACGACACAGCCTTCGTTTTGTTGACACGGGTTATAGGGGTGATGTTGTTACCATATCCTCTCCTTGTTTTGGACGGAGCTGTTTGCTGAAAGCATGTTCTTTGAGACGATAGCTGTGGCCCTTGATGTTGATCACCCTGGAGTGGGCGCCGGGAAAACCTTCATCGCCTGTGCGCTCGCCAACAAGGCCTGTCGGGAAGGATACCGCAGCTTCTATATCCGAAGCCCCAGGTTCTCCTATTAGATGTCCCTGGGCTGTCAATAAGCATGTAATAATCACCACCTGCAGGCATTGAAAATTCCCCCTCTGACGGATGCGGAAAGGAGAGACCTTCTGGAAGTAATCGAGGAAAGGCACGGCCATGCCTCAACGATTGTCGTCAGTCAGCTACCCATGGATCACTGGCACGAGCAGATCGGGATCTCACGATCGCCGATGCTATCCTCGACCGCCTGATCCACAACGCACATAAAATAAACCTGAAGGGAGGATCTCTGAGAAAAAATACGCAAACTTGACCTGAAGAATCGTTTATGAGAAAGAACTAAAAAACAAGCGTCGCTTCGCTCCGGCAGGGCGGCCGATTTTGGCGGAATACACAATGTAGTAATTTACACCACAATCGTATTACTACAATTTTTTGATTCTTTTAACCACCTTTGAAAAGTCACCCGATACTTACATTCCAACCATATGTTTTCAAATTCTAATGATTTTAGGGGCATGTCAATTTTTTAGTTGAAACTATCGTGGCTCCCATCTTGTAATCTCATGCAG
>JBHGBI010000114.1:0-3990 GCA_041946925.1 Syntrophales bacterium | reverse complement strand
CTGATCCTTCAGCCAGGCCGCATAGTAAGTGAGAAATCTGGCGGCGGACAGGTCTGTAGCCATGTCGGCGATCATCCAGGAAATAGCCTGCTGTCTGGCAATTGGATTGCCGAACTGGACTCTCTCTTTCGAATATTTAATGGATTCGTCAAGCGCCGCCTGAAGGATGCCGACGCACTGAGCGGCGATGCCTACACGGCCGTGATCGAATCCGGTCATAGCTATCGGCATGCCCTGTCCGGGCTGTCCTATCATGTTCTCCTTGGGAATCCGGCAGTCCTTGAAAACCACTTCGGAGGTCTGGGAGGACCGAAGGCCCATTTTTTCAAAATGCTCGCCCGGCTTCAATCCCGGCGTGCCCTTGGGAACAATAAAGCAGCTCATTCCCTTTCTGCCGGCGGCTTTATCCGTCCACGCAAAAACGATATAGGTGTCTGCGATGGGACCGTTGGAAATGAACGTTTTCGTCCCGTTGATTACATAGTCGTTGCCGTCGAGAACAGCCAAGGTAGTTCCGGCCATGACATCCGTGCCGGCTCCCGGCTCAGTCAGGACAAAGGCCCCAAGGTGTTTTCCCTTGGCCATCGGGACCAGATATTTCTTTTTCTGTTCCTCATTTCCGAATAGGTTGATAAGCATGCATGCAATGCCGACATGGATGGACATGGTGAATCCGGTGGATGAACAGGACCGGGAAAGCTCCTCCACTGCGATAATGTGAGTCAGGTAGTCCGCGCCGGCTCCACCGTATTCCTGCGGGATCGGCATGCCCAGCCAGTCGCCTTCGCTCAGCTTCTGAAACAATTCGGCCGGATGTCGGCTGTTTTCGTCGATTTCCGCTGCGATCGGGTCGACATACTTCACGGCAAACTCCCTCATGTTCTTGCGTATGAGCTCCTGCTCCTCAGTCAATTTGAAATCCATAGCCCCCTCCTTTATCTTATTCTGCAGTCATCAACATTGTCCTTGATCGATTCGAGCTATAACTTCCTGATGCTCGAACGTTTATTTTTACCAGTAAAAGAGCGGAATTTCAACAGGTTGTTGAAAACATTCATCTGCGCAGCTCGGCAGCGATCGCCCTATACCCCTGACTTCACGCTGCACAGCGTCAGAAACTTCATCCGAACCGAAACTGCACACCCAGCCCCCCTTCGGGGAAGCTCCAATCCAGTACGTCGGTTCCACAAGCCAGCCGGCAGGTCCCGCATTCGAGGCACCCGTCAATGGACAACACAATCTCCCCTGTTTCATTCTCGCTGTACAGACCCGCAGGGCACATCCATACAGCTGGCTTCAGCCGGGAATCTCTTTCCCTGCCCGGTCTGATCTTGATATGGGCCTCTTTACCGGGCTTGAAGACATCCAACCCCAGCTTCGTCTTCAGAATCGTCCTGCCGTTCATATCTTCATCATCTCTCTCAAGTCCTTCAGTATGGACCATATCTCTCCCAGAGTGAAGTACTTTCTGAGGGATGGAAACAATTTTCCCTTGGGACCGTCCGGCACAGCATACATATCCCTCATAATATTTCCGATCATCTCCGGATAATGATTAAAAAACCGGGGATTTGACAAAACACGGGGAGTCTCGCGAAAGTTCCTGATATCTTCCAAAACGAAACTCTTTTCCATCATCTCTTCATACGAGGATAACGCTTGCATATCGAAACCGCCGCTCTCCTTCGCTCTCAGAATTGCCTGGGCTGCGAAGTATCCGGATGCCAGTGCGTATTCCATGCCCCTGACCGTAAATCCGATATTCAAAGCCAGCCCCGCCGCATCCCCGGCGACGAGAATGCCGTTTCCGCATAGACTGCCGAGGGCTCCATAACCCCCTTCTGGAATCAGGTGGGCCGAGTATTCCAGTGTCTCGCCGCCCTTGATCAGGCTTGAAATTTCAGGTCTCTCTTTGAATCTGTCAAGGAGAGCGGGAACTTCCTCCTCGGGTTTTTTCCCGAGAAGATCCCCGAGGCCGATGACCAGGCCGAGGCTAACGCTTTCCTTGTTTGTATAGAGAAACCCCCCTCCGAACATGCCGCGGGTTATATCGCCCAGAAACAGGCGCGCAGCCCCCTCATCGCCCTGCAGATTGAAACGATCATTGATCACCCGGGAGTCAAGCGCGATGATCTCCTTGAGTCCCACTGCGTAATGGCGAGGTGAACCGGGCAAGCGCAGGCCCGCCATTTCCGATATCAGCGACAGCACTCCATCGCAGGCGACGACTGCATCCGCGCGGAGTTCATCGCCTGCAGCAATGACGCCGCTGATTCTCCCGTTCTCCTTGATGACATTATCCACCCGTACCTTGGGGAGAAGCATCGCCCCTTTTTCCTCAACGCGCTCAGCCAGCCAGCGGTCGAATTTCGAACGCAATACACTATAACTCTGGTGGGGCTCCGCAAGAAGCTCATCTCCCGAGTAATTGAGAGCGATCGACCGGTTCGCCGCCATCAGGACTATCCCTTCATGGGCGATGAAGCGCTCAACAGGGGCGTTTTCCCACAGATCGGGAAAGAGGTCGCGAACAGGGTTCACATAAAGACGCCCACCGGAAACATTCTTCGACCCGGGATAATCTCCTCTTTCAAGAACAAGGATTTCCAGGCCCTTCCCGGCGAGTGTATAGGCGCAGGCCAGCCCGGAAAGTCCAGCCCCCACGATAATGACATCGAACTTTTCCATTTCACCCTGTAATATGGGTCAAGGGCTAAGGCGTTATCAGTATTAGCGGCTGCTTTGCACCCGTCCAACTTCCATTTCTCGCTGCTGCGCCTTTTTCGGCGGCTTTGAAAACAGAGTAATCGCCGCCCCCGCAAGACATGCCGCTCCTGCAATGACGAACGGCCATATCCAGACGGACGGATCGGCGCTCCCTTTTGCCGCGTCTTTGAAGCGCGCCGCGATCTGAGGCCCGAGGACACCGGCGATTCCATAGGCAACGAAGACGTAACCATAGTTGAGACCTACGTTTTTATTGCCGAAATAATCCGCCGTGACAGCGGGAAAGAGAGCGAAATTTCCGCCGAAATTAAATCCAATAATGCACGCGCCCAGAATCAGCGTTTTGGCGTCCCCACCCATTTTATAGAATACAAGCATTGTAATTCCCTGAAGGAGACACATAGCGAGGATCGACATCTTGCGCCCGATCTTATCGGAGATGGAACCCCAGATCACGCGCCCGAGCCCGTTCAAAATAGCAAGCGAGGCAGCAGCCCAGCCGGCTACTTCTACTGCCAGCTTGGCTTCCAGTCCCTTGGCCTTGAGGGCGTCAATGCCGAAAAGACCTATGTTGCCTATAACCATCAGACCGGCCATGGCCGAAAAGAGGAAAGTAAGCCAGGTCATGTAATACTGGGGAGTGTGGAGCATCTCGCCGGGTTCAAAATTCACCATTCCGGAGGCGCCCGCGCCAGCTCCCGTAGCCTGAGGAGGCGTCCAGCCCGCCGGCATATACCCCTGGGGAGGATCGATCATGACAATACTGCCCAGAAGAACCGACACCATGAAAATGACCCCGTAAAGAAGGAACACGCTGCGGACACCGTCCAATCCCATAAGACTCAGGGTATCCAGAAGATTGAACCAGGAACCCGCGGATTTGATCCAGATCAGCGCCCCGAAGCCGAATCCGGCCACTGCCAGGCCTGTTACCAGCCCTTTTTTATCCGGAAACCATTTGACCCCCACCGCTATGGGTACCACATAACCGATTCCGATACCCAGACCGCCTATGATCCCTATGAAAATCAACTGCGAGATAAAACTCCCTCCCATCAGGCCTCCCAGGATGTACCCCGCCCCCAGGACGATGCCGCTGGTCACCGCCAGTTTTCTGGGTCCGGTTTTGATCATCATTCGTCCGGAAATAATTATCGTTACCGCGAAAACAAGCAAACCCACCGAAAAGATCCACTGCGACTGAGCAGCTGTAAAACAGTATTTGCCCGCCTTATCGCAGAGTTTCGGTGTAAATACTGACCA
>JBHGBI010000113.1:0-4219 GCA_041946925.1 Syntrophales bacterium | reverse complement strand
AGGAGGAGCATGTAATGAGGATTGCCATTATGGGGCTGGGAGGGGTCGGCGGATATTACGGCGGAAAACTGGCCTTCAGATACGCCGGTTCGGGTGAGCATAAAATCATTTTTTTCGTGCGGGGAGCACACCTCGAAGCTATACGATCACAGGGGTTGAAAGTCATCACTCCGGAAGGGGAATTCACGGCCTTCCCGACTCTCGCCACAGATCGAACGGCTGAAGCGGGACCGCTGGACTTTATTCTTTTCTGCGTGAAGAGCTATCATCTCGAAGACGCAGCCCGGTCCATCATGGGGAATATCCATGAGAGTACGGTTATTCTCCCGCTCCTGAACGGCGTCGATATTACCGAGCGCCTGCAGAAAATCCTGCCCGGCGGTATTGTCCTGAACGGCTGTGTATACATCGGCTCCCGGCTCAAGTCGCCCGGCGTCATCCATCAGATGGGCGGCTCCTGCCAGATCATTTTCGGCCCCGATCGCGATGCCGATACGGAGAATTTCCGCTACATCGAGGCCCTTTTGAGGGAAGCAGGCATCAAGGCCGACCTGCAGGGCGGTATCGCCGTGCCCATATGGACCAAGTACATCTTCATCGATCCCCTTGCGGGACTTACTTCCATGCTGGGAAAGACCTTCGGCGCCATTCTTGCCGACACTGAGAGCAGGGATATGTTGAAAGGGCTGATGCAGGAAGTGGAGCGGATCGCCATTGCAAAGAGAATCGGGCTTCCGCGCGATATCGTCGAGTCTTCGATGGAGAAAGTTAAAAGCTTTCCATACGAGACAAAGACTTCAATGCAGGCGGATTACGAACACGCAAGACAGACGGAAATGGAAATCTTTTCGGGATATATCGTGAAGGCGGGAAAGGAGCTGGGTGTTCCCACTCCCCTTCATGACAGAGTCCATGCGGAGTTGCTCAAGAGAAAGTAACAGTGCCTCCGCTTGAAAAGGTACATGTTCGGAACTGAGCCGGATTTTTATCACATCGGGCTCAGTTGACCGTTGACTCCAAATCGCCTCTGGTGGTAAATTCCTTTCATAAACTTCTGGATAACCGGTGAATCTTTCTTTCTAACAGCACGATCAGCAAGTTCATTCAGCATTGCCGCCGATTTGTCAACTAAAAGCTGCTTTTCAACAATCTGCCAAACCTGGAAGGAGGTGACGATATGCTTTTCATGATGATCTGCACATGGGAGCCCCGGGATGAGAAGGAAGTCAGGTCGCGCCGCGCGGTCTGGGAGTGGCCGGAAGACGTGAAGGTCCTGGCGGAATTTTACGACCTCCAGGGTTTAAGGACCATTTACGTGATCGATACCGACGAGAAGGGATTGATCGCCACGCGGGCGAAATGGATTGACCTGCTGCGTTTCGAGATATTCCCTGTTTATCCGGTCGGCGCTACAAAAGAACGGTTGAAAGCATAGGGTCGGCGGGAGGGCGAATTCTTCTGAAAACAGAAAGGAGGAAGAGTTATGTGCCGGCTTGAATTGACAGCTGAGGAAGCGAAAGAGCTTCTGGAAATACTCGAAAGATATCGCCCCGACCTCCGGATCGAAGTTGCGAATACAGATGATCGGGAGTTCCGAAGATATCTCAAGCGCAGAGAGGCAATCATGGGGGAATTGATCAACCGTCTGAAGGCGTTTAGCCTTTAGCCCATACTTTCACGCCCGCTCTGCCGCTTTGCGGAGCAGGAGTTCCCAGTCTTCGTTCACCATCGACTGGATCTGTTCCAAGTCGTGATCGGTCAGGTGCCGGAACCGGCCCTGCAGTTTGAAGTATTCTCTGACAGGGAATTCCTTGGGCCTGTAATTGATAGTGTACTTGAGTCCGTTTTCTACTTCGTAAAGGGGAAAGATATTCGTCTGAACCGCCATTCGCGCTATCTTGACGGACATCTCCGAGGGGATGCGCCATCCAGTGGGACAGCTCGCGAAGATGTGGAGGAACCTCGACCCTTTTGTGGATTTCGCCTTGCGTACCTTGAGGATCATATCTTCCGGAAAGGCGATGTTGGCCGTGGCGGCATAGGGAATACGATGCGCGACCAGGGCTTCCACTATATTCTTTTTCCGCATCTTCTTCCATTCCCGCCCGGGGGTGGTCGTCGTCCATGCTCCGTACGGGGTCGACGAGCTGCGCTGAATACCGGTGTTCATGTAGGCTTCGTTATCGTAGCAGACGTAGATGAAGTCCTCATTACGCTCCACCGCGCCGCTCAGGGCCTGGAAGCCGATATCGAAAGTACCTCCATCCCCGGCCCACGTGACCACTGTAGTTTCCGAATCCCCTTTTATGTCCAGAGCGGCGCGGACGCCGGTCGCCACAGCCCCGCCCGTTTCGAAAGCGGAGTGTATGACGGGAATTTTCAGAGTGGATTGCGGGTAGGGCCCGGCGATGACGGACCAGCAGCACGCCGGAAGCACCATGATGATCTTTTCCCCCAGCGCTTTCAGAAGAAAGCGCATGGCTATGGCGGCTCCGCAGCCAGGGCACCCCACGTGACCCGAATACATCAATTCACGGTTGAAAGCGTCACTTTCCATGGTCCACCTTCTGAAGTCCCATCCAGATACTTTCCGCGGCAGGGACATCGCTGTCTTTGGTCTTCCAGTATATCTCCTCAAGGAGTTCCCCGGTAATATCCCGCCCTCCGATTCCGGCGACATAACCGAAAACAGGCGGATGCCCGGAGGTGTTGCACAGTGCCGCGCGTACTTCCTGGGCGAAGATACCTCCCGAGCCGAAGGAGAAATTCCGGTCGATGACCGCAACCTTTTCAGCTGATTTCAGCGCGTTGCGGATCAGTTCAACAGGGGTGGGCCGGAAAAGCTTGATCTTGAGGAGGCCCGCTTTTTCCCCTCTTGCCCTTAAATCCCGCAGAACCAACCGGCAGGTGCTGGTGACAGTTCCGGAAGTGACGAAGATGATCTGCGCGTCCTCGCAATGGATCGCCTCCACCGCGCCGTAGCGTCGATGGAAAATTCCGGCGAATTCATCTTCGATTTCCGGATAACAGGACAAAGCTTCATCCATGGCCGCGGCTATTTCATGGCGCATCTCCATGTAGAAGGCCGGCGTTACGAGCGGGCTGAAGGAGCAGGGCGCTGATGTGTCCAGTTGGAATTTCGGTTCGAAAGGAGGAAGAAAGCGGTCCACATCCGCCTGTTCCGGGACATCGACAGGCTCATAGGTATGGGACAGGAAAAAGGCGTCGAGGACTACCATTACTGGCAGATTGACCGATTCGGCAAGCCGATACGCCTGGAGAGTCGTGTCCAGGACTTCCTGGCCGTCTTCGCAATACAGTTGTATCCACCCGGTGTCTCTCTGGGCGAGGCTGTCCGTCTGGTCCGTCCAAATATTCCAGCCGGGCGCGAGGGCGCGGTTGACTTCCGCCATCACAATGGGGAGCCTTGCGCCCGATGTCCAGTGAAGCAGTTCGTGCATAAGGGCGAGACCCTGAGAGGAGGTGGCCGTAAATGTCCTGGTTCCGGTGCTTTGAGCCCCGATAAGGGCGGCCAGAGCGGAATGCTCGCTTTCCACGCGCAGGAATTTCGCGTTCATGGCTCCGGAAGCGCAGTACTCGGAAAGGATTTCCACGATGTGGGTCTGCGGTGTAATCGGATACGCCGATATCACCTGAACTTTAGCGAGCCTCACGGCCTCCGCCACAGCGTGGCTTCCCTCGATCACCCGCATCATGGGCCTTCCTCCTCAAGCGTCATGGCGTTGCGCGGGCATTCCACGACGCAAAGCCCGCACCCTTTGCAGTAATCGTAATCGATGTGCCTCTCCTGCCCCTCTCTTTTTCTGATGACGGCGAGGTCCGGGCAGAAGAGATAGCAGTTGTCGCACCGGTTGCAGATGCCGCAATTGAAGCAGCGCTCCGCCTCCCGCATAGCCAGATTGGCGGAAATCCTGAGGTCGATTTCTTCGAAGGAATGCAGGCGCTCTTCCCTGAGAAGGCGGGGCTGGGAGATCCGCGGCTCAAAACGGAAGTAATCCGTGTTGATCTCTTCAAAACGAACAACATGGGGATTTCGCAGGCGGCGCTCGCCTCCCATATATATCTCCATGGAAAGGGCGGGTCCCGGGCCTACCGCACTGGGAGCGAGCCGTGCGGGGACGGCATCGAATCCCTCCCGGAAGAGGGTATCCAGGGCCATGGCGGCGGCCTTGCCGGAAGCCACCGCATGAGCCACGCT
>JBHGBI010000112.1:0-4265 GCA_041946925.1 Syntrophales bacterium | reverse complement strand
GGAAGAATATAATGAATAGTTCTAAAATATTTTTAAATAGATAATGAATTAGGAGGTGGTTGTCAAGCATTAGTAAATGGCTAAAAGCCAAGGGTAAAGGTTTTTGCTTTATCTGCGATTCACGATGAAACAGGTTCTTTTCCGGTCAGAAAAAATCTTTTCCTTGACCCTTTAGCAACGGGCTCTTTGCCTTTTTCTCAATCCTCGGGCGTGAACAGCTCTTCATCTCTCTTCAAGATACGCGTTACCCGGAGGACCTCTTCGACAGTTGTTATACCTTCCAGGACTTTACGGGAACCGTCGTTCAGGAGGGTCGTCATGCCGCGCCTCACGGCTTCATCGTAGATGTGGTTTGCGTCGGAGGTCTTCAAAACCTGTCTCTTCAGAGCTTCATCCATAATCATGATCTCGAAGATGGCGGTTCTGCCCCGATATCCGGTATGCATGCAGGCAGGGCACCCTTTTTTCCTGTAGATCCTGTAATCCGGGAGCATATTTTTGTCGATCCCGATGTTCGACAGAGATTCGTGATCGGGGGTGTATGCCTCCCGGCACCTGGGGCAGAGAACCCTCACCAGCCTTTGTGCTATGATGGCGATAACTGATGATGTGATCAAGAACGGCTCCATCCCCATGTCGATGAGGCGGGTCACGGCACTGGCCGCATCGTTGGTGTGCAGAGTGGAAAATACCAGGTGTCCGGTCAGAGATGATTGAATTGCGATCTCGGCTGTTTCCCTGTCCCTGATCTCCCCTACAAGGATCACATCAGGGTCCTGGCGGACGATGGAACGAAGCCCGTTTGCGAAAGTCAGGTCGATCTTGGGGTTGACCTGGATTTGACCTATCCCTTCGATCTGGTACTCGATCGGGTCTTCGATAGTGATGATGTTGATGTCTGGTCGGTTGATGCTGGAGAGGGCCGCGTAAAGGGTGGTGGTCTTCCCGCTTCCCGTGGGCCCGGTGACCAGGATGATGCCGTAAGGGGACTTGATCAGGTTGTTGAATACCCGGACCCTGTTTTCATCCAGTCCTAGATCGGATAATTGCAGGATAGATGCGCTCTTGTCGAGCAGCCTCAGGACGACTCTCTCGCCGAAAGCCGTGGGGATGATTGAAACGCGGATATCCACGCTCCTGTCGCCGATCTTGATATCGATTCTTCCGTCCTGCGGGAGCCTTTTCTCGGCGATATTCAATTTAGACATGATCTTGATTCGCGACACCAGCGGCGATTGTGCCTTTCTTGGAAGGGTCAGAATATTATAGAGCATTCCGTCTATCCGGTACCGGACTTTCATGCTGTTCTGGTATGGCTCGATATGGATGTCGCTTGCCCTGTCCTTGATCGCCTGCGAAAGAAGCAGGTTGACCAGCCTGATCATCGGCGCATCGCTCATATCATCCAGCAGGTCGCCTGTTTCCTCGATTTCAGAAATAATGCTGTCCGGGGATTCTCCATTCATGGACTGCAGGAATTCCTCAGCCGAGTCGCGGCCGAGATCGTACGCAAGATTAATTGCGGCGGAGATGGCGGCTTCCGTGGAGAGGACGATCCGGAAATCGCTCCTGCCAAGGATGTGGTAAAGGTCATCTATCGCCTGGAAGTTGGAGGGATCGTTTACGGCGATGATGGCGTTGTCTTGCCCCTCCAGTGGGATCATCTTGTTTTTTCTGAGATATTGAATGGGGATCTGTTTCGTGAAATCCGTTTTGAACTGATCCAGCGGGAGTTCCTGCAGGTAGGGGATATTCAGAGTCCTGCTCAGAAAGATCAGGCGTTCTTCCTCGTTTTCGGGTATCCCTGCCGGTGCTCCGGCCGCCTCGTTCCTGTGCGGCAGATCCACACGGCCGCGATTGGCAAGGTGGACGGTTGCGTGTGCCGCTGCAAATTCATGATCGGGTGTCGTCGCCTCCGGCGCTGACCTGCGGAAAAATTTCTTGGTAAAGGGCACTCTCGCTCCCCTTTCATTAAAACAGACTGTTTGCGGGAATGTACCCGCAACAACCCGTCAGGGTTTTCAAGAACCCTGGACTCGACTCTGAATAGACTGTTCAAAAATATAGACTAAAGGAGAAAAGATCGATCAGCTATTTTTGCGCCTTGTTTCCGGCTTCCGTGCTCTTGTCGTTCGGTGCGTTTGCCGCCGGTTGCGGATTTTTCGCCTCCGGAAGATTTCCGTTTCCCTGTTTGGTACTCCCCTTGTCTTTTCCTCCTCTCTCATAGAGCCTGATCGTGCCTTCTTCTTCTACATCCGTCTGGCTCCTTTTTTCCTGAAATATGGTATTTGCTTCCTGCTGCGTCCGGACGATCCGGGGCGTCAGGAAAACAAAGAGGTTGGTCTTCTCGCGGTTGATCGCCTTTGACTTGAAAAGGTTCCCGAGGAGGGGGATATTTCCGATACAGGGAATCTGGTAGTTGGTTCGGGTGGAACTGTCGCCTATAATTCCCCCGATCACGACAGTGTTGTTATCCTTCACAATTACGGTGGTGTTTGCTGTGCGCTTCAGTGTCGTCGGGGCCGACACGTCCCTGATGCCCGAGTTCTGCGAAGAGAGTTGCGTGACCTCCTGGCTGATCTTGAGGCGGACAAATCCATTTTCGCTGATATGAGGATTGACCTTCAGCATGACCCCGACGTCGCGGTACTCGTAGGTGTTGTAAGCTACACCGGTCGTCGCGGTCGCCGTATCCTGGCGCGTCAAGTACGGAACGTTCTGCCCGACCCGGATTTCCGCGTCTTCGTTGTCCATGGTCAGGATCTGCGGGGTCGAAAGAATGTGTATGTCCTGATCCTGCTGGATTGCCTGCAGGGCCGCTCCGATGGTCGGGAATGTGATCCCCCCGATGGTGATGCCCCCCCCCAGGATACCGAATGAAAAACCGGAAGGGAAGTCGGCCAATGTAGTCGATCCGGAGGTTATCGGCGTCGGGAAGATGGAGTAGGCGCCCGGTGTCGATTGCGATGAGACACCTCCGGAGCCGCCGAAGACGCCGTTCGATCCGGCGGTGGTCATATACCGCCATTCCACGCCGAGTTTGAAGCTCTTGTTGACGCTGACCTCCATGATCAATGCCTCGAGATAAACCATTGAGCGCGGGATATCGAGGCTCTTGATCACGTCTTCGAGCACCTTGTAGTCGTCTCTGGCCGCGGTGATCACGAGGGTATTGGTGGCCTTATCTGCCAGGATCTGGACTTCTTTCGAAACAATCGGGGCCTTCCCCTTTTCGGCCGATTTACCTCCCTCCTTCTGGGGGAGGTTCATGAGGACCTTAGCCAGGTCCTCGGCATTGGCGTTTTGAAGGCGGTAAACGTGCATTGATGCATCCCCCTTCGGGACCTCCTTGTCCAGAAGGCCGATCAACTGCTTGACTCTTGAGATATAGAATTCGCTTGCCACGACGATAACAGTGTTGGTCCTCTCATCGGGCAGCACTCTGACGCTCTGTGAGAGTCCGCCCCTTCGCTGTTGCTCCGCGGCCGAAGCCTGAAAAATGGCAGTCAGAGATTTGGCCACCTCGGTGGCGGAGGCGTTCTTCAGCGCAATAAGCGATATCTGCTCGCCGGCCCCCGCTACATCAAGAGCGCTTATAATCCTGAGCAGCCTTTTTACATTCGAGAGAACATCCGTGATCACCAGCATTCCGGTCGGCGGATAGGAGATTACAATGCTGGACCTTGAAATGAGCGGGTCCAGGACTTTCTTCATCTCATCAGGGTTGGCGTGATTGAGAGAGACGATCTGCGTGACCACTTTGTCTTCCGGAGTGATGACTTCGTCTTTCAGTCTGGTTTCTATACTTTTTTCCTTGGCGTCCTTGGCCGGAATGATTTTAATGACATCGCCGGCGGGAACGGTTGTGTAACCGTGCACCTCCAGGACGGATTCAAATACTTTGTAGGCTTCCTCGACCGAGATTTTCTTCGGTGAAAAGATCGTGACGTTTCCCTTCACCTGATTGTCTATCACGAAATTTTTGCCTGTCATCTCGCCGATGGATTTTATGAAAACCTGGATATCGACGTTATCGAAATCGATAGTTACTCCGGCGTTTTTCTCCGCCGGGGACCGGGCCTCTTTCTTCTGCCGAAGGGCCGCCTTCTTCACTTTCTTTCTCGTCGCTTTCACTCCGGAATCCGCCCGGGAGGACGCATCCTTTTTGCTTGACGGCTGTCTCGCCTCGTTTGTAGAAGCTGCTTCTTTATCCGCGGCGGTCGGGACCGCGGGAACGGGTGTCGCCTCTTTCTGCGGGACCGTGG
>JBHGBI010000111.1:0-4312 GCA_041946925.1 Syntrophales bacterium | reverse complement strand
GCTATGATCCCGTGAAAAGAATAGGGAAAACGAACATCACCATGTTCCGCCCCGGGCACAGGGGCTGGGTCCGTTCAGAAGCGAATTTGATCCAAAGGTGCTATCCCCTCGGACTGATTGTCCGCGCGCTGGAACAGGCGGGATTTTCAGATACAGTGCGTTTCTCCGCCGCAGCCGATCTGGGCATGCCCGGGGACCTCGGATTGGGCAGGGTGTTTTTCAAGGCCCGAAAATGAAGAGGCGATTCCATGATTGTCTTCAGAAAACAGGAAAAAATAACCGAACCGCGGGAGCACTTCGCCCGCATAAAGCGCCTTGTACACCAGTCGCAGACGGGCTCATCGTCCTCATATGAAGATACAGTCGATATTCTCGTGGAATTCGGAGAATTCGAAGCGGCTGTAGTCGACGCCCTCTGCAAGGGCATTGACGACGACAACTGCATCACGCAAGCCTTTCGGGAACTGGGCATTCTTACAGGATCCCTCCTTTTTCAGTCCTGGTCGGGAGAAACGGCCGCACATTCATGTCTCCTGGAGAGGATAAAAACGGGCCTTGCAGCTCTTTCGTCTATTCCTCTGCCCGAGCTTATATGTGTGCGGGTCGCCGAAGGCTACGTCCATTACGGAATCTTTCCCGAGATGTATCTTGAAGCGGCCAGGAAATTCCACCATGCAATCAGCCCGGGGCAGGTCGTCTGCATTGGGATCCGCAGTATCGGCACAAGTCTCTCCTCGGTCGTGGGCGCGACTCTGCAGGAACTCGGCTGCGATGTCCATTCCTTCACTGTCCGCCCCCGGGGTCACCCGTTCAACCGCAGAATACTTTTAACTCTTGCAATGGAGAGAAAGCTGACGTCCTTTGCGGGAGCTCTCTACCTGATTGTCGACGAGGGGCCGGGACTGAGCGGATCTTCCTTGTGTTCGGCCGCTCAGAAGTTATCGGAACTGGGAATTGAAGACGACCGGATCATCCTCTTTCCCTGCTGGGAACCCGACGGGACGGATTTCGTCAATAAATCAGCAAGGGACTGCTGGCGCCGCCACCGGAAATTCACCGCCACTTTTGAAGAAGTCTGGATTCAGAACGGCCGTCTCAGCGAGATCCTGCCGCTTCCACCGCAATTGGATATTTCAGCAGGCCGATGGCGGGCCCTTTTCTATTCCGGGGAATCCTCCTATCCCGCCGTCCACCCTCATCACGAACAGCGAAAATTCGTCTGCGCGGACGGCGAACTCCCCATCCGGAATTTCATTCGCGCCAAAGACCCTGCCGTCAGTCTTCAAGACGGCAACGGACTGCCGCTGCTTGCAAAATTCGCCGGTCTCGGGCGCTACGGGAAGCTTAAGCTCGCCCGGGGATTAAAGCTTGCGGAACGCGGCTTCACTCCGCGTCCCGTAGGGCTTGTCAACGGCTTTCTGATCACTGAATTCGTCAGGGGAGAACCAGTCAGCCGGCAGGACGTCATCCGCAAAGATCTTCTCGATACCGTCGCACAATACGCCGCCTATTTGAAAACAGACTCGCCGGGCGCACCGGATGCCTCCACGGACGAAATAATGGAAATGATCAGGACTAATATCGGAGAGGGTCTTGGAAGCGAATGGGTGAAAAGGTTTGACCAGATCAAAGGCACCTATCGTGTATTCGACATGTGCGAGCCTGTGGCCGTCGACGGGCGCATGCTGCCGCATGACTGGATAAGGACGACAAAAGGGTTTTTAAAGTCCGACAGCCTCGATCATCACACTGACCAGTTCTTCCCCCGCAGCCAGGATATTGCATGGGATATTTCTGCGGTCAGTATTGAGTTCGGATTGGACAGATCGCAGAGAAATTACCTGGTCGAACGCTACCGCTCTTTAACGGGCGACCGCTTTATAAGGCATCGCCTCCCGTTCTATTCTCTGGCGTACATAGCCTACCGGCTCGGCTATGTCTCTCTTTGCGCGGCATCTCTGGGTTCTACTCCCGACGGCGTAAAATTCAGGGCGAGTGCGGATCGCTATGCATCCATGCTGAAGCGCCTTATCGCGATTTATGAGGGGACATCCATTTAATTCACACGACCTTTAATCCGTTGTCTTAAAGGGATTTCAGGTATTTCGAATCGAGAAATCAGGAATTTCAGGATGGCAGACCATGAGCATCTATATTAGATGATCTATATACCTCCTCAGATTCCCGCCATCGGACAAAAACCATGCGATACTTTAAATCGAATGCCCCTCAGCAGGCGGTTCTGTTCGAAGCGGGGCTCCATTTTTTTATTTCAGGAGAACGGAAATGAAGAAGAAAACAGTGATGCTCGCCGTTATAGCCCTTTTCCTGGTTTCATGCGGCCCCGCCGTTAAATATTCCTCTGCACCCACTCTACCGGAAATCCGATCTCCTTCGTACCCCGTGGCGCAATATACGATTCAGACGGGTGATGTCCTGGATATCAAGTTTTACTACAATCCAGAATTGAATGAACAGATCACAGTACGCCCCGACGGACGCATATCACTGCAATTGGCGCCGGAAGTCATGGCGGCCGGCTTGACGCCTTCCGCCCTGAGCGGCATACTGAACGAGAAGTACGGCACTGAACTGAGGGAGCCCAAGGTAACCGTTATTGTGCGCTCTTTCGGGACCCAAAAAATTCATGTCGGAGGCGAGGTGAACCGTCCCGGCCTGATCAATCTCGCCGCTCCTATGACCATCATTCAATCCTTATCCGAAGCTGGATGGCTCAAAGAAACCGCCCGTACGAACGAAGTGGTCGTAATCCGCAAGGATGAGAAGAAAAAGCCGCTTATCTTCACAGTCGATCTGGACAAGGCGCTCGACGGCACCGATCTCTCCCAGAATGTCCTCCTCATGCCTTATGACATCGTCTATGTTCCAAGGTCCCCCATAGCTGATGTAAACCTGTGGGTCGATCAATACATCCGCAGAAATATCCCGGTCCCGTTCGGTTTCGGGGTAGGCTGGACATTAAACGAGTGAGGTGTCGAATGGAACAGAAATATACTTCAGGAAACCTGAGGGACTTCTTTCGGGTTATCTTCAAATACAGGAGAAGGATATTGTTTGTGTTCTTCGGCATTGTCGCGGTTGTAACAGCGGCGACTTTTTTGATGCCGCCTGTCTACGAGGCGAAATCCACCGTAATGGTGAAATTCGGAAGAGAGCTTATTTACAGGCCGGAGTTAGGCGACGGTAGACCTTCCGTCCTGCTCAACCAGGACAGTCTGATCAACACTGAAATACAAATCCTGACCAGTCGTGATTTAATACAGAAGGTCATCTCCACAATAGGGCTGGATGAAATATACGGAACCAACAAATTCCGGAGCATCCCTTCGGGGACAACCCCCATGGAAGCCGCCATTCTGCAATTCGAAAAAAGCCTGGTGATAGAAAATAAACCCAGATCCGATGTCATCCAGATATCTTTCAGCCACAGTGATCCTCGGACTGCTGCCCGGGCGGTCAATCTTCTGGTTGATTTTTTCAAGGAAAAACATCTCCAGGTATTCAGCGGCCCCACAACGCCGTTCCTTGAGCGGCAGCTTATGATTTATGAGCAGAAATTGCGGGATTCAGAAAAGAAGCTGGAGACATTCAAGCAGACGCACGGCGTCTTCTCCATGGACGAACAGAAAGGATTGCTTCTCAGGCAGAGAACGGAGCTGGACACCGCCTTCAAGCATTCGCAGAATCAGATAAGAGAATTGCAGCAAATGCTCGCCTCGGTCAAAGAAAAGGGCACGCTCAATGCGGAACGCCAGGCCGTAATTGACAATACAAAAAACCAGCTCCTCACCCTGCGCCTGAAGGAACAGGATCTGCTGAGGAAATACAAGGAAAACAGCCGGACGGTTGGGAACGTGCGTGAAGAAATACGCGTTGTCGGCGAATTTCTGGAAAATCAAAAAGCGGATTTCAGCAAAAGCGAGATCGCGAAAATCGAAGCGGACCTGAATGCTCAGAAAGCGAGAAGCGCCAGCCTCAGCCGACAGATATTCAGACTGGACAACGATATCCGCATGCTGGACTCCCGGGAAAGAGAGCTACAGGGCCTGAAGCGTGATCTGGCGATCAATGACGGAAATTACCAGACCTACTTGAAGAAGCTTGAAGAAGCCCGGATATCAGACGAGATGGACAGTCAGAAGATAGCCAATATCAGCGTCATCCAGGCAGCCGCCGCGCCGGCCAAACCGGTGAAACCTAAGAAAGAATACAACATACTTCTCAGTATTCTTGTCGGCGCCGTATCCGGCCTGGGCATCGCTTTCCTGTCGGAGTATTCATCCCAGGGCAT
>JBHGBI010000110.1:0-4334 GCA_041946925.1 Syntrophales bacterium | reverse complement strand
CACTTCTGAACCGCGTACTCATCCATGTACCCGTAGCCACCGTGAATCTCCACCGCAGCATTGGCACAGAATACCGCAGTTTGGCCGCCCAGATACTTCGCCATCGCCGCCAGCGTGTAGTCGGGATTGCCCGAATCGATCAGCCACGCCGCCTTGTACACCAGAGTCCGCAGAGACTCCACCCGGATCGCCATCTCCGTCAGCTTCGCCATCGTCGCCTGATAGCTCCCCAGGGGCTGCCCGAACGCAGTCCTCTCCTTCGAATACTTCACCGCCGTGTCAAGACACGCCTGCGATAGCCCGATAGCCTGACCAGCCACCATCACCCTGGTTACATCAAAAAAATGCATCAACTGGTAAAAACCCCTGCCCTCCTTGCCCACCAGGTTCTCCTGCGGAACTCGCACATCCTCAAAGGTGATCTCCGCCGTGTCGCTCGAACGAATCCCCATCTTGCCGTGAAGCTTGTTCCTGATAACCCCCTTCGTATCAGCCGGAATGATGATCTGACTGAAACTGTTGTGCTTCTTCTGCTCCGGATTCGTGATGCACTGCGCCACCATGAAATCACAAACCGTCCCGTTCGTGATGAACATCTTGTTGCCATTGATGACGAAATCCTTCCCGTCCTTCACCGCCCGTGTCTTATATCCCGCAACATCCGTGCCCGCGTTCGGCTCCGTGAACGCGCCCGCGCTCACCCACTGCCCGCGACATACCGGGGGTAGATACTTCTTCTTCTGCTCCTCCGTACCGTAAAAATAGATCGCCTCGCAGCCGAACGTGGCGGCATATATGTTGAGCCCGATCCCCATGTCCACCCTCGAAATCTCCTCCGTGATGATCGTGTTGCCCAGTACCCCAACACCCGCACCACCGTATTCCTCCGGTATCCACGCACCCACCAGACCCTGCTCCGCAGCTTTCTTCCTGATCTCAGGCGTGTATCTCTCCTCCTTGTCGCAATCGTGCGATACCGGCGCAATCTCCGCCTGCGCAAACTTGTACGCCATGTCCTTCAACATCTTCAACTCTTCCGATAATCCAAAATCCATCAGCCAGCCTCCTTTCTTCTTTTTGAAACGATCCCGATCATATTCATTGATGGGATTTCAAAATCCATCGGTAAAACATTCGTAAATGCATGCACCAACCCCGTCATGAAATACGCCCGGATCATACTTCATAACGACGGCACCGGCAAGATTTTCTTTCATCAGGCGCGAAAACGCGGGGGAAAAAGATGCGATCAATACAATGTGTAATTTCGCCTTTCGCCCTCAGCCCTTAGCTTGCAGCAGAACCGCACATCAGCCCTGCGTCTTTAGCTCATTAGTTTTTAATTAATCGCCAGAAGGTTGAGTTCTTTATGGATATTTTCTATTTCCTGTGGAACACGCCCAGTAGTCGCGTGGGATTTGTATGCCTCATCGAATTCCCGGGGCACCTGCCCGGAAATCATCTCATCGATGTAACCAAGTCTCAGATATGTCTTCTTTTCCTGGAAAAGATAATCCCCGGCATGCAGCAGATCCGCTATTCCCCTCGACAGGTCACATATCCTCAGGAGCCTTTCTATATCCAGTTCCCCGTAGGGCTGAAAATGAAATGCCCCTTGCGTCTCCACGAATTTACCGTTGATCTTCAGCTCCTCATGTATAGGCGTGCCCGGATAGGGAATGAGCATTTCAGCAAATGTAATCTCCGCTCCATTTTCATATAAGTTTCTGGCCTGGCTGATCGTTTCGCGGATTGTCCGTATGGAGTCCCTTGGGCCGAAGAGGATGAAATTGACCACGGGTGTAAGATTCTGCTCGACACAGTACGCCACACCTCTGGCGAGATCGTCTGTGTCAATATCCTTCCGGTAATAATCGAGTATTTCCTGCGATCCGGACTCTGCCCCAATATATATCCCCCGGAAACCGGCGTCACTCAATATCCCGGCAATGAGAGGATTCCTGCAGATATCGTCTATTCTCCCCTCTGCAAAAAATTCCACCCTGCCGTTTATGCTCCTTCGCTTGATTTGCGCGCATATGTCACGGACTCTCTTCATGTCATATGTAAAATTATCGTCTGTGAACATAATTCGTTTCGCCCCGCAGCTGATGAGAGCCCCTATTTCCTCGACCACCCGGCCGACATCCCTTGTCCTTACCTTTCCGTGATATTGGGACTGAATGGAGCAAAATGTGCACCGATGAAAGCATCCCCTGGCGGATGATATGCTCCTTGTCCTGTAAAGCCGGTTATCGACAAGGCCGTGGGCAGGCGCGGGCAGGTCATCGAGATTACTGATCAGCACCTGATCAGGATTGTGGATAATCCGTCCTTTCCGCCTGAAACTGATGCCGCGGATTTCCCAAAATGATTCCTTTTTCAAAAATCTTCTCACGAGTTCTGAAAAAGAAATTTCTCCCTCGCCGCGGACGACCGCGTCTACGGAGGGATTATCCCGCAGAACAGGCTCTGCAAGAACAGACGCATGTATACCTCCCATGACCGTCAACAGCCCGGGATCCATTTCCTTTGCTATTTCACACACCCTCGCTGCGGATGCATAGCTGCCGGACATGGAAGAGACGCCGATGATCCCCGGATTGTGAAGTCTGATTTCCCTGGATAGAAACTCATCGCACTTTTCCAACGGGATTCCGGCATCCAGATCGCAGATCGCAACATCCAAGCCGTCATGTAAAAGCATGGACGCCAGGCATTCCAGCCCCAGAGGAGGGATTTCCGATCTGCCGTTATGTCTTGGATTTATAAGCAGGACATCCACCACACACATCACGTCCTTTATCGGAAAAGGGGCCGATAACGCCGATATCCGCGCCAAATGGCCCCTTTTTTCGCCTGTCTTGAGTAAAATATTATTTGGCCGTGAAGTAATCTTTGTAAGTCGTCCTCATCTCTCTTTTCAGTATTTTCCCGGTCGGAGTCTTGGGAAGCGCGTCGACGAAAATGATCCCTTTCGGCAATTTGAACGGCGCAAGCTCCTGCCTGCAGACGTTCATCAGCTCCTCTTCAGTGATTTTTTCACCCTTTTTCGGAACGACTATGGCCGTCACGGCTTCCACCCATTTCGGATGCGGCAGGCCGATAACAGCAACCTCCTGAACACGTTTATCAAGGTATATCGCCTCCTCAACTTCCCGCGTCGGCACGTTTTCCCCTCCCGTCTTGACCATATCTTTTTTGCGGTCGGCTACGGTGATATACCGATCCTCATCCATGATTCCGACGTCCCCCGAATGGAACCATCCCCCTTTCATTGCTTCTTCAGTCTTCTCGGGATCCTTGAAATACATGATCAGGGCATGGGGACCTCTACCGCATATCTCGCCGGGCATTCCAGGTTTGCTGATCGGATTGAAATCATCGTCCTCAAGACGGGTCTCCATATTCAACCCTCCCATACCTGCCGAACCCAGCTTCCTGAGAGCATCCTTGGCTTTCAATATCGTATGGTAAGGCGCGAGTTCAGTCTGTCCGTAATAATTGTAAATCTTTGTTCCCGGCAATCTCTCCATGATCTCTTTCAGGACTTCCACCGGCATGATGGAAGCGCCGTAGTAGCATTTCTTAAGACTGGAGAGGTCATATTTATTGAAATCCGGGTGCCTCATCATGCCTATCCAGACAGTAGGCGGAGCGAAGAACATAGTGGCCTTGTAATCGGCGATATTCTTCAATATCTGGCCGATATCCGGAGAGATCAAGACATTGGTGCCGCCTACCCAGAATACCGGGTTCATGAACACATCCCTTTGAGCGCAGTGATAAATCGGCAGAGCATTGATCGAGACATCGTCTTCATCATACTGCCCGTCCACGATGCAGCCCATGTACTGCGCCATCAGCGCCTGATTGCTGATTATGACCCCCTTGGGCAGGGATTCCGTGCCGCTGGTGTAGGTCATCTGGCAGGGGTCCTCGATATGGAGGATCACGTCCGGCTCAGTCGCGGGATATTTTTTATACCATTCGTCGAAATCCGCAAACTGCTTGCTGGCAGGGGGTTTCCCGTCTGCCTGGTTGGACCACAGCCACGTCTTCACTGTCGGCATATCATTGAGAACATCCTTGACCAGATCGAAGAGGTTGTCCTCGACAATGAACGCCTTGCTCTCGGAGTGGTTTATGCAGTAGGAAATATCCTTTCCCCTGAGGAGATAATTGACCGCCAGGTAGATCGCCCCGATTTTGGCGCATCCGAGCCAGGTAATCACATGATGAATGGTATTGTGCGCGAGAATCGCAACCCGGTCGTATTTCTTGATGCCCAGATCGATAAGAGCGTTCGCCACCCGGTTGCATTCGTCTTCGAG
>JBHGBI010000011.1:0-55140 GCA_041946925.1 Syntrophales bacterium | reverse complement strand
CCGGCTCAGAAAATCAAACAGCGCCGCGCCGTATGAACGGCTTCTCTTCAGGACGCTCCGGCAGGGACTCTTTTCGGGATGGAGGGAGTTGCAGACTGTCAGTTCCCATCCGAGCGAATCCAGATCGTTCAGGTGATAATTATGGGAGGAGTAAAGCGAAACAGGCGTCGGGCATCGGGCATAAGACATCACTTTCCTGTTAGGCAGGGCATCACCATATTTTTTGTATTCCGCTGAATTCTGTAGCTTATTTTCCAACAGCTCCTTCGTTCATCCCCCTTCGCCCGTAATCACGCCGGCCACGCCTTCCGCATCATTTTTCCCGATCAGGCTTTTTAATCTTGACAGGTTTTCCTCGTAAAGATCAAGGACTTTATGGATATTCGGGTTGGATGTCAGAATTTCGGCATAGAGCCGGGGATTGCGCGCGAAAATTTTCTCGACAGCGGCGGATTTCATTCTGAACAGGGGTGTCGAAAACCGTTCCAGCTCCGAAGGATTTACGCCGGCATTCCGAAGAGTGAGCCCCATCAGAATTGTGTTCAAGTGGTTCAAACCTTGAACCACGGCCATCATCGCGTCGTGCTTTTCCGGAGTCGTTATCGTGACCGCAGCAAGGTTTCTTTCCAGGATGCCGGTGATCCAGGGCAGCCATTTGCCCGTGCGGGCGGGACAGAGGATCACATTCTGTCCAGACAGTGAATCGATATCGGGACCGAAAAGGGGATGCATACCGACCACTTCGGCTTTGGAAAAAAGGAGCATGGATCTGACCGGCTCCGTTTTCACGGATGTCAGGTCCATGAGAAGGGATTTCTCGTCCAAAAGCGGCCCGACTTTTTCAATGATGCCGCAGGTGGCACTGATGGGAACGGAGATGATGACAACCGGACAGGTCTTTGCCATCTCGGGCATCGTCATGCCCGTATTTCTGCCGGATACATGGACCGTGTATCCCTCTTTTTCAAAAAAACGGGCGAACCATTTACCGATGCCGCCGGTCCCTCCAATGATGCCGATACGTGTTTTTTTCATTTACTTTCCTTGAATCTGGAGAAATCAGAATTATTCCTTTATCTCCCGAGAGCTTTGTTCCTGAGGATATGATCCGCCAAAACGATGCTGACCATGGCCTCGCAGACAGGGATAATCCGCGGGATCACGCAGACATCATGCCTGCCTTTTATGGATATTTTCACCAGTCTGCCGTGAATGTCCGTGGTTTCCTGAATCCTCGAAATCGAAGGGATCGGCTTGCAGGCCACCCTGATTATGATCTCCTCGCCGGTTGTAATACCCGCCAGGATTCCTCCCGCATGGTTTGTCAGGAAGCCTCCAGGCGTCTGGATGTCGTTGTTCTCGGAGCCGGTCATTCGCGCCGCCGAGAATCCCGCTCCGATTTCAATGCCCTTTACAGTTCCGATGCTCATAAGTGCTCCGGCAAGATCAGCGTCCATTTTGCCGAAGACAGGCTCCCCAAGCCCGGGCGGGCAGCCTCTGACTACGATTTCAACAACGCCTCCGAGTGAATCCCCCGCTTTAGCCGCCTCTTCGAGCCTGATTTCCATTTCTTTCGATGCATCGGGATCGGGACACAAAAGGCTGTTATCGGCCGCCCGGGCCGGCTCGAACTCGCGTGCCGTGATTCCGCCCAGTTCTTTCGTAAACGCGATGACTTCGATTCCTTCTGCGGCGATGATCTTTTTTGCGACGGCGCCCGCCGCAACGCGGGCCGCCGTCTCGCGGCCGGAAGCCCGTCCGCCGCCCCGGTGATCACGGATGCCGTATTTCTTGAAATATGTGTAGTCCCCGTGTCCCGGCCGGAATATCTCCCGGAGGTCTTCGTAGGCCGGGCTGTCGGCGTCCACATTACGAATGATCAGAGAAATCGGTGTCCCCGTGGTCTTTCCTTCGAAAACGCCGGACGCAATATCCACCCGGTCGCTTTCCTTCCTCGCGGATGCCGACGTAATACGTCCCGGCTTCCTCCTCTCAAGCTCTTTCTGTATATCCGGTTCTGAAAGGCGGATCCCCGGAGGGCACCCGTCAATGACAGCGCCGATAGCGGGGCCGTGCGATTCACCCCAGGTGGTGACCCTGAATATACGGCCTATGGTGTTGCCTGACATGACAGCTCCCATTCAAGAGTTTACGGTTATGGTTTCAAGATTCGCATTCATGAGGACCTTTCATGTGAATCTCCCTCGACTTGACTGCCTCCATTGCACTTATCACACTGCAAATCCGGGCAGCTGCGTCTTCCATGCTCAGCCGCGTGGTATCGACGATGATATCGGCCAATCGTTCATATACCGGATTCCGCTCTCTGAGCACTTCCAGGATTTCCTCCTCTGCATCAAGGTCTTCGGAGAGCGGCGGCCTCTGGCGGGATGTCGTCTCGTCTTTTTTCAGTCTCTCCAGAATTGCTGCGGGCTCCGCCTTCAACCAGATGATCAGCCCGCTCGCTTTCATCCGCCCTGCATTTTCTTCGTCCATTACCGCGCCGCCCCCGGGAGCAATAACGCCCCGGGCGGACGTGAGACTCCGGATGATTTCCTTTTCCATCCCCCTGAAAAAACCCCACCCTTTCTCTTCCACGATCTCTCTTACTGTTCTGCCTGTTTTCTTGGAAATCAGCTCGTCCGTATCATAGAAAGGCAGGCTAAGCCTCTGTGATATTATCCGGCCCACAGATGTCTTCCCTGTGCAGCGGTATCCTATGAGAATGATGCTCATGTCCCCGAATCGCCCATCCATTAATAGAGTTTCTCCAGTTCATCCCAGAAGCCCGGAAAGGATTTGTTCACACACTGCCCGTCCCTGATGCGGATTCCCGCAACGGCGAGTCCGGCGATCGCAAAGCTCATGGCAATCCTGTGGTCATCGTAGGTTTCTATCTCACAACCACGGAGGCTTCCGCCGCTTATGACCAATCCATCCGGGGTTTCCTCAGCGTGCGCGCCGATCCTTCTCAGCTCGCGGGCAACGGTCTCGATTCGGTTGCTTTCTTTGTGGCGCAGGTGGGCCGCGCCCCGTATCACAGTCTTCCCCTTTCTGAAAGAGGCCAGCACAGAAAGGGTGGGGACCATATCGGGCATGTCCCGCATATCGAGAACGACTTCACCGTCTTTTATTTCTCCGCCTGAAACCTCGATCCAGCTGTCTGCGGCAACAACGGAACATCCGAATCTCTCCATTATCCGGAGCACGCCAATATCCCCCTGCCTCGTATAGGGATTTACGTTCAAAACTCTAACCCTACCACGACACAGCGCCGCGGCAAGGAAAAAATAGGAGGCGCTGGAGATATCTCCTTCAATGATGTAGTCCCGTCCCGTGTATTGCCTCCGATTATGGACGATAAAAGAGGCGGGGCTGCTGCGGGTCACTTCCGCTCCGAAGGCGGCCATTACATCAAGGGTCATCTCTATGTACGGAAGAGACACGGCCTTTCCCCTGAGAGCGATTTCTACTTCATTTTCGGCATATGGGGCCGAGATCAGAAGGGAGGAGATGAATTGACTGCTCTCGATGTCGGTCAGGATGACCGGCCCGCCCCGTATTCCGCGGGCCGCGACGACCACGGGCGGACAACCGTCGCCCTTTTCCGCTCTGGCGTCGACCCCCAGCATCTTGAGTGCATCGAGCAGCGGGCCGACCGGCCTCTCACAGAGCCGTCGGTCTCCACTGAGCACGAACTCCCCCTTTCCAAGCGAAACGAGGCTGGAAAGAAAACGGATGGCCGTGCCGTTATTTCCCAGGTAAAGAGTCCTGCCGGGATTGGCGATTTTTCCCCCCGTGCCTGTGATATAGATATCCTTTCCGGCGATCTCGATGCGGGCCCCCAGCGCCCTGAGGGCGTCGGCCAGGTATGCCGTATCGCGGGACAGGAGAACATTGCGTAAGCGGGATTCTCCTTTCGCGAGGGAAGCAATCGCGAGTGCCCTTTGCGTATAGCTTTTGGACCCCGGAACTTCGACGACCGCATCCAGTCCCTTGACAGTCTTGATTTCGACAGTATTCATTCCTTAATCTTTCCCTATGATCGGAGATTTTCCGGGATCAATTCCAGGAGGGCTCCAATTCAGTTTTTTTACTACGACCTCCGCCATCAATGCCCGGGGAGGCTCCATTGCCGTCCATATCCTTATCTGCTCGGCTCCCTGATGGACAAACATCGCGCAACCGGAGATCACTTTACAGCCGGCCTTTTCAGCATCTTTCAGGAACTTCGTTTTCAGGGGGTTGTAAATCATATCCATAACCCACCGGAAACGGCTGAGGACTTCTACAGGCACCGGCGTCCCGGTGGTATCGGGAAACATCCCCACAGGTGTTGCGTGGATAAGACAGTCCGCCTCGGCATCGGCGATACTGGAAAGGGGATAGGATCGACAACCGAAAAGCCCGGCGAGTTCCCGTCCCTTGTGCTCCGTGCGATTGTATATGAGAGGCGTGCCTCCGCCCCGCCGGACGGCGAATACGGCCGCCCGGGCGGCGCCGCCGGCCCCGATGACCGCGAACGTCTTTCCCTTGATTTCTAGATGCTCGGCGAGAGCATGGGTGAGTCCCGCCCAGTCCGTATTAAAGCCCGTCAGAGTCCCGCTTTCATTCAGAATGGTATTGACCGCTCCGACCGCTTTCGCGGTTTCATCCACAGCATCAAGATACTGCATGACGGCGGTCTTGAATGGAAGAGTTACGCTGACGCCCCGGATACCAAGCGTCCTGACGGCCTTCACTGCATCCGGCAGATTTTCCACGCAGAACGGGACATAGATGGCGTCCAGCCCCATTTCCCTGTAAGCCGCGTTGTGCATGAGCGGCGAAAGGCTGTGCTCCACCGGGTTTCCAAATAAGGCGAATATGCACGGTTTGTTTTCCTTCATGGGCCTGCCGTCTTTTCTACCTGATTATTTCAGCGTTGCAATATCCTCAGAACCCGTCTCATTTCTTCCGCCGTGAGCTGGCCTGGAGCCGATTCAGCCCCTTTTTGCATTGACGCGTAACTGAGAAAGGAGCCGAACAGCGGCGCCGCGATCCTGCTGATCCGGCCCATCTCTCCCATGCAGAAGGCGATCACGCCGCGTTTTCTCGCCAGGCCGTATGGGATGAGGCCGAGCACGCGAAGATTGTCCTGCGGCCTGACCGCGCGGACCGCGATTTTGATAATATCGGCCCCGGCCCGGATGCATGCGTCCGCCTTCGCTCTCAAGTCCGCCTCCGAAGGTGTTTCCCTGAAGTTGTGATAAGAGACGATCAATTGAGTACGCCCTCCGGCCGCCCTGATCTTGTCCCGCAATTCCGCAATCAGCGGCTCTGCAGTGCTCAGCTCGATATCGACCAGGTCGGCGCCCAGCGCGACGGCTTCCTTCAGAATATCCACTCTCTCCTTTTCACTGCCCGGAAAAGAGCCGCCTTCCTCTCTTTTCCGATGTGTCACAATCACCCTGCACTTTCTCGCTTTCATCAGATTTTTCAGGTCTGCGTTTTCGATTTGGTCCCATCTCAGTTCGAGAATGTCGGCGATACGGGAGCATTTTTCCATCAATGCGAGGGCTTCTTTTTCAGTCCCGGCCATAATGGGAATGCAGATCATACGGGCGGACCTCCCGCAGGATATGACCCGAGGACCTTGAGAAAGACCGTGTTTCTTCTCAAGGAGGCGAGGCAGCGTGCCGTTGTGTCATTTTCAGTATGACCCTCCAAATCCACGAAGAAAAGATATTCCCAGATCCTGTCTCTCGCGGGGTATGACTCGATCCTCATCAGGTTGATCCCTTCCCGGGCAAAAGGCTCCAGTGCGCGGTACAGGGCACCGGGGGTGTGCGGCGTTCCAAAAAGGACCGATGTCTTGTCCCTGCCCGTCATTTCGCTTACTCCTCTTCCGATCACGACGAATCTCGTCGTATTCGAGGGCTGATCCTCGATTCTCTCCTCTAGCAGATTCAATCCGTAGAGGGACGCCGCCGCCGAACTCCCGATAGCGGCCCCCTGCGGGTCTTCGAGCACTCTGCGTACCGCTGCTGCGGTGCTTCCCGTCTCGAGCAGTTCACAACCGGGCGTATTTTTTCTAAGCCAATTGCGGCACTGCGCCAGTGCCTGGGGATGAGAATATATTCTCCTGATCTGTTCCACTGCTTCTGTTTTGGACATGAGAGAGTGGCTTATCCGTGTGAAAATTTCCGCCCGGATGCCGAGCGGGGTCGAGATCAGGCGGTCCAGGGTGGGCTTTACGGAGCCCTCCGAGGAGTTTTCCAGAGGTACTACACCCCATGCGGCTCTTCCCCTCTCCACTTCTTCAAAAACATCGGCAATGGTGGCTTGCTGCATATAGCGGGCACTCTCCCCGAAATGGATGCGGGCGGCAAGATCGGTGAACGATGCCTCCGGGCCGAGACAGGCCACGATAACGGGTGCTTGAAGCGCACGCGACGCGGAGAGTATTTCCCTGAATATATTCTTCACCGCCTCACGCGGAAGCGGTTCCGTGTTCATTCCGGCAAGCGATTCATAAATCCTGCTTTCCTGAGCGGGATCGTATACCTCCAGATTCCGGGCGTTTTTGAGTTTCCCGATCTCAATTGAAATGCCGGCCCGTTCGCTCAGCAGCCGAACTATCCGCTCGTCCTTTCTCCGCAGGTCATCTCTGAGGGAATCCAGGGATTTCTCTTTCATTTTCTCAACTCCTCAATAACATCACGAAGCGCCGGTTCGGATACGCTGCCGTTGATGAAGGGCATTCCTATTTTTTTGATCAGCACGAAATGAAGATTGTCTCCTTCTTTCTTTTTATCCACCCGGATCCGGGAGAGAATCCCTTCGGTCGTGATCGAATCGGGTATCCGGCACGGGAGGCCCGCGGAGGCGATAAGGGATTCGATTCTCGCCCGGTCTTCGGGACTAAGATATTTCATTTTTTCGGAAATGCGGGCCGATACCGCCATGCCTATGGAAACTGCCTCTCCGTGCGCGATGGCGAAACCCGATTCCGCCTCCACGGCATGTCCGATCGTATGGCCGAAATTAAGAATGCGCCGGAGGCCTTTCTCTGTTTCGTCGATTTCGATTATGCCCTTTTTTATCCGGCACGATATGGATATGATCCGCTCCAGAAAGCCGGGCTCTCTGTCCTGGAGCGCCGAAATCTCTTCTTCCAACTGACGAAAGAGTTCCTCATCGTCGATGATGCCGTACTTGATGACCTCTGCCATTCCGTTATTAAACTCCCGCGCGGGGAGGGTATTTATGAAGTCCAGGTCGATGAACACCCCTTTCGGTTGGTAGAAACTTCCGAGGATGTTTTTCCCCGCCCGCAGGTCGATTCCCGTCTTGCCGCCGATACTGCTGTCCACCATGGCCAGGAGAGTGGTCGGGATCTGCACGTAGGGGACGGATCGCATGAAGATGGAAGCGATGAAACCAGCGATGTCTCCCACAACGCCGCCGCCGAGGGCGATCAGTCCGCATTTCCTGTCGGCGCCCATTGCTATAAGCCCCTCGACGATATTGAGCATGTTCTCGAAATTCTTGGAAGTCTCCCCGGCGGCGAAAGAGATCATCTCCGCCCCGATCCCGATCTCCCTGAGCGACGAGAGCACGCGCCCGCCGTAAAGGTCGGCAACGTTGGAGTCTGTAATGATGATGTACCTGGATGCCCAGTTGTTTTTCGTCATAATCGGGCCCACGCGGTCCAGGATATCGCGTCCTATACATATTTCGTATGTCAGAGTCTTTTTCCTATCGAGATTGACCTTGATTTTTTTCATGACGCCACCTGTATTTCTTTTTTCATCAAGTTCTCAAGCATTCGGACCTCCTCCACCAACCGGTAAAATTTCTCCGGCTTGAGGGACTGGGCGCCGTCGGAAAATGCCTTTTCAGGTTCTGGATGGACTTCAATCATCAGTCCGTCGGCCCCCACGGCAACGGCGGCCCTTGCCAGGGGCAGGACATACTTCCAGTGTCCGGCCGCATGGCTGGGATCGACAATGACCGGCAGGTGCGTCAACTCCTTCAGGACCGGCACCGAACTTATATCGAGGGTGTTGCGCGTCATCGTCTCAAAGGTGCGGATCCCCCTCTCGCAGAGGATCACGTTCTGATTTCCCGACGAGAGGATGTATTCCGCCGAAAGGAGGAGTTCTTCGATGGTGGTCATCATCCCCCGCTTCAAAACAACCGGCTTGCATGCCTGGCCGACTTTCTTGAGGAGAGCAAAATTCTGAATATTTCTTGCGCCGATCTGCAGGATGTCCGTGTATTCCTCTACCAGGTCCACATCGGTCGTATTCATGACTTCGGTCACCACCGGCATGCCGGACCTTTCTCCGGCTTTCCTCAGGAGCTTCAGGCCTTCTTCTTCCAATCCCTGGAAGCTGTATGGGGATGTTCTCGGCTTGAAAGCCCCTCCCCTGAGGATATCGGCTCCCCCCTTTTTCACGATATAGGCGCTTTCCATCAGTTGTTCTTCGCTTTCAATGGAGCATGGGCCCGCCATTATGACAAACCGACCTCCTCCGATCTGCAAGTCCCCTGTCTGAACGATGGTCCGGCCGTCCTTTATTTCCCGGCTTGCCAGCTTGTAGGGCTTCAATATGGGCACAATATTTTCAACGCCGGGAAGATAGGCAGCTGACTTTAATTGTTCCTTGCCGCGATCATCCCCCATCACACCGATAATCGTCCGTTCCACTCCGAAGGAGGGATGTGGGCGGTAACCTACGGATTCGATCCAGTCCATGACATGCTCTATTTGTGCCTGAGATGCGTTCTTTTTCATAACAATGACCATTTTGTCGACCTCCGAAAAAAAACAGGGCCATGATGAGGTCTGCGTCACCATGGCCCTGTAAAAACAAAAAAGCCATGGTTAGCGTTCGATCTACCCATGGCTTTTGAAGTTAATTAAACCTCTTTAAGTCCTCCCGGCCGATGGGCAGACGGATGCAAAAAAATAATAATAGCTAAACCACCCGTTTAAAACAGTCTGCATTCTGCTTCTGCCCATGAAAAAAAACCTTTTTTTAAGTTGCAGTATTTAAAACACAGGTTCCCCGGTTTTGTCAAGAAAAATAAAAGCAGGCTTTTCTCCGGACTGTCTTTTGCCGCCGTTATTTCTTGCTTGAAGTTTTATTATTTTATGGTAAAGGACGCTTATCAGCCGGCCTTTCTTAAGCGATTCAAACGATTGCAGTTACCTGTGTAAAAAATCTGCAGTCAGCCGGAAATGGACGTCAGCAGGTTGTTTAAAATTCGGCGCAGCTCCCATTCCGCTCCGGACGGACTTACATTCGTAATTGAATAGGAGAAACCTCTATGTATACTGCCAGTGATTTGAGGAAAGGTCTGCGGATCAAGATCGATGGAGAACCTTACGTTGTTACAGAATTCAATTTTGTGAAGCCGGGCAAGGGCCAGTCTCTCTACCGGTGTAAACTGCGGAATATGATAAGCGGGGCCCAGTTCGAACGCACCTTCCGGGAAGTTGATACGTTTGAGCCTGCCGATCTCATACAGAAGGCGATGCAATTTTTGTATAAGGAGGAAGACCGCTACTGTTTCATGGATAACGAGACCTATGAACAGATTTATCTCACGGCAGAGCAGGTGGGGGACTCCAGGAATTTCCTTATTGACAATCTCGAGGTCGAGATTCTTTTATTCGAGGACAGGCCCATCGGAGTAACCCTTCCCAATTCCGTGGACTTGACGGTTACTCAGGCGGCACCCTGGGCGAAGGGTGATTCCGTATCAGGCAATTATAAGTGGGTTGTTCTGGAGACGGGCTATAAACTACAGGTCCCGCCGTTTATTGAGGAAGGGGAGAAGATCAGGGTGGATACGCGGACCGGGGAATACCTGACGAGAGTGAAGGGATAATAAAGGGCGTCAGGCATCAGGTCCCAGGCTTCAGGAATTACCGAAACCGGATGCCTGGAGCCTTTTTCAGGAAAACCAGATGGATGAAAGGTTGAGATTAGCCGGACGTAAAGATAATCTCTGGAGGCGCGCCCGGATCATTCAAATGATTCGGGATTTTTTTATCGGACGGGGCTATCTGGAGATCGAGACGCCGTGCCGGATTCCCTCTCCCGCTCCGGAGGCCCATATCGATGCCTTCGCCTCCGGGGAATGGTTTCTGCACACCTCTCCGGAACTCTGCATGAAGAGGGTTCTGGCGGCCGGCTACCCGAAAATATTTCAGATATGCAGGTGCTTTCGGATGTCCGAGCGGGGGAGCCGACATCTACCGGAATTCACGCTTCTTGAATGGTACAGGAGCGGGGTCGATTATATAGGACTGATGGAGGAATGTGAAGACCTGATCCTGTCAGTGCTACGGGGACTAACAGGAGAAAACAGCATCAGCTATCAGGGCGTTTGCATAGACCTGGAGAAGCCATGGGAAAGAATTCGAGTGGAGGATGTCTTTTCACGGTTTGCATCAATGTCTTTGGAGCGGGCCCTGGCGATGGGTGCATTCGACGAGATAATGGCCTTTGAGATAGAGCCGCGGCTTTCCCGGAGGAAGCCCGTCTTTCTGTATGATTATCCTGTTTCTCTGGGAGCGCTGGCCAGGGTCGGTGAGAGAAACCCCTCGTTCGCGGAGCGGTTTGAGCTGTATATAAGCGGAATCGAGCTGGTGAATGCCTTCTCGGAGCTCACTGACGCCGTGGAGCAACGGGCGCGCTTTTCAAAAGAGCAGCGCGAGAGGCTCTCCAGGGGAAAAACCGTCTACCCGGATGCGGAAAAATTCCTGGAGTGTCTCTGCCATATGCCGGAATCAGCGGGCGCCGCGCTCGGTGTGGACAGGCTGGTCATGATTCTTTCGGACGCCGCCGGGGTTGAGGATGTAGTGGCTTTCACTCCTGAGGAATTATAGCGGCCGATCGTACTCTCGGCTTGCCGGAGGCAGATGGTGTGGAAAAGGCCTTGAGCGCCCGGCGGTCAGAAATAGGATGGAGCCGCCGAGGAGATTCGAACTCCTGACCTAGCGATTACGAATCGCTTGCTCTACCGGCTGAGCTACGGCGGCTATTGAAACGTCGAAAATTTATAGTCACAAAAGGACTCTTTGTCAAGTTATATCAGGACAATCAGGCTTATACGGGCGATCCTTTGCCTTGACTTTCAAAACAGCTTTGAATACTATGCCGAGTTCTAAGGAGGAGTTTCATGGATTTGCGCTTACGGACGGTCTTTTCGATATCTCCCCTGAAGATCAGCATCGTTCTTATTATCGCCGTAATTGTCCTGTATTTTTTCAATCTTTCTTTCCTGAGGTTCATGGAACTGAAAGCGCTGGATCTAAGGATGGTTTCCCGCGGAGAACGGCCCTCTGGAGGGGAGACGGTTATTGCCGCAATCGATGAAAAGAGCCTTGGCGAACTCGGGCGATGGCCCTGGTCGAGATCGACGATAGCCCGTCTTGTGGACGCCCTGAAAGCATATGAAGCCAAGGCGATCGGCTTTGATATCGTCTTCGCGGAGCCTGATGATAATGCAGGCATGAGGGATTTGACCGATATTTCCAGGCAGATCGAACAGCTCGGGATCAAAGATCCGAGACTATCCGGCATTATTAGGGGAAAAAGGGCGAAAGCCGATACTGACGCGGATCTTACGAAGTCCATCAAACGGGCCGGCAATGTGACTCTCGGATATTTTTTCCACACAAGCAGGAAAGATGTCGCCCACCTCAGTGAGGCGGTCATCAGGGAGAATGCTGAAAGAATTTTCAGCTCCAAATATCAGATCATCCAATTCAGGAGCAGCCCGGATACATCGGCGATGATCGAAGCCCATGCAGTCGTTCCCAATATAAAAGAAATAACGGATGCAGCCCAGAATTGCGGGTATTTCAATGCATTTCCGGACAGCGACGGCGTGCTGAGGTGGGCCCCTCTGGTCATCCGGTTTCAGGATGATTTTTATCCCTCGCTGGCCCTCTCCGTTCTGCTTCAGTATATGGACTGGCCGATGCTGGCGTTGAATCTGGGAGATACGGGAGTCGAGGGTATCAGGATGGGTGACATCGATATTCCGACGGACGAATCAGGGAGAATGCTGATCAACTATCTTGGGCCGGCAAAGACTTTCCCGCACTATTCCATTTCGGATATTATTCACGGCCGGCTGGACCCGGAACTGATCCGGGACAAGATCGTCCTTGTAGGCGCCACCGCAACCGGCATTTACGATCTGAGGACGACACCGTACAGCGCGGTCTATCCCGGAGTCGAAGTTCATGCCAATGTCATCGATAATATTATTCACAGTGATTTCATCCGCCGCCCCGGCTGGACAGGATTGCTCGATATCCTGGCCATCATTTCCTTTGGTCTGATTATCGGAGTCGCGCTGCCGAGGACGGGGGCACTCCAGGGATTCTTCCTCAGCTTCGCCGTGCTTACGGCTTTCGTGTTCGGCAATGTGTACGTGTTTTCCCATCACAACCTCTGGATTGATCTTGTCTATCCCGCCCTGACGATTATTGTCGTTTATACGGGGGTCACAGTTTATAAGTACATTACCGAGGAAAGGGAAAGAAAGAAGATCCGTAATGCGTTCCAGTATTATCTTACCTCTTCGGTCATCAACGAAATGTTGAAAGATCCCTCCAAGCTCAAGCTCGGAGGCGAGAAAAAGGATCTGACGGTCCTTTTCTCGGATATAAGGGGATTCACGACGATTTCGGAAAAGCTCTCGCCCGAGGAACTGGTTCAGCTTTTAAATGAATATCTCACGGCCATGACCAATGTCGTTTTCAAGTATGACGGCCTGCTTGACAAATACATGGGGGACGCCATTATGGCCGTGTTCGGGGCGCCCCTGTCGCAAATCGATCACGCCGCGCGGGCATGCCGGACCGGTCTCGACATGATGAAGGAATTACGGGGATTCCAGAAGAAATGGTCGGAGGAGGGCAAGCCCGTCCTCAACATCGGCATTGGCATCAACAGCGGTGAAATGGTCGTCGGGAATATGGGATCGGAGATGCGCTTCGATTACACAGTCATGGGGGACAGCGTCAATCTGGGGTCGAGATTGGAAGGGATCAACAAGGAATACGGAACGAACATAGTGATCAGCGAGTTCACCCACGACAAAATTCAGGGCGCGTTTATCTGCAGGGAACTCGACTCGGTCCGCGTAAAGGGCAAGAAATTTCCGGTAAGGATTTACGAACTGCTGGCGGAGGAGGACGGATCCGGTGAACAGTTTGCGTGGGTGAAGATCTTCGAGGAAGGCCTCGCTAAATACAGGCAGCAGCAATGGGATGCCGCTGTTTCGGATTTCCGCAAAGTGCTGGAGGTACGGCCGGACGATCAACCGTCCCTGCATTACATCGAAAGGTGCAATGAGTTAAAAGAATCCCCCCCGGGGGCGGGATGGGATGGCGTGTATACAATGACCGGGAAGTAAGCTGCGGATGCCGCAGGAAACAACTTCAGAGCGCCTGGTTTCAGGAAAGGCCATATATATGAAAACGCTTCCCGATGTCCGATGCCGCCTCAAGATAAGGCGAAGGTCGCAGGGCTAAGGACTAAAGAGGAAACAAATTCATGAATCTTTGTCTCTGGCCGTTAGTTTTGTGCTATCAGCCTGAAGTTATGAACCGGATTTGAGAATGGGATCGGCAGAGGAACACGGATACCGGAGCTGGGTCGAAGTCGACCTGGATAATTACCGCCACAACTGGAACGAGATCAGGAGACTGGTTGGGCCGGGCGTCAGAATCATGCAGGTCGTCAAAGCCGATGCATACGGTCACGGTGCGATCGAGATTTCCAATATGGCGGTCAAGGTCGGCGCCGCCTTCCTGGGCGTCGCCAATGCCGACGAAGGCGTGCAATTGCGTATCAGCGGGATTGAGGCTCCGATCCTGATCTTGAGCCCCCCTACATTCACGGAGATCAGGGAGATTATTAAATACAATTTGACTCCTTCTGTTTCGGATATCGGGTTTGCGCGGGAGCTGCAAAGACAGTTCGAAAAGCTGAGGGCCAGAGTCCCCGTCCATATCGAAGTGGACACCGGAATGGGGCGGGGCGGCATGATCCACTTTGAAGCGTTGAATATGATCAGGGAAATTCTGTCCCTGCCGAATATTCTCGTCGAGGGAATCTTCACCCATCTCTCTTCGAGCGAGGTTGCGGATGATGCCTATAACAAAATGCAGTGGGAGCTGTTCAGCAATCTTCTTCGAAAGCTCGAAGAGAACCGGATTTCCATTCCGATAAAACACATGTCAAACAGCGGCGGCATATTGAATTTCCCGGAATTCAATTTCGACATGGTGCGGCCGGGGATCATGTCGTACGGCATTTATCCTTCGGGCCGCGCGATGCCGGGGGCGGACCTGCGTCCTGTCATGAGTTTCAAGACAACAGTCGTCCTGGTGAAGGAATTTCCGGAAGGATACGGGATAGGCTATAACAGGACCTATGTGACATCGAAGCCGACCCGGATCGCCACTATACCGGTTGGATACGGGGACGGGTACGGCGTTATCCTTTCAAACCAGGGAGAAGCACTGATATGCGGGAAGAGGGCTCCCATTGTCGGGCGTGTTTCTATGGACATGTGTACGGTGGATGTATCGCATATACCGGAGTGCGAGGTCGGCAGTGAAGTCGTGCTGATGGGGCAGCAGGGAGAAAAGTATATCTCCGCCAACGAGATTGCCGCAAAAGCAAAAACGATCAGTTATGAAATCCTTTGCGCCCTCGGAAAACGGGCACCGAGGGTGTTTCTCGATAAAGGCAAAACGAATGCAGTGGAGCCGCGATTGAGAAGAATTTTTATTCCGGATGAAGAGAAATCCATTTCCCGCATTGACAATATTATCCGCAAGTGTTTTCAGGCAAGAGCTCGCGATGAAGAACTCGGGGATGCCATTTACTATGAAATGTTCGAGACCCTGTTCGGAAAAGAGAACCGCCAGCTGGAGCTGAGGTCCAATTTTAAATACGATATCCAGGTGAACGAATTTTCACAGGAGGAGATGCGGTCGGTTGCGCTCGCGGCTGAATCCTTCAAAATCAAGACCCGGGTAGAATATTCCAAGATACTTAGGAACAGCGTTTTTCTTATAGGCTGCGCCATGAACAATGATCAGTTGTCGGCCCTTTTCAACGATGAGCGGTGTGAATACAGGTGGCTCTTGAGCCAGCGCGATGAACCTTTCAAGGAGAGCGATTTCAGGATAGCCAGCGTGCGCGTTGACGGGCATCCAGTGCCTATTATCAGGGGAGATCAGACGTCGCGCGGTTATGAGGTTTGGTGCGGCGGGGACTCGCTGAAGAAAAAGCTGAACCGGCTCGTAAAAATAGAGCTCGAAATCGTGACAAGGAAATTCAAAAGCAGCAATATTTTTTCAGTATTCATTTTATATCCCACGCGGGGTCTGGAGATTTCTTTTAATTACGAAGGCGCCGGTTTGAAAAACGTGAGAGATGTCAGCTTCTTTTCTGGGAAGCACCCTTACCCTGAGATCGTGAAGGAGTGGGGAAAATCGATCACCCTGCGCATGAAAGAGAACGAATGGATATTTCCGAACAGCGGAGTGACGTTTATCTGGGATCTGTGAAGAAGGCCAGGGACGAAAGGTGAGGGGCGAAAGGCGGAGAAAAACAGAAGTTGAGAAGATTAGGGCAAGAAGATGGGCGTCATTAGCCCTGGCATGAATAAAAAAACCGGCAACTGGAATTAAACATATGAGTAAACTACGGGTCGGGGTAATTTTCGGGGGGATGTCCTCGGAAAGAGAAGTGTCCCTTAACAGCGGCAGAAATGTCTTCGACAACATGGACCGGGAGGCATACGAGCCGATCCCCGTTTTCCTGGACGGCAGCGGCAGATTCTGGGTTCTTCCCTGGCAGCTCGTTTCCCAGAATACTACAACTGACATTTCGGAAAGACTTGAAAGAGAAGCGCGGCCCCTCCCCTATGAGGCATTGAGAGGAGAGATCGATTTCGCGTTCATCGCGCTCCACGGTAAATACGGGGATGACGGATGCATTCAAGGGCTTATGGAACTGCTGGGGATACCCTATACAGGACCGGGAGTGCTGGCCTCGGCGCTCGGGATGGACAAATATCTCCAGCAGAAGATACTGAAGGCGGGTGGACTCGGGGTCCCCGAAAGCGTCCTGGTGCGGGAGGAGCAATGGAGGGAGGACAGGGAGAGAGTTGAAAGGGAATTGGTGGACCGGTTCGGTTTTCCTTTTGTGACAAAGCCGACCAGGGAGGGTTCCAGCATCGGGGTCGAGATCGTTGAGGATCGGAGTGCCCTGTCGCAAAGTCTGGAGAATGCGTTCAAGTGGGACACCGCGGCCCTCGCGGAGGAATTTCTGGAAGGAATTGAATTTTCATCGATCATCCTGGAGGATGAAGACGGGCCCCATCCTTTGAGTCTGACCGAGATTTATCCTCAGAGCTCTTTTTATACATACAGCGATAAATACATGCCGGGAAGATGCCGGAAATTCACCCCTCCGAAGCATATTCCGCGTGAATCGGCGGAACTTATCAAGCAGGATGCCGTCCGGGCGTTCCAGACCCTCGGGTTCAGGTGTTATGGGCGCATCGACGGTTTTTTTCTGAAGGACGGCAGGATTCTCATAACCGATCCCAACTCTTCTTCGGGCATGGCACCTTCGTCGTTCTTTTTCGAACAGGCCGCAGAGGCCGGGATGCTTCCTTCCATGATCATATCCAGGCTTATTGAGATATCGCTCAGGATACACGGCGGGAAGAAAGGTCCTCTGTAATCTTTTTAAAGATTTCAGCCTTTTATCCGATTAGATGAGTGTGCGGGGATTCCGCGGAGAAGGCCTTAAACCCCTTTACAAATTCAGAAAAGAACATTATAGTTTTGCGGGCCTGCCGGTAGGCGCGCACCGGGGGAGATGGACTTTTGTTTTTGCTGCAATCAACTGAAAAGGAGTCTGCGATGAAGCGGTGTACGTTCAGGAGATGTATGTCAGGGATAGCGGCGTTGATCTTGTTTTCCAGTGTCGCGGTTTCAGCGGACGCGCTTGAGTTCGGCGCAAGAGGGTTTTACTGGTTCCCGACCCTCAAGGGTGATTTAAGGGGGGATTCCGGCGGTGTTTCAGGCACCCAGATCAATCTAAAGGACGATCTCGGGATGTCGAACAAGAACGTGCCGTCCGCGGAGGTCTTTGCCGGCATCGGGAAACACCATGCGAGTCTCATGTACAGCCAGGTGGAATTTTCAGGCAGTACGACCATGAACAGGGACATCGTTTTCAACGGCACGACATATACGTCCGGTACAGCCGTGGATTCGGATTTCAAGCTGAAAATGCTCGATCTGGAGTACCAGTATGATGTCCTTAACCTGGAGAATGTCCTGGCCGGCTTCTCAGTGGGCGTGATCGGCAAAATCAAGTATCTGGACGGCGAGGCCAGGTTGAATTCATCCGCGGCGGGAGAAAAGAAAGAGACTTTCGGTGTCCCGATTCCGATGGTCGGCGCCGGTGTCCATGCGGGACTGCTCTTGAATATCCTGGAGGCGAGGGCCAAATTCACGGGCATCGGCTATTCCGGCAGCGTATTTTATGACGGCCTGGCGGAAATCTCCTGGACGCCGTTCCCCTTTCTGGACATTCACGGCGGATACAGATATATGAAACTCAAGGTCGATAATGTGAGTGATATCTTCGCTGACGTAGAATTATCCGGTCCGTATGTCGGGCTTTCCTTAAGTTTCTGACAGGTTTGAAAACAATGATGCGCGGGGACCAGGGAAAAATCAGAGTAGGAGTTATCATGGGAGGCGTGTCTTCCGAAAAGGAAGTCTCCCTTGAAAGCGGTCGTAATATCTTCAGTAAGATGAACCGCAAGAAGTATGAGCCTGTCGCCATATTCATGGACAGCCGGCGCGCATTGTGGCAGATACCGATCAAACTGCTGATGAGGAACAGCACCAAGGACGTGGAAGTTGATCTCAATGACGAAGCGAAACCCCTGCGTTACGAGGAATTGAGAGGACTGGTCGATATTGTATACATAGGACTCCATGGCAAGTACGGCGAAGACGGCTGCCTGCAGGGCCTTCTGGAACTTCTGAAGATTCCATACACAGGTTCGGGGGTCCTTGGTTCGGCGCTCGGCATGGACAAATGGATCTGCCGGAAAATTCTGTCCATGAACGGTATCGATGTGCCGAAGACAATTCCGGTGAAGAGGAATGACTGGTCGGGGCAAGAAGATAAAATAGCGACCCGCATCGAAGAAACGATCGGCTTCCCCTGCATTGTCAAGCCGACCCGGGAAGGATGCAGTACGGCTATAAAAAAGATCGTTTCCAAAGAGGGGATCCCCTCCGCCATTGAGGGTGCCCTTGAATGGGACGATGTCGCGCTTGTGGAGGAATTCATATCAGGAATGGAAGTCACGTGCGGGGTGCTGGGAAATGATCATCCAATGGCGCTGACCCCTTCGGAAACCATACCGACTGAAGATATACTTTCCCTGGAGGATAAATTTCTCTACGGTCAAGGCGAAAACAAGACGCCGGCTCGGGTGCCGGAAGAAGTGCTGAAGAAAATTCAGGATGTCGCCGTACAGACTTTCCGCGCTCTTGATCTTAAAGTATATGCGCGGATCGATATGTTTGTCCGCAACGACGGAAGAATCGCCGTGCTGGAGCCGAACACCCTTCCAGGCATGACCCCATCCACTGTCCTGTTCCATCAGGCGGCCGCCTCGGGGATAAGTCAGACGGAGTTGATCGACCGGGTGCTGGAATTGTCGATGGAGGCGCACGCCCGGAAGAAGGGACCTCTGTGATGAAGTTCTTTCTTGTTTTTATCGACAGGCTCGGAAGAGCGGTGATCTGCAACGTGGAAGAGATGGGAAAGATACTCCTTCTCTTTCTATCGGTCCTTTCATGGGCCTTCCGGCCGCCGCTGAAAATCAGGAATATCATGAAGCAGATGGAGTTCGTCGGGGTCAATTCAACTTTTGTGGTTGTCCTGACAGGGACATTTACGGGCATGGTTCTGGCCCTGCAGAGCTATCACGGCTTCAGGACTTTCAGCGCTGAGAGCCTGGTCGGGTCCACAGTGGCTCTCAGTATGACAAGGGAACTCGGACCGGTTCTGACGTCGCTGATGGTAACGGCCAGGGCCGGGTCGGCCATGGCGGCCGAACTCGGCTCCATGAAAGTGACGGAACAGATCGATGCTCTCTATGTCATGGCGGCGAATCCCGTTAAGTACCTCATCGTCCCCAGGATATTCGCGGGCATAGCAATGACCCCCGTTCTCACTGTTGTATCGGATTTCGTCGGGATCGTCGGCGGCTATTTTGTGGGGGTCCACATCCTCCATATCAATGAGGGCCAGTTCATGAAAAATATTTACAAGCTGGTTACTCTCAATGACATTTACAACGGCCTCGTCAAGGCGGCATGCTTCGGCCTGCTTTTATCCCTGATCGGGTGCTATAAGGGTTTCAATACTACCGGCGGCGCTGAGGGTGTCGGAAGGGCAACAACCGAAGCGGTCGTCCTTGCTTCCATATCGATCCTGGTTTCGGATTATTTTTTGACTGCGATAATGTTTTAACGGCTGTTGGAAGACGTGCATCTATGCAGCTTCGCTGCAGGCAGAAGGCTAAAGGCGAAGGGCGAAACGGAAAAGACGTGATTGAATTGATAGACCTTCATAAATCGTTCGGAAAGCAGAAGGTTCTGAACGGGCTTAATCTGACCATCGAGGACGGAAAGACCACGGTTATTATCGGAAGGAGCGGGGGCGGGAAAAGCGTCTTGCTGAAACATATAATCGGGTTAATGAAACCCGACAAAGGCAAAGTGCTCGTCGACGGAGTTGATATTGTCCGTCTGAGCGATAAGGAGCTGAATGAAGTAAGAAGAAAATTCGGTATGCTTTTCCAGGAAGGGGCGCTGTTCGATTCCATGACTGTAGGGGAAAACGTGGCCTTCCCGATCGTCGAACACACGAAGATGAAGGAGGAGGAAATCAGAAAGGTCGTGGCCGAACGATTGAGGGCCGTCGGGCTGAGCGGAGTTGAGAATAAGATGCCTTCGGAATTGAGCGGCGGGATGCGCAAGAGGGTCGCTCTGGCAAGGGCGATCGCCCTTCATCCGAAGATCGTTCTTTTCGACGAGCCGACAACGGGCCTTGATCCGGTCCTCAGCGAGGCCATCAACCGGCTTATCATAGATACACAGAGAAATTTTAATCTGACCTGCGTGGTAATCAGCCATGATGTCGAATCCGTTTTCAAAATAGGTCATAAGATTGCCTTGCTTTACAACGGTCAAATCATAGAATACGGAACTCCGGAAGAAATCAGAAAATCAGAAAATCCGATTCTGGTCCAGTTCCTTTCAGGCAGTATCGAAGGGCCGATTCAGATTATGTGAGTCCGGGCCGATGCGGTGATGTATGCGGAGGTGAAATGCTCTCAATCAGTACGGAAGCTAAGGTGGGGTTATTCGTCCTCATCGGGTTGATCATTCTGGGATATATGTCATTCAGGGTCGGACAGGTGGGGTTCGGCTTCAAGAGGGGTTACACGGTAACCGCGGTTTTCGACAATGTATCCGGGTTGGAGAAAGGTTCGGCTGTTCAGATGGCGGGTGTTGAGATCGGCACGGTCGAGAGTATCCGTCTGATCGACGGCAAGGCCCAGGTCACGATGCGCATAAGGCCGGACGTAAAGCTGGATACAAATGTGCGTGCAGCCATTCGAACCCACGGCGTCCTGGGGGATAAATATATAGAGCTGTCGCCCGGGCCGGGCATTGGGCCCGTATCGTATCTCCAGGAAGGAGGTCAAATCACCAGCACTGAGCGGCAGGCGGATATCGACCGGCTTCTGAACCAGGTCACCCTTATCGCCGACGATATCAAAGCCGTGACGGCCTCATTGAGCAACACTATCGGAAGTCCGGAAGGCGAAGAGTCCATCCGCAGGATACTCACCAACTTGAGGGATCTCAGTGATAATCTGAACAGGGTTGTGGACAGAAATGACGAGAAATTCAACCAGATGATGGACAATCTGAAACTGGCTTCCAAGGAGATGGAAAAGACTTTCGGGTCCCTGAGCCAGATTACGGACGATATCAACAAGGGCAGGGGGACTGTCGGGAGCCTGATCAAGGACAAGACCATCGCGGATAACCTTAATAAGACCCTGGCCGCTCTTCAGGAGATATCGACAAAGATCAACGAGGGCAAGGGGACTATCGGGAAACTGATCAATGATGAAGAGACAGTGGCGAACCTCAATGAAAGCCTTACCGGGATCAACCGTTATATTACCAGGGCCGAGCAGTACAGGGTTTTTCTCGGCTACCGGGGCGAATATCTCCTGGATAAAAGCAACGCCAAAAGCTATCTTGAAATGAAAATACAGCCCAGCCAGGATAAATTCTACCTTCTGGGGCTGGTAAGCGATCCGCGGGGCAGGAGGCAGACGACTGTGGTTACCACCACGCCGCCCGGCTCGACTGTCACGACTGAGGAGTACAATCAGGACAAGCTGCTTTTCAGCGCACAGATCGGCAAGCGGTTCAAGGATCTGGTTCTCAGGGGCGGGTTGATGGAGAATTACGGTGGAGTGGGCATCGACTATTTTACCCTGAAGGACAAGCTGAGATTCACTTTTGAAGCCTTTGATTTCAGCTCTTCCGACCGCAGACCGCACTTGAAGGCGTACGGCGAATACAGGCTCCTCAAACATATTTACCTTTCTGCGGGATGGGATGACTTCATCAGCAACCAGGGGAATTCCTCTCCCTTTATCGGTTTTTCGATCAAATTCGAGGACGAGGACCTCAAGTACCTGCTGACCAGCGCCCCGATACCGAGGTAAGTTCGATTGCTTTCATCGCGCAGGCTCTTGACAATCCCGGATAAATTTTTATATTTAGGATATCCTCTGCGGATATCGGGCCATGTATTTCAACAAGCCTCAGATCGCCGTTGTCCTCAGTGCCTTTGATGCGGCTGAAAGCCTTGTCGGGCGGTATTTTAAACTGAGCAGTGCGGATCAAAAGTCGAACAGATACGATATCAGGACTCTTGCCCATCTGGACGCGCATGAGGTGGACAAAGGTGCTTTTGCTTACCTCTGCAGGTACCTTGTCTGCAAAGAGAAGGACCAGGATAACCCGTCCGGCTTTTATTTCTACCGGGTCTGCCTTCAGGATGACCGGATTCTGGATGCGGTTACAAGAGGGAGGAATTTTATCAAGTTGTTTCCTCTGCTGCTGTATATAGCCACACATGAATTGATCCATATTGTCCGTTTCGGCCGGGGGGAAAGTGATTTCAACGCACCGCCGGGTGAGAAAATGAAAGAAGAAGAAAGGGTGCACGGCATAACGCGTGCCATCCTTCAGTCACGTGAAAATTCCGGTCTCGGACTGGTTATCGAATGTTTCCGCAATCAATATAAAATCTGAGATATCCGAGTTGATTTTTTGGGAGGTGTAGTTATATGCCGATATATGAATATAAATGTGGAAAATGCGGCAAGGAATTTGAAGTATTTCAAGGAGTGGCCGATCCTGAATTGAGAACCTGCAAATTCTGCCAGGGGCCCATCAGAAAATTGATCTCTCTTTCAACGTTTCATCTGAAAGGTTCCGGCTGGTACGTGACGGATTACGGCGGGAAGAAAGCCCCTACCGGCGAGAGAGAAAAGAGCGAGTCTGCCTCCGATTCGCCCGCCGGGCAGTCTCCGGCGAATTCAGAATCAGCGGGCAAGACGGGCGACTGAGACGGCTTTTACAGATGCTTTCCAAGAGGCGGTCCCCCATGGCCGCCTCGTTTATTTTTGCCTCTTTCCGGTGTGTGCCCTTGCCCTCTTTGCATGCTGTTTTCCTGGAGTTGTCGAAAAGGGGATCTTCATGGAAACGCATGTCCCCCGGCCGGGATCGGATTTGATGGAAAGATCTCCGCCGCGGGTATGGATCCGCTCGCGGATGCTGAAGAGACCGAACCCGCCCTGGTTTCCGGGGCGGTCCATCTTTGAGGGATCAAAGCCGATCCCGTTATCCTCGACGTTGATCCTTACGCCGTCTTCTTCGTTCAGGATGGATACTGCGATCCGGTCGGCCCTGGAATGTTTAATCACATTCATGATCAATTCCCTGGTCGCCTGGTACAGCGTGATCTGTATGTCTTCTTCCAGATGTCTGTGCTTTCCGTCGTCCTGGAAGTGAATGGTCATGCCGTGCTGCATCCTGACCTGTTCCGTAAGCCAAGCTATTGCCGCCCCGAGACCCGATTCATGTAGTATGGAAGGACGGACTTCCAACATCAGCGACCTTGTCCCCAGGATGGATTTATCTATCAGTTCGCGAACCTCCTTCATGGGATCCGCAAGGCCTGAATTCACGGATTCGAGCAGCATCTGTAATTTGATTTTGGACATCGCCAGTGCCTGGCCAATACTGTCGTGCAGTTCCATCGCAATCCGCTTCCTTTCCCGTTCTTCGGCGTTCGATAGTTCGGATTCGAAAAACCGGAGCTGCCTGTTCAGTTCGATGAGTTTTTCCTCAATCTTCTTCTGCTCAGTAATATCTTCGAATCCGGCGACCATATCCTGCTCTTTCGAATCCCTGCCGGCCTTCGTTCCTATTCTGGCAATACGGACCCTGCAGATAATGTCACGGCCGTCCTTGTGCCGGTATGGGAATTCCTCTGAATGTATCTTCTTTTTTGTGAGCGCGAGGATGAATTTTCGGGCGATTTCCTCGTATTCCTCATCCGTCCTGTAGAGTATGCGGATATTCTTTCCGATCAGCTCATCCGGACTCCAGCCGAAGATGTTTTCAGCGGCGCGATTGGCAAACAGGATAATATGGTTCCGGAGTCCAAGGACCGCGTTAGGACTTGCATCCAGGATTGATGCTTCCATGTCCTCCATCCTTTCCAGTTTTTCCTGCGCTTCCTTCCGCTCTGTGATGTCCATGAAGTTGCCGAGAATCGCCTTTTCTCCCTCATAGAAGATGGGTGAAACTGTCTCCAGTATCCACCTCACTTTTCCCTCTTTAGAGATTATCCTGTACTCATATGGAGTGGAGAGTTCCCCTTTCAGCATCTTAACCGCATTGCTGCGGACTCTGTCCCTATCATCGGGGTGTACGAGCTCCATAGGCCCTATGTTCATCATTTCCGTCTCGCTGTAATTCGCGTGCGTGGAGGCATATGAATTGAGGAACCGGAACCTTTTCTTTTTTATCACGTAAACGCCTGTGTACTGACTGTTCGCCAGAGTCCTGTAAAGTTCTTCAGCCTGCTTGTGGGCAGTGATACATTTTCCTACTGCATGAATTTCGACGATGTTTCCCTCCTTATCGAAAATCGCCCTGTCCGTCCGGCGCAGCCACCGGATATCATGGCCCAGAATAACGGGATGTTCGTATGTAACTGCTGGATTCTGCGGACTCAGATACGAGACATGGTCCGTCACCATGTGCCGGTTTTCCGGCGGTATGATATCCAGCAGGTTCATGCCGACCAGTTCCTTTTCCATGCAATTGAGGAAACGGCAGCACGCGGTGTTCGCGAAAATGATGGTGAAATCAGGGAGAAAACGGATGATCAGAATGGTCGGATCTGCCAGGACGGTGCGATAAAGGGTCTCGTTGATTTCCGGGACACCCGCCTCATCCATTTTCCCCCGACTCCGGATGTCCTCGGGAAGATACGCGTTTTTGCCTTTCTTTCTCTCCATGGAATTGCGAAGAATAAGGCGGTACTGGCTGCCGTTTATTTTCGATCTCCTTGATGTGTCCGGGATTGAACGGAATTCAAAAAAGATGAAGGAGGATGCTTGTTGCGAAAGCCTGGACAAAGTATATCTATAAAAAACCTATTTCGCCAGTTCGAAAAACCTGAATTTGTCATCAGGGGAAGGATGAGGGCGGGTTATATTTCGATTCAAATTCAGCGATAGCTTTCCTGATCCGGTCGGTGAGATAATCCGCTTCCGTGGCAAGGACTTTCTTGTCCAGTCCGTTATCGACAAGCCAGTCCCAGATCAAGTTATTGATTTCTTTCCAGAGGGGATCTGATTTCATGATCGGGCATAAGATCAGAGGCAAAGGGCTAAGGCTGAGTCCAACTTAACCCTCTTCTCGTCTTCGGTTCTTAAATTATGTTTATTCTGCCCTTCGGCTCCGCAACCACCTCTCCAACAACGGCGGCCTCTGCGATGCCCTCTGCATGCATTTTTCCCGTCAGGGTTTCTGCTTTATCCGGGGGCAGCGCGATCAGGAGCCCGCCCGAGGTCTGAGGGTCGAATAATATATCCACCAGCCATGGCGGGCAGGAGGGCGCTATGTCAATTACGGGCATGCGGAAATTCTTGTTGCGATTTAGGCCGCCGGGTACGATACCCTCTTCGACCAGTCTCTTGATACCTTCGAAGTACGGAACCCTCGACGAATAGACGACTATTCCCACATCGCTCGCCTCGGCCATCTCACAAGCATGGCCGAGAAAACCGAAACCGGAAATATCCGTGCAGGCATGGACTTCAGGCGCCTCAAGCATGAGTTCGGAAGCCTTTCTGTTGAGCACCGCCATGCTCCTGTTGGATCTGTTGACAAGATCGGGGTCCGCTTCCCCTCCTTTCAGGGCCGTGCTGACGATCCCCGTGCCGAGCGCCTTGGTCAGGATAAGCCTGTCGCCCGCCAGGGCGCCGCTGTTGAGAATAACCCTGTCAGGATGGATCGTGCCGGCTATCGACAGGCCGTACTTCAATTCCTCATCTTCCACACTGTGGCCGCCCACCAGGATTACTTCCGCCTCCCGCATCTTGCTGAGACCGCCGAGGAGAATATCGTGGAGGATCGATATATCCATCTTCTTTACAGGAAAGCATATAATGTTCATGGCCGTTACCGGCTTTCCGCCCATGGCATAAACGTCCGACAGTGCATTGGCGGCGGCGATCTGCCCGAAGGTGTAAGGATCGTCTACAATGGGTGTAAAGAAATCGATGGTCTGGATGACGGCGAGATCATCCCGCAATTTATACACCCCTGCATCCTCGAAGTGCTCTATTCCCGCTATCAGATTGGGATCAGATATCACGGGTAGCCCTTTTAGTGCTTTCGTCAGGTCCTCCGGACCCAGCTTGCAGGCTCAACCGGCGCTGCGAACAGTTTCCGTCAGACGAATTTTCATTTCCGCCATATCCAGTCTCCCTTGTCCACCATACCATCTTGCCATTCGGTTGTAAAATTCAATGTGATCTTCCGGAGGAGTTCCGCAACTGCAAGGGCGAGACCCTCATGAATGGCCAGCAGAAGCCGGCAATAAACCTCCTGCAATGATCCATGTCCTTGACGTCCGGTATCTCTCGATCTGCATTGCCGTGATTTTTTCTCAAAATTTTTGGAATATGTCAAATTCATAAAAGTTATATCTCTCTTTGAAAATAATGGAATTTTATGATAAATTTTCGACATGAGTCAGGACAGATACAAAGATATAACTATACAGCAGATGGAATCCCTCATTCGTCTCGTGGAGGAGAGAAGCTTCAGCAATGCCGCGCGGCGGATGCTCCTTACGCAACCGGCGCTGACCAAGCACATCAAGAACATGGAAGAAGCCCTTGGTGTCAGGGTTGTCAACAGGAGCAATGCGGGACTCACCCTGACAGCAGAGGGGAAGATTGTCTATGAGTACGCAAGAAAGATGATCCGGCTGCGCAATGAAGTTCGGGAGAAGATCATAAAAACGGAGCGAATCGAGCCGTGCAGGATGTATATCGCTGCAAGCACGATCCCGGCGACGTATATCCTCCCGGAGATCCTGAGCCGGTTTAAAGGAGTCCGGCCGGATATACGGGCGTATGTCAAACCGGCGGACAGTGAAGAGGTGCTGGAGATGATCCTGGACAGGCAGGCCGAGATAGGTTTTATCGGTAAAAGACCTGTGAGCAGCCGGCTGCAGGTGCAGAGTCTTTGGAAAGACAGGCTGGTTCTGGTGGCGCCGAAGAATCACCGGTGGAGAAAAGCGGGCCCGGCGAGCCTGGAAGAACTTTCAAACGAGCCGTTTATCATACGGGAAAAAGGATCCGCGACCCGGGACGCCGTTGAAAGGTATCTCGAGGAATCCAAGGGGGAAAGCCTCTCACGGTTCAACATCGCTTGCGAATTCGGGAGTTCGGAGGCCGTGAAGGAGGCGGTCATCGCCGGTCTGGGCGTCTCCATAATCTCGGTCCACGCGGTTAAGCGGGAACTCAAGCAGGGTTTGCTTTTCGAAGTGCCGCTGCAGGACTGCAGCATTGAGCGTTATTTTTATTTGATTTATCGGAAACATTTCGATCTAATGGCGTGTCATGAACTATTCATCGATTTTGTAGAGAAATACAGGATAGACGGCCGAGGATGACGGAGCAGAGGATGAGAAGTTGCAAAGGTGAGGAAATAAATGCATTCTCCTGAAATGCGGGTGATGAAAAATGGGCGTTAAAATTCGTTACTATAGCACGAACAGGAATCTCGATGCGGCTGCGGGGATTACCCCTTTTAGAGGGTTTGTTTCGTTCAAAAGGGCCCTGCTTGAGGGGCAGGCGTCCGACGAAGGCCTTTTCATGGCCGACCGGATACCCTCTATATCCCTGAGGGATATTGAGAGCCTCAAGGGGAGACCTTACGCGGAGTCGGCGCTGCTCGTAGCCGGTGCATTTCTGCGGGATGAGGTCCCCGTGGATATTCTGGACAGAATAGTCAGAGATTCTTACAACTTTGATGTTCCGCTGGAGGAAGTTGTAAAAGGGAAATATATCATGCATCTCGATCAGGGGCCGACCGCTTCTTTCAAGGATTTCGCCGCCCGTATGATGGCGCGGCTGATGGGATATTTCCGCGGCAGGGCAAAGCGCCTGAACGTGCTTGTCGCGACATCAGGCGATACTGGCAGTGCCGTGGGAGACGCCTTCAAGGGAATAAGAGGAATCGACGTAAAAATCCTGTATCCAAGAGGCGAGGTCAGCGCCATGCAGAAAAAACAGCTCGATACGATAGGCGGCAATGTCCAGGCACTTTCGATTGAGGGGAAATTCGATGACTGCCAGAACCTCGTCAAGCAGGCCTTCTCGGACCCCGATCTGAGGAGATTTAACCTGACTTCGGCGAATTCCATCAATTTCGGGAGGATTCTTCCCCAGATCGTCTATTACGTTTACGCCTATGCACAACTTGCCGGTGGACACGAGAAGATTGTTTTCTCGGTCCCGTCGGGCAATTTCGGGAACGCCCTGGGATGCGAGTACGCGAGGAGAATGGGCCTCCCGGTGGAGAAGCTGATCATGCCGACAAACGAAAATGACGAGTTTCCGAAATTCCTGGAAGAAGGCCGTTATGAAAAAGTGTCCCCGTCAAGGGCGTGTCTCTCCAATGCGATGAATGTCGGGCACCCCAGCAATCTGGCGCGCTTCTTCGACCTGTACGGAGGGACGGTGGACAGGACGGGCCGTGTATTCAGGATGCCTGATCTCGATGAGATGAGGAAAAACATCTTTTCAGTGAGCGTATCGGATGAAGAGACGCGCGAGACCATGAGAAGAGTGTATCGCGATTACAATGTCGTCCTTGAGCCCCACGGCGCGGTTGGCTGGAAAGGACTGGAGACCTATCTAGACAGATACGGCGATTTTCCCCTGTGCGTGTGCCTTGAGACGGCGCACCCTGCCAAATTTCCGGAGGAAATCGTCAACCTGCTGGGGATTACTCCGGAGCCCCCTGCGGGCATGAAGGATCTTTATAAAAGAGAAGGGGCGCCTGTGGAGATGCCGGCGGATTACGGGGAATTCAAGGATTTCCTGCTGAAGAACCTTCATCCAGCACTTCCCTGATCTTTTTTGAGATATCGCTGATGCTGAAGGGTTTCTGTATAAAAGCCCGGCAACCCGCCTCCATGATACGCGCGGCCTGGCCGTCCATGCTGTATCCGCTTGACAGGATGACTTTGACGCCGGGGTTTATGATTTTCAGCAGCTCGAAAAGTTCGGCGCCGCCCATTTCCGGCATGATCATGTCCATGATGACTAGATCAATCTCTTCTTTTCTTGCCCGGTAAATATCCGCCGCTTCCTTTCCGCTCGTGGCGGAGAGGACACAATAGCCGAGTATCTTCAATATCTCGCTTTGCACGGTTATGATCGTCTCTTCGTCGTCGATGATCAGGATCGTTTCGCGGCCTTTCCGGATATCGTCGGAGTGTTTTGGCTTCGTGCCGGTTTCTTTATCCGAGGCGGGCAGATAGATATTGAAAGTCGTTCCATGTCCTTTCTTGCTGTGGACATTGACGATCCCGCCATGGCCCTTGATTATCCCGTATGCGGTGGCGAGCCCCAGCCCCGTACCTCGCCCCATTTCCTTTGTCGTAAAAAAAGGCTCGAAGATCCTTTCCTTCGTGTTTTCGTCCATGCCCACGCCGGTGTCCGTGATCGAGAGTTTTATAAACCTGCCCGGCTCGACGTGAAAGGCCCGGGTGTAGTCCTCGCCGAGTACCACGTTTTCAAGGATGATGTAGAGGTCACCTCCCGCCGGCATGGCCTGCCATGCATTCACATAGAAATTCATGAGCATCTGTTCTATCTGCTCCTGGTCTGCCTCTATGCTCCATAAATGGGGATCGAATTTCATGTGGATCGTGATCTCCTTCCGGGTGCGTCCGAACATATTCGAGCTCTTCACCACTATTTCCCGCAGGTCAGTAGTCCTCACCTCGTATTTGCCCGCCCTTGCAAACCCCAACATTTGTCTGGTCAGCAATGCGCCGCTTTTGACCTGCTCTTCGATATTTCGCAGTTTTTGATAATGGGGGTGATCGGTTTCCATGTCGAACAGCATGAGCGATGTGTATCCCTGGATGCCCATCAACAGGTTATTGAAGTCATGAGCGATCCCGCCGGCCAGCGTTCCTATTGCTTCCATTTTCTGGGCCTGGAGAAGCTGTGCTTCCAGTTTCTTGCGCTCGGTGATATCCTCCACAGTTCCTTCGTGATGCCGGAAACGTCCTTCATGATCCCTGACCGCCCGGGCGTTGATGGAAACCCAGATTGCGTGACCGTCCTTTCGGTAGAACTGAGTTTCGAAATTGCGGATTCTCCCTTTTCCCCGCAATTGGTTCATGTAATCGGCATTTCGTTCAGGCCGGACATATATCTGTCCCGGGATGTCGGTTACTTTTTCCATCACCTCTTCGGGGCTGTCGTATCCGAGAATACGGGCAAGGGAGGGATTGACGCTTATGAAGCGCCCTTCGGGCGTAGCCTGGAAAATCCCCTCCACCGTGTTTTCGAAAATATTGCGGTATTTTTCTTCGCTGATACGCAGGGCCTCTTCCGCCTGTTTTCTTTCCGCCAGCTCGAACTGAAGGGCTTTGTTCGTCGCCGCCAGCTCCGCGGTCCTTTCCTGTATGCGCATCTCCAGATTGATATAAGCCCGGTGCAGGGCGCTCTCGGCCCTCTTGCGCGCCGTCATATCGGTGATGAGAATGATTCTCTTGTCTTCCTCTGCGGTCAGGGGAAGGACATTCACGGAAATTTCGTTTCCGTTCCAAAGGGGGAAAGATTCTCCCGGCAGTTGCCGGAATGATCCTGCTTCTTTGATGATTTTTGAAATTTTCTCGCGGCATGTCTCCTGGAAAATTTCTGTGAAATACGAAGCGATGAGACTGTGCTCGGGCCTGCCGACGATGGAAACGGCGGCTGGATTTGCGTAGACGATGACTGCTTCGGATGTTACCTCGAAAAGTCCGTCGGATATGCTTGAAATCACGATTTCCAGATGTTTTTTGACTGAATTCAATTCCCTGACGATATCCCTGGCGGAAACATCTTCAATGCCGATGATTTGCCGGATGGCCTCGGCGGGTTTCAGGGTATTCAAGCGTTCCAGTGTTGACAGGATATTTTCGGACATTTTGTCGAAACGGGATTTCGCGATACATGCGTTAGCGCCGAATTTTATGAAATCGATTCCACCTTCGGCGGCGACGGCGGTGATAATGATAACGTATACGTCTTTCAACTCGGGGATTTCCCGGATCATGCGGCAGAGTTTTTCTCCGCTGATATCGTAGAGAATCAGATCGAGGAATATGACATCCGGCCGGAAATCCTTCAGGATTTCTATCGCCGATAACCCACTTTCGGCGGCCATCACCTGGTATCCATGTCCGGACAGAAACTTAGTCATCAGGGCGAGGAAGACCGGATTATTATCGACGACGAGTATCTTTTTCATTCGGATGCGCCGAATTGGAGGGAAAATTGACAGCCTATATCAAATTATCACGCCTCTGTTCCTTTTTTTAAAAACACATCTAAAAAGTAATCGGCTCTTTGGAGAGAAAACTTTAGAACAGGCAGGCGTCTTATCTGGTCATGATCAATTTCTGTTGCTCTTTGGGGACGTACCATTTAATGAAATTGTAGCTGATGCCGATCGGGGCTGGCTCTATCCCCCGAAACCGGGCATCAATAATAGGCAGGGCTTCAGGAACATATAAAAAGGTGTAGGGCTGTTCGTCCGCGAGAATCTCCTGGATCCGGTCATATGCTTTTTTCCTTTCCCGCACATCGAAGGTGCTTCTCCCCCTCTCGAGGAGTTTGTCCACTTCCTTGTTTTTGTAAGAAATGAAATTAAGCTCATCCGGGCCGGTTTTGCTCGAATGCCAGACATCGTACAAATCCGGATCCATCGGTATCGTCCAGCCGAGAATTGTCGCGTCGAATCTCCTTTTATTGATGAATTCCTTCACGAACGCGGCCCATTCGATCACCCTGATTTTCACGGATATCCCGACTTCTGCCAGGCGCTTCTGGATGATCTCCGCCGATTTCCTGCGTACTTCGTTTCCCTGATTAGTAATCAGCTCAAACGCAAACGGCTTTCCGTCCTTGTCCAGTATCCCGTCTCCGTCGGTATCCCTCCAGCCGGCCTTTGCCAGCAACTCCCGGGCCTTCTGCGGGTCATATGGATACTGCTTTACATTCGGATTATAGACCCATGTGCCCGGCTTGAAGGGGCCCGTAGCGGCCGTCCCCAGCCCGAGGAGCACGCCCTGAATGATCTCATCTTTATTGATTGCGTATGCGATGGCCTGCCGGACTTCTTTGCTGCTGAAGAGGGGATTTAACAGATTGTATCCAAGATACACATAAGAGAAAGAAGTATAACGGTACTTGTGAAAATTCTTCTTGAAAAACGGGCTTTCCGTTTGCCTGGTATACTGAAGGGGAGTGAGATCCATACGGTCGATCCCCTTGGCGCGCAGTTCCAGGAACATTGTCGCCATATCGGGGATGATCCTCATGACATAGCCGTCTATATAGGGCCTTCCTTCGAAATAGTCCTCGTTGGAAACCAGAACGATCTTCTGTCCCGCTATCCATTCTTTGAACTTATAGGGTCCTGTTCCGACGGGATGCCTGGATAGAGGGGATTTTGTAATATCCTTTCCTTCCAGGAGGTGTTTCGGCAATACGGCGGCACCCCAGCTGGTCAGCGCCGGAGCGAAAGGCCTGTCGTAAGTCACCCGGAAGGTATACGGGCCGAGGACTTCGGCTTTTTTTACCTTCAGGAAATCACCTGCATAGGCGGTCGGCGTCTTCGGATCTATCGTTACTTTGTAAGTATATAGTACGTCGTCCGCCGTGAACGGGTGGCCGTCATGCCATCGCACACCTTTTCTCAGGTGGAACGTAATGACGAGCCCGTTCCGGGATATTTCCCACGACTCCGCGAGGTCTCCCACGACATTGAGGTCCTTGTCGTATTTCACGAGACCGTTGTAAACCAGGGCGCCGATGCCGTGCGATGTGGAATCAGAGGCCAGTAAGGGGATGAGATTGCTGGCGTCTCCGATAGACCCCTCCACCATGATATCGCCGTAGGCGGGCCCCGAATCGCCGGGCGTTCTTTCAGTGTCGGATTTTTCCGGGCCGCCGCAGCTCCAGATGAGCGTGAGGAGGGCCAGAACAAGGTATGCCGTGAAGTAACGGAAGCGCTTCATGACCGCTCATACTAAACTCACGGGAATGTTTTTTCAATAAGATTCGAAAGTAGGCGGGAGCAAAGGGGGGCGGAGTTTACAGCGCTCCATGCTTCTCGATAAGCGCGCACAACATATCGCAGTCGACCGGCTTATAGAAATACTCATCCGCTCCGGCTTCTCTGAATTTCTCGAGACTCGCCGAATCCGTGATCCCGATCGTGTAAACAGAAGGGTATTCGGATTTTATGAACCGGCAGAGGTCGAATCCCGACATGTAAGGCATATGACCGTCCATAATAACGGTATCGAAACGATTTTGCCTCAGCTTGTCCATGGCTTCGAGGCCGTTGCCGGCGGTCGCCGTCTCGAAACCCGAAAGATCCATGAAGTCCGCCAGGAGCTCCGTGATATCCCTGTTATCATCAACGATCAGGACTTTCATAAAATGATCTCCTGGGATAAGGCCCGTGCTCGAAAAGACGCTTTTTTATAAGCGGGAGGGGGGAAAGGTGATTGACCCTATGCGCCATCTCCGTCCATCCCTCCCGCCGGGGCACGGCTAATGCAATTCGGTCGGGTGAAACCTATCGACCGCCACTGCGCATTATAATGAGCAAGGGTTGTACCAGGAGATGGATACCAGGGATAAGCTACAGGAATCAGATGATTTTTGAAAATCGAGGGACGTCTCCAGGAGGGTTTATGGAACCGGGAGCGCAGGAATTATCATACATTGTTTACCCACTATATGCCTTTAAATTCCGAATTCATTACAGTTTTTCTTGGCGGCTATTCCCTTCGGTTTTGCCTGAAATCAAGCGGCTTGATCTGATACTTTTCCAGCAATTCATATAAATCAGCGCGGTACTTCCCTGCCAGCTTGGCCGCCTGGCTTACATTTCCCTTGCTGATTTCCATCAGTTGAATGAGATATCTCTTTTCAAAATCTCTACGTGATTCTTTAAAGGATTTGAGAGTATCCAATTCCGAATTCTGGGTGGGCAGGATAAGTTGTTCGGAGATAAGTGATTCGTTGCACATCACGACGGCGCATTCGATCGCATTTTCCAGTTCCCGGACGTTTCCCGGCCAGGCGTAATGCATGATCCTGTTCAGTGCCTCTGTTGTAAACCCCTTGATTTTTTTATTCATTTTCTTTGTGAATTTTTCGAGAAAGTACCCGACCAGAAGAGGGATGTCCTCTTTGCGGTCCCGCAGGGGGGGAATCCTGATCGGAATGACGTGAATCCGGTAGAAGAGATCCCGGCGGAAGCGGCCGTTTTCGATTTCTTTTTCAAGATCCCTGTTGGAAGCGGCGATAATCCGGAGGTCGACTTTCACGGGTCTCTGGCTCCCGAGCGGGTAAAATTCTTTTTCCTCCAGGGCCTTAAGCAGTTTCCCCTGCATGGAAAGGGGTATTTCCGATATTTCATCGAGTAGGATAGTACCGCCGTGGGCCTGGACAAACAACCCCTTCTTGCTCAGACTGGCGCCGGTGAAGGCCCCTTTTTCGAATCCGAACAACTCGCTCTCCAGCAGGGTCTCGGGGATGGCGGCGCAGTTTATGGCGACAAAAGGTTTGTCTTTCCTGGAGCTTGCGTTGTGCAAGGCTTTGGCGATCAGACCCTTTCCTGTGCCGCTTTCACCGGTGATATAAACATTCGAGTCGGATTCCGCTGCGCGTGAGACAAGCTCAAAGAGCCTCTTCATCGGCTCGCTTTGCCCGATTATATTTTCGAATTCCAATTGATTTTGTTTGACAATGCCCCTCAGGCGCCGGACCTCTTTGGACAGCCTGGCCTTTTCAATGCCGTTTTGTATCTGCAGGAGCAGCTCACGATTGTTAAAAGGCTTTGTCACATAGCTGTATGCCCCCTTTTTCATGGCCTCCACGGCGCTCTCAATGGTTCCGTGAGCCGTAAGGATTACGACCGGCAGTTCGGGATCGATATTGTGAAGACTTTCCATAAGCTCGATGCCGTTTGCTTTGGCCAGTTTAAGATCGACCAGGGCGAGGTCGAACTCCTTTTCGTCCATATATCTGATGGCGCTCTGGGCGTCACCCGCTGTTGTGACTTCGTAACCTTCAGCCTCCAGTCTCATCTTAATGACTTTGAGAATACTTGAATCATCATCTACAACCAGAACTCTATCCATTTTCAAACCTCATCATTTTTCCTGCAGAAATTTTCTCCTCTTCTCCTCGATAGTTAAATCGATCTCCTTCATGCGTTCTATCTGGGCCTCCAGCATGTTCACCTGCTTGCGAAGAGCTTTCATTTTTCGATCCTTGCTCAGTATTTCCCTCAGGAGGGCGCTCACCCTTTCAGCCTCCCCACGGTAAACGCTTTCCGGGAATTCTTTCACAAGCATCTGAAAGGCGTCGAGAGATTTCTGATAATCCCTTTCCGGATATTTCGGTGAAGAATAAATCACGCCCATGTAAAACAGTGCCCTATCCCTTGATCGGACGGACGCATCCAGGGCCTTCCGGTACTCTTTCAGCGCCCCCCGATAATCCCCTTTTGCGTAAAGCACCTCCGCCTCCCTGAGAGATCGCTCGCCTTGATATTGTCTGTTTCCTTTCAAAAAGGCACAACTATCGATGGAGACGATCATCGAGACAATGGCAAGGAAAAGAAGAAGACACTTCCCTTGCCGGGCTCGCTTTCGGCCCATATGGAACCTCCATGAGCGTTAATTATATGCTTGGCGATGGAAAGTCCCAGCCCCGTTCCTCTGACTGTGCCCTTTCTATCGTCTACTCTCTTGAATTTGTTAAATATTTCTTCAAGGCTCTCCTGCGGTATACCACAGCCTGTATCAGTAATTGACACTTCCAGCCACCCCTTTTCTTCATCTTTCGATAGGCAGATCGAAATCCGCCCGCCCTCGGGAGTAAAATTCAGGGCATTGCCGAGTAGATTCTCAATTACCTGGCCGATCTTCTCTTCGTCCGCCCTGACAGGCGGGATATTGTCCGGCGGATCGAAAATAATTTCGATATTCTTTCTCCGTGCTATTGGGAACAATTTGGAGATGTTCTTATGGATGATCAGGCCGGCGTCGACCTCTTCGAAGGAAAAATCCGCCATGCCTGCTTCCATGCGCGAAAGATCCAGGATACGGCTGACCGACTTGATCAAGCGCTCGCACTCCTCGTTGATAATGTTGAACAATTCTGACTGCTTGTCAGGAATCCCGGCGAACAGTCCTTCCGTGAGCATGCTGGACGCCTCCTTGATGGCGGTCAGCGGCGTGCGCAGTTCGTGGGATAAATGATTGATGAAATCGATTTTCATTTGATCAAGTTCTTTCAGCCTCTCGCACATGTTGTTGAACGAATCGGCGAGCTCCTTGATTTCCGGCGGAGAGGCGACAACCAGCGGCTTTCCGAATTCGCCCACCGCCGTGGTTTTTGTCTTTTCCAGCAGAAGCCTTATGGGGGTGTTTATGCTCCTTGTGATGAGAAGGGATATGATCACGACCAGCATGACGGCTGCAGCTTCCGTCACCGTTATGACTCTGGCGACACGTCCGCTGATGATTTCCGAGGCTTGTAATTTTTCACTTCGGGAAAGATCGGACAAATTCGCTATTTTTATGCACGACTGCTCGATCTCGGAGATCATTTTTTCTTTCTCGGCGCTGTATTCGAAGGAAGTCCGATTGCGTTCTTTCGCCGCCTTCTCAAAAAGGGCGCGGTACCGGTTATGGAGATCCGCGATCCTCACGGCGAGTATCTTCTTTTCGGCCGTGTCGCATACCTGCGTGAGTTCCTCCATCTTCCTGTTCAGATATCCGTTCATTTCCGCGAACTGCCTGTAGAAAGCGGCATCTCCGGATATAAGATATTTCTCTTCAGAGCCTGTCTGTATATAGATTGCCTGCACGATCTCTTCGGAAATCTTTATAGCCTGAACGTCCACTGAATTCGTGAAGTGGATAATCCGATTCAGTTCGTTCAGATTCCAGATGATGTATATCCCGGAGCATAGGACCAGGATGATGATCAGCAGGTAACTGATGAACAGTCTTTTGAAAATGGTGAACCTCAGTTTCTTACCTCCGCAACAGCATTTATTCCTCTTACCGCAAATAGGAGGCCGGCCGCCTCCATCGCCATGTGGGAATTCAAAAAAGATTTCTTCTTCCGGGGCGTGGAGGATCTGCCTTCCCGGTGAGCGTCAAGGATTGAGCGAGGAAATAAACCGGGTTGTTTCGGAAAGGACTCGCGATCTTGCCTGAAAATGCGGAACGTGCCCGCATTGCGGGATAAGCAGGCTTTCAGCCCGCCCCTTTACGCCGCGGATGATGGCTTCCACCTGGGCCGGAGATCCATATTCGTCATTCATGCCCTGAATGGCAAGCAGGGGACAAGTGATTCCGGGCAGGTATGACTCGATATTCCATTGGAAGAATTCGGGCGAAAGCCATATATCGGCCCACCCTCTGAACATCAAATCCGTATTATCCCCATGATAGCGGGCCAGTGCCTCCCTGAGGCCCGATTTTTCAAAGGCGTCTACGGCCCGCCGGATCCCTTCTACTGTGATTTTTTCAACAAAAACGTGGGCGGCTTCCGTAATGACACCCCGAATCCTCGCCGGATACGCGGAAGCGAAAATAAGGGCGATGGAACCGCCGTCGCTGTGGCCAATCAAGACAACGTCCCCTTCGATGTTCCGTTCGAGCACTTCTTTAAGAACGATCAGGGCCTCGTCATGCATGTAACGCAACTGCCGCGGACCTGTCAGAGGGTCCGACCTGCCGTGCCCCAGGCGCTCGTAAACGAAAGCAGGAAGACCAGTTGCCGCGCACACAGCGGCAGGGAAATCCCGCCACTGCGCAATACTGCCCAGCCCTTCGTGCAAAAAAACAAGTGTCGTGCGATCGCGGGCGGAATTCCTTGAAACAGGCTCAATGGATTCGGCGAAGAGGCGGTGATCAGCGGCGTACACGGGAAACAGGCGACAGGAGAACTTGCTTTGATCGGCCATTCTCAATCCTCTCGAGCGCCTTTATTGCCCATTTCTTTGCTAATGTGTCAAGAAAAAAGTTGAATTTTATTTTGCAGCTTCGCTGCGGCGAAGGGCCGAAGGAATTGCAGAAGGTGAAAGAAACAGGCGATCGTGTCCGAAAATGACTTGAAATGTACTTGAACGGCTTCCGGCGGCGTGATATTTTTAAATAAGGATGAACTCAAAACTTCGAATTCGAAATCCAAGACTTTTTGGGCATTGGATGTATGCAGGGGATGGGAGAATTCATGCTTAGAATCTTTTTCAATGCGCGTGGAGGTTTGAAATGACTATATTCAGAATAGCCACTTACAACGTCAATTCCATCCGCTCGCGCATGCATATTATTATTCCCTGGCTGAAGAAAAACCGTCCGTCCGTGCTTTGCATGCAGGAGACCAAGGTGAAAGATGAACTGTTCCCTGCGGAGGAGTTCGAAAAAGCAGGCTATTATGTTGTATTCAAGGGAGGGAAAAAGGGGAACGGTGTGGCCGTGGCCTCTCTCGATGAGCCCGGCGAAGTTCATTTCGGAATAGACGACGGCGGTGAGCCGGACGAGGATCGTCTGATCCGGGGTGTTTTTTCGGGGATTGCTGTCATTAATGCGTATGTGCCCCAGGGGTTCAAGATGGAATCGCCCAAGTTCAGCTATAAACTCGACTGGTACCGGCGTCTTTTAGGTAGTATCAAAAAAAAGTACTCGGCGGGGGAGCCGCTGATTTTGTGCGGCGATCTCAATGTGGCGCCGGAGCAGATAGATGTTCATAATCCGAAGAGGCTTCTCGGGCACGTCGATTTCAATCCTGATGTATGGCGGGAACTTGAGCGGATCATGCAATGGGGCTTTGTGGACGTCTTCCGGAAACATCACCCCGGGGAGCCGGGGCAATATACCTTTTTTGATTATCGCGCTCCCGACAATGTCAAAAAGGGTCTCGGCTGGCGCGTCGATCATATCCTTGCTACCGCCGCGCTGGCAAAGCATTCCGTCCGCTGCGACATCGATATGAATCCGAGATTGGCAGAAATGCCTTCCGATCACACGATCATGGTGGCGGAGTTCATTTTGTAAAGCGAAGGGCTGAGGCGGCTGATTTCCAGGAATGCCGATCCCGGCCTGCCGGTGAATAAATTTCACAATTCCCCGCGAGATATTCCTGACCCCTTAAAAATCTTGACAATTTCGGACACGGCTGGTACTTAGTCCGCTGTGAATCATATCCAGGCATTTGCAGCCTGATAAATAAGGAGGACCCGTATGGCGGAATCCCCGAAGGACAGCATCGAAAAGCTCAAAGCGAAACTAAAGGCCGATCCGGACACCGGCAAGGGTATCGATGCCGTGTACCAGTTCAGTATCTCGGGCGAGGGCGGCGGTGAATGGTGGCTGGACCTTACAAAAAGCCCGGCGCAGATCGGGGAGGGCGCCCATGGCGATGCCGGATGCACCATCCGGATGAACGCACCCGATTTTGTGGCTCTCCTGAACAGAAGCGCGAGTCCGGTAATGCTTTATATGTCCGGAAAGCTGAAAATCGAAGGAGACATGAATCTCGCCCTGAAGCTGCAGGGCCTTTTCGGGTGATGCGTAATTATCTCGTAAAAAGTCCGAATTGTCACCCCGAGCCCTTCGATAACTTCCGGACAAGTTCTGTCGAATGGTAGGTATAAGTTATTGATATTACAGTCATGTTTCCCTTCGGCAGGTTCAGGGCAGGGTAGGCTCAGCGTGACAACATACGCCAGTCCTGATTGTTTACGAGATTCGTAAAAGTCCTTTGCTCAGAGCCCGGCCGAATCGGGCGATGATATCGGGGTTTGTTCGAGGAGTTGAAATTTAGACTCTGCCGGATGCTGCCAGCCATGCGGCGCCAATAGCCCCGTTTACCTGGGCATAAGGCGAAACCTCGAAACCGAATCCCATTTTTTTCTCGAGAGCCTTGACCACTCCTATGTTTTTTGCAACCCCCCCTGTCAGCATGGCCGGCGCCGTCAGGCCCGTCCGGATGGCCATGGCCGAAATCCTGGATGCAATGGAATCGTGAATGCCGGCAATGATGTTTTCCCGCGATTCTCCTTTAGAGATGAGGGATATGACCTCCGATTCCGCAAACACTGTACACAGACTGCTGATCTTCGAAGGCCTGTCGGCCTTCAGGGACATGGTCCCGAATTCATCGAGGTTTACTTCCAGCGCCCTTGCCATGACCTCCAGGAAGCGTCCCGTTCCCGCCGCACATTTGTCGTTCATAGCGAAGTGCTTTACTTTTCCATTTTCATCCATGGATATAGCCTTGCTGTCCTGGCCGCCGATGTCGATAATGGAGCGGATGCGTGGATTAAGGTAGAAGGCTCCAGCCGCGTGGCACATAATTTCCGTGATGGATTTGTCCGCGAATTTGATGCTGTTTCTGCCGTAGCCGGTGGAAATTATTCTCTTTATGGAATCCGGGACGATAGCGAGCTCTTCCAGAATTTCATCAAAGACCTTTCTGCCGGCGGCTTCGGCATTATATCCTGTAAATATCACCCTTGTGCCGAGGATTTTTCCGTCCTGCATGACCGCGGCTTTGGCGGTAATGGATCCTATGTCGATTCCGGCTGTTATCATTTTCTTTCTTTCACCATCTCCATGAATGCGTCTATACGCGTGGATATCTGGCTTTCGGAGAAGCTCCTGTCATCCACCATATCGGCTTCAATCACCAGGCACGGGATACCTCTTTCCTTTTCCACGATCTTCTGAATATCGTACTGGCCGAGAGAATACGGCTTACAGCTCCGGTTGGAGTGCATGACAATGCCGTCCACTTCGTATTTGTCGACCATCTGCAGCACCGTCCGGGCCATCTCGTCGACGCCGATGTTAAGGTAAATCCTGGTATAAGCCTCCGCCATGGAATCGAGAAAGCGGTTTTCATCGATGTACTTCATGGATCCGCACCATGCAGATGTATAAGTGTCCGCCACAAGGCATGCGTCGTGAGAGGCGAATTTCCGGGACAGCCATCTCACGCGGTACCATATGGGGATGTTATCCCAGAGGAGACGATATTTTTCGTTGGGCACGGCGCCGATCCCCTGCTCGATTCTCTTTCTCATCTTATCGAGGAGGGCTGAATAGTATTCAATTACTTCCGGTGTTCCGCGAAGCGTCACAATCAGAGCGAGATGATAGAAAGCGTCGAAGGCGCTGATGGGGGATGGTTTGCTCATCGCGGTATCCAGGACGGACTGCCAGAGTCTTTGCCCCTGGACCGAGAGGCGGCCGACTTCCTTCAGGCGGTCGTAATCGAACTTCTTTCCGCATGCGGTCTCGAGGAACTGTATGTATTCGTCGAACTGGTCCCGGACATACCTGGCGGCCTCTTCCGTGTATGCGGTATGGCAGAAGGGCGTATCGAGTATGAAGAGCGGCACACGATAATATCTCGCCTGTACTTCATACCACTTGAGGACTGTTCCGCAGATATTGTTGCAGCAGATGAGCATATCGGGCCGGGGCAGTCCCCCTATAGGCCCGCCGTTCACGGTCGAACAGGAGATATCAGAGCGCGCATAAGAACACAGGTCACTCGAATAGCCCATTGCCTCGGCTTTTTCACAGAGATCGCCGCCCATTTTGCTGGCCCCGATCATTGCGCCGTGGTTTTCCGGATAAACGGGGATCACGTCCATGGCGATCAGCGGTTCGACAGGTCCTCCGCTCGTAATCCAGGCGACCTTCCTGCGGCTGACCGGCGCGGTTTTCGCCTCCATATAGTACACCGTCATGATGTCTCTCAATTTCCTGTCCTTTTTCATCTTCAGAAGGAATTTTCTGATCCTGGCAATGAGGAAGATGAACAGCATTTTCATCCGGCCGTAGTCTACTTTTTTCATGATAGCACCATTATCCAGCGGGCAAACAGCTCGGGAAATGTCAGTCCTTGGTCCAGAGTTTCCTGTCTGTAGCCCTTAGGCTTTCGCGGCCCATCCTTCGACAGGCTCAGGACGACGCTTTCTTTTCACCCTTCGCCTTCAGCCTTTCGCCTTTTATATCATTTCCATGAATGTCTCAAACCGCGTCTGCATCTGTCCCCTGGAAGGAAGCTGCTGCTCTGTCTCGAACAGCATGTTCGGAATGCCCTCCCGGTCGAGCAATTCTTTCATGTAAGGGTAATCGAAGGCATGAGGATCGCAGAACTTGAGGAATATGAAGATCACGCCGTCCACCCTTTTTTCCTTTGCAAGCCTGAGGAGGTTATACCCCCGGCTCGACAAGCCCGCAAATTTAGCGGGGCAGACAACGCGCTTCAAGTACCTCTCGGCTATCGACGAGACAGGATCTGCAGAGTCGCCCACCGCTCCTTCGAAGTATCTTGATCCGGTGCAGAAATCATCCCAGATGACGACACCCCCCGCTTCTTCAATGATATCATAGATGTCGGGGTGAGTGCAGATCCCTCCCGAGAGGATAAGTCTTTTCCCTTCCCTGCGGTCCCCGGTTCTGGCGGCTATGCTCTGCGCGATTCCAGGCAATGCTTCCAGAAGGTGATTACGGTCGGCCGCCATGGCAGCGTGGGTAATGCCGTATAGTTCACGGCCGCTAATGCAGAAGGGATTTTCCTGTCGGAGTCTGTAAATCCGGTGGACGCACTCCCGGATCGCGTTGCAGGTGTGGATGGCTCTTCCGAGGTCCTCATCGGTGATCCTTGCCTTGAGACCTTTCTCTATGTCCGCTTTAAGTCTCCTCAGAACGGCGATATAATAATTTTTTGCGCTTTCGGTGTCCAGTTTGACGGGCAGAACGAAATCGGCATGAAACATGCCGGGTATGTTCAGACGCCAGATATCGGACAATCTCTGGATGGAATCGCATGTATGGGGGAAAATGACACCGTCGAGAAAATCCAGTCCGCCCGACAGGCCTTCTTCGAGGGCGCCCCGCACCAGGGAGCAGCAGTATGACTGGAAATGTGCGTCTGCGAGGCGGATATCGCCTTTTGTCCCGAATATTCTGAAGGGATGGGCGCCTGCAGCGATGATCAGCTCTTCAGGCACATAGGAGCAGAAATATCCGACGACCTTCTTCCCGGTCTCTTTCTTGAGTCGCCTGCCGTAGGCGTTCGGGTTTTTCAGGATGTCTTCAAAATCGTCAAAACAATTCATTCTGGTCTCCTTCCAGCGGGCCCACAGTCCTATCCCGCGTACTTTCCCGCGGCCTTCAATCTTGCAATTTCTTCCTGCTCGAGGACATTGAAAGCTATCTTACCCACCAGCGTTTTGGGGAGGGCCTGGCGGAATTCTATTTCCCGCGGGCAGGTCCATTTTATCAGGTGATCCCTGCAAAATTTGATCAGTGCCTGTTCCATTTCCGGACCGGCCTTCAACGGGTCTTTCAACACGACAAACCCCTTTATGCGCTGTACCTGCGACTCATCGGGGACCCCTATTATGCATGCCTCCCGGACATCAGGGTGCTTGTAAAGCACATCCTCAACCTGCGCGGGATATACATTCATTCCGGAAGACTTGATCATCCTCTTCAGCCTGAGCTTGAAATAAAAAAACCCGTCCTCGTCCATTGATCCGATGTCTCCCGTGTGCAGCCACACCTTACCATCAGGATGCAGCTTCAGCGTGTTGGCCGTCTCTTCCGGGTGATCCAGATATCCCAGCATCACGGCGGGTCCATGCAGGCAGATTTCCCCTTCTTCGCCCGGTGGGACTTCATCAAAAGTCCCGATCCTGACAATCTTTGCCAGCATATCCGGGAAGGGGATGCCGATGCTTCCTTCGCGGTACTGCCCGATGGGCATTGCCATGACGGCCGTAACCGCCTCCGTCAATCCGTATCCTTCCAGGAGTTGAACGTTTCCGCCCTGCTTCTTTACGAGTTCTTCGAACCGTTCCTTGACGGGCATCGGCAGAGAATCTGCGCCGCTGAATGTGGCCCGCAGGCAGCTCAAGTCGGTTTTCCGCAACGCCGGGTTGCGGCTCAAGGCGTCAAAGAGAGTAGGGACTCCGATGATAAACGAGGGTTTCTTCGATTTTATCAGGCCGGCCACCGTCTCCGGGGTGAACTGCGGGACTAAAATGCTCTTTCCGCCGCCCATGAAACAGGCATTGACACATACCCCGAGACCAAAACCGTGGAAAATGGGAAGAATGGCAAGAAGGGAATCCGCGTTATTCATGCTTCCCCATGCCGCAACCTGCATCCCTTCGCTGATGAAATTCCGGTTCGAAAGCATGATCCCCTTGGGGATGCCGGTTGTGCCGCCGCTGTATAAAATCACGGCCATCTCATCAGTGTCCATTTCCGCTTTAGTCGCCGCGGGGTATGTTCCCGACATCAGGTCCCGCCACCATCTTACGGCCGGGTCTTTCGGCACCGGAGGGATCTTGCGGCTCCTGGTCATCCAGAATCCTATCTTCTTCAAGGGGGTGAGATAGTCAGGTATCCTTGTCAGGATCAAGGTCTCGAGTTCCGTCTTTTCCCTGATCTCTCTGAACTTCCCGTAAAAGGCGTCCAGAGTCAGGGCGAACCGGCTTCTGCTGCTTTTAAGGTAGAACTCGATCTCTTTCGGCGTGGACAGAGGATGAATCATAGCCGAGACGGCGCCCAGCTTGTTGGCTGCATAAAAGCATATGATCCCCTGGGGGGAGGTCGGCATGGAAATAGTGATCCGATCCCCTTTCTTCAATCCGATCCCGGCCAGGGCATCCGCGCACCGGTCTATTTCGCGGCCGAACTGCCTGTATGTCGAAGTGTAACCCAGGAAATCGTACGCGACGGCTTCGGGACAACGCTCGACAGTCTTCATCACTGATTCGTACATGGTGATTGCCGGATAATCGATTGTCTCAGGGACATGACCGTAAAATTTCAACCAGGGCCGTTTTTCGTACATGTGATTGTGTCTTCCTCCCTTCGCCCTTTGCCATTTTCCGAAGCAAAGCTGCACACATCCTGTCAGCTTTGTATGTTTGCGCCTCCAGATAAGCTGAACAACGTGAATGAAAATCGAAATAGTGGAATAAGTCAACAAAAAAGAGGATACCTGAAAAGGGCCGGAAAACGGAGGTGCGGTGCTTCTAAAAAAGATTGACACGGAGTCTGATTTAAAATATTCAGGAACTTAGCTGAAGCAGGGCAAAAGAAAGGCTCCAGGCGCCAGGCCAATGGCCGAAGGAAAGTTCAAGCCCTGAGCCTATCCTTTTCCTGATACCTGATCAATTTGCAACCTCCTTTTCGAATCACCGGAGCAATCTTATGAAAAGTGAAGGGAACCCCGAAGAGCAGCTTGTCAATGAACTGGAGTCAATTTATAAGAGGGTGGCCGATGAGAAGATAGGAGAAAACAGCTTTTCCCGTGCGGGCGAGATTACCCTCTTCGACTCCTCTTCCGCAGAGAAGGCTGCCGGCCGCGATCAGTTCGGAGGGCCGTCCCTGCCCCCCCGCCGTAAAAGAAAACCCCTGCGGAATCGACTTTTAGCGCTTGCCGGGATCCTGTTTGTCGCCGCCGCTTTATTCGCCCTCTTCGCCTGGCCGACATTGTACTATTACAAATCGATCAAACATGACCGGAGGATTTATCTTGTAAAAGTCAACCGGCTGACCGGGAACATGCAGTATTTTTACGGCGGGAAATGGAGCAGCTCCGTGATAACCGAGAAAGCCACTCCGCAGGACTATCCCGCATCCGCGAAGGCATCGCCGGCGGTTCAGGCGAATACTGGAGAGAAGCCGCGGGTTGCGGCCGCCAAATCCCCGGCAGCCGAAGATGCCGGCAAATCGACGGCGGCTGCGGTGAAGTTACAGGACCGGCCGGCGCCGCAGATCCCTGCGGAAGAAGCAGGATACGCCGTCCAGGTCAGGGCGTTTCGCAGTCAGGATGAGGTAAAGGCGTTCATGGAGGCCAACAGCGACACCCATCAATTTCACTGGAGCAAAGTCCGGATACCCGGTCGCGGGGTGTGGTACCGGGTTTTTATCGGGCATTTCGCCCTGAGCAACGAGGCGTCGCGCTACATCAAAGAAAACGGAATAGAAAAGAGTTTTCCCGGCTGTTTCGTGCAGAAGATCTCCCGGCAGGAGAGAGATCGGAAAAAAATACAGGATTGAGGTTCAGGGTTTATCGTTGATCCTCTTCATATACTTTTCAACAACGGGTCCGGGGTCCAGGTTGAGGCACTCCACATAGAATTCCAGGAATTTCTGCATGTGGAATCTGGACGGGAGATCATCGAATCGATCCTCTTCCAGGGACCGCAAGAGCCCGGGGCGGACCTTGGTCCGATCCGAGATGTACTCGATCGTTACCCCCAGTTCGGTGCGGATCCTCCGCAGGTCTGATCCAGTCACAATTTCCCGGTTCAGGATGTTTGCGACTACAGGATTTGCATCCGTCTGTGCAGAGGATCCTTCGGGGATTATATCCGGCGAAACGGAATTCTTAAGGTCAAATATCGGAATGGGTTTCTTCCTGCGGCAAAGCATTTCTTCTTCGACAGCGCCCTCATCGATCAATTTCCGATCGTATTCCGATCTCGTTTCCTCATTGATCAAGGTCATGAAGGCAGTCTCAAGCCGCGTGAGGATTTCGCTCCTCTCATCTTCAGAGAAAAATGAATAACTCGCGAGAGAATCGTTGTAAAGCTGAAAAGCTTTTTTGTATGCATGGCGTATCTCGAAAGGTGTGGCACTCGGGTGTATATCCAGGATCTCATAATAGTTCTGTTCGGGAAAGAGTTTCATTCGATCAGGCTTCAGAAGCATGCATCAGACATCGAAATAGAATTCGCAGAGCAAGCCTTGCATCCGATGTCCAACGTCTATCTTGGCATTTTCTTCGGTAAGCGACATTAAAAAATGGATATTCTTTCTGTTAATCAAGGGCCGCGGAACTCACGGTGATGCCGTAACTTGAGCCGGTCAACGGCGGCAATTCCTCTCTGATCGTGAGCATGTGATTACAGAATTCCTGAAGATCGATAGCCGTCTGTGTATAGGGATATTTGGAGACAAAGGGTGTCTTTTTGCAGACGGCATCGTGGACCCGGTCATCAAAACTGATATTGCCCAGAAACTGGATATTGATGCCGAGGTGCTTTTCCAGAATCCGGCACATCAGGACACCGAGGCTGGGATTATCATGCTTCCGGAATTGATTGACCACCAGCTTGAAACGCAGGTCCTGGAGGGACTGTTCCAGGATAATCCCCTTGCCTTGATCCAGTTCTTTCAAGATAGAAAGTAATTGATGCAGGTAATCAATAGCTGTGTTTTTATCCCTTTTCAGGGCCTCCTGAATGAGGGTTTTAAAATCGTGCGCTTTAATCACTTGCCGGATTTTGCGAAGATAGACGGACCGGATTAGCCTGTATATGTTTTCGATGGATGTCGGCTCGGGGGTTGTAATGAATATGCCCTGATCGGAAATCAGGAAGAAATCGATTGTATTAAATGAAGTTCCGGCCCCCAGGTCGAGGAGAATGTATTCGAAAGGGAGCTTTGAAATCGCCCGCATGATTTTCATTTTCTGCTCGTAGGCGAGATTAGCGATGTCCAGATTGTTTCTCGCACCGCTGATCAAATAAAGCTCGGGCGAGGGGGTTTCGACGATGGTTTCCTCGAGGTTTCTGACGTTCTTATTGATGAAATCTGACAGGCTCTTTTCGGGATGAGGGACGCCTATGATGGTATGGAGATTGGCCGCCCCGAAGTCGGCATCGACGAGGAGCGTCCTTTTTCCCTTTCTGGCCAGGCAGATGCCTAAACTGCCGGCCAAGAAGCTCTTGCCCGTCCCCCCTTTTCCTCCTCCAATCGGCCAAATCTGAGCCATAGCCTGCCCGGGTAATGGTGTCTGGAATTCAGATATATGAAAAGATTATAAATTTCAAGTCATAAAATAATAAAAGAGAATCCATGTTTGTTTTTGAATTAATCGGTAGAACAGCCTGAAAACTGTAGTCCTGTGCCTACAGTTTTGATCCGCAGTGCAAACGTATGCCGGAATCCGCGGCAGAATAATGCAAGGCTTATCGGCTGGATTTCGCCGCCGGGATTTCGGTTGCAAACCACTTTCTGATTTCCTCAATGACCGGCCCGGAATTCCTGACCCAGTCGAAATGACTCAGCCCCTCTGCCTTCAGCTCCACCCGGGTGATTTGCGCCCTGGACATCTTGCTGCAGAGATGTCCGACGGCCCTGCCGGGGGCGAAAAAATCGCTTTTAAATGAGATTGCCAGCACGTGAATTTCGAGCTCACGGAGAAGGCTCTCAAAATCCAGGGGACTGTGCGCCGGCTCATACCGGCCGGTCCGGGCCTGGCGGGCCCAATCGAGAATGACTTGCTTTGCTTCTGTTGCCCCTCCGAAGCCGATCTTCTTTCCCGGGAAGTAGCCCAGCGCCGCTGCTGTAAATCCGGCTATTTGCGTTCCCACAAGGACCCCCAGGTTCTGGGGGAAAGGCCAGCTCTTATAAAAGACCGACGGCGCGGCGACGAGGATCAATCCGTCAGCGCAACGCGGATTGGCGCTGAGGTAAAGTGCGCTCAACTGTCCTCCCAGGCTGTGGCCCAGAAGAAATACGGGATATTCGGGAAATTTGTTTTTTACTGTCTTGATGACTGCGGGCCAATCGTATGTTATCATTTCATGATAACCGAAATCGGTTCCTTTCGCGGCGCGGATCGAGCTGCATCCATTGCCGCGAAGATCGGAAGTGACCAGGATCCACCCCTGCGATACGATGTGGGCGGATAAGGGTTGATAGAATTTTGCACTAACTCCCATGGCGGGCATGCAGATCAAGACCGGCCCTGTGCCTGAAGGACTTCCGGTGAAGGCGGTGATTGCCGATTTTGTGCCGTCCTTCATTGTAACAGGGAGGATTTCGGAAATGATATCGTTCATTAGTTCAGCTTTTGAACTTTGGCGGAAGTTCAGGATTTCCGGCGAATCCGAGTCCTGGAATGATCATCAGAGTTGATGTCCCGTAGGCGAGGATTTTTCCTGCCGTGTCGGTGATCTCGGCCTCGCCCAGACCGAGAGTTCTTCCAAGCTTGATCACCCGTCCACGGCTGATGAGCTTTCCATTCGAAGCGGCAGAGAGATAATTGATTTTCAGGTCCACGGAAGTGATTCCGCAGGTCTCTTCCAGTTCGCAATGCGCTGCCCAGAAAGCGGCTGTGTCGATGATCGACGCAAAGACTCCTCCGTGTACGGACCCGAACGCCTGCCGGTGTTTGTCGTCGATCGTGGATTCAAGAAGGCAATGTCCGATATCCAGCTCACGGATGGTCAGGGACATGAGCTTGAAAAAGGGACAATTGTTGGCCAGGCGGATGACGGCTTTTATATAATCAGGGTTGAGTTTTCTCATATATTTCCTCGATGAACGTCTTTCGGATTTTCAGTTTCCGAAGTGATATGTTATAGTTGAATCAGAATGAAAATATAAAGCATGGGAGTTTGTCAAGGGCAAAATAGAAATTCCCTGAAATGGAGTTCGATCGGTGGTGCCTTTTGAAGCGATACCCGAAGCAAGTCCGGAGCCCGGCAGGATTACACAGTCCGTGGAGGTCGCAGTTTTTGTATTCCTCTTTTTGCCCTCCATGCTTCTTTCTTTTTTCGTCCACAGGGTGGAATCCCCGGGTTTCATACTGGTTGCAGTAGAGACGATTTTCCAGAATCTGGCTCTCGTCTGCCTGATTTTTTATTTTATCTGGCGCAACCGCGAACCCGTCAGCAGGATCGGCTGGAGTCGCCGCCATGTCTGGAAAGAGATAGGCTTCGGAATTATTCTGTTTGTTCCCTTTGCCATGATTACGGCTCTGGTGGAACAGATTTTCATAGACGCGGGTCTGTCGGTTCCGGAAAAGAGCCTGCCTTCCTTTCTGGCCGCCAGGGGGACTTTCGAATACCTGCTTGCCCTGTTGCTCGTTATTGTGGTTGCCTTTGCGGAGGAGACGATTTACCGGGGCTATCTGATGCTTCGATTTAACAGCATAATGGGCAATCCAGCCGCTGCTGTTCTGGTTTCTTCGGGAATTTTTTCTCTCGGGCACGGTTACGAAGGCTCCGCGGGGGTGGCTACTGTCGGGGTCATCGGTATAATGTTTGCCGTCATTTATCTCTGGCGGCAAAGCCTGGTTGCGCCGGTCGTCATGCACTTTCTTCAGGATTTCCTCGGTATTATAGTCGGACCGTTGACGGGAGGCTGAGAATCCGTGCAGCTTTGCTGCAGCGAAGGACAGCAGTTGAGAATATCGGATTCTCGAAAGCAGGAACTATTTGTTTTATTTGAGCCGGCAATCTGATATGTTCGGGCAGAGTTCCCGGGGAGGGGAAAGCCGCCCCGTACAGGCGTCGCCAAAGGAAGGAAGAAGGATAACAAGTGGTTAATATAGAGCATCTGGACAGAATCCGGCTCGTCTCCAGCCCCCTTGTCCAACGGATACTGGCTACAATACTTCTGAAACCCAATTACAACCTCTTCGCCCGTGTGGAGATAGAAGTGGAAAACATGGAAAAGATTCCGACGGATGAAACAGTCATCTTCGCCATGAATCACACGGACCGATACAATTACTGGCCTTTCCAATATAAGCTCTGGACGATGAAATGCTTTCCGTACACAACGGTCTGGGTCAAGGCGAAATACTACCGAAACGCCATCCTGGGTAAAGCCCTGGACTGGTGCAATCTCATTCCGGTTCCGTCGATGGGGTATTTGATCGAGGAATTTTATAAAAAGAGGTTCAGGAAAAGGATAGATTCCATAGAGTACAGGACCATAAAGGATTTCATCGATGGGAAATTGGGCGCGGAGTCTCTTACGAAGCTGGGCTCCGAGGTTTCGATCCTGCTGCGTGAAAACTTCTTCGATTTTATCAAGAACTATTATGAATCCGTCATGGCCCGCGTGGCGCAATTGAGCCGTTCTGCGCTTCTGGAAAAAGGTCTTGATCTGATCATTTTTCCCGAGGGGACCCGCTCGTTGAAACTGGCAGAGGGGAAGACGGGGATCGCTCAACTGGCGCTGCATACGGAGAAAAAGATAGTTCCGGTCGGCTGCAGCAATTGCGAGGAAGTCTACTGCTGGACCCTTCCTTTTGCCAGAAGCGGAAAGATCACATACAGGGTGGGAGATCCTCTTTCGGTACACGATGAATTGCGCAAGTACAGGATTAAGGAGGAATTCTCCCTGTTCTCCAGGGAATCGCAGAAGAAGTACAAAGAGAAATTCGAGAACGTTACCCGCATTATTATGGAGCGCATAAACCGGATCGTGGACGAAAAGTATAAGAGTGGCGAAGAGCTGAGGGCGGAAGGCTAAGGGGCGAACTTTCCTGTCACCATCTCACGCTACTTCTGCAATTGTTTCGGCGGCGGGATCTGCCCGATTACGGACGGGACGGGATCCGGGATGGCTTTGGAGGCGGTTTCACCGATGACTGCATTATCTTTCGAAACGGGGACAATAATACTGATCCTCCGGTTTCTGGGGTCTTTTGGAGCCTCTTTGACCAGAAGCTCCTGATCTGCATATCCTATCACTTTGGCTATCCGGGAAGGTTCTATGCCGTTGCTTTCGAGCTCCCGGCGGGCGGCGGATGCCCTTGATGTGGAGAGTTCCCAGTTGGTGATCTGATCTCCCCTGAACGGAAGGGAATCCGTATGGCCCTCGATGGTAATCTTGCCGGGGACGTCCTTGATATTTTCAGCGACCAGGGCGAGGATTGCCTTTGCCTTATCGGTAGGCTGGGCGCTTCCGAGGGGGAACATCAGGCTCCCTTCATTGTCTACAATCTGTATTCTGACCCCGCCCTCGTGGATGTCGATTATGACCTGATTTTCCATGGACTTCAGTTTGGTTTCGACCGCCGCTTTGAGTCTCTTTTTCAGTTTTTCGGACGATGCAGCCCCGCTGATCTTTCCTTTTGCGAGTTCCTTGGCGGAATCCGATCTGCTGAACATAGGATATCCACCCCGGGAAAAAGAGAACCCCGATTCCTTGAACAGGGTAAAGTTGTTGAAGTATTCGGATAATTGCGCCCTCTTTTCGGGAGAAACCATGGCGAGAAGCCACATCAGGAGGAAAAAGGCCATCATGGCCGTAACGAAGTCGGCATAAGCGACTTTCCATTGCCCCCCATGATGATCCCCATGCTTTTTCTTCCGAACTCTCTTGATGATGATCGGTTTCGGCCTGTCATTCATCCGGATGATCTTTCAAAGTATCTTTTGCGAGTTCCGCCGCTCATTTCTTGACCTGTCTAATGGCGTCTTCAACTTCAATGTAGGAGGGCCTCAGGGTCGCCGGGATTACGCGCCTGCCGAATTCAATGGCGACCTGCGGCGCCGCGTTGTTGCTGATAAAGGCCTTCAGGGCTACTTTCAGGACATTCGCATATTCGATTTCCGCATTGGCATAGAATTCCAGGTTCTTCGCCATCGGGCCGACAAAACCGTAACACGCCAGAACACCCAGAAACGTGCCTACGAGCGCCGCGCCCACACTATGACCGAGGACTTCCGGAGGTTCACTGATCTTCTGCATGGTCAGGACGACTCCGAGGACGGCGGCCACAATCCCTAGTCCCGGCAGAGAGTCCGCCACGGTGCTTACGCTTTTTGAAGGGACAAGCAGTTCCTCGTGGTGAGATTCGAGCTCGGTTTCCATCAGGGATTCGAGCTCGTGGGGCTCGATCGTGGTAGATATGACGGTCCTCAGAGTATCGGTGACAAAATGAAGGGCGTGGTGATTTTTGAGGAATTTGGGATATTGTGTGAAAATGGTGCTTTCTTCGGGCCTGTCGACATCCTCTTCTATGGCGACCAGCCCCTGTTTGCGGATTTTATAAAATATCTGGCTCAGGAGCATGAGGACTTCCAGGTAGTCGCTCTTGTCGTATTTCGTTCCGCCGAATATGGAAGGGATAACCCCCACTATGAACTTGATGGTTTTCGAGGGGGTGGCGATCAAAAATCCTCCCACTGCGGCACCGATGATAATGACGAATTCGGCGGGCTGGTAGAGGACGGAAAGGTTTCCGTGTTCCATCAGAAAGCCGCCGATGACCGCCGAAAAGACGACAAGAATACCGATAATGGCGAACATTTTACGAGGCCGACTCCCTTCTCTTCTCCCTCAGGATTCCCCGCTGCACTTCAAAGACGAATTTGACGATCTCGTTTGTGACTTCTTCATCCATCTCGATGAATTTGATACCGGTCAGATAGCGCCCTTCGCGTTCATCACAGTAGACGACCTCTCCATACAGATAGAGGGCGACCGGCTGCAGCAGATGAAGCATCATTTTTATCTCCAGGATATCTCCCGGGCGATGTTTCTCGCCTGTGGAAAAGCTCATGCCTCCTCCGCTGATATTCACGTTTCTCATGGGCAGGGAAAGAAAACCTTCCCGATGGTATGTGAGGAGACTGATAATGGAATCGAGCTTGCTGTTCAGTGTTTTCAGCCATGCGGCAAGGGGCTCGTTTTCCAGCTCGGGCAGGGGAGGTGATTGAATGAACGAGACCTCCCGGGACACCCTTGACTTGACGGCCTCCTGCTTTTCCTTGAGGACAGGGCGATAATCAAAGGGGATGCAGGCATCCACCCGCGAAAATTCCCTTGCCGAGACGTAGCTTTCTTCTTCATCATGATGATCTTTCATGGGCACCTCGCCGACGAGTCCGGAATTATGCTTCCGTCGGAATCGTCGATTCATGTGATGATAATCAGTAGATGCACGGGCCTTCTTGATTTTCCCGGACAATACTGTCAAAAAAACACGTCAAAATATTGACAAGATCCGCCCGTCGCCATTCTTCAATAATCCCGATGTCCTTCGTTTTAAAAGCCTATTGACAACATCCGGAATTTAAACTAAATGTAATCCGCTTTTTTGCGATCAGGGGTTCTTTGTGCCGCTTTTTAAAGGGCGGCGGCTTCCAATCCGGAGCCTTTTGTCCAGTATGCCTGCAATCGAAAAATATCGATTTATTCTCAACTTGCAAGAATCCTGCCGTCGCGTCCGGATTTGGAAATGGACCGGCGATCCCGCCGGCGCGGCAGGTTCATTCCTGCCTGGCGTTCACGATAAAAAAGAGGTAAAAATCAAATGACAGAAGTTCTGGCGGTACCTGCAAGCGAGGTAGGGGGGCATTTCCACGGCGATCTCCTCAATATGATCCTTAATGCCGGCATAATGGTTCAATTTGTCCTGTTCATCCTCCTTGTTTTTTCTGTTGTCTCCTGGGCCATTATCCTGACGAAGTACCGCATGATAAGACAGGCGGAAAAGGAAAACGACCTTTTCCTGGATGTTTACATGAAAGGGAATAAATTATCCGAGATTTTTCCCGAATCCAAAAAGTTCAAAAATTCCACGGTGGCCGAAGTATTCCGGGCTGGTTATACAGAGCTCGGAAAATTGGCGGGCAAAAGGAGCAGATCCCACAATCCGGACGAGGACGCGGCTTTTGCAGCTCTTGAAATCAGGGGGATCGACAATGTGGAAAGAGCCCTGAACAGGGCTGCAAGTTCTGAAATCACAAAAATAGAAACAGCTCTCGGTGTTCTCGCTACAACCGGCAGCGCCTGTCCCTTTATCGGTCTTTTCGGTACAGTATGGGGGATCATGAATGCCTTCAGGGGAATCGGTGCGAGGGGCTCAGCCACTCTGGCTGTTGTCGCTCCCGGAATATCGGAGGCGCTTATCGCCACCGCAGCGGGACTGGCCGCGGCAATCCCCGCTGTTATTTTTTACAATTACTTTCAGAACCGCATAAAAAAGATCATGCTTGAAACGGATAATTTCTCATCCGAATTTCTTAACATAATAGAAAGGATGATTGTCTGAGGTAAAGGGGCTGATGAGATATAGAAGAAATCGCAGAGATCTGGACAGCCGGCTGGTGTCCGATATCAATGTTACGCCCCTTGTGGACGTGGTTCTGGTGCTTTTGATAATATTCATGGTGACCGCGCCGATGCTCCAGATGGGAATAGATATCAATCTCCCCAGAGTAAAGGCTAAGAGCATCGATGTCAGTGAAGAAAAACTGATTATTACAATTAA
>JBHGBI010000109.1:0-4381 GCA_041946925.1 Syntrophales bacterium | reverse complement strand
AACCCCGCGCGCGGGGTTTCCTGTTTTGTAGGGCTGCAGACCGGCCACATTCCGTATCCGATCCTTCGCTGTAATCGCCTCTCATCCTCAGTACTTATTTCTCTGGCCGGATTTTTGCTTATTTCAGATTCAGGCTAAAGTAGCCGGCAAGATTTGCCGATATAATAACCAAAGTCAGATCGAATATTTACAAACTTACGAGGCTCCTTCTATGGCGACCGGCTCCACAACCAGCACCAATTTTTTAAGCGGTCTGGCAAGCGGATTCGACTGGGGGACGATGATTACCCAGCTAATCGCAGCCGACCATAAGCGCGTTGATCTTGTTACCAATAAAAAGAATGATTACTCGTCACAACTCCAAGAGTGGCAATCATTCAATACCAAGCTGCTCTCTTTGAAATCTGCGGTGGACGCGCTTAACCATCCAAGTGACTTTCAACTTTTTACTACGATTTTATCAAATGACAGCACCACGGTAAAGGCGAGCGACATGCTGTCGGTATCGACGGATGCTTCCGCCTCCCCCGGAAGTTACAGTGTTAAAATCAACAGCCTTGCGCAGGCGCAGAAGCTCTCATCCAATCCGTTCATAAGCAGTACAACTGCACTGGGGAGTAGTTATGCCGGAGACGTGATCATCAACGGGAAGGTTTTGAAGGTATCCGAGACTGATTCCCTTTCCGACGTGGCCGATAATATCAACAAACTGAATACCGGATCGACCCCCTCGGGAGTAACGGCATCCGTTATGAACTTCGGCACCAACGATTACCGCCTTATCCTGACCAGCGATACTACAGGGGCCAAGGGAATAAGCTTGACCAACGGCTCCTCGGCCGATATTGTGCAGCAGTTCGGCTGGAAAGACAACCAGACCGCTTTTATTAAAAATACGATAACAGGAGGCGCCCTGAGTGACCGGTTTACTTCCGCTTCCTCTTCTTTAAAGTCCCTGCTCGGACTCGCCGTCGGAGAATCGGACAGTGTCAGCATCGGCGGCCAGGCTGTAGCACTCAATCTTTCCACCATGTCTTTGAGCGATATAAAGCAGGCTATTAACGATGCCGCCATACCAAACGTCACCGCCGACGTGATAACCCAGGAAGACAATGGAAGAACTTACTACCGGCTTCGGATAAGCGGGACTCAGACCTTTACGGACGCAAAAAATATCCTGAACTCACTCGGTATTCTGGATCATACAAGTTCAGATGTGGAGGGGAAAATATCCGGAAATTCCATGACCACGGGCGGATCCTATATCACTTCGTCCACGTTTCTTAAAGACATCGATGGCTACAACGTGTTCACGCCGGGAGGAAACCCCGATGGAGATTATATCACGATTACCGGGACCGACACTTCGAACCTCGCGGTGAACGCGAATTTCAATATTTCGTCTTCCACCACCGTCCAGGATCTTCTCGATGAAATTGAAACCCGGTTCGGAAATGTCCTGGCTTACGTAACCTCAGACGGCAAGATCCGGGTGGACGATTTGTCCGGCAGCGGCTATCTGGCGGTGAATCTCGCCGATCATATCCACGATGCGAATTCCCATCTTGCGTTTACCTCGGCAGGGGCCGATTTCGCCGCGGCCGATGTGCGCAAAAGAGAGGTAGTGGCGGGCGCGGACGCCTCTTTGACCGTCGACGGCGTTCAGATTACCAAATCGTCAAACACTATATCGGACATTATCACCGGGGTCACTCTGAATCTCACCAAGGCCGACAACACGATCACTAATACCATTGTCGTGAATCGCGACATCGATTCCATAAAAAACAAGATCAAGGATTTTGTAGCCAAGTACAATGACGTTGCATCTTATATGAACACGCAGCTTTCCTACGATTCGGTCAACAATAAACCGGGGGGAATTCTGTTCGGAGACGGGACTCTTTATTCCGTGAAAAATCAGCTCACGTCGATCCTGCCCCAGGCCATCTGGGGAGTCAACAGCCAGTTTTCCATTCCCGCGCTCGTCGGGATCAACGTGGATAAAACGGGCCAATTAAGCGTTAACGACGCGACGCTCACAGGATACCTGAGAACGAATTTTAATGATGTCGCCACGCTCTTCGTCGGCAGAGGAACGTCATCCTCAAGTAATGTCTCTTTCATCGGCTACACCCGCGACAGCAAGGCGGGCGAATACACGGTCCATATCGATACCGCCGCGACGCGGAGCGCATCTACTTCGGATACCGCCGTCGGAGGGACCCTGGGCGGCGATGAGACCCTGACCATTACCGAAGGCGGCAAAACGGCGTCCGTCTCCCTGACGAGCAGCATGACTATTTCCGACATCGTCAATACGATCAATGCGGAGCTGGGAGCAAGTTATAATCAGATCCTGGCCGGGAGCGCCCAACTAAGAGAACTCGATAACGTCACGCCGATTTCATCGGAAACCCCATGGGACCAGATATTCGGCACCACCCTCGGCAATGGGGACGTCATCAGCTTTTCAGGAACATCCCGAAACGGATCGAGTATTACGGGCAATTACACGATCGTCGACAAATCTACTGACACAGTCCAGGGATTGCTCAGTGCAATTGAAGAAGCCTTTTCCAATTCCGTAACCGCTTCGGTCGACACATCCGGCCGGATCATCGTGACGGATAAAACCACGGGAAACAGTCAGCTTACCCTGGACATAACCGAACCGGTGGGAAAAGGCCTCGATTTCGGAACCGTCCTCAAGACAAATACGGGCGGGCAGACCGGCCGTTATGCCCTGGCCGCCACCGCTTCCAAAGACGCCGGCAACCATCTCGTTCTGACGCATAACAATTATGGCGCGGGTTATACCTTCACCATTTCCGAAACAGGGGACCTGCTCTGGACGGGAGGAGACCAGACGGTTAACAACGGAAAGGACGTGGCGGGTACGATCGGAGGGGAAGCAGCTACCGGTTCGGGAAGAATGCTGACCGGGAACAGCGGTAACACCAGCACCGCCGGAATCTCGGTAACCTATTCCGGCACGGCCGAAGGCGTGGACGCAGGAACAGTAAAGCTGACCATCGGAACGGCGGAGTTGTTCAACCGTGCCCTGTTCGACATCACCGATGCCTACGAAGGGTATATACCTTTTAAGGAGACCTCTTTACAGGACAACATAAAGCGTCTTCAAACCCAGATCGACCAGATGGAAGCGAGGCTGCAGGTAAAACAGCAGACTCTGACAAACCAGTTTGTGGCGATGGAAAAGGCCCTGAGTACTCTTCAGAACCAGAGCAACTGGCTGTCATCACAGATAAAAGCAATGGAAAAGTGATCCGGTCTGAACTGGATATAAGTACATTTTTCGAATGGAGGAGCAAGCGTTATGTATGCAAGCGGAATTGATGCCTATCGGAAAACCGAAATCCTCACAGATGATCCCGGAAAAATCGTCATTATGTGCTACGAGGCTGCGATCAGCAATCTCCGGATGGTGAAGGAATACTATACCCAGAAAGCATATGAGGAGAAAGGCAAAAAGCTGCAGAAGGCCCTGGAGATTATTCACAGTCTGAGAGAAGCTCTCGATTTCGAAAAGGGCGGCGAAGTGGCCATAAACCTCGATTCCCTGTACGATTATATGACGCGCCGTCTTGTCCAGGGGGACCTCAGGAAAGACATTTCGGCCTTTGATGAAGTAATCGGCATGTTGAGCGAGCTCCTTTCGGCATGGAAGGATATTTTCTACGATCAACTGAAGAAAACGGGGGGTGACATTCCCGTCCGGACTGCAGGTAAGAGAAACGCCGAGAGCATTCTGAGGGAAGTAAGGGCCTGAAAATGCAGAAACAAAAATCTGACGCGACCAATAACCCGGAGACCTTGAGAGACCTGATAGAGAAGAAAATCGCGTTGTTTTATGCTTTCCGATCAGCGACGGCGCTGTTAAAAACGGCCATTGAGAACGGCGATATTCAAGAGATGGAACTGATGATCGGACGCCGTTCGGATTGCATACGCCAAATAGACAATCTGGACAGGGAGATCCCCGAAACGAAACCGCATGGTCTGGCGGATCGTCTTACGGCTTTAGTTTCGGATACGAAGCGTCTGGACAGCGAATGCGCTGCCGCCATGAAGAAAAAACTCGAGTCCATGGGTAATGAATTATCGGTGGTCGACAAAGAGCAGAAATGGATCGGGAACCTGCAGAAAAAGCAGGAATCGCCGCGTTTTCTTGACTGCAAGATATGAAAGGAGTCAAGGTGTTTTGATTCATGCCGATCTAATATACTGCGAGGTGAGTGAGTAAAATGGAACCGATAACTGCAACCGGCAAAGGATTGGAAATACCAAAAGTCTCTGAAGTGCTTCCAGTAACCGCATCCCTCCAGGGAAACAAAAAAGGGGAAACCGAGGCCCCGGG
>JBHGBI010000108.1:0-4448 GCA_041946925.1 Syntrophales bacterium | reverse complement strand
TTGTATTTATCTCTTGACATACTACAAATAAACGTGTAATCTTACCCCAACAAACCAACACCCCCATGCCTCCGAGCTATCGGGGTTATGGATGATGGGTTGATGCCCCCAAAACGTCAGGCCATTACCTGAGTGATCCTAATGCCGGATCGTAACGCTACATGGCAGTCAGCACTTAAAGGCCGCGCCTGAGACGAATCGTACAGATGCTGAGAGCATCCGGGGCGAGTAGTAGGGGCCAAATAGCGGCAGTATTTGTTTGGGTATTTGAAAGGCGGGCGCAGGTTCTCCGGGGAATCCCGCTCATAGCGTGGGGGACAGTTCCGGTCCCGGGAGTAAGCCGAATGGCCTCCCGGGGTCGCACGCCGGAACGTAGAGTAGACCGCTACACAGATACCGCCCACTCCTGGCGGTGCGGGAAAAGAGTCTGTAGGGACAGGAATTAGCGTTCCTGTCCCGCCCCGAAATGCGGGATGGTCGGATACGCAATTCCATCGTCCAGTGCAGAAAACTTCCGGCCTGACGAGGAATTACCGGAATGCGGTTTCCGCTGCAATGAGACTTCGGAAGTTTGAGAATCCGGCCATCCCGCCACAGAAGGAGTGAGCCATGCTCATCAAATCAGACGATATCCGCATCGTCCCTCCGGCCACCCGAATCAGGATCGAGATGGACGAACCCATGATGTTTGACATTTTATCGCACGCGATGGACCGCCTCCGCATACTCCTGAATGATCTGGAGCTTGCGGCCTACCGCGATCATATCAGGCCGGAGGTATTCAGGGAGGCGATGGCGGAAGTAGCGGAAATATTCAGGGAAATACAGGAGTACGGAAATGTTGCTGACATTTGAGAATGCTCACAAATATCATGTCGAACTGTGGAACTGGCTGGCAGAGACGGGATCACGCGGGAAAGATGATTGGCCCAGGTGGGATTTTAATGGTGGAGATATGAGTGATATCGAAAGCCTCTGTTTTGCCTGCGAGTTTTGTAACGATGAATGTGGAAACTGCCCGATAGAATGGGGGGGCAATGACTGTATGCAGGGCGGTCTATATGTTGAATGGTTACACGCAGACGAGAAGAAAAGAACCGAGCTGGCCGCTCAGATCCGCGATCTTCCTTGGAGAGAAAAATGAATCACGACTACTACGAAGAAGACGGGCGTATTTTCGGCGATGTAATCCTCGGCTTCATTATTATCGCACTACTATATATCGGAGCCTATGCCCTTCTGACGATGTGATTACCTCCACCTCAGGCCAGTGGTTTCCGGTGCGAGCCACCGAAAGGGAAAACCGGATTATAGGAGGGATCAATATGATCTGTACCGAAAAGGAAGCGAAAAAAAAACGGTGTCCACTGGATAGAGACTATGGCTGCATGGGCTCTGCCTGTGTGTGTTGGGTATGGACCGGAAAATGCAAAACAGGAGTTAAACTGACAGACGGTTCAAAGCACGGACCTACAGAACTCGGTTTCTGTGGCCTGGCTAGCGGGCAGAGGAAATCATGAGCAATCTATCAGAAGCGTTCTTACATTACGAGGAAGGTCTCGAAGCTCACTACCAATCAGGTTTGGATGCGCGGGACAGGCGGGAGGAGTGGCAACACAAAACAGTCGATAACCTCTGCTCGGAACTGGACAACGCGAAACTCATTTTGGGGGACCGGAAGAAATCTCATAGGGAAAAATGTGTATCACTTAATCTGAGATTGGCTGAAATCATGGACATGGTTGATGCCGCATTGGAGGAAGAGAATGCATCTAATTAGAGTCGATATATCGGACTGGCTGAGGCGCTGCCCGCCCGCAAGCGAAATGCAGAACCAGAAAGGGTTCGTGACGATTGATGATCTTCATGTCTTTTATTCTGAGGACAATACGCCATGGGGATTTTTAAAACATGCTTCGATATCGCGTTCTGACAGATATCCGACATGGGAGGAAATCCTCGCCGTGAAAGAGGAGCTCTTCGGCGATATCGACTGCATGATGGTCATGCCCAAAAAAGAGGATTACGTAAATATTCACAACAATTGCTTTCATGTTTGGCAGACGCCGGAGAATTGGGGAATCAGATGAATAATCGCTTCCCAGCCCGACAGACGCGAGGGCGGGACAGTAGTACCAGCGAAGAGAGAAACCGGCTCCGGTCAACCTCGGGGCCATGGAGAAAGGAAAAAATGGAAGAAAAAAGAATCATCGAAGTAAACGGCGTGAAGTTGGAGGTTGATCTTCGTTACGCGAAACAGGTTGATACGTACAAGGTTGGCGATCCGGTGCGAGTGCTGGTCAAGAAATATTCCGACAATTTTTACAGCTATCCGGGAATGATTGTCGGATTTGACAACTTTAAGGAGCGCCCCACTATCATTGTCGCGTATCTTGATACGTCGGCATATTCAAGCGATCCGCTGAAATTTGTTCACATCAATAAAGACACAAAGGAAGAGGAGATTGCGCCGATGGTTGATGATTTCATCGCCCTCGAAAAAAGCGCGATCCTCGAAAATCTAGACCGGCTCATCCTCAAGAAAGAGGAAGAGACCAGGGAAATGAAGGCCAAAAAGGAATACTTCCTCAAATACTTCGGTGCATATTTTAAGGAATGATAGATGCAATCAGGGTGTTCGTTGAGAAGAATGAAAGGAAGGGGAAATGATCGAAGCAATCCATCAATCAATGCTTAATATGGCCTTTCGTTGCGGGGAGCAGTTCCGCCGCAGGTATATCGAGAATGAAATCATCCCCCCTGGAATTGCGGCTGGAAGAGGTACAGGACTCCATTATGCCAATAAAGTAAATCTCAAGCAGAAGATCCAGACCGGAGAGGACTTGCCGCTCGGCGATATAAAAGATGCTACCCGCGACGGATATATCAACGCCTTTCAAAACGGGGTCTATATCCCAAAAGATAAGTTATCTGAAAAAGATAAACTTATTAACGAGGGTCTGGAAGATTCAATCAGATGCGCCGAGGTCTACCGGGAGAAAGTATCGCCCGAAATAAACCCGAAAGCCGTCGAGGAACCGTTCCAGATCGACGTAGGGCTGGAACTTCCATTTGCCGGAACCATAGACATTGAACAAACAGCGAAAATCGATGATCTGAAAACGGCGGCAAAGACTTGGCCGAAAGGACAGATAGAAAAAGAGATTCAGCCCGTTCTCTATTCACTTGTCCATGAAAAAATTACAACGATCAAGCCGCTGTTTAAATACCATATTATGATTGCTAGGCGCGGAAAAGAAGGAAACGTCACATCGGCGGGATACGATTCCCAGGAAATTACCTGCACCGAAAAACATTACAACTCCTTAATGCATTGTGCGAGTCTTTTTATTGGCATGCTGAAAAAAGGCGTATTCGTTCCGGCCAACCCTTCAAGCTGGTGGTGTGATAAATCCTGGTGTGGATACTTCTATACATGCCCATTTAGAGGCAACGGAACTCAAAAGAAATGGATATAGGAGGATTTATGGAAGCAAAAAAAACGCTGGAGCCGGAAGTTTTAGCGGGAATCAAGTCTTTCAGCGGAATGCCTGAGGAAATGAGTGCCGGGGAAAAGCTTCTGCGTGACGGGATGGCAGTCCAGAAAGTGCAGACTCCCTACACTACGGCTGTTGCCGTTCAGAAACCCCGTTCAATTGCCAGAGTTACGGCCAACGTTCTAGAAGAGGCGAAGCTCGCAGGCTCGTCTTTCTTTTACAGGTGGAAGGTAAAAAATAAAAAGACCGGGCGGGACGATATTATTGAGGGCCCCAGCATCGACCTTGCAATGTGCATGGCACGGAACTACGGCAATTGCGCCATTGATGTTGCAGACGAGGAAACGCTCTCCGATTACAAGTTCAAGGGCGTTTTCATCGATCTCGAAAGCGGCTTCACTTGCCCGCGCCTTTTCAAGCAAAGGAAGAAACAAAATATCGGCATGGATGATACCGGTCGCGCCGAAGACATAATATACCAAATCGGCCAGTCAAAGGCCATCAGGAACGCCATCGTAAGGGCTATGCCGAACTGGTTGAGCGAGCAGGCGATTGATGCTGCTACCCAGGCAGAGCTTTCAAAGATCAAGCCCGAAAATATCGCAATAGCCAGAGCGCGCGCCTTTGATTTTTTCCGGCAGTATGGAGTTTCCCAGGAAAGAATTGAGGCGAAGATCGGCCGGAAGCTGGATGAATGGACCGCCCAGGACATCGTTGACCTCAAGGGCATGGCGACAGCATTGAAGGAAGGTCGGATCTCGGCAACGGAGTTATTCCCGGAACCCGAGCAAGCCAAGAGCGAAGAGAAGAAGGGGAAAGGAAAAACGGCAGGCGATGCCCCCGAAAGTAAAGTCAAATGCCCGAATCTCGACAATGCTCAAGTGAACGTCACGGCCTGCGAGAAATGCAGTCAACGCACCGGCTGCCCCGCCTGGGAGAAGGTGTAAAGGG
>JBHGBI010000107.1:0-4583 GCA_041946925.1 Syntrophales bacterium | reverse complement strand
CTTATACCCTCGATGTCTTTGACCATAATGACATCGTAGGCAAAGGAGCCTTCGCCGGACATCTTTGTATTGAAGTCTTTCGGGGATAACCCCAAGCTCTCTAGATCCTGTTTTTCCAAGCGGATGCGGATGGGATACTCCTCGAAAGATGGTTCGTGTGCGGGTGCCGTATCTTTCACGTTTTTCGGCGGCTTTGGTTTCTCGCGCTTGATGTCCACCATTTTCATTTCAGTTTCCCCTCAGCCTATTCGGGTCGATAACTGGCTCTGGAATCAGGATGTCCGATTTTTTAATTTCGTGGTTTGCGATGATTTGTTTGGCCATTTCTAAAAGCCCATAGCACAGGATCTTGTCGTCCATCGGCGCCTCAAGCGTAACCTGTCCGTTCTTGAAATAACGGATCGTGATCTTCGTAACAAGTTCCCGAATCTCCGGTCCCGATGCTCCATTAGCCATATCAATTCTCCTTTTGGATCATTTAAGCGTTATTGCTTTTCGCCCCGCGTTCTTGATAAATCTTGTTCCCGGCGCTGTGCACCATCTTGGAAATTTCGGTTTCAATTTTTCCGATTATTTCCGCCTTTTTGATTTTGATCATGTCCTTGTCGAACTTCACGCCGAAAACGGTCTTTTCCTGATTCAGCCGTTCGGTGGCGATTTTCTCAATTGTCAGAAGCGTCTCGGCCTCCAGTTTCTTCGCCTGCGCAAGTTTCACCTGCGTCTCGGCTTCCTCGGCCCAGTCCTTCTCTTCCGGCTGTCCGCCCATCAACTGTCCGACGAGAGAGACGATCTGTTGAAAATCGGGAACCGTGCCCTTCTGCAAAAGGACAGGTATTTTCTTGGGATCGATTTGGGCGATATTGGCGATAAGCTGAATCAGTTGCGGGGGCATGCCAACGGCCTGAAGATTCTGCTGAAGCTGACCCAAAGGTCCTGCCTGCATGCGCTTGATAACTTCCGCGCGATTGCTCCATTCCAGCTTGTTCAGGAGCTCCTGGTTATCGATGGCCCGCTCCTTGTATAGGGCGAGCGCCTCTTCCCGCTGCTGGACCTTTGAGACCGGAAGGGTGGAGCCTGTCACCACTGTGAGTTTTGCCGGCACGATGAGCTGAGAGCCCACGTAGGGGCGGATATCGTCTTCGCCGTCCAGAGAACGGAAGGGGATCCATCTCTCTTCGGTGTAAAAGTTCTGGACCATGGAGACGTGCATCCGGCCTCGCTCCCGGATCAGGCGCGAGTAGGAACGGATCTTTCCCCGCATCATCACCGCCGCCCTCTCCATGAGTGCGGCAATGGCCTTGTAGGCGATGACTTCACGGCCCTGCGTTTGGGCCTGGTCTAGCTCGAAGGTCCCGGCAACAAGGAAGAAAAGATCTTTCAGAAGCGCAACCATCGGCGCCAGGTCCACGGAAGGCTGAAATTGCAAGTATCTGATGGCCGCCGCCTGCATTTCATTCACCGGGCGCAGGATGCTGCCGTAATTTTTGAAATCGTCATTCGGTACACCGGAGGTCCTGGGATTCACGATTTTGGACCGTGCCGCCCAGTCCTTGTCTTTGATGAGCTGGGACAGGGTTTTGTTGAATTCGGCCTGGAGCCATTCGAGCTGTTCCGAATCGCTAAGCCCCCATCCGCTCGAGGTATCCTTTTGCGACACCGCTGCGGCGAATGGAAATTTATCGTAGAGGTACGTCATCCGCGCCTGATCGTCAGGCAGGTTCGGGTTGATATTCGGGTTTGGCCTGTCCTCCAGAACAATTTCGCCGCCATTGCAGCAGACGATATAGCGGATGTTTCCCGGATACTTCGATTTGTAGTTCTGAATCAGTTGCCCCTGCTCATCAAGTTCCGGTTCCCCATCTTCGCTTTTCGAGTAGTCTTTTACCCAGCACTCAACGACTAAGGCCTCTTCGTCTTTTTCCGCCTCGGCGCCGCCGAAGTTTATCAAGTTATGGACGGTATTGGCGATTTCAACAAGCATGTTCTTGACTTTGAATCCAGTTCCGGTCTGGGAATTTATCTCCCGCCGCTCCTCGCCGAGGTCCTTGAGGTATTCCTCATCCGGCCTTACTCCAGCCGCCTTCTCGGCCCATTTCCTTTGAATCTCACGGATGGTCATGGGGTAGAAGTGAAGAACGGCCAGACGATTCTGAATCTGTTTCGGCCCGCGCCACTTGACCGGATACACGCCGAAGTGGAATGGATCTACGATCACGGATTCGGCCTCTCCAAGTCCGTGTTCCAGTTCGGGGTTGAAGGTCATTTTCTCAATGGTGATTCCATACTGCTCTCCGTTGACGACAGACTCCTCAAGGTCCTCCTGTTGCTCGGTCTCATTCCACCAGTGAGATGCTTCCTGCTGGATGGTCTCCAGCTTTTCCTTGTCGGCTTCATCCAGATGGCCGGTCTGGACGACGTTGAAAGTCGGATTGTTATCAGTAAGGACATTTGCTGTGCGCTGGATATGGACACCGAACAGGTTGGCACTGACGAGGGGGACTTTAGCGGTGGATTGAGCACGCCAGTGCTTGTTCTTCCTTAACCGGTAGCCCTTTTCCCATTTCTGATGGAGGCCCAGATTTATCTTGTCCTTGATGATCTCGGCGAGAATCTGGAAAACTTTTTTTCCGACATCGGGATTGCCCGATGGCGGTATCAGCTCGCCGGGAATGTTTTTGATCGTCTCAGGCATTTTTGAGGCCCCACCCCTCACACTTCAGACAACGATGCGTCCTGTCGGGCGATAACCCCGTACCTCCGCAGGCCGGGCATCTGAACCAGAAGTCATGCCATCTTTTACGTAGATGGCGGAGGAAGTTCACCATTTCTTTTTCCCCTTGTACTTCGACAGCCCAGCCTCCGAAAGACCTATCCACTCGGACATGACCTTGTGCATTTTTCTCTGACTGTAGCCTTTCAAGCTCATCGTCGGCCACGCTTTCTGTTCTTCCTCTTAAAATGGCTTATAAAAGGTCTTTTCTCCTGCCCCGCACCGTTACCCCTACCTTGGGTGCTTTCGCCACATTGCTCCGGCTGTCGTTCACAATCCGGGCCGTTTTGCAATGGGGGCGAGACTGTATTCTGAGTCCCGGAAGACTGTACGGATTCTTGGAGAGCAGGATCTTCCCTTTTCCTTACTACCACGACCATGGTTTTCCCGTTCTCCAAAATTGTGATCTCATCTGACTTTACGAAAGGTCTATGTTGTCCATGAGGGCACTTAAAAAATTGCCAGGTTGCTAGAGGATTAAAGGGAGGAGGATACCCGTGCTTCTCGTCCTGGCTCTTGAACATGGCGCCAGTCAGGGGAAGATGGAGGTCGGAAGGGTCCACTTTACCGATCATCGAGAAACAAATGTCACATAAAACGAGGACTGGTCCTGAAGGATGCGGCCTTGGGGTCTCTGAAGGCTGGAGCATGGTTTCGAGCATCTATTTTTCCTTTTCCACCGTCGAAATCCCACGGTCAGGGAAATGGTCCCGATATGGATCTTCGAACTCTGTCACAGTATCCCCAGCGTCGAAAGTCTTGGGCTGCTTGGTCTCCAGCCCCACGCCCTGTCGGCCCATGATGAACCCCGCGCGGATTCCGATCAGGCACAGAACGAATCCGGCAAGAAGCGCAATCGGCAATCCGATCAGTTCCCAGCTCATCTATCCTCCAGGTCGTAGTGCATCTCCCGCACGGGGCGGTCCTCATCGTCGTAGTACGCGAGTTCCTGGGCGGCTTCCCGAATCATGTACTCGTCTTCTTCTGGTGCGCGCCGTTCGATTTGCTCGATGTGGATCTGGGAAGGGGTCTTGAGTTTCTTTGGACGCTCGGGCGCCAGCGGGCGGGCCATGCAGATTTGGCAGGCTTCGTCGTAAACGTGGTCTTCCTGGTCGGTGTCCACGTCCTCAATCTGAGTTTCGTCAATGCACAGATCGGGAATGGTACGTATAAAATGCTCACAGTTCTCCGTAACCAGGAGCATCGGTGGATCCCACTCCAACTGTATGCTATGGGATTTCGCCAGCTCAACGAGTTTGCGGTCATCCAAGAACTGCCCGGCCTTATTTTTCCAAACCTCGCCCAGAATCTCGTGTTCATAATGTTCGAGGCCCAGGCGGCGCGCAACGTTTTCCAGATTTTTGAAATGAACAAGCAGGCGCTCCCGGAACTGGCGTATTTTAAGCAGCCTCGACGGGTCGGCTTTAGTGAGATAAAGTTTAAAAGGTTCCGTGGCCCAGGTCTCCGCCGTGCTGGGCCCCTGGCCGCCGCCCTTATAGTCCGGCTTTTTATTCCAGCAGTCATGGGAGGCTAATCTAAATACGCGATCCGGGTTTATTCCTAACTTTCGTTCCCGATCCACGATTCCCTGCGCGACCTGAGAATCGGTCATTCTGCGACCAACGTTCGGCGTCTCTCCGTCCCATCCGTACCATTCAGCGAAGCGGATGCAGCGGCCAGCATAATCGATGAACCACCACCCCACGGAAAACGGCGCGGCGAATCCGAAGTCGTAGGTCATGTAAATTTGTGATCGATCAGGGGGATGTTGACGTGGAATCACATGATACTCGCGCGAGAACTCGAATGCCTG
>JBHGBI010000106.1:0-4700 GCA_041946925.1 Syntrophales bacterium | reverse complement strand
AAACTTTAAAAAAAGAATTACCGGATTCGCCCCCCGGAAAGGCGCCAAATAGAAAAAGCTAAAAGAAAAATAAAAAAAATGCTATAAAGTCCGGGAACTAAAAATGCACAAAGAGAGGTGATCGCCATGGTTTCTTCACCGGCATATTCCGATGTGGTCTGCCGCTATTTCAAAAAGAAGGGAGCAAAAAATACAGCCCCGCTCCTGGAGGCGGCTGCGAAAAGGGCTTCCGAGCTTTCCATCAAAAAGGCCCTCGTGGCTACCTGCAGCGGTAGGACGGCTTTTGAGGCGCTCAAGAAGTTCGAGCCTGACGTGAAAATAATCGCGGTCACACACGTCACGGGCTTTTTGAAACCGGACGACCAGGAACTGACCATTAAAAACCGCAGGAAACTGGAGCAGAGCGGAGTGACCGTTCTGACCTGCCAGCACGCATTCGGCGGAGTCGGCCGCGCCGTCCGTATGAAGCTCGGTACGTATCAGGTGGATGAAATCATGGCGTACACATTGAGAACATTCGGGCAGGGGACAAAAGTCGCGATCGAGACAGCGCTGATGGCGGCGGATGCCGGCCTGGTCCGCACCGACGAAGATGTTATTTCTGTCGGGGGGACAGGTTCGGGCGCGGATACGGCACTGGTTCTTCAGCCGTCCAACAGCTCCCGTTTCTTCGACCTGAAGATCAGAGAAATCATCTGCAAGCCGAGGGACTTTTGATAAAAAGCGCTGTTCCCATTGAGCCTTTTGCCTTTAGCCTAAAAATTAGGAGATTATACATGCTCACCCGATCACAACTGGAAAAATACGCAGATGTCCTTCTCTGGGGTCTGAGGACCGCGAGGAAGGGCAATTTCAAAAAAAACGATGTAATTCTGGTGCAGTATGATCCCCCGGCATCGGGGCTGGCTGAAATCCTCCAGGCGAAAATTCTCGACACCGGGATGAACCCGGTAATGCGCCCGGGGATCACGTTTACAATGGAGCGGAATTTTTTTGAAAAGGCCGGAAAGAGTCAGCTCGTCTTTCTCGCTCCCGGCGACCGGCAATTGTACGAGAACATAAATGGACGGATATTCCTCCGCGCCCCTGAGTCGCTGACGCATCTGCGCGATGTTGACCCGGCAAGGATCGGAAAGGCGCTCGTCGCCCGAAAAATCTACCGTGACATCATGAACCGCAGAGAGGAAAAGGGGCTCTACAGCTGGACTCTTTGCTCCATGCCCACTGCCGAACTGGCAAGGCAGGCGAAACTCTCCATCAGGCAATACACATCCCAGATCATCAGGGCATGTTACCTCGACAAGGGCGATCCGGTCGGCGAATGGAATTCCATTTACCGAAATGTGAGCGGCATCAAGAAATGGCTGAACAGCCTTCCCGTGAAGCATCTTCATGTACAGTCGAAGAATACGGATATCAGGATAACACCCGGGGAAAAGAGAAAGTGGCTCGGCATTTCCGGCCACAATATACCGAGTTTCGAACTTTTCCTGTCTCCCGACTGGAGGGGGACCGAAGGCACATATTATGCCGACCAGCCTTCCTTCAGAAGCGGTAACTATGTTGAGGGGGTGCGCCTGACGTTCAGAAAAGGCTCTGTTGTCGGAATTGAAGCGCGGACGGGCCTGGACTTCGTGCGCAAGCAGCTTATGATGGACGCGGGTGCGAAGAGGGTGGGAGAATTTTCGCTGACGGACAGAAGATTTTCGAGAATAGACCGGTTCATGGCCGATACCCTGTTCGATGAAAATTTCGGCGGCAAATACGGGAATTGCCATCTCGCGGTGGGGGCATCCTATTCAGATACATATGCGGGTAGTCCCGCGGAGCTGACAAAAGTAAAAAAGGACAAAATGGGATTCAATGATTCGGCCCTCCACTGGGACCTGGTCAATACGGAGAAAAAAACCGTTACTGCGCATCTTGCATCGGGCAAAAAAATTATTATCTACGACAACGGGATATTCAAGTATTAAACGGAATAGGATACTTGTTTCACTGCATCGGATTCGAATCGAGGAGCAATAAATGAAGAAATTTCATATCCTTGCCGTCCTTTTCATTGTGCTGTGGAGTCTCCCCTGCCCCGCCGAAAATTACACTGTCCAGGGAGATATGGGATCGGACATACGGTTCGAAATTCAAAAGAGGGTGGACGTCTCCCAGGGTATCCAGAGATTGACCCTCAGTTTCGTGATACCGCCGAGTTTCCAATCGCCTACTTACAGTCAGGATGTCCAGGGCTTCGACATCAGGTTTTCGCCGAAACCTCAGGAAGAAAAGAAATCAGTAAACGAACGGGGCAACCGGATTGTCACCGTCGTCTGGAAAAATCCTCCCAGAGCGGTGGATGTCCGCCTTTCCTTCAATGCCTCAAATAGAACAACTCTGAAGATTCTGGATACCCGGGCGGGGTTCCCGCTGAAAGACATCCCCGAGGATATCCGGTACTACCTGAAAGCGACCGAACAGGTTCAGGCCGGTGAACCGCGCATTCAAAGACTCTCTGCGGAATTGACCCGGGGCGTGAAGACGGAATTCGACGCCGTGCAGCGGGTCCTCACATGGGTCGTGGATCATGTAAAATATGTCACTCCACCCGTCCGGTACGACGCTGTCTACTCTTTTGAATCCGGCAAGGGAAACTGCCAGAACTATTCTCATCTCAGCGCGGCGCTGCTGCGTGCCGCCGGAATTCCGGTCAGGATCGTAAACGGCATTACATTGAGCAGACCCTTCGATGTAACCAGAACCGGGGGAGTTCTCACTTTCAAAATGGGACAGGGCCGGCATTCCTGGGTTGAGGTCTGGTTCCCGGATCTCGGCTGGGTGCCGCTGGATCCCCAGCAGACCGCCATGTTCGTTCCCAACCGCTTTATAAGGGTCGAGATCGGCATTGACAATAACGAAACAATTAATGATGGACTGATGAAGTGGGCCCAGGCGGCGGGAAGCGAAGGAGATCCGAGGGATCAGGAAATTATTAATGCGGATTTTTCCGATGACAGAGTGAAAATAGCCGGCAAGCGGGAGACATACGGCCCCAGGAACCTGCTCCTGTGCCCGGGTATCCAGGCGGTGTTTACAAAAGTGGAGATACCTCCCTCGCCGCTGCCCGCCGTGATCGCGGAAGAGGATAAGGCTAAATTACTCTATAATGTTCCCTTCCTTTTTGGAAATCTCGAATTCCCGGAAAATATAGATTTCGCTTTTCCGCCCCCGCAGGTCGGCGCAAAAAAAGGAGAAAAGACGAAGAGCTTTCTTGTAGAGACGGCCGAATACGTAACCACCAAGCTCACACAATACGCCCAGGTCTTCATTCTGACCAAGCCGGTTAAACTGAAGAAGGTCGGACTGGCGCTGCACAAGTTCGGGGGAGACGGGCAGCTCTGGGTGGATCTTTACAAAGACAATAACGGCAAACCGGGAGAGCTGATCAGTACAAGCGAAATGATCGACATTGAATCCCTGTCAGCGAGGCCCGGCTACCGGTGGACTGATTTCGAATTCAGAGACAGCAATCTTGTCCTGATGCCCGGTGCTTACTGGATCGGCCTTGGCTTCACAGGGAGCCCGATCGTCAACTGGTTCTACACCTACGGCAAGCCCGTGGGCCCGGTGGAAGGAACACGGTACAAAGGCGTTTACGAACAGGACTGGAGCGGTGCCCTTAGTTATGAATTTAATTATCGGGTAATCGGGGTGACCGTAAAGGAGTTCGCGTCAAAGGCAAAAGAAACCCCCAAAAAAACAAAAAGGAATCGCTGAAAATTTCACTTTAAAATCCAAGCACCGAATCTCAGATTCTAAAGAAGCCCTGATCTCAAAATTCAAATCTTCAAAACAGGTCGTTGGATTTCGTGCTTAGGATCTCGGATTTGAAATTTAGAATTTTATTTTCAAATGCAATACATTAAGTGAAATCCTGAACTCTGAGGTGAATCGTGAAAACATTTAATATCAACACCAGATCGCGCTCGGAGATGATAGATATTACCGGCCAGATCAGGGCCGCGCTGAAAGAGGGCCGTATTCAGAGCGGCGTTTGCCATGTCTTTGTCCCGCACACTACCGCCGCTGTCACGATCAATGAAAATGCGGACCCCGATGTTCAGAAGGACATCCTCTCGGAACTCGACAAAGTAATCCCGCTGAGTGATCATTACAGGCATGTAGAAGGGAATTCCGCCGCGCATATCAAGTCCTCCCTTGTGGGGACATCGGAAACAATTTTTGTCGAAAACGGCGACCTCGTCCTCGGCACCTGGCAATCGGTTTTTTTCTGTGAATTCGACGGACCGAGGACGAGAAAGTTTATAGTCAAATTTACAGAAAGCTAATGGCGAATGGCAAAGTACCCTTTGGCCTATAATTTCATATGCCCATCAAAATCACCATTCTCGGATCAGGAACGGGAGTGCCGTCGCTCAAAAGGAGCGCGTGTTCCGTCTTAATGGAGATCGAAACAGATAAATTGCTTTTCGATCTAGGCGCCGGCACAATGCGCCGGCTGCTGGAAGCCGGGTTGTCGATTACACAGGTTACGTATCTCTTTTTCAGCCATCTTCATCCCGACCATACAGGCGAGTTTGCTTCATTTCTTTTCGCGACAAAATATTTTGAAAGCAGGAATATCCCCCTGGTTGCCTGCGGTGCAAAAGGACTGGAGGAGTTTTATTCCCGGCTCAGGAATGCCTTCG
>JBHGBI010000105.1:0-4701 GCA_041946925.1 Syntrophales bacterium | reverse complement strand
TGTGTTATGCCGCGCATCATCATTGCTGAAGACCCCCTTACCGCCGAAGAGCATCTTAACCTGGGAGTCGCCTATGAGAGGAAGGGGGAATTAGACCTGGCGATCAGGGAATATGAACTCGCTGCGAAAAAAACCGGAAAAGCCTATCTATATCTCGGAAACGTCTATTTTCAAAAAAAGGAACTTGATCGGGCCGAGGAATCTTACAGAAAGGCCATAAGAGAAATTCCGTGCGAGGCGGATGCATATAACAATCTGGCCTGGGTTTATTTTGTTCGAGGGAAAAATCTGGATGAAGCGGAGAAGCTTGCTTTGAAGGCCATCGAACTGAACCCGGCCGGAAGCGAAACCTACGCGGACACCCTGGAAAAGATCCGAAGATTGAAAAACAAAAGCAGTCCGTAATCCCCTTCAAATCGAAATCTACGGCCGAAAAATAAAAAGAATGGATTTTTTTCTCGACATTCAAACGGATTTTTGGTTTAATCCCCTCCGTCGTATAAAGAATCAATTCAATTACACTCTCTCAATTTAAGATCCTAAGACACAATTACTATTGTGTATCAATAAGTTGTTTCATTTTTGCAAAATCGAATATCATCGAATAATATTCGACTCTTATCATAGTGGAGTCTGAGCAATTTTCAGCATTGGATATTTTTTTCGGCAAAGGAGGTGATACGGCTCCGGCGAGATTATTCGTGTGTTTCATCCGGAAGTGGGAAATTGTAACAAGCCAAAAGCAGGTTTTCTTTAAGGAGGGTGATTATGACCGAGGCATTTAAAGATTATGTCAAAAATAAATACAGCAGGCCCGCGCCACTCAAAGGCATTCGTGTTCTGGAAGTGTGCACGCTTCTCTTCGGCCCTGCAGGACCGTCTTTCCTGGCGACAATGGGGGCGGAAGTTATCAAGATCGAGCTTCCACCGGTCGGCGATGTGACACGCTCTCTCAACCCGTTCGGGTGGTTTTACAAGGAACAGGGACCGATGTTCATGCATATCAATCCGTCCAAACTGTATATGGCCCTCGATCTTCATAAAGAAGAGGCGCAGAACCTGTTCAAGGAGCTCTGCGCCAAGGCGGATATTGTGGAATTCAACCTCAGACCGGGCGTGACAAAAAGATGGAATATCGGTTATGAGGAGATCAGAAAAATCAACCCCGGAATTATTTATATAGAAAAAAACGGATTCGGCCAGTGGGGCCTGTATGCGGAACAGGACCGTCCGTCCAATGACGGAGCGGCTCAGGCGCTTTCAGGCTATGCCTGGATGTCGAGTTTTCCGAAACGTCCTCCTTTGAAGCAGAGCATCTGGGTATGCGACGTTTACGGAGCCCTGATGGGAGAAGTGGCCGTACTTGCCGCTCTCCATCACCGGAAGAAAACAGGCAAAGGACAGTATATCGAGATGTCCCAGAGTGAGAACATTATGAGGGCCATGGGATGGATCTGGCCTTACCAGCAGTTTGCCGGCAAGGGTGCGGAACCTTCCGGAAACAGGGATCAGTGCGTGTGCCCTGCGGACACATTTCTGTGCAAAGACGACAAATTTGCCGCGATCGCGGCGCCGGCGCCGGATGAATTCAAAGGGCTTTGCGAGGCGATGGGGAAACCCGATCTGGCGAATGACGCCAGGTTCAAAGAGCATACGACCCGTTTGAAGGAAGAGAACGCGATGGCCATATTAAAAATCATCGCTGATTGGGCGGTGACCAAAACCGCCGACGAGATCGAGAAACTCGGAATCAAACACGGCTTTTCGGCGTCGAGGCTCCATAATGCAAAAGACGAGAACGAAGATCCCCACCGCAGGCAGAGGGATTTCGTCAAAATGATAGACGATCCGATGTATGGTCGCTTCCCGGATCATGAGTTTCCTGTGATGATGTCCAAATCTCCGCCTAAACACTGCTGGACGGTAAGGCCGGTCGGCTTTGACAACGATTTTATTTTGACGAACATTCTCGGCAGGAGTCAGGCTCAGATCGAGGCGTTATATGCCAGCGGAGTTGTAGGTAAATGGAAAGATCAGCAGGGCCGCCGGCCGCCTGCGGATTGGGACCAGAAGGCCGGTGCAATTTTAAGGAGGTAAGGACCATGACAGAACACAAAAGACCGAAATGGGCGCAATGGGCTGATTTCATAAGAGCGCAGGATGATCCCGCCAAGAATTACGAGAAACCTGAAGCCCTGGATGATTTAGTTGTGCTGGATCTGAGTTCGCGGAGTATGGCGGGCTGCTATTGCTCTTCGCTTCTGGCGGAACTCGGCGCACGGACGATCCGGATAGAGCCGCCCGGCGGGGATCTGGTCAGGACGTATTCACCCAATGGCATGATGCACATGGGAACGGGCATGGCATACCTCCAGGAGGGGAGGAATAAATATCATATTACTCTGAACCTGGAAAAACCGGAAGGCAGGGAAATCCTGAAGTCGTTCGCCGGTCAGGTGGATATCATAATCGAAACATATCCCACCGGAAAAATGGATGAATGGGGGATCGGCTACAGCGAACTGAGCAAATTAAATCCCCGCCTTATATTCACTTCAATTACGGGGTTCGGCCAGTTCGGACCGGAGAGTTACCGGAGGCAGTATGATTACGACAACGTAAGCCAGGCCCGTTCGGGCATCCAGTATGCCACGGGAGAAGTTCTGCCCGAGGGGAAAAGCCCGAAAGAAGTGCCGTACGCTGTGCCCACAAAAGCAGGACCCTGGATTGCCTGGGCGACCTCCGGAACCTTTGCGGCGGTGGGGATACTGGCGGCTATTCATTACCGGGGCATCACCGGAGAGGGTCAGGCCATCGATGTCTGTACGCCGGAAGCCTATGAGCGTTTTAATGATTATGCCCTTCACTGGTATGCGGATCAGGGAGTCATAAACGAGAGGTTCGGAAACCTGGATACAGCATTATGGCTTTATGGTTTTTACCCCACCAAGGACGGCGGCGTTTTTCTCGGCGGTCTTCGCCTGGAAATGTGGAAGGCCTTTGTGGATATCCTGGGCAAGTATGAGGAGTGGGGAGCGGAGCAATGGACGACGCTTGCGCCTTTTATGAAGAAAGACAGCCAGCTCAAGTACCAGGCGATGATGAATCCGCTCACCGCTCAATATACCAGTCATGAGCTGACGATGAAGTCGATCGAATATGCAAAGACCGGACGCCTTGCACCCATAACGACGGTGGTCGCGGAAATTGTCTCCCCCTGGAAGACAATGCATGATGAGGTGTGGAAGGATCGCGGGATATTCACACCTGTAAAAGACCCTGTTTACGGAGATGTAATATGCGCGCAGGCGCAATGGAAGGCTACGGAGACGCCTCCGAGGACAAAATGGGTATGCCGTCCGGTAGGTTATGACAACGGATACATATATCTCAATTACTTCGGCTACGGGCCGGTCAAACTGAAGGAACTTCAAGATAAGGGAATTATTTAGTTTTAATTGGTTTTAATTGGCGGGACGGAAAGATCCTTTTTCGCCCCGCCGTCGCGAAATGGGCGAAAACGGCATAATGCGCGGCGCGTGTCTGCTATTGCCATCCGTGCGTTTTTGAGATAAATACTCAAAAAAAGGAATAGACAGAAAGGAGATGTACAGGTGGAAATCAAGAAAATATGTGTATTAGGCGCCGGTTTGATGGGAAACGGTATTACTCAGGTTTGCGCTCAGGCAGGCTATGAGGTCAGTATGAGGGATATCGAGCAGAGGTTTATCGACAACGGAATGAATACGATCCGGAAGAACCTGAGCAGGGATGTCGAAAAGGGAAAGAGGACACATGACGAGATGAACGCCATCCTTGGCAGGATCAAGCCTACTCTTGATCTGAAAGAGGCCGCACAGGATGCGGATCTTGTTGTCGAGGTCGTAATCGAGGTCATGGATGTGAAGAAGAAGGTTTACGCCGAACTGGAGACGATCGTGAAGCCCGAATGCCTGTTTTTCACGAATACGTCCGGCTTGAGTATAACCGAGATGGCGGCGAGTACGAAGAGGCCGGACAAATTCATCGGAACGCATTTCTTCAATCCCGTTCCGGTAATGAGGCTTCTCGAAGTAATCAAGGGGTACGAGACCTCGGATGAAACTCTGGAAGCGGCAAAGGCATGGGGCAAGAAACTGGGGAAAGAGGTCATTGTTGTCAACGAGGCCCCGGCATTTGCCGTAAACAGGATTCTCTGCACAATGTTGAACGAGGCTTTTTTTGCCCTCGGCGAGGGTGTGGCGTCCGCCGAGGATATCGACAAGGGAATGGTACTCGGCTGTAATCACCCGATCGGTCCTCTTGCTTTGTCCGATCTCGTCGGACTCGAAACCCTCCTGAGAGTAGTGGAAGGCATGCACAGGGAACTTGGTGACAAGTACAGGCCCGCTCCGCTTCTGGTCAAGCTGGTGCGCGCCGGGAATTTCGGGCGTAAAACGGGAAAAGGCGTTTACGATTATACAAAGAAGTAATTTACAGCAGCGAAGGGGCGAGGCCGTCTCGCCCCTTTATCCTGAATGAATGAGAAAACATAATCGAGGGTGATTACAAGGATCATTTAAAAAGAGGGGGATCGAAAATGGCTGGAATGTTGAAACCTTTAACGGCTGCGGAGAAAGAGAGATTCAACGTCATTAACAAGGAGAACCTGGAATTCCTGATGGACCGTTACAACAAGGTCAATCGCTGGGTTATAGCGGA
>JBHGBI010000104.1:0-4837 GCA_041946925.1 Syntrophales bacterium | reverse complement strand
TTCATGGCCTGGGCGCGGCAGCCGCCACGTTAGGCTCGTTCTCCGTGATGTTTGTCTTAAATTACCTTGTCTCCAGGCGATACTATGAAATCCCATTCGAATATTCAAGGATTGCAAAACTTGTTTTCCTCGGGGTTGCGATGTATCTGGCAGTGAACTGGATCCCGCTTACTCCCGAGTTGTTTTCCATAGCCGTCAAATCGATGGTCGCGGTATCTTTTCCGCTCTTGCTCTATTATATGGGCTTTTTCGATATTCAGGAAATAGGAACCATAAAGAGATATCTGGTCAGGACAGGGGTCATGAATTCACGTCTCAAGGAGGCAGACCAGTGAAATCACCGGTGAAAAAGGTCCTTTCTATTCTCTCTGCGCCGCCGTATCCTTTGACGGACGGCTATACCGTCAGGGAATATCATTTTCTAAAAAACATCAGTCTCCGGTGGAACAAAGCACTGATTTGCTTTGAAAGAAACAAAGAGGAATACTTTGATCATTTACGGCAGTATTTTACGTCTATCAAGGTCATACCGAAGGCGAACGCAGCTTTCAGTTTGTTCAACTTCTCTGAAAACATGAAAAATATGATCCGACAGGAGATCGAGGACGGGGATTACGATCTGCTGTATGCCGCGGGGACTGTAATGCTCCCGTATTTGACGGATTACCTGGATAGGCCGATCGTGGTTGACCTGGTTGATGACGACACTATTCATATCTTCCACAGGTTCAAATTCGAGAGAAACCTTCTGAAGAAAGTGAAATGCTTTAAATGGTGGCTGCAATCATTGCGGTTCAGAAATCATTATGTTCCTCTTTTTAAGACCATCGTGATTTCTTCCCGCCGGGATGCGGATTCAGTAGGTAAATGCTGCAGTACCGCAAACCAGATCCACGTCATCCCCAACGGAGTGGATTCGGAATATTATAAGATGCCATCACGCGGCGTGGATGAAAAAGAAGAGCCGGTCCTGTGTTTTACGGGAGTAATGTCATTCGAGCCGAACGAGGATGCCATGATTAATTTCTGCTCTGCAATTTACCCTCTGATTAAGAAGAGACGGCCTGATGTCAGGCTGACCATTGTGGGCAAGGAACCTCCAAAGAGCATATTGAATTTGTCAAAAAAGGACCTCTCAATCGAAGTGACGGGGTATGTCAGCGACACAAGGCCGTACATGTGGAATGCCTCGGTGTATATATCGCCCATGAGGATGGGAACCGGCATAAAGAATAAGATACTTGAGGCCTGCGCGGCATCGAAACCGATCGTCTCTACAAGGATCGGTTGCGCGGGCGTCGATATTGAAGCGGGAGAAAATATATTAATAGCTGACGATCCGGTTGATTTCGCGGATGCAGTAGTACGTCTTCTTGGCGATGAGAGAGAGCGAAGGAGACTAGGCAGAAACGGGCGCGAATTAGTTGAAAAACATTACAACTGGGCGGGAAAGGCCGAGAATCTTGAAAATATCTTCCGGATTGCTTCGGACAAAGTGCACGATTCCGGCAGAAATCCCGGAAAATAAAGGGGAGACATCCGACCGTGCCTCACAATGCCTGTTGCCGTATTTCAAGAATGATAAGTGGAAATCTCCGCTCATGATCAGGAATATTCATATTTGGGGACCTCATATGATCGGTTCGGATATCAGGAGACTATTCAAGGGCAATCGCACAAACTGCACAAAGGAGATAGTTTTGTGCATGGCGGACCATTTCGAGCCGAAGTGGAACGGCGCCGACGCAGAAATCGAAAAGTCCCGCGTAAATCGCTGGAAAACGGAATATCCAAAGTTTGCCGATAAACACCGGGATTCCAGCGGGAGGCCTCTTCAGCACACATGGTTCTACGCGGCTGAGCAATATAATCCGGATTGCCTGGAGGCCTTGGCATCCTTGTGTCGGCTCGGCTATGGTGAAATAGAGCTGCATCTGCATCATGATCAGGATACTCCGGAAGGATTCAGGGACAAACTTGAAAAAGCCAAGAGAGATTTCTCCCGGCATGGTGCGCTGATCACCCGTGGAACCCCCACGAGATATGCGTTCGGATTTATCCACGGCAACTGGGCATTGAACAATTCGAGAGGAGGAAAGTGGTGCGGCGTAAATAATGAGCTCAAGATTCTGAAGGATGCCGGATGTTATGCCGATTTCACTCTTCCATCCGCGCCCAATGAATCCCAGACCCGCATCTCGAATTCCATTTACTACGCAAGAGACATCCACGGTATTCCGAAATCCCACGACACGGGAAGAATCGTCTTCGCAGGAGGAGGCGTCCGCGGAGATCTTATGCTGATACAGGGGCCGCTGACATTGAATTGGAGCAGGCGGAAGTATTTCATCTTCCCCAAAATAGAAAACAGCAGCATACACAGAAACTATCCCGGTACTCCAGACAGGATAAGATTGTGGATTAGACAGCATATCCACGTTCAGGGCAGGCCCGAATGGGTATTCATAAAACTTCACTGTCATGGGGGGCAGGAAGATGATTATGACGTCTTGCTCGGGAAAAGCGCCCACAAGATGTTTTCGTATCTGGAGGAAAACTTTAATGACGGGGAAGCCTGCCGGCTTCATTACGTCACCGCAAGAGAGATGTTCAACATCATTAAAGCGGCGGAAGACGGCAGATCCGGCAATCCCAGTCAATACAGGGATTATGCTGTGAAGCCCTACATCTGTTCGGAGGCGTCCCGGCCCCATTCGCTGGAGGAACATGACGGATCTGCGGCGTGACACGGACGGCTCCGGAATAATGGGATTCAGGATGGTGCTTGTCCTGTGGTTCCTCTACTTGTTCGAGCCGGCAAGATTGTTGGCTTACTTCGCGCCATCCCTGAATCCTTTGAAGTGGATTCCCACTGTTTTGCTGTATCTCGGGCTCTTGATATGGCTTCATTCCCCGATGAAAAAATACAATTACGGCTTCTATATTGCTTTTCTGGCGGTGACTCTGATGGGCACCGTTATCGCATTCTTTGATGGGAACTGGGGGATCGCAAGGGCGCTGAACAGGCAGATATTTCAATTCCTGATTCTGGGCCTGATGACTTTCACTTTTGTGAACAATGCAAACCGGATCAGAACATTGTTTCATCTCTATTTCCTTCATATCATGTTTTTTGCAGTCTGGGGCCTTTTCGGATTGATACTGTCTCCGATTGATCCCTCCTCGGATCCGGGCTTAAGAAAGATCGTGGCGTGGCATCCTTGGTTTGACAACCGGGATGCGTTCGGCCCCTTGATGATTATCGGGACGGTCTTTGCTCTGTATTATTTCAAAATGTATCCGGGGAGTATCCTGAAGATGCTGTTTCTGTCCTCGGCCTTTGTATGCCTTGCGGGCATCATTCTGTCATTCGGCCGCGGCGTTTTTCTCGCCATGATAGGAACTTTTGCTTTTGTCTGGTACCAGTCCCGGAAGAAGGTGACGGGCCTGATCGTGGCCGCCGCCGCCGCCGTTGTGATTGTCGGCATGACGTCGGTTATTTCACCTGCAGGCATGTACTGGGACAAAATGAAAACGATAGAATCCGGAGTTTCTTCAGGTACGGGAGCGGACCGGTTCAGGCTGTGGAGGTGGGCTTTAATAGAATTCATGGAAAGTCCCATTCTTGGCGTGGGTACCGGCAATTATGGAATAAAGCTGATTTCTTTAATCCCGCAAGAGGAGATAACAGCTTCAGAATATACATTGGGGAGCCTCTGGGGCAGATCCATCCACTGCGCACCCTTGACAATCCTATGTGAATACGGCCTGATAGGTTTCGCGGTATTCTCTTTTCTTTTCCTGGACTTTATCAGAACGAACCGGCAATCGAAAACCGATGTGAATGAAGCGGAAACTCTCCAAATGTGGCCGTCTGTCCTGCAGGCTTCCTTTGCGGCCTTTTGGATGAATGCTCTCTTTTATGAGATCATCTATGCCCCGTTCTTCTGGAATATACTCATTCTTAACAGAATGGTATATCTCCACCGGACAAGATTGAATCCCGGACGGCGGAATTCCGCGTCCACTCCCGTCCTTAGCGCGGCTCATGAAACAGCAAAGGGATAACACCGTGGATTTTTTCCGGGGGATCGCCATCCTCGACATGATCCTTGTCCATTTCAGCGGCTTCATGCCGCCTCTGATATCCAAGATAGTCGATTATACCGATTTTGCCATGGAAGGTTTCGTGCTGGTGGCGGGATACATGGTGGGGAGAAAATATTATCATGATTTCGCTTCGAGGTGGAAGCAGGTCGTCTGGAAACTCTATTCGAGGGCTTTGCAGTTGTACGCCATACATGCGGTTATGGTGCTGACAATAAACGTGCCCCTGTTCTATTTGCTTTATGATGAGAGGCGGACGGGACAATTTGGAGCATTCCTCCTGAATTCCTTGCTGCTTCTGAACCAGATCGGCCTCATGCACATACTGCCTGCATTCATCCCCTTGTATCTGGTGAGTCCCCTCATTCTCTACTTTTCGAGAAGACACGGGACATGGGTGCTCATCTTCAGTTTCGCCCTCTTCGGCATCGGAAATTTCCATCCCTATCTGCTCGATCTTGGAGAGAAGACGATTTTTCCGTTTATCCTCTGGCAGGTATATTTTGTGGCTGGATGCTTCATGGGGATAAGATCATTGGATCCGGGTAAAGGAAAGGCGGTACATCCGAACACCCGGTTTTCCCTCGCGGCCCTGTTCATGGCCATCATGATGATTTTGAAACATTTCAAAATCATCGATCCTTCAATGATTTCGAAATTTCCTCTCAACTTTCCCGGTCTTTTATACGGCGTGTCTATTCCGGCGTTCCTTTATACTTTCATTCTCAGG
>JBHGBI010000103.1:0-5025 GCA_041946925.1 Syntrophales bacterium | reverse complement strand
TTTATGCTTGTCCGGGAGCATATAGAAAACCTTACCGGCGAAGCTTTCAATATCGGCGGCGGCCCTCAGAACACCATAAGCCTGGTCGAGCTGATCCGGCTTATCGGCGATATACACGGAGATATTCCTGCCGTGCGTTTCATGGGGTTCCGCCCCGCAGATCAGCTTTATTATGTTTCTGACTTCAGAAAATTCAAATCGATCACGGGATGGGTTCCACGAACAGGTATTCAAAACGGCGTCAGACGGCTTTACGAATGGCTTGCTGATAACCATCCTGAAGTCCTTTCATTACATCACAAAAAGGTCAACATTCAATGAGATATGCTCTTGTAAATCCGAACTGGAATTTCGAAGGAAGCATATACTTCGGATGCCGCCACCCTCACCTGCCGGTCGAATTCGGCTATGCCTGCGGCCTTCTCGAGGAGAAAGGGCATGAAGCTGAAATCATAGACGGTCACCTTGCATGCCTGTCCGGGACGGCCCTTAAAGAAAAAATCGCGGCGTTCAGACCTGATTTCATCGTACTGACAACAGCGCCGACGTATCTTTTCTGGCGGTGTCCACCTCCCGAACTGCGCATTCCCATTCATACAGCCGCTTGTCTCAGGGATATAGACGCACTGCTGATCATCGTGGGACCCCACGCTTCCACTACACCCGGAGCCGTCCTCCGGAAGACCGGTGCGGATCTGGTCTTGCCCGGGGAGTTCGAGACAGTCCTTCCAGAATTGGCCGAAAGGCATCCAGACTGCTGGAAAGAGATATCTTCTGTCTGCTACCTGGATGGAAACGGGCTTCGCAAGACGGGAAAGGCGGGCGAAACGGACATAACAGCCCTGCCGGCCATCCGATGGCCGACCGAGATGATCATCCGGCATACTCACCATCACCATCGATTCGATCATTCAGAACGGAAGGGGGCCGGGGCCGAAATGGAAACATCGCGCGGATGCCCCTTCTCCTGTTCTTTCTGTGCACGGGAGAATTTCCGGAGAACTTACCGTAAAAGACCCCTTGCCGTCATTCTGAAGGAGCTTGACAGGCTGATCTCGCAGGGTGTGGAGTATGTCTATTTTATCGATGAGATTTTTTTCCCGGACAGGCGGTTGATAGAAGCCCTCAAGGAGCGCAGGATCAAGTTCGGCGTGCAGAGCCGGATCGAGCTATGGAGTTCCGAGATGCTTGACCAGCTCGGGGAAGCCGGCTGCGTTTCCATTGAAGCGGGGATAGAGAGCATATCGGTTGAAGGCCGGATGGCGCTCGACAGGTCTTCCAGCCTAAGCAGCAGCAAGCTTGCAGAGCGCCTTATCCATGCAAAGAGAAGCATCCCCTTTGTGCAGGCGACTCTGCTTGACGGAGGTCTGGACGACCCACGCGCTCTTCAGGAATGGCGCACATACCTTCAAAAATTCGGCATCTGGGCCAATAAGCCGGTCCCCCTTTTCCCGTATCCCGGCTCAAAGGAATATTCGAAAAGGTGGGGCGTTCCCGATGATATGGCCTGGGAGAGAGCCCTCACGTTCTATCTCGATTCGAATTCCGAATTCAGCGATATACAGGAGCAGAAACCCATCTCCCTATCCGAACTGGAAAGGAGGACCGGGCGTCATGGATTACCATGACTTCCTCAGGCCGAAACGTATTCTGATGACCTCGGATGCGGCCGGAGGCGTGTGGACATACTCACTCGAACTCGCCCGTGCTCTTTCCGGATACGGGATCGAGGTGTTCCTGGCGACCATGGGTCCTCCTCTGAATCCCGGACAGCGCTCGGAAGCTGGTCGCATTTCGAACCTTAAGATCATGGAGAGCCGGTTCAAACTGGAGTGGATGGAGAACCCCTGGGAAGATGTTGAAAAGGCCGGATTCTGGCTCCTTGAACTGGAGGACCGAATCAATCCGGACGTCATTCATCTGAATGGATACGCGCACGGTGCACTTCCATTCAGGTCCCCCAAACTGGTGGTCGGACATTCGTGCGTCGCTTCCTGGTGGGAGGCCGTGAAGCGCAGTCCGCCCCCCCCGAGCTGGGACCGTTACCGTCGGGAAGTCGCCCAGGGGATCGCCGCCGCTGATATGGTGGCCGCCCCGACAGAAGCAATGTTCTGGCTTCTCGTTAAACATTACGGCTCCATCGACTGCGGCAGGGTTATCTACAACGGCCGCGACCCCAAAGCATTCAAGCCCGGCAACAAACAGCCCTTTATTCTTTCGGCAGGACGCCTATGGGACGAAGCGAAGAATTTTTCCGCTGTGGATAGAATTGCTTCCCGGCTCCCCTGGACCGTTTACACAGCCGGAGAGGGCGCGACCGCCGCTGCAGGCGGGGCAAGGCATCTCGGATACCTGCCACCCAGGGCTCTCGCACACTGGTATTCTCTGGCTTCAATCTACGTTCTTCCGGCGCGGTATGAACCCTTCGGCTTCACAGTGCTCGAGGCGGCTCTCTCCGGATGCGCCCTCGTACTCGGGGACATATCCAGCCTGAGGGAAATATGGGACGAAGCGGCCTTGTTCGTACCTCCTGACGAATTCGGAGCCTTAGAAGAGTCCGTAAGGCGTCTTATCCATAATCCGGCGCTGCGCAGGGATATATGCTCCCGTGCGTACCGCAGGGCCCTCGAATTCACCCCTCGCCGGATGGCGGAGGGTTATGCCGCGATTTACAGGGAACTGGCGGAGGGGTGGCATATAAGAAACGGCTTTCTCACACACCGGAGCGCAGCGGATCGGAAAACGTAGTTCCCAATCCAGGCTGGAAAGACGGAAAGATGAACATCGTCATGTTCTATCATTCGATTATCTCCGATTGGAATCACGGCAACGCGCATTTCCTGCGCGGCGTTGTCACCGAACTGGCCATGCGCGGGCACCGAGTCCGGGTTTATGAAGACAAAAAATCATGGAGTTTTCAAAATCTGGTTCATGAGTACGGCGAAGCGCCGATGCGTGAATTCTGCAGCACTTACAATGGACTGAGCATTACCCGGTATGAAAAGAATTCACTCGACCTCGGTCGCGCCTTGGACCATGCGGATCTGGTCATCGTTCATGAATGGAACCCGCATGATCTTGTCTGCAGGATAGGGGAGTACCGGAGCCTGGTAAAGAGCTTCCGGCTTCTGTTCCATGATACCCATCACCGCTCTGTGACCGATCCCGATGCAATTGCGGCATATGACTTCAGGAACTACGACGGTGTTCTCGCATTCGGCGGCGTGATCCGGGATTTGTATGTGGACCGGGGATGGATCGGGCGGGCCTGGACATGGCACGAAGCCGCCGATACCCGTATTTTCCGGCCTTTCCCGGAGCAGCGCAAAGAGGGCGACCTCGTCTGGATCGGCAACTGGGGAGACGAAGAGCGTACGGAGGAACTGAAGGAGTACCTTTTGGAGCCGGTTAAAGTGCTCGGTTTGAAGGCGCGCGCGTACGGAGTCCGTTACCCCCGCGCGGCACAGTCCATGCTGGCCCACGCCGGAATATCTTACGCTGGATGGCTTCCCAATTTTCATGTGCCGAGGGTTTTTTCAGCCTACCGCGTTACCGTGCACATCCCGCGCCGGCCCTATGCGGTACACCTGCCCGGCATTCCGACTATCCGCGTTTTCGAGGCTCTTGCTTGCGGGATACCCTTGATATGTTCCCCCTGGAGCGACGCGGAGGGACTCTTTACGCCGGGCCGTGACTATCTTGTGGCGAAGAACGGAAATGAAATGAAAGACTTCCTGCGCGCCGTGCTGAACGACAACTCTTTGCACGCGGAGCTGGCGGCGCACGGTTTAAAGACGATTCTTTCACGGCACACATGCTCTCATCGCGTCGACGAGCTGCTCCGTATCTGCCGCGAAATCGGCTGCGGCGACCGGGACCACCAAGAGAATGATTACACGAAGAGTCGGGGGCAATGCGTATGGCCGTCGGCATGGAAATAGCGTTCTTCGGCTCCAGCCTGGTCTCCGCATACTGGAACGGGGCAGCCACTTACTACAGAGGAATCATCAAGGAACTTGCCGCCCGCGGGCACCGGATCACATTCTACGAGCCGGACATCTACAATCGTCAGGACCACCGTGATATTCCCGACCCCGAGTGGGCCAGAGTCTTCGTCTATCCGGGGCGGCCCGAAGGAATGGACAAGGCCATCGATGATTCCCGCCGGGCGGACCTCCTGATTAAGGCAAGCGGCGTCGGGATATACGACGATCTGCTTGAGAAAGCGGTGCTCGATATCAGGAAGCCCGGCGTGAAAGTAATCTTCTGGGATGTCGATGCGCCGGCAACTCTTGATAGGATAGGAAGAAATCCTAATGATCCGTTTCGGGCGCTGGTACCCTGCTATGATCTCATACTGACATACGGGGGCGGCCGTTCTGTAGTGGACGCCTACAGATCACACGGGGCGCGCGCTTGTATCCCCGTATACAATGCTCTCGATCCGTCGACTCATTTCCCTGCGCCGCCGGAAAACAGATTCTCGGCAGATCTTGGTTTTCTCGGCAACCGCTTGCCGGACAGGGAATCACGAGTGGATGATTTCTTTTTCGGTCCAGCATCCGCTCTGCCCCATTTTCATTTCATTCTCGGCGGCAACGGGTGGCACGATAAACCGAGACCAGCCAATGTCGAATATCTCGGGCATGTTTATACAAGGGACCACAATTCCTTCAACTCATCTGCAAAAGCCGTCCTTAACGTCAGCCGGGAGAGCATGGCGCGCTATGGTTACTGTCCGGCGACGCGGGTTTTCGAGGCGGCCGGTGCAGGCGCCTGCATGATCACGGACGAATGGGAAGGAATTGAAATGTTTTTCGATCCCGGATCCGAAATTATCGTCGCAAAGAGTGGTCTCCATGTCGTGCAGAAGCTCGAAGAGCTGACACATGAAAAGGCAAGGAGGATCGGCGAGGCGGCAAGGCGAAGGGTACTGGCCGAGCATACCTACGCGCACCGGGCGGAGGAACTCGACCGCCTTCTGAATTGAGACTCTCCGGAAAAGCTCCGGATTCGCCAAGGAAG
>JBHGBI010000102.1:0-5082 GCA_041946925.1 Syntrophales bacterium | reverse complement strand
GGTAGAAGCGACCCATCCGTCGAGGTCACAGGCGCCGTGGAAGACATCCGACCTTATTTGGCATCGGCATGCGCCCTTGTTGTCCCCCTTAGGATCGGAGGAGGGACTCGAATAAAGATATTCGAAGCGATGGCCATGGGTATCCCGGTTGTTTCCACATCCATCGGTGCGGAGGGGCTCCCTGTCAGGGACGGGAAAAACATTCTCCTTGCGGATACTGCGGAGATATTCGCTGAAAACTCGGTCCGTCTGCTGGCCGATCGAAAGTATGCGAAGGTAATATCAGAGGATGCGCTGGAACATGTGAGGACGAATTTCAGTTGGGACGCGGTGGGCCGCGTCTTCGAATCTCGGTGTATGGAACTGTTGAATAAATTAGGGGTGTCGAAATGAACATCAGCATATTCGGAATGGGTTACGTCGGAACGGTATCAGGGGTCTGTTTTTCGAAAATGGGACATAAGGTGATCGGCGTAGATGTCAACCCGATGAAAGTGGAATTGATCAACCAGGGCAGAAGTCCCATCGTGGAAAAGGGGATCGCCGAAATGCTTGGTGAGGCCGTCAGTAATCATCAATTCAGCGCCGTTACTTCCTCGAAAGAAGCGGTCATACAAACGGACATGTCTTTCGTCTGTGTCGGGACTCCTTCTAATGGAAACGGAACACAGAACCTGTCCTATGTAAAAAACGTATGCCTGGAGATAGGGGAGTCACTGAAGGAAAAGGCCGGTTTCCATACGGTTGTCATCCGAAGCACTCTAATCCCCGGCACAGTCGAGAACACGGTGATTCCCTACCTGGAGAAGAAATCAGGAAAGAAAGCGGGAGTCGATTTCGCTGTCTTCTTCAATCCGGAATTCATGCGGGAGGGCAGTTCGGTGCATGATTTTTTCCATCCGCCCATGACGGTCATAGGCGGACCTGATGATTCCTCCGCCGAAGCGGTCGCCGGGCTCTACGAAGCGTCGGCGGCGCCCCTCGTGAAGACCAGTTACCGGGTTGCCGAAGCAATCAAATACGTATGCAATGTATTTCATGCGCTGAAAATCGTCTTTGCGAACGAAATAGGGACGATCTGCAAGGCGCTTGAGATCGACAGCCATGAAGTGATGGAAATATTCTGTCTCGATTCAAAATTGAATATATCCAGGGCCTATCTCAGGCCGGGCTTCGCTTTCGGGGGCTCATGCCTGCCCAAGGATCTGAGAGCCCTGACCCACAAGGCCAAAGAGATGGACCTGATTGTCCCCCTGCTGAATTCTATCCTTTACGCAAACCAGGCACATATAGAAAGGACGCTGGAAGTTCTGTATCGTTTTAAAAAGAAGAAGATCGGTTTAATCGGACTCAGCTTCAAGCCGGGAACGGACGATCTGAGAGAAAGTCCGCTGGTTACTCTTGCAGAAACGCTTATCGGCAAAGGTTTCCAGATCAGGATATTCGACAGGAACATTTTCCTGGCCATGCTGACCGGCTCGAACAGGGAATTCATTGAAAACGAAATTCCCCATATAGCCTCCATTCTTGCGGACAATCTGGACGAAATCATCGAAAATTCGGAAGTGATCGTAGTTGGCAATAATGAAGATGGACTGAGGGATAAGCTCGAACGGACACACGCCGGACAGGTAGTCGTCGATCTGGCCCGCGTATTCGATAAATCCACGATCAGAAGAGCACGTTTTACGTATTATGGGATATGCTGGTAAACCCCACATATGGTATGATCAATCTTAAGGGCAGAAAAAAGCGCCTTCCGGGGCCGCTTGATTCGTTTAGCCTGCTCATGCATCGGGGAGTGAATCGCTTATTCTATTTTAACGTCCTGCATGTGACCCTTCTGACGGAATCCTCCCTTAACAGGAACATTCTTGCGAACTGCCCGAAGGATTTCAGGTTTACTTTTCTGAATACGGCGGAGATTATCGACTATGCAAGAGATCCGTCTCTGGATATGGATGAACTATTCCTGAACGAGGCATTTTTAAAAGGGGACCGATGTTATGCCGCTCTCAACGGCGACGATCTGGCAAGCTACGGCTGGTATTCAAATAAACCTACATTGATCGAGAACGATCTTATGATCACTTATGACCGGAAATACATTTACATGTACAAGGGGTTCACCAGGGAAAAATACAGAGGTTTGCGGCTCCACGGGATAGGGAAGGCCAAAGCGCTGGTGCGCTTTTGCGGATGGGGTTACGGCGGAATCATCTCCTATGTGGAATTCACTAACTTCGATTCTCGGAAATCCGTTTACCGGATAGGGGCCAGAAGGGCCGGAACCCTTTGGATTGTAAAAATCGGGGGCAGGTATTTCATACATTCTTCGGGAGAGTGCGACAGATACCGTGTTTCCCTGAAGGGAGTATGCAGCTGGATTTGCGATCAGCCGGATCTTTGAGCCGGTCAAGAATACTGGGCGTGTCCGATGAGTTCGAATCACGAAACGGGTCTGATTAAGAGAACGCAGTTGTTCAGCCGGCTGACGTCCGAAGAATTGAGCGAAATCTACAGCAAGCTGTCTATAAAGAGATTCAAGAAAAACGAGGTCATTCTCCACGAAGAGGACACGAACAAGTACATGTATATTATACTGAAGGGCAGGGTCAAAGTAGTGCAAACCACGGAGGAGGGAAGGGAGATCGTCCTCAGCATTCATGAATCGGGGGACACCTTCGGGGAGATATCCCTGATCGACGGAATGACGTCAGTTGCCAGAGTCATGGCGGCGACGAACTCACTCGTTGCCACCATATCCAGGGAGGATTTCAATTTTCTACTGTTCTCCCATGACAAGATACTCCAGAATCTCCTGCATATGTTGTGCGCCCGCCTGCGTGAGAACGTGGAAACGATACGCATGCTGAATCTTAGCAACGCCGCTCAGAGGATTCATATGCTTTTTATCAAGCTGGCGCATGACTACGGGACGAAGGCTGAGGATGGAATTCTGTTGAGTATAAAACTGACGCACAATGAAATTGCGAATATGACGGGGCTGACGCGGGAAACGGTCACCAGAATCATGAAGAAATGGCAGCAAGAAGGCCATATCCGGATGAAAGAAAGAAAGGTTTTTCTGAAGAAGGAGTTTCTCGACACGATAAAATAGGAACATGCGGGAGAAGCTTCCCGAAAGGCCCCCGACGGGCCTTTTTTATTGACTGGTTTATGAAAGAACACATGTTTCGAAGGCGGTTCAAATTAGGCTGATGGTGCAGGGCTAAAGGCGAAGGATATGAGCCTTCTCAGCCTGGCATCTGAAGCCGGCTGCCTGAGACCGCAAACATGCGGGGAGCGAGCGAGGCGTTATTCGAGGACACTCATAGGCCTGTGGTCCGGGAGTTTCTGCCGCGATTTTTTCCGCCACGCTACGGCGAGTATGATCATGCAGGAGCCGAGAAGAATCATGGTCGCCGGTTCCGAAAAAGCCGATAGAAGATAGGCATCGGCCAGATTCCCCGCGCTGTATAATACGAATTTCAGGTACGTGCCGTCGGACAATCCGTCAAGAATGTTTTTCAACTCTCCCATAAAAGGAGGCCCGTTTCCGGGAAACCAGTTTGCGAGCTGACATGCTAAATTTTTCATGATTCCCTTTTAGAGCGTATCGACAGGTTGCTTACGAAGTCCTGTTTTAGTGAGGCTGCGGAGGTTCAACTTTCCGGGATAAAGACTCATTTTCTCAAACTTTTCCAGTTTTCCCGGCTGCTTTTTTTGCCGCCCTTGGCCTTTAGCCCTGCGCCATCAGCCTAATTTTGAACAGTCTGCGAAAGAGTTTCAGAAGATTATTTTCCTCTGTGAGTTTCTTCGACATAATTATACAGACGAAGGGAAAACGGACAATCGGTAGTCTATATTGAATTCAGAAAAATTTTCTCATTCGAAGAAATTAGGCAGAAAGAATGGCCGGTCGTTTTTATCCGCTCACACTTTATCATGAGAAAAGCCATGCTCGGGACTGGATTTCCTTTCATACATTGAACTTTTCACCGCATTATGTTAGGTTTTCGTCTTAATTGCGCTCCGAAGCATGTATGCAGATTGTGGGAAGAAAACAGGGGATTATGGATCATATTTTGAGGATTGAAGATCTAAGGACCTACTTTCAGACATCCGGGGGAGTCATAAAGGCTGTTGACGGGGTCAGCCTGCACCTGGAAAGAGGAGATACGCTGGGCATTGTCGGAGAATCTGGATGCGGAAAGACGGTCCTTGCGCTTTCCATCCTGCGTCTGGTGTCTAGACCGGCTGGGAGGATCGTGTCGGGGAGGATTCTATTTGAGGGTACGGACCTGCTGAGTCTCAGCGAGCGGGAGATGAGGCGGATTCGAGGGAAAGATATCTCCATGATTTTTCAGGAGCCGATGACGGCCCTAAATCCGGTGATCAGAATAGGGGAACAAATCGCTGAAGCGATCATATTGCACGAAAAACTGTCGAAAAAAGAGGCCATGAGGCGGGCCGTTGAAATGTTGAAACGCGTGGGTATGCCGGCAGCGGATGACCGGATCAAGGACTATCCGCATCAAATGAGCGGGGGAATGCGGCAGAGGGCCATGATCGCCATGGCCCTCTCATGCAACCCCAAACTGCTACTCGCGGACGAGCCGACAACCGCCCTGGATGTGACCATACAGGCGCAGATACTCGATCTTATCAACCAGTTGAAAAATGATTTTTTCACTTCTGTGGTCATTATAACCCATGACCTGGGAGTTATTGCGGAAGCGGTGCAGAACGTTGCAATTATGTACACAGGAAAGATCGTGGAGTACTGCGACGTCAGCTCGCTGTTTACAAATCCTCTTCATCCGTATACAATCGGACTATTGAAATCCATGCCTGCGATGGAAAGGGCGGGTCGGGACCATCTTGAGATTATCCCCGGATCCGTGCCAAACTTATACAATCTGCCTGCCGGGTGCAGTTTTCAGGACAGGTGCCCGGATGTCATGAGTGCGTGTCGCGAATGCGAGCCGGAAATACAGGAAATTGCCCCGGGACATTTTGTAAAATGTTGGAAAGTGCAATGAGCGGGGTTTTGACGGAGAAGCTCCTGGAAATCAGGGG
>JBHGBI010000101.1:0-5122 GCA_041946925.1 Syntrophales bacterium | reverse complement strand
TGTGTTAGGCACGCCGCCAGCGTTAGTTCTGAGCCAGGATCAAACTCTCCAGTTTATATAGAAAGTTTGAAAAATTAATCAAAGAAAAGGGCCCAACAAACCAACTATCCCACTATTCAATTATCAAAGAACTCATTAGGAATGAGCCGCGAACTATATTTTAACCTGTCCATCTTGTCAAGAATTATTTCTCCACGCGACGAAAAAAAACAATTCGCAATCGGCTCCGCTCAAAAGGCCAAAGTAAAGACAATACTTTCCAACACGCAAGATCAGGATCTTTTAAAAACTCAACCCGAAAGGGAGAATTGGAAATCGCCGACACGCGGCAAGTAATTGCCGCGAAATTTTGCTGAGAGCGCCTTTAAAAAGACCTCTTGTTAGAGAGCGCCGATACTTTCGAGTTAATTATATATCGGAATTTTAATTAGTCAAGTTAAATTTCATTCGGACATTTCAATTATAGCGTAGTTCTTCTTCCCTTTTCTGATAAAAATCCTAGTACTTGCGCCAAAATAGTCTATCCCGATCTTCTCATCGAAGGACTTGATCTGCTGATTGCCGATGTAACCTCCTCCTTGGGTAATGAGCCTCCTTGACTCCCCCCGGGAGGCACAAAGACGGGCTTCAACAAAGAGTTCGTATGCTGGTATTCCTCTTTCCAGTTCCGCCCGGGTTTTCACGATCCGGGGAATAGCCGAATCATCGGGATCCATCTCTTCTCTCGGTATCGAACTTGATGGCAGAATATCCCTGTCAACTGGTTTCCGTTTGAAAGCAAGGGCAGACGCCTTCCACGCAGATTGAGCCGCCGACTCGCCATGAGTGATCCTTGTCGCCTCAAAGGCCAAGACGGCTTTCGCCATGTTCAAGCGGGCATCCGCCAGCCCCCCTACTCTTCGGATTTCTTCCATGGGCAGGAAAGTAAAAAGCGAAAGAAATCTCTCCACATCGGCATCATCCGTATTCACCCAATATTGATAATAATCGTAGGGAGTCGTCAGTTTCGGGTCCAGCCAGACAGTTCCTTTTTCCGTTTTCCCCATTTTATGGCCGAGCGAGGTTGTAATGAGGGGGAAGGTGATACCGAACGCGGGTTTTCCCTCCAGTCTTCTGATCAGGTCTATACCCGCCACGATGTTGCCCCACTGGTCGTTTCCGCCCATTTGAAGCTCGCAGTCGTGATGCCGGAAGAGATACCAGAAATCATATGCCTGAAGGAGCATGTAATTGAACTCGATGAAATTCAGACCTGTATCGAGGCGCATCCTGTAACTTTCCGCCGCCAGCATTCTGTTCACGCTGAAGTGCCTTCCGATATCCCTGAGAAATTCAATATAATTGAGCCGGGTAAGCCAATCGGCGTTATTCAACAAAAGGGCGCGCCCATCTGTGAAATCGAGATATTTCTCAAGTTGAAGCCGGATCGCGCCGGCATTGGCGTCAACCTGCTCCCGGGTCAGGATCTGCCTCATCTCCGTCTTGCCGCTGGGGTCTCCGATGAGAGCCGTCCCTCCCCCCACCAGGGCTATCGTCCTGTGGCCGTGTTTCTGCATATGCACCAGGGCCATAATCGGAACAAGGCTGCCTACATGAAGACTGGAGGCGGTAGGGTCAAAACCGATATAACAGGTGACGGCACCTTTTTTCAGCCGATCCCGGATAAGACCCTCGTCTGTAACCTGCTCGATGAATCCACGCTCTACGAAGGTTTCAACTATATTATTCAAACCAGAACTCCGATTTTAGGCTAAAGGCTATGGGAAAAAGCATACGAAATGTTCTCTACTACTGCTCCTCCAATTTTAAGCTGATCCTCTCAATTGCCCTGCTCTTTCCCGATTTCTCATCAATGTCGAGAACAACTCCCTGCAGCCACACATTCTTTTTGGCCACGTCGAATTTCTGGGGAATGCCTGTCAGAAAGCGTTTCAAGGCCTTATCGATTGATACGCCGATGATGGAATCGAAAGGACCCGTCATGCCCGCATCCGAAATATACGCAGTGCCGGCGGGCAGAATCCTTTCATCTGCCGTCTGGACGTGGGTGTGGCTCCCCAGCACGGCGCTGACACGGCCGTCCAGAAACCAGCCGAGCGCCTGCTTTTCCGAGGTCGCCTCGGCGTGAAAATCTACAACAATGGTGCTGGTTTTTTCCCTCAACTTCTCTATCTCCGTCTCGGCGGCCCGGAAAGGGCAGTCCAGCGGATGCATAAACACACGTCCAATAAGATTGATTACGCCTACCGGGTGCCCCAGAGGATTCGCAAAAAGGATACTTCCCCGGCCCGGGGTTCCCTTCGGGAAATTCGCCGGCCTGAGCAGGGTTTCATAATCATCTATGAAATCCTCGGCTTCTTTTTTATCCCATATGTGATTGCCCGATGTCAAAACATGGATGGGAATCCTGTAAAGTTCCTCGACCACATCCCGTGTCAGACCGAAACCGCCCGCCGCGTTTTCACAATTAGCGATTACAAGATCGACATTGCGGTCATATACAATTTGAGGCAGGAGTTCACGAACGGCCCTCCTGCCAGGCTTGCCCACAATGTCGCTGATAAAAAGAATTTTCATAAAATCTCTGGGCAAAAGGTAAAAACCTAAGCAGCTATCATCACTTTCGCCCTGCGCCTTTCATCTACTTTGCAAACTCCGAAACTCTCGTTTCCCTCACAACAGTCACTTTTATCTGACCGGGATAAGTCAATTCCGATTCAATCTTCCGGGCGATTTCCCTGCAAAGGACGACCGCGTCATTGTCGGAAATTTTCCCGCTCTCGACCAGGATGCGAATCTCTCTTCCGGCCTGAATCGCATAGCTTTTATCCACTCCATCGAAAGAATTGGCGATTTTTTCCAGTTCCTCCAGGCGTTTAACATAGGTTTCCAGCATTTCACGGCGTGCGCCCGGACGCGCCGCCGAGAGCGTATCCGCTGCCTGTACAAGCACCCCTAACAAAGTATTGGTCCTCCCGTCGTCATGGTGCGTGGCGATCGCCTGGATAATCTTTTCCGATTCACTGAACCGCTTGGCATAACTTGCCCCGATGGCGGCATGAGTGCCTTCAACTTTATGGTCGATCGCCTTTCCTATGTCGTGCAGCAATCCCGCCCTCTTCGCCTCCTTGACATTTATACCCAGTTCCGCAGCCATCATCCCGGTTAGATGGGCGACTTCGATAGAATGCTGTAACACGTTCTGGGAAAAGCTCGTGCGGTATTTGAGTTTTCCCAGAAGATCAATCAATTCCGGATGAATATCGTGAACTCCGACATCGAAAGACGCCCTCTCCCCGGTTTCCCGTATGACGGTATCGACCTCGGCCTTGACCTTCTTTACAATATCCTCAATCCGGCCCGGATGAATACGACCGTCACTGATCAGACGCTCAAGTGAAATCCTGGCGATTTCCCGCCTGATAGGATCGAAACTCGATAAAACGACTGCTTCCGGTGTATCGTCAATGATGAGATCGATGCCCGTAGCCGCTTCGATGGCGCGGATATTCCTCCCCTCCCGCCCGATGATCCTTCCCTTCATTTCATCAGTCGGGAGGTTCACCACAGAAACTGTATTTTCCGCGACGAAATCACTGGCGTATCTCTGCACTGCATATGCTATGATCTCCCGGGCCTTTTTATCGCAAGTCCGCCTGGTTTCCTCTTCGATCTTCCGGATAAGTACGGCAGCATCGCGTTTCGCATCGGCCTCCATGGAGCTGATCAACAGATTCTTTGCATCTTCTGAAGATATCCCGGCGATCTTCTCCAGTTTCTGCCTTTGCTCATCGATAAGCTTATCCAACCTGCTGTGTTTTTCCGACAACTGGGATTCTTTCTGAATAAGGGCGTTTTCCCTGCTTTCTATGTTGGTTTCCTTCTGCACGAGGACATCCATTCGTTTATCCAGGTTTTCTTCCTTGAAACGAAGCCTCTTTTCCAGGGCGTCGACCTCGGCCTTCCTCTCTTTTGTATCTCTGTCAAACTCGGTTTTGGCCTTGAGCAGATAATCCTTTGCCTGCAGAATGGACTCTTTTTTTATGTTCTCCGCTTCTTTTCTTGCTTCGTCTATAATTCGAGAGGACAAATTCTCAGAGGATTCCAGCTTTTTCCTGGATATGACTTTCTGGGAAAAATACCCCAGAATTATGCCTGCGATAATGGATCCCAATATCAATACAATATTCTGTAACAAATTTTTCACCTCCTTCAAACTGCTGTCGAAACAGTCTTACCGTTCTGTTATCCTTCGATTGGGAATTTTCTTGCAGGATGGAAAGGCTGGCTTTTTCGAGGTTTGTTCGAGGGGTTATACTAATTCAGGGTTTTTTGTTTTAAGCACGAGACCGGGACAGACATAAAAAATTCCCCCGCCTATGCCGTGTTAATTACCCTTTTGAACCTTTTTCAAAAGGTGGATGCCCGTTACTGGCTTCAGGCTTTCCGCTGCATGCGGACATGCTCACCACCAGATAAGAGAGGCTTCCATTTTTTTTGTGTTGGCTCAAAACTAATAAATAATCACGAACATCGCAGGGGATAATCTTCTCTGTTAATTACATCCGTTCTTCTATGTAATGAATCAATTTTCTGGATTCGTTCTCCAGTTGATTAAAAATCGTTTCTTTTTCTCCTTTAAACCTGAAATATTCGTCAGCTATGTTCAAGGCAACCAGAATAGCTATATTCAGGGTCGTGGCATTTTTTGATGTACGGCCTATTTCTTCTGCCTTGCCGTTGACATATTGAACGATATTCGCTACATGATCATCCCCCGTATCACTTAAAACCGAAAACTCCTGTCCCAAGACTTTAATGTTAAATCTTTTTTTCAAATGCACTACCTCAAAGTTCACTGTGGTACGCGGATATCTTGCATTATATCAAGAAGCGAGTCCACCTTTGTACGTACTGCATCCCTCTCCTCGTTCATTTTTTTGATCTTACTGCTTGCCTCTTCTAATTCCCCATCCTTTTTTTTCAGCAGTCCCTCTAATTCTTGGTTCCTTTTCTTAAGTAATGCATATTCCCCGATTAAAATCCTTATCTTCTCTTCTAATTCCTTGAATTTGACCAGCTCCACAAATCCTCAACCTTCCTTTTCCCGGTGTATATTAAA
>JBHGBI010000100.1:0-5217 GCA_041946925.1 Syntrophales bacterium | reverse complement strand
GACACACCCCGTCCTCTTTCCTAAGGTTTTTCGAAGCTTAAAATAAGCATTTCCCTGATTCCTTTTTCATGCACAGTATTATATAGATTCTTACAAGAGGTATTTGGAATCCCGGGCTTGATACGGAATCCCTGTATTCAAGCTTTCGCCGCAATGACTGCTTCCGGATTCACGAAGTCGTCATTCCCGAAATGGTCACGATGAGCACATTCGGTTCCCCATCCTTTTCACCGGCAGGATTCAGCAGGTTGCCCTCCGAAGAAAACTATTTATCCGCGCTCGAAACCAAACCTCCCGGGAGAATCTCCGCATAATGCAGTGGAAATAGAAATAATACGGGAACCACCATGACTGCGCCCGAATATACCCACAAAGGACATAACGGCCGGCGGCTTCGAATTCTGATTCTTGAAGACGCTGAAACAGACGCCGAATTAATGGAAGATGAGCTTCTGAGGGCCGGGGTCTCTTTCTTGTCCTTCCGGGCGGAAACCAGAGAGGCGTTCTGTCGGCTGATCAGGGATGTCAAACCCGATCTCATTCTCGCCGACTATTCTCTCCCCGTCTTTGACGGCCGCTCCGCGCTCGCCATAGCGAACGAAAAGTGTCCCGATGTGCCTTTTATCTTTGTATCAGGGGCGATGGGCGAGGAACTGGCCATAGAACTGTTGAAGGAGGGAGCGACTGATTATGTACTGAAAGACCGGTTGTCCAAGCTGCCCGCGGCGGTCCTGCGCGCACTGAGAGAGGCGGAAGAAAGAACGGAACGAAAGGCAGCGGAAAAGAAACTCAGAGATTCGGAGGAAAAATACCGATCACTGGTCGAGTCGACAGGCGATTCCATCTACATGCTCGATGCCGCGGGCCGGTATCTCTTCGCGAACGGGCAGTACCTTTCAAGAAGAGGGCTGCTGCTGGCGGAACTCATCGGTCGGAGCTACGGCGATCTGCATACCCTGGATGAGGAAAAAGAGCTCAATGAAAAAATCAAGCTCGTTCTGGAAACCGGGGAAACGATTCAATATGAAAACCGGGAGCCTGAGGGTAACAGATTTTTCCTGAAATCGCTCAGCCCGGTCAGGAATCTCGAGACGGGCAAGCCTTTCTGTGTAACAGTCATTTCAAAAGACATCACAAAACGCAGGCGGGCCGAGGAAGAGTTGAAAAAAGCTCATCTGGAGCTTGAGCTCCGGGTAAGGGACCGCACCGCCGAGCTTGCTTCTTCCAACGAAAAGCTGAAAAAAGAAATCGAAGAACGCATACTTGCCGAAGAGGCCCTGCAAGGGGCCCACCGGGAGATGGAAAAGCGTGTCGAAGAAAGGACTATGGAACTCGCGGAATACAACCGCATTCTGCAAACGGAAATCGCCGAGCGCAAGCGTGCGGAAATCGTTCTCCAGCAGTACCATAAGCGTTTGCGGTCCCTCACATTCGAGCTGACCCTCGCGGAGGAAAGGGAGCGCCGGAGGATCGCGACCGAACTCCACGAGCGCCTTGCCCAGGTTCTCGCCATGTCCAAACTCAAAATCGGGCTCTTGCGCCAATCTTCAACACCAAAGGAATGGGAATCACCGCTGACGGAAATTCTTCATCTTATCGATGAAGCAATACGCGATACCAGATCGCTGACTCTCGAACTCAGCTCGCCCGTCCTCGATCAATTCGGCTTTGTCGCGGCAATGGAATGGCTCACGGAAAAAATGCAGGAGCGGTACGGCATCCCTATCAGTCTTGAAGCGGACGGCGACATGGAGGTTCCGGATCACGATTTTCAGGTCCTTCTTTACCGCTCAACGCGCGAGCTGATCATGAACAGCATAAAACACGCCCGGGCGAAAAGGATAAAAGTTGTTCTGAAGAACGAAGATCCTCTGATCCGCATCGAGGTTCAGGATGACGGGGTGGGGTTTGATACTATTTTCATGGACTGGACAAACGGATTCGGACTTTTCAGCATCCGGGAGCGCCTGCGGCACATCGGGGGTCGGTTCCACATCGAATCCGGCGCGGGCAAGGGCACCAGGGTAACAATGCTGGCCCCGAAAAAAAAATCCTCACTGCGCAGAAGATTTTCCGACAAGCTGCTGCCATTTACAGGCTGAATGAATAAGATGCTGATGACAAAAGAAAAAAGTGCAGCAAACCTGCATCTACTTCTTCCTCCATATCGTCCCGTCGGGCGTATCCTGAAGAGCAATCCCTTTTTCACCCAGAATATCCCGTATCTGATCCGACCGTTTCCAGTCCCCCGCTTTCCTGACCTTTTCTCTTTCCGCCAGAAGACTCATTAATTCCTGATCCAGGGATTCTTCTTCAAAATCCATGATCCCGAGGACCGAGTCGATCCTCTTCATGATATCCAGAATTCCGCTCCGCTCGGTCTCATTCAAATCCCCGCGGGCCAGTGGCCGGTTTATCTCTTTTACAAAATGAAAAAGGTGGGCGAATACTTGCGACGTATTGAAATCATCGTCCATGGCATCCGTGAAGCCCTTCTTAAGGTCATATATGCACTGGTCGACATCAACATCAATACTGCTTTTTCCCGGACGCAAACGGATCAGCCGCTGGATGAACCCGTTCAGGTGTCTTACGGTATTCCTGGCCGTATCAAGTGCGCCGAAAGAAAAGTTCAGAGGTTTTCTATAATGCGAGCTGAGAAGAAAATACCGTACCTCCTTGCCCTGATATCCTCTCTTCCGAAGGTCTTCCAGCGTAAAATAATTATTAAGCGATCTGGACATCTTTTTCCCGTCACGGAAAACCAACTCCGTATTGAGCCAATAATTAGCCGGTTGTTTCCCGGTCGCGGCCTTTCCGATAGCCATGACGTTTTCGCAATGGGGAAAAACGATATCGGCGCCGCTGGAATGAATATCGAACGTATCTCCCAGATATTTCATGGAGATGGCCGCGCATTCGAGATGCCAGCTCGGACGGACGTTCCCCCAGCGCGTCTTGTAAAAGACGCCCTTTTTCAGTTCAGCCAGATTGGATCGCTTCAAGAGGGTGAAATCCATTGGATTGTCTTTTTCGTAATCATCCAGATCGACCGTCCTCTCATGACGGACTTTCCCGAGATCGATGTTGGACATAACGCCGTAATCGCTTAACTTCGAAATATCGAAATAAATGGATTTCAGCTTTTCGTAAGCGTATCCTTTCTCCACCAGCTTTTCGGCCAGCTTCAGCATGTCCTCGACATTCTCGCTTGCCCGGGGGTAACGGGTGTCGCGCCTTATATTGAGCTCCGCGATGTCTTTCTGAAATTTGTCGAGAAAGCTGTCGGTGAATTCCTTCAGATTCATTCCGGCCCGTTCCGCGCCCTTGATCGACCGGTCGGCCAGATCAATGATATTCGTAAAATGCTGTACCCTGTATCCTTTGTACTCCAGATACCGCATAATCATATCCGAAACCACAAAGCGACGGTAACTGCCTATATGAGGCACATCATGGACCGTCAGCCCGCATGTGTGCATACGGATCTGTTCGGAATTGATCGGCTGGAAAAAATCTTTCGTCCTGGTCAGTGTATTATAAAGCTTCAGGGTGGTTTTATGTTTATCCGCAAAGAGTTCCGTGCTGAGATAGCGCTCCGCGCCGTCCGGAAATATGACAACAATGAGCCCCGTCTTCAGTTCTTTCGCCTTTTCGGCTGCAACGTGCATGGCCGCGCCGGAGCTCATTCCCGCCAGAATGCCTTCCTCCAGGGTGATCCTCCTTGCCATCTCAAAGGCATCTTCGTCCAGAATATTTACTTTTTCATCCAGGCGGTTCCGGTCATAGATACCCGGCCTGTACGATTCTTTCATATTCTTGAGCCCCTGGATCTTGTGCCTGAGATAAGGCTCCACACCGATGATCTTCACCGCGGGATTGTATTCCTTCAGCCTTTTTGAAATCCCCATGGCCGTACCGGACGTCCCCAGCGCGCAGACAACCATGGTCACCTTGCCCTCCGTCTGACGCCAGATCTCTTCCGCTGTGCCGTAATAGTGGGCTGCAATGTTATCTTCGTTGTTAAACTGGTCTGTGCAGAAGTACTGATCCGCGTGCTCCCGGGCAAGATTGTACGCCTCCTCGATGGATCCATCCGTGCCGAGATCGGCGGGCGTCAATCGCAGTTCCGCCCCCAGGGCTCTGAGTATTTTCTTCCTTTCCTCGCTTGCAGATTCCGGCATCATCAGAAGCAGCTTGTACCCCTTGACCGCGGCGATCATCGCAAGGCCGATACCCGTATTCCCGCTGGTCGCTTCCAGGATGGTTTTATCCCTGGTCAACTCCCCTCTCGCTTCGGCCCGCTCGATCATCGACAGCGCGATCCTGTCCTTGACGGAGCCGCCTGGATTGTAGCTCTCCAGTTTTGCAAAAATTCTCACGTTTGGGTTGGGATTCAACCGGCGGATTTCCACAAGCGGTGTATTCCCGACAAGCTCCAATACGCTTTCACCCTTCGGTTTCATGTTTTCAAGACCGTCATTTAGAATGTTTTCGTAAAAAATCCACTGTTTGACAAGCTCACCACGCAACTATGCCATCTCGACTTTTTACGGGCCCGTTGATTCATGAATATGCAAAAAAAGGGTCAGATGAACACCGACCCTTCCCTATCGAACAAAAAGAGCAAAAGCTCAACTGTCAAATTTGGGCACCGGCACTTTGATGAATTGCACGCCCGCCTCTTTCAGCACCTCTTCCTCTTCTTTTGTCGTGGTCCCTTTGATGTTTCTCTTGTCTTCTTCACCCGCGTGGATTTTCAGCGCGATCTCGGCGAATTTGTTTCCCACTTCCTCGAAATTCTTATCGAGAAATTCATGAAAGTACTGGAGCGCCTTCAGGGGCGATATCTCTTTAGCGCGCCTTTCCGGCTCTTTTACATCCTTTGCCATGATCGAGATGGATGATGGTACCATATTTACATCGGAGGCGCCGCACACGGGACAGACGATCAGCTTTTTCATCTTCTGTTCTTCAAAAGCCGCCCTGCTTTTAAACCAGCCCTCGAAGTTATGGTTTCTTTCACACCGGAGATCATAAATGATCACGGTTCATACCCCGCTCTTTTTTGTTGCTTCTATATCATTATTTTTCCCAAAAAACAATCGCCCGGCACGTAAAAAATGGTGGACTTTTATAAGCAAATTTTATAATTTCTTGGTTGTCGGGATGTGGCCCAGCTTGGTAGGGCACTGCGTTCGGGACGCAGGAGTCGCG
>JBHGBI010000010.1:0-55515 GCA_041946925.1 Syntrophales bacterium | reverse complement strand
TTGAACCCTGGACATCCACCGCGTCAGGATGGCGCTCTCCCCCTGAGCTACGTGCCTACGAATTCCTTTAAAGAGCTTGATAATTAACAACAAAAAAGAATCGTGTCAAGATAAAAATCTTGAACAATATTCTTTATGTTGAATTATTTATGTACCTGACTCCCTTTACGATGTAATTCAATCCGGAGGCGATTGTGACCAGGGCGGTCGCCCAGAACAATGCAGAAATATATCGGATACTGAAGTACTCCGGCAGGGCCATACACATGAGAGAGAAGAAAATCGTCACAAGCTGAAATGCCGTGGTAATTTTGCTGATAAATGCGGGATGAACCTCGAAGGGAATCGACATTATGACCAGTACACAGATACCGATGAGAATCACGAAATCCCGGCTGATGACGATTACGGTCAGCCACCCGGGTATGGTGTCGATGATAGAAAGAGTAATGAAAGAACTCGCGATCAGCGCCTTGTCGGCCAGCGGATCGAGATATGCTCCCAGGATTGACTTCTGCTTCAAAATTCTTGCCAGAAAACCGTCAAGCCCGTCCGTAATACTCGCTATAACAAATACAATTAACGCCCTTAAAAGCAGACCCTGGATGAGACATATGACCATCACAGGAACGAGAATAATTCTGAGAAGAGTCAACAGATTAGGGATGTTCATGGGTTCAGGCGCCAGACATCAGCACGTTTGAAAAACTTCTGTTTTACAGGCTGTTTAAAAATATATGCCAAGGTGAAAGGCTAATGACCGAAGGGGAAAAGCCAGGCTCCCGCGCCGGTTCCTTCCTCGTCCGGGCCCGCTTTATCCATCCCGGCATCTCTGGCTTTATTCCAATCCACCCAGGCATCCCTGTCCTCTTCCTCCGTAAAGGATTCGGGTTTATGTGCGATACCGTCTCCGCTGATGCGTATCTGCTGCATGGATTTTACTATATAAACCCACTGCTCCATGGTCACGCTCACAGGCCCCGGAATGGATACAGGACCGGCCACGGACTTCGGAGGACCGTCGACACCGGCTACTCTCTCGGGGCCGCTGCCGCCTGAGACATTAACTTCACCCTCGTAGACCCGTACAAGGACGGATTGATTGTCTTCTACATTCATCCGATAAACCGTCCCTCTGACTCCGCAGACTGCATTGCGACTGGCGATTTCATAGTTCGGCTTCACCCCGAAACTCTTGTTCACATTCGCCCAGGTCTTTCCCAGAGCCACATTTATCACCGCCGTCCGCGCATTCGATTCCCGGCTGATGTCAATCTTCTGAATCTTGAACCGGGTGTTGTCGGCAAAACGGAGAACCGACTGGTCGGGAAGCCTGATCTCCATCCGGGATTTGTTTTCGATATTGACCTGATCCCCGCCTTTCAGCGTCATCCCCACCGCAAGCGGGCGCCACGCCTTCTGCCCGTCCGCCATGATACTGGCGGTCCCTTCGAGCAGCGTTATCCTGGCTTCACCCCTTCCCATTTTCAGGAGCATCGGCCCTTTTGCGGCCCGGGCGGGCCAGACCGAAAAAAATGCCAAAAAAATGGATAAAATCAGAATTGAAAACCCAAGTCTTTTCATGCTCCCGTCCCTCAAAACCAGTCCCTGATCCAGCTTTTCCTTTGCGGCGCATTCGCAATAAAATTAGGTCCTTCTGGAAAATTCACCATCGCCGCATCCACCAGCTCATGAGTAATGGCCTCGTAATCCTGCAATGTCTTCAGTTCCACTTCTTTCTTGGAAATATCCAGGCTCCTCCTGCTTACACTTTTTACGGTGCTCCAGAGAATTTCTCCGGTCTTTGAGCTCCTCAGCTCAAAGGAAACCGATACTGAAATAACGGCATATGTCAGGAAAAAGGAGGTCTTCCATTCAGAAATCGTACAGTACAGTACGGCGTCGACCCCCAGCATTTCCCCGACCACCGACGGCGGTATTTTGGCTCCTTCCTTATACGATTTAGAAAGCTTCGCATCTATTGTAGTACCCGGTATCTTGGGATAGCCCTTGAAGTAGAGCTCCTCGATTATCCTCTCTCTCAATATCCGGCCGGCTTGGATTTCGTTTGTCTTATTCATTGCCGGCAAAACGCCGATTGACCGAATGCCTCTTTCGCTGTAGTCCGGAACAGTTTTATGGGATACCTTCTTTCCGCAGGCGAAAACCAGGAAGATACAAAAAAACAGACAAAACGATTTCAATAATTTCAATGACATTTACATTCCTGTCCGGTTCGCCTATAGCCCTTCGGTATTCTTCAGTTTCTCGATTTCCTCGCGGATGACCCTCTCGGCTATTTCGGGCACCATTTCTCTTGCCACTCTTTCGGCAATTTCGGAAACCATCTTCTGAACCACTTCGTTTAATCCGGAAACCTTTATCTCGCCGGGTAATTCCTCCACTACATCAGTGAGATCGAAAATCCGATCTCCCTCCGCCGGGAATCTCCTCTCGTGATTTTTTTCACGACTCTGCAGCTCTGGAAGCGAAACCTTCGCCTCCTCCGGATTTTCGCTCTTGATGTCGATCAGATCCTTGAAGCGAAGTTTTCCATCCCTGTCCGGTTTCATTTTATCATCCATTTTTTAATTATAGTAAGCGACACTTAAAAATTGACAATCAGAAGAAATCATCCAGGCAAAAGCCGGACAGCCGCTGCTCGATGCCGGCTCCCATATCGCGGCACATGACAATCTTCGCCGCTATGACCGTATGCTTACGACGTTCATTATAGCAGCAGCTTGGCCGGAGTCGCATTCCCATCAGGGTGGCACAAGCATGTTTGCCTGTATCATACCTCTTCGGGCAGTTCAAGGGAATAAAACAGGCATTGAAGCGCAGGCCGGGGAGCATTATCTCGACTTCAGCATTTCGAGGACTCTCCTGTAAACAAAGCGCCTCGGCAGACCTGTCTTTCCGGTTATTTCATTGACAATATCCTTTGTCGAAAGTGAAGCATTTTTCCGCAGGCGGTCGAAAAGATCCCGCAGCTCGTCCTCGGAAGAGGAAGTCCCCGACTTTCCGCGACCGGCGATGATCAATGTAATTTCGCCTTTTATTTCCTTCCCCTCCAGAATACTCAACAATTCTCCTGCAGAGCCACGCATGATTTCTTCAAAGACTTTTGTCAGCTCCCTGGCTACTACGACCTGCCTGTCTCCCATCGTTTCCGCTACGATTTGAAGCGTCCGAAGGAGCCTCCTCGGGGACTCGTAAAACACCATTGTGCGTTCTTCGTCTCTCAGGGATTGCAGCAATTCTCTCGCCTTCTTTTCCCTGTGGGGAAGAAAGGCATAGAACACGAAACTGTCCATAGGCAGGCCTGCCGCGCTGAGGGCGGCGACCGCGGCGCAAACTCCCGGAACAGGAACAACCCGGATGGAATGCGCAACGGCGTTATGGATCAGGATGTAGCCGGGGTCGGATATACCCGGCGTCCCCGCATCCGATACGTAGGCGACATCGTGCCCCTTTTCCAGCTCTGCAATAATGAACGCGCTTCTTTGCGCTTCATTCCAGTCGTGCAGACTCGTCATTGGAGTCTTTATTTGATAAGCATTCAGAAGTTTCCTGGTATGCCGCGTATCCTCGGCGGCTATGAGCTTGACTTCTTTAAGGATGCGAACGGCGCGCAGGGTCATGTCTTCCAGATTGCCGATAGGAGTGGCAACTATGTAGAGAATACCTTTTTTTTGATCCATTATTCTATATCGGAACAGGCGTTAAATCGGAATTTGTGATTTGGAATTTATCTTCCAAATTTCAGATCAAATGCATTCTTTATAATTTTGGCCCGGAACTCCCCGCCGGGGGGCATCCATACCGCTACTACATCGAACCGCGCCGAAATTGTATCCAGCCTCTTCTGTTTGAGATAATTCAGGGCGATCATAGAGAGCTTTGCCTGCTTTGCCGGACCTACCGCCTCCTGCGGCGCCCCGAATTTTCCCGTTCTTCTGCTCTTTACCTCCAAAAAGACAATCGTATCCGCGTCTCTTGCCACAATATCAATCTCGCCGAACAGGCACCGGTAATTTCTCTCCACAATTCTGTAACCGGCCCTCTTGAGGCTGGAAATCGCGATATCCTCGCCCGATTTACCTTTCTGGATGTTGGATTCGATAAACGGCGGCATGTCAGGGTCTCTTATCTATGGAGTCCCGTGGTCGGTACACATGCGCCCGCATGGGAAGGCAAGAGAACCGGAGCGTCAGCCCTGCAGGATTTCCCGGACGGGCCTGAAACTTTTGCGGTGGATTTTACAGCATCCATAAGTCTTCAGGGCGGCGCGGTGTTCCGCTGTGCCGTAGCCCTTGTTGCTCAAAAAATTGTAGTGGGGATATTGACGGTGGTAGATCTCCATGATCCGGTCCCGGGATACTTTGGCTATAATCGAAGCGGATGCCACCGAGATGCTTGCCGACTCGCCTCCGACAATGGTTTCCTGCGGCACGGACAGGCTGATGGAGTGATTGCCGTCGATCAGCAGATAGTCGACTTCTATGGCAAGATTCAGAACGGCCTCTTTCATTGCCAGCAATGCAGCCTGAAGAATATTCACCCGGTCGATAGTGGACGACTCGATGACCCCCAAACCGATAGCCAGCGCGTCGTTCTTGAGAACTTTATATAATTCGTCTCTCTTTTTCGATGAGAGCTGCTTGGAGTCGCGAATTCGGCTGTCCCTGTATCCCTCCGGCAGGACGACGGCCGCCGCGACCACCGGGCCTGCAAGGGGTCCCCTGCCCGCCTCATCAACTCCGGCTATGGTCCTGAATCCGCGCCGGCGGGCAGCCGATTCGAAACTATCCATGACGGGAAAACCTGTGCTGATTTTCGGAAAGCTGAAATGAAAACGAAGGCGGAATCAGTCTCCCGGTTTCGTAGAAGACAGAGCCCGGGGCGCCCTGACTTTCGGCCATCTATCTCCTGCCGGCATCCTTGATTTTGGCTTCTTTCCCTTTGCGCCCGCGCAGGTAATACAGTCTGGAACGTCTGACTTTGCCTTTGGAGACAACCTCAATTCTGTCGATGACCGGGGAATGGAGAGGGAAAGTGCGTTCAACTCCGACTCCGTAGGATATCTTCCTCACTGTGAAGCTGGCCCGGCTATTGCCCCTCTTTTTTCTGATGACGGCCCCCTCGAATACCTGGATTCTCTCTTTCTGTCCCTCGACTATTTTCACGTATACCTTGACAGTATCGCCAGGGCTGAAATCGGGAATATCCGCCCGCATCTGTTCCTTTTCGATGAGTTCGATAATATTCATCTTAATAATATCCTCCCGGCTGACTGCGATTAACCGCTTTTAATCGCTTACCTATAGTCGTTCGTTCGGTTTATGTCAATATAAAATTAGAATCCAGAAGTGTATTGGTTTTAAAAGGGCTGTTCTTATCTGCCCAGCAGCCGATCCAGCGTAACGGCCGCTGCGCAGCGGACCGACAGATGATTGTAATCGGAAGGCCCCTTGACCGGCTCCAGCCGGTAATCGGCTTTTTTAACCGTCTCTTCCGTTATTCCCCATCCGGTTCCGAATACCAGGATAAAGGGCTCCTTCTCGGCCGCTATTTTTGCCCCCAACTGCCGGAAGCCGATCAAATCTCCGCTGAGCCGTGCCCCGGTTACGACAATCCGGGGTCTTGATCCGCACGAATCCGCAACCTCCCGGACGACTTCTCCCAGGGTGCTTCGTATTTCCGTCTTGCGGAATGCTTCCTTCCTCGCTTCGTTGTATTGCGAGCCGTATCCGTATTTCCAATGCCTGATGATTTTCGACGCCAGGTCCCGTTGGCTTTCAATCGGAGTTACGATATAAAAGCGCTTTACACCGTACGTCCTGGCAACCCTGGAAATATCGTGAATATCCATGTTTGCCACCGAAGTCGCAACCACATCTCCGGACCTGTTATAGACAGGGTAGTGCAGGAGAACGATATATAAATTATTCATATTTGAATCACGTTCCAAATTCCAAGCACCAAATGAATTCAAAATAAAAACCGATTCGATCTTATCCCGCTTTTTTATCCTCTTGTCTTCTCAACTTCTGCCTTTTTTAAGTTCTTCGATAATCCTCTTGTCCTCTTCATTTAAATCCGCCTTCTCCAGCAGATCCGGCCTCCTCAGAAAAGTCCTCTTCAGCGCTTCTCTTCGCCTCCAATTCTCGATCTGCCTGTGATTTCCCGAAAGGAGGATCTCCGGCACCATCCACCCTCTGTATTCGGCCGGGCGGGTATACTGGGGATATTCCAGCAGACCGGAAGAAAAAGAATCCGTCAGGACGGATTCTTCATTACCGAGAACACCCGGGATATAGCGGGAAACCGCATCGACCAGTATCATCGCCGCCAGTTCGCCACCGGTCAGTATGTAATCGCCGATGGAAATCTCCTCATCAATGAGATTCTCCCTGATCCGCTCGTCCACGCCTTCGTAGCGCCCGCAAACGAGGATGAGGCGCGCATAGGATGAAAGGACACGCGCTTTTTCCTGGCTGAACATCTCTCCTTGAGGCGTGAGGAGGATCGTCCGTGACCCGGGGAGGGGATCGATGGATTCAAGGGCTCTCGCGACCGGCTCCACCTTCATGACCATTCCGTTTCCTCCGCCGTATGGATAATCATCCGCCGTTCTGTGCCTGTCTTGTGCAAACGCACGGATATCGTGAATATAGATCTGGATAAATTGCTTCTCCCGGGCTTTTTTCAGGAGGCTCGAGTTAAACGGCGAGTCAAACATCCCGGGAAAGAGAGACAGAATATCAAAGCGGATCATTCTTCATTACAAACCCTTCATCAATCTGACTAACATCCGCCTCTTTTTCAGGTCGATTTCCCTTATGACATCGGAAATCGCCGGCAAGAGGATCTCTGCACCCGCTCCTTTGCATACGTATACATCATTGCTTCCGGTGGGGAAAACAGAGGTGATAATACCCAAAATCCGCCCGTCTTCCGTAGTGACTTCCAGACCGATGATATCGCGCCAGTAATACTCGCCTTCGGGCAATTTCTCGAGTTTTTCGGCAGGGATCAATAGATAACGGCCTACCAGCTTGCCGGCAGCCTCAGGATTTTCTATTCCGTGCAGAGCAAGAAGAAAATGAACGCCCTTCTTCTTTATGCTTTTGACCTTGAACAGGTCCTCCCCGCGCGCCTCCCCTTTGATATAGACTTCTTTTATCCCGCGAAGGACACGCTCGGACTCCAAATAGGATATGAATTTCATGGCGCCTTTCAGGCCATGAGTTTTGACGATTTTACCTATCTCCAAAAAATCAGCCACATCATTCAATGATCTCCAGGACGGCTCTTTTTTTAACCTTAGCCGAAGCTGCGCTGAGAATTGTCCTCATCGCCTTTGCCGTTTTTCCCTGCTTTCCGATAACCTTTCCCAGATCTTCTTTCGAGACCCTCAATTCTATGACCGAGGTCTGCTCCCCCAGAACTTCAGAGACATCCACTTCTTCAGGGTGATCAACCAAAGCTTGAGCAATGTACTTGATCAATTCTTTCATCGCAACAACCTCCACTGGTTTTTTATAAGTTTGATTCCCGTGCAAAAAGAGATCTTACAAAAAACTACAAGGCTGCGTCCGCTTCCCGCTGTTTCACGGATATCCCTTTCTTCTGTAACAGATGAGAAACCGTCAAGGTTGGCTCAGCACCCCGGGAAAGCCATTCGAGCACGCGATCTTTCTTGAAATTGATCTCGGCAGGCTCTTTCTTGGGATCGTAATTACCCAGTATTTCTATAAATCTTCCATTTCTCGGGGATTCTGAAGCAGCTACGACAATTCTGTAAAACGGTTTTTTCTTCGCTCCCATTCGTGCTAACCTGATTCTTAAAGCCATCCCTTATTTGTAAACCTCCTGTGATTTATTGGAATGTATGAAAGTAACATATATTTCCAATCATTAAAAGGGGAAATTACCTCTCCGTAATGATTTAATCCCACCCCTGGACACCTTTTTCATCATCTTTTTCATTTCCGCATAACTCTTCAGCAGCCTGTTTACATCCTGCACCGACGTGCCGCTTCCCTTCGCGATCCGTTTCCTCCTCTGGCCGTCAATTATAAGGTAATTGCAACGCTCCTTCACGGTCATTGAATCAATAATGGCAATCGTCTTCACGAGCTCTCTCTCATCGGGATCGACGTCCTTGAGCATCTTTATCTTGCCGAAGCCGGGTATCATTCCCAGAATATCCTTCAAAGAGCCCATCTTCCTGATCTGAAGCAACTGGTCCCTGAAATCCTCCAGGGTAAAGGAATCTTTTCTGATCTTCTGTTCGAGATCGCGCGCCGTCTTTTCATCGATGGCGGCCTGGGCCTTCTCCACGAGAGTCAGGATATCCCCCATCCCCAGAATCCGCGAGGCCATCCGCTCGGCGTGAAAGACTTCCAGGGCATCGATCTTTTCCCCTACCCCGACGAATTTGATCGGTTTGCCCGTCACTTCCCGCAGAGAGAGGGCCGCCCCGCCACGCGCGTCCCCGTCCATTTTGGTCAGGATAACGCCATCGATCCCGAGCAGTTCGTTGAATTTTTCAGCCACGGAAACGGCATCCTGGCCGGTCATCGCGTCCGCCGTGAGGATGATCTCCGAAGGGTTGATCGCGGCCTTGATCCGTTTCAGTTCGTCCATCATATCGGCGTCGATGTGAAGACGTCCCGCCGTATCGATGATCAGCGTATCGTATCCTCCCGCTCCAGCCTCGCTCAGGGCCTCGGTGCAGATCGCAACCGGGTCGCGCAGGTCTTTTGCCTCATGGACTCCGGCGCCGATCTCCTTCCCCAGCAGCTTCAGTTGCTCGATCGCAGCAGGTCTGTAAACATCGCAAGAGGCCAAATAGACACGCCTTTCCATATTCATCAGGAAGCGGGCAAGCTTGGCGGCGGTCGTGGTCTTGCCGCATCCCTGAAGCCCTACCAGCATAACCGGAGCGGGGAAACGCCCCCCCAGCTTTAAATGGCTGCTTGCGCCCCCCATCAGCTCCACGAGCCGGTCATGGACGATCTTCACGACCTGTTGGCCGGGGCTGATGCTTGCCATGACTTCCTGCCCCACAGCCCTTGACCGGATGTCTTCGACAAACTTTTTTACGACTTTAAAATTGACATCCGCTTCAAGGAGAGCCAGGCGCACATCTTTCAGTGCGGCGCTGATATTTTCCTCGTCCAGTTTTCCACGGCCCTTGAGCTTCTTGAAAATGCCGTCCAGTTTTTCGGTTAGATTTTCAAACATAATGCACTAAAAAGCAGAACAAGGCGCCCTGCTGTTTCCATATTATTTTATGATAGTAAGTTGGACAAAAGAGCTTTCTGTTGGAATTTCAAAGAGTGCTTTGCACCTGAGCATTTTTGAACGACTTTTGGATTTGCGTTTAAGAAATCCCAATGCTTACTGCTTCACGCCCATCACCATGCATTTCAGATTTGTCTTTTTTTCAACAATTGCCGCCGTTTTCTCGGCGTCAGCGCGGCCCTCGAACCCGACGATCTTCACCCGGTAGAATTTCCCTCCCGTGGTCATATCCATAATATCCATTTCACACGGATACCCCAGGTCGAGCAGTTTCTTTCGCAGTTCTCCGGCCTTTTTCTCGTCTTTCAGAGCGGCAACCTGAATAAGGAATTTATCCCCGACCTTTGGGTTATCCTTAGCGGTAACATCCCTGCTCTTTTGAGTGTCCTCAACGGCGGCCGGAGGGGGGGCCGTCTTTTCTTTTTTTCCCGCAAGGGTATCATAAAATGTGAGATTCAACTCGGCCTTCCTGTCAGGTTGAGTTTCAGAGCCTTCCTCTTTTTTCGTATCCACACCGTCTTCAGGGGCCGCCGCCTTTTGCCTGAAAAAGCCCGGAAGACTGCCGGATATCCTGTCCGGATAAGCCTCGATATTCTTTCCCACCATGACACCCGCGAAAAAAGCCACAAAGACCAGACAGGACGCGCCGAAAATAAAAACGGCCAGACCCAGCCTGCCTAGCTTCAATTCAAAATTCCGGAAACCGGGAGACGCCATGATTCAACTCTCGGCTCATAGTTCGATGGATTCGGAAATCCCGCACTGAAGATGCTGCCGGATTCCGGGGATTCCCGCACTCATGAGCCGTTCTACATTTTTTCCGGAGCGGTAACCCCTAGTAATTTCAGCGCATTCCTCAACACAATGCCGATTGTGCGGACCAGGAAAAGCCGCGCGTTGCTCAGTTCCCTGTCATCGGATATGACCCGATTTTTATTATAATAGCTGTGGAAAACAGAAGCAAGGTCATTGAGATAAAATGTGAACCTGTGAGGCTCAAGAGACACCGCGCTCCCTTCCACTATTTCGGGATACCGGGTTATAGTCTTGATCAGCAGGACCTCCTCGGGCAGGGTCAACAGCTCCAGGTGGACATCCCCGAACGCCGGAAGAGAATATCCCCGTTCGAGGGCAGTCCTCAAAATGCTGGATATCCGGGCATGGGCATATTGAACATAATACACCGGGTTTTCATTGGACTGCTTCTTGGCAAGTTCCAGATCAAAGTCCAGGTGGCTGTCTGATCTCCTCATCAGGAAATTGTATCTTGCTCCATCTCTCCCTACTTCGTCGACGACTTCCCTCAGCGTTACAAATTCTCCAGCCCTCGTTGACATAGGGACCGGTTTTCCTCCTCTAAGGAGATTCACCAGTTGCACAAGAACGATCTTCAGCGAATCCTTATCCCTGCCCAGGGCCTGAACGGCCGCCTTCATCCTGGGGATATAGCCGTGGTGGTCGGCTCCCCAGATGTCGATCAAGATATCGAAACCCCTTTCATACTTGTCCTTGTGATAAGCAATGTCAGCGGCGAAGTAGGTCGGTTCCCCTGTATCCCTGACAACGACACGGTCCTTTTCGTCTCCGAATTCAGTCGTCCTGAACCACAGCGTGTCGCCTTCCCGGTATACGAATCCCTTCTTCTGCAGATCATCGAGCAATCCAGCCACGCCGTCGTCTTTATAAAGATTCTTTTCACTGAAATAATTTTCGAAAACAACCCCGAAAGACCCCAGGTCTTCCTTTATTCCTTCCAGAATCGCATCAGCCGCATACGTTATGAAGAAGGGGAGAATTTCTTTCTCGTCCCTGTTGAGATAGATATCCCCGTCCCTGTTCAGTATCTCTCTCGCCAGATCGCATATATACTGCCCCTGGTAATATTGCGCCGGAAAATCGATCCTCTCTCCCGATAGCTCCCTGTATCGCAGGAGGACTGACCTGCCGAGTGTATTCATCTGATTCCCGACATCGTTAATATAATATTCTCTGGAAACCGAGAACCCGCAAGCACACAGAATATTGGCAATGACATCCCCGATAACGGCACCCCGGGCATGCCCGATGTGGAGGGGACCTGTGGGGTTCGCGCTGACAAACTCCACCTGAACCCGTCTGCCGCCCCCGATATTCGATTTTCCGTACTGATCCCCCAGTACATCTATATCCCGCAGAAGGGTCGCCCATACACTCTCTTTTACAAAGAAATTGATAAAGCCGGGCCCGGCGATCTCCACTTTCTGCAGGATTTGATCGGGATCCTCAATATTTTCCACGATTATCCGCGCAATGTCGCGCGGCTTCCGCCTGAGGTGCGAGGCAAGAACCATGGCAATATTCGACGCGTAATCTCCAAAAGAAGGATCCTTGGTCAATTCCATTTCTATCGCATTCTGGAATTCCATGAGAGCCGGCACATCCTTCCCGGAGCGCCTCATGGAATTGCGCAGCAATTCGGTCAGTCTTTTTTTCACAGTTGCCGGAATCCTGATCGGTAATATAGTTTTATCTTCGGAAGCAGTTGAGAATACAGACGAAAGACCAGGGGCTCAGGAAGATGGATCCATCTTTTCCTTAAACCTGTGTTTTGGATCGTCTGCTTTAAATATAAAAAAGTTGGCTCAAATAGGCCAACCTTTTGAAATTTAAAAAACGCCGCATGCAAATCCCGCGGGGATCGGCACGCATGTGCTACTTGCCCGCTTCTTCGTCTTTAATGGACAGATCCCTGGAGAAGTCGGGACAATAGACATTTCCAACCGAATCTGTCTTTACGCTGAATCTTTTCGCACAGTTCTCTCTCCATGCACATATGGAACAGTACCTTTTTTCAGTCCCCATTTCGTACTCCCTGATCGCCCTCTTTTTTCTTTTGACTGACACATATATTTATATCGCCCTGAAGTCAAGCATTTTAATGACTTCGAGTTTTAGACTGAAGTAATAATCAAGTGTAAAGGCAATACTAAGGGCAAGGAAATGCTCAAACCTTTAGCCGTTTGCCCTTACCTTAGCCTGTTCTTTTCCTGATGCCTGAAGCCCGGGGGTCATTTACGGCAATCTTTTATCCTTCCAGTAGAGCAGATTCGTCCTGCTGGACAGCCCCGGGGGCGTAAGGCTCGCTCTCGTCGTGCTCGCGCCCGTTCCGGATCCTCCGCTCACTGTCACATACAAATCCGCAGAACCGCTTACAGGATTTATGGAAATAACAGGCGCCGAGGGTATGCCTGTCCCGATATCCGTACTTCTCGCTCCGGCTATTTCGCCCCCGCCGGTCACATAATTCACGGCGTACAGCTTCGCATCCCCCGCCTGTTCGCACGGATTGCCGCCGCTTGCCGGCGTATATGTAGTAAAATAGACCACGCCCCCGAATACAACCGAATCCGCCAGCACTTTTTCTCCCGACCCTGAAAGGTTGATATACCACCCGCTCTTTGAGGACGAGAGACTGTACGTCCCCGAGGTGATATTGTCCAGATCGCTGATCGAGTACGTAGTAGTGCGGCTGTTATCCTTGAGGGCAAAGAACTTTTCCTGTGCATTCGATGCGGTCGGATCCGACTTGTCACCGGTCCCCCAGTAGACCCAGAGATTCCCCGAACTGTCCCTGGCCACTGATGGATCGGTATAGATCGGCCGTATCGTGCCGGTGGAGGACCCGAACAGCTTGCCTCCGCTCCATTGTGCAGTCCCGCAGGAAGAACCGTCGCTCGCCAGGCAGAACTTGAAACGCCAGACATTCCCGCCAATATCGCCTATGTATGCGGTATCGACGAAGCCGTCATTATCCGTGTCGACGATCGCGGGCGGCGCGGGCAGACTGTAGACCATGTCCGAATGACCGGAAAGTGTATAGCTCCAGAGTATATTGCCGTTGCTCAAATCCACGACAAAGAACCCCTTTCCCCGGGAGTCGCAATCCCCCCCTGCGCTGCAGTCGGCGCCGTTATAACCCGCGCCTACGAACCCCACCCACTTTTCACTTCCGCTAATCTTCACCTTGCCGATCATCATCTTACTCCAGGGATCCCCGAGATAGGGGGCGTCCGATGAAGAGGGAGACATGCGCCACATGAACGCAGGCGACGTCGTACTGGTCACGTTAAGAGCGTAATAGCCGCAATAGTAAGGATAAGAGTCAGAATAGAGAGTACTCAAACCGCTGTCGCACGATGATGAAGAACTCCACAGGGCGCCCTGACCGCCGCGGCCTTCCCCGAACACAAGGATCGTCCTCCAATCGGAGGAGGATTTGCTGGTGCCGTCACCCGAGCCGATCCAGATGTCCGCAACCGTTACCGGACCGTCCACGAAATACTGGTGAGTCAGCGATGTCGGATGAGTGGAATGCGCGATATTCTTCAGTTTGCCGAGCAGGTTCGGGGGGATGAAGCTCCATGCCTCTTCGCCGCTGCTGGTCCTGATCACGTGCAACTGCCCGTCGTTGGCTCCGGCAACGATCATCCTGTATCCGTTGGCCGACGTCCGTGGATGCGCAGTCCTGTACGCCGTAAAGGCATTATTGGTATCGCGGACGTCGAAGTAATAAGCGGAAGGCGTTCCGATAGTGATGGGGGCCGAACGGAAGATGTCCCCCAGTTTCCAGTTGTCAACATTGAAAGACGATTCTCCGCGGAAATATCCGACGACTCCGTCTCTCTGTGCATCCGTTGCAACGCCGAGGTCTGCAGCCGTGATGCTAGATGTCGTAAAGCTCGTCATTGCCCCTGCCTTATAAGTATACATATTCCTGACAGAGGCGCTCTGGGACTGCATGACTGTCCCGGCATCCCATATCATGCTGCCGACTGTTCCGTCTGCGTTGATATTGTACTTCTTAAGGTGACCCAGCCAGAAAGAATCATTATTCACCGGCTGAAACGATCCCTCGTAGAGATAGTTTTCATCGGTGGTTCTGGACGACTGTACAGAGGACTGGGAGAAGGAATAATTCGCCTCCCGAATGATATTGATGGCCGATTTCAGCGCCCTGGTGAGGTCGTCGGCATTGGCGGCCAGGAACGCATACCCTGAAAGAGCCGTATTTCCGGGATCATTGGAAGACGCGAAACAATCAGTATGGTATCCGTCACAATTCCCCGTGGTCGGGGAATCCTGACAACTGGTCACGCTGGAGGGATTATAGCCGCTCGTGCTTCCTGAATTGGCCACCTGCGGATTGTCCGTGCCTCCGTAGTAGGCCATCCAGTTTAGAGTGTTTTCAAGATAATCCGGCATGGCCGAGCCGAAGCCGATGACGAATACCTTATAGCCTGCATCCGCCAGCGCCTTGGCCTTGGCCACGGACTCACGCCTCCTCTTGTATTGAGTCGCCTGCGTCTCCGTCCCGTTGCCGCTGCAGGCGTATGTATCGGCGCCATCCGTGATCAGAATGACAAATTTCTGCCGGCAGGAGGCCGCAGCGTCTGAACTTTTGCTCCCATCAAGATAGAGCCTGGCCTCATCCAGAGCCGCCGCCAGGGGAGTTCCTCCGCTTGCGGATTCGCCGTTGACGCAGTTCGAAGAAGAGGATCCGCTGGTCCTGGTACAACTCGTCGCGTCATTGCAGTATATCCGGCTGTACTTCGAGCCGATGCCCCAGATAAGCCTGTTATTACCGCTGCTGTAATCGCCGCCGGTATCGTTTCCGCCGGTAAATCTCATGTATCCGAAGCGTATATTGAGACTGGTCTCGTCCTGGCTGTTGATCGTCCCGTTGCCGTTGTCGTCCAGAATGTCAAAGATGGCCCTTTTCGCTATAGCGATGCGGCTGCAGTTTGTATCATGCCCCGTACCGGACCAACTGTAAAACGTCCCGGAGCAGGAAGAATTCCCCCAGATATTGTCCCCTCCCGCCGGATTCCAGTCCATGCTTCCGGAAAGATCGAGAACAATCAGGGCATCCGGAGCGACAGATGTAAACAGCGCGGTTTCATCCGCATGCACGGAAGAGGAAAAAATCAGCACAATCAAAAACGAGATACATGTGATCCGTCTCTTCAGCATAACATCCACCTCATATACTGGGCTCAAAGTCGAGGTTTCACCCATGCGCCCAGGGCTTTACGCCTTGCGTCTTTCTCCTACCTCGACATCGTTGTAAACTCGATAGGCCCGTAACCCAACCCGATGCTGATCGGCACCTTGGTGCCGGTAAGCGTATTCTCCCCGGTGACTTCCGCCGTAAACCTGGTCTGTCCCCACTGCTGACCGCCGCCTATCGAATATCCGGCAAGCGGCACAATTTCAGGGCCGCCGCTCGGACGGGTGGGTGTACTGATGGAGTAACGGAAACTGGCATCGGACGGATCGGCCTGAATATTCGTCCTTGCCGAAGCGGCGAGATTTTCCGGATCAAAGCTGCTCATAAGCTGATGAATGCCTGTTTCAGCGGCCGCCATGGTCTTTTTTTCCGCGACCACCCTGTAGCTTACCCTGATATCGCGGGTTGTCAGAAACAAGGCCAGGATGCCCACCGCCATAATAATCAACGTCGCGAGGAGCGCGGCAACCAGGGCAAAACCAACGGCAGCATGATGATACGACGCAGATGTTTTGCAAAAAGAAGGGCGTATCTCCCTTGACTTCTGCTCTTCAACACTCTTCGACAAGCTCAGAGTAACAGAACCACTCACCTCCTCGATTTTTTTCACCCTGAAGCCCGATGCCTGTTCTCTACGGTGATATCGCATGATTCCTCGGTATGACACTGGTCGTATAAATCATTCTTCTTCTCTGGCCCATGTTGGGATCGATATCCTCCGTTTCCACAACGAGTGTAATTTCTATTCTTCTTATGCTGGGTATATCGACCGGAGGGGATAAAAGAGCGCCGCTTCCGTTATAATACCTGAAGACCGGGGTATCCGCCCCGTTGACCACCCGGACCGTTCTGGGCCTGTCCGTCGCAGCCGGATCGTCCCCCAGGAAAGGCTGTGCGCTTCCGCAGTTTGTCGCCCGGGTTATATACTGGTCCGTACTGTTGTAAGCATAACGGATTATCTCATTGGCGTCCCCGGAACCCACAATGGAATTCTCATTAAGATCCATTTCAACGGTGACGGCGGTATCGGTCGCCTCCTGAATTCCCTTGTTCGACTGAGTTGAAGATGCGCTGGCGCAATTCGAAGGATCCTTCCAGATGCCGCTTGCGAAATTCGGGTTGAACGAGGCCATCTGGATCTCCATGGACATGATCTCAAGGCAGGCTCTCGCGTCCTGATGAGCGGCGATTTTTCTTTCGATCGCAACGGACGACCGCTGGCCCGTTACGACGGCGGAATAAATAGCGCCGAGCAGCATGACACCGATCGCCAGGGCGACAATGACTTCCGCCAGGGTATAACCGCTTTCGCCGGAGCCCGGCATCTGACGCCTGCTCATTATATATCAGCTCCTGAAAGGTTCCTGCCTTGTCACGAGAAGGCTCCCTGAAACGCCCGTCGAATTGGCGGGCCAGGTCACTACTACCGTTACGCGCCAGACATTAGTGCCGGCGCTTGCAATTGTTGTTTGAACCGTATACGATGCATCGCCGGTGAGAGCGGACGACCCGCCGCTGGTCAGCACTGTTCTGGAGGTAGTGCCTGCTGTAACGGAATTGTTCGGATTCATGATCGACAGCTCCACTCTCTCCAGTTCACTATTGAGGATTCCGGCGGCCCGCCCGAGGTAATCAGTCTTGCCGGACATCTCCCAGGCCTGGGGCTGGAGAGAAAGGAGCGCAATAACTCCGATAGCGGTCAACAGTATCGCCACCACCACCTCGATCAGGCTGATCCCTTTCTCAGTACATATCGAATCGAACATATGTCCTTCCCGCCATATTCGTCGTAACAGTAGCCGTTGACCCTCTGCTGTTCGTCAATACCGCACTGCCCGCTTCCGCGGTCCCCCTCGTCTGAAATACAATGGCGGCATCCCCTCCAAACGCGGCATTCGTGAGCCTTATATCGCTTCCAAAAGAACTGACCGGCTTCACCTGAACTAAAGTGTACGGCCCTCCTGCGGAGGTACCCTGTTCAATCGTGTAATTGTTCGCGGCCACATCGAATGTAATCCTGTATCGCCTGTTTTCGGAAATGGCCTTCTCTCTCACGAAAAAAATATCCGAGGCCACCTCTCTAGCCGCCGAGCGGAGATTCGTATTCCTGATGTAGCCATGGAAGGCCGGATAAACAATAGCAAGCGCCGTAGCAATGATCCCGATGACGACGATAAGCTCGACAAGAGAAAACCCCCTTGAATGCGAGAAACATTTCATTGAGTTCACGTCGGTATAAAAAAATTCATGAAATCATTACCAAGAAATATATAAGCTACAGCCGCCAGGGATAAAAACGGCCCATAAGGAACTGCGTACTTCAGATTGCCCCCTTTTCTCAGAATGATGAGCAACCCCACGATTGAACCGAGAAGAGAGCTAAGGAATAATACGAACAGGAGCGATTTCCACCCCAGAAAAGCACCTATCATAGCAAGGAGCTTCACATCCCCCAGGCCGATCCCTTCTCTTTTCGTGAGCCGCTGATAAATGACCGCGATCAACAGCAGGGACCCTCCCCCGATCAGCACGCCCAGAATCGAGTCCACGAAACTGGCCTTCATGACAAAAACAGCGGCCAGAAAAAGAATCGGTATGCCAGGCAGGGTGATTACATCGGGTATAATGAAGTGGTCCAGATCAATAAAGGCGATGACAATGAGGGCGCCAGTAAAGACGACGTAAAAGAGAAATTCGAGCGAGAGGCCGTATTTTGAGAAAAGAAGCAGAAACAGGACGGCCGTCAAGGCCTCAATAGCCGCGTATCTGGGAGATATGCTCTTTGCGCAATCACGGCATTTCCCTTTCAGAATAAAATAACTGACGATCGGGATATTATCATAGAACCGTATGGCATGACGGCAACGGGGGCAGCGCGAACGCGGTAGGATGATGGAATCGCCGGCCGGTATCCGCAGGATGCAGACATTAAGGAAACTGCCGACCACAGCGCCCGTTACCATTACGACTATGCAAATAAAAAAATTCATATATACCCGGCGGCCTCAGTGTTGTATGGATCTCCTCCAACATTGCTTTTCCAGGTATCAGGTGTTCGAGGAGAGCGGCCTGCCGCGGGAGAACCGTTTTACCAGTCGAGGGAAGGTATTTCCGCCCGGCAGCCCTGCCACCATATCCCGGTCTCGGGAACTTAGGTCAGCAACTTTGCGTCCCATCTTTTCAAATGGTTTGCCTTTATCGGGTCCTTATATTTGCTTTCCATCCGACAATAAAGAGAAATCCGGCATTATTGAAACGTATCAACCGTCCTTGCGGCTCCAATCGTACGGGATATCGTTCTTATGCGGGTGCACCCTGAATTCATCAGGATCACTATAGTTATAGACTTCGCTGGGCACATTCACTACGATAGCTTCCTCGTCAGAAACGCACTTGAACCCGTGATAGACAAGCGGGGGGATGTGCACGAGAACAGGATTGTGCTCGCCCGCGTAGAATTCGTTGATCTCTCCATATGTGCCTGATTCCTTGCGCCCGTCGTAAAGCACGATCTTCATCATGCCTTTGACAACCGTCATGTTATCGTGCTGTTTCTTATGGTAGTGCCATCCTTTCACCACGCCCGGATAGGCAGTCGTCATGTAGACCTGGCCGAACTGACTGAAAAAATCATCGTCCCGGCGCAGAATTTCCATTAACCTGCCTCTTTCATCCGGAATAACCCTCAATTTCTTGACCAGGACTCCATCGATCATATCGGTACCATTATAAGAAAAATTAATCTAATTCAATATCTGAATGCCTTTTTTGTGATTGAGATCACAATTTGAAGGCGCAGGGAAACGTGTAAAGAGTAAGTTGTAAGGAGTAAGGCGATTGAGGGTATTACTTTGCGCCTTGTGCCCTGAGCTCTTCTCCATGCGTCTTTTGTTCACAATTTATTGGCTCCCGTCTTTGCTACCATGTTTCCTGCATATTGCAGCGATTCAAAAGTCCCCGCATCCGACCACCAGCCGTCGAGAATATCCCACTTTATTTTCCCCTCGCGGATATAAAAGTTGTTTACATCCGTGATCTCGAGCTCTCCTCTCTGTGACGGTTTCAATGTCTTTATGAAATCAAAAACCCTGTGATCGTACATGTAAATCCCGATAACGGCATAGGGAGAAGCGGGAACAGAGGGCTTTTCATCGATCCTGATGATCTTCTTGCCTTCGAACACCGGTACCCCGAACCGCTGGGGATCGGGGACTTCTTTAAGCATGATCCTGGCGCCATCCTTTTGTCTTCTGAACGCCTCCACCGCCTTGCATATATTGTTCTCGATGATATTATCGCCGAGCACGACGACGATCTTGCCGTTATCCGCAAAAAATTCTGCCAGTGAGAGAGCCGCCGCTATTCCCCCTTCTCCCTCCTGGTATGTATAATTCAAGTGTTTAAGGCCGAAATCGCTGCCGTTGCCCAGCAGTTTCAAAAAATCACCGGCATTGTTTCCGCCGGTTACGATCAGGATTTCTTTTATACCCGCATTGACAAGAATCTTTATGGGGTAGTAAATCATCGGTTCTCTATAAACCGGGAGCAAATGTTTGTTCGTCACTTTTGTCAACGGGTACAGGCGGCTCCCGAGCCCCCCCGCAAGGACAACGCCTTTCATAGTACCTCCTTTGAATTAATCCTGATTTTGACAGGTTTATAGCATATAAATCAGCCCTCACCAATAAAAACTTGCGAAAAAGGAAAAGACAAAACATAAAACTTGTGTGAAATGCAAGGCATGTAGTATACGGGGGCCGTTCTGTATCAAGTCGGCAGGGCCGGCGCATACTTCGGGATTCGGTTATGGATGAAATATACATGAAGCGTGCCCTGATGCTCGCGAAAAGAGGAGAGGGATGGGTCAGTCCCAATCCTGCCGTGGGGGCGGTCATCGTAAAAAAGGGCAGGATCATCGGGGAAGGATATCACCGTAAATTCGGAGGGGACCACGCTGAAATCGACGCACTGAACCGCGCAACGGAATCCGTGAAGGGGGCGGAATTTTTCATTACCCTGGAGCCGTGCACGCATCATGGGAAAACTCCTCCATGTATTCACCGGCTGGTGGAAGCCTCCCCATCCAGGGTCGTAATCGGCCTGAGTGACCCCAACCCCCTTGTCTGCGGCAAGGGGATCGAAATCCTGCGCAAACACGGTATTGAAACGAAAGTCGGTGTTCTGGAAAAAGAGTGCCGCGAGATCAATGAAAAATTCTTCAAATACATACAGCGAAAAATCCCTTTTGTCACAGTCAAATTCGCCCAGAGCCTGGATGGGAGGATAGCCACGGCGGCCGGACATTCCAGATGGATCAGCTCGCCTTCATCTCTCAAATTCGCGCACAGGGAAAGAAGCCTCCATGACGCCGTCCTCGCCGGCGTGGGCACGATTGTGAGAGATGACCCTCAACTGACGGTCCGTCTCGTCAGGGGCAGACATCCCCTCAGGATAGTCCTTGATTCTCATTTGCGGATTCCTTCCGGTGCCCGCATTCTGCAGCAGCAGGATATCGCGAGGACAATCCTGGTGGCTACCGGAGTCCACGGTAAAAAAAAGAGGGCCCTGGTGGAGAAAATGGGGATCGAGGTATGGCAGACGGACCAGGATCAAGGGGGCCGGGTGGATCTGAAGAAAATGCTCGCCCTTCTCGGGGAAAAGGGAATTTCCTCACTGCTCGTGGAAGGGGGCGCGGAAACCATCACGTCCTTCTTGAAAGAAAACCTGGCGGACCGGCTGCTCGTGATTACCGCGCCGAAAATCATCGGAAGAGGGATCGAAGCCGTAGGGGAACTGGGAATCAGGCGGATGGAAGAGGCCATCCCTCTGATATTCAGGAAAATATTCAGGAAGGGGGACGACGTAATTATTGAGGCGGTGTTTTCATGATACGGGTATGGCCCGGGATACTCAGCGGGTTCTTGAAAAACGCTCATCGCACAGCTTCGCTGCAGGCTAAGGACCAAAGTCGAAAGTGTATAAAAGCAGTTTTCCTGATGTCCGCGGCAAGGGAATCCAGTCAGCCGGTTTTAACGGCTTCTATCACGCTCATCGCCGCGCGGATCCCGTCCAGGGCGGAGCTCACGATTCCTCCGGCGTACCCGCTTCCCTCCCCGCAGGGGTAAAGGCCCGCAATATTGACACTTCGCCCGTCCTCCCTTCTTACGATCCTCACAGGAGAGGACGTCCTTGTCTCAACCCCGATGAGGACGGCTTCCGGCGTGATGAATCCCGGCATTTTCTTCCCGAATACTGAAAGCCCCACCCGGAGCGCCTCGGCGGCAAACCGGGGGAGGACTTCATCAAGACGGGCGGGCCTCACTCCCGGCCGGAAACTGGTCTCGCGTATCTTGAGTGTCTCCTTCCCGGAGATGAAATCGACCAGCCTCTGCGCGGGCGCGAAATAATCCCCTCCACCCGCGGCAAACGCTTTCTCCTCCCAGGTTTTGCGAAAATCCAGCCCCGATATGGGAGAGCCCGTGTCGAAATCGTCCGGCCGGACGTTGACGATGACCGCACTGTTGGCATGGACGGCGTTCCTGAGGTAATCGCTCATTCCATTCGTCACGATCCCGCCGGGTTCGGAGCTTGCTCCGATGACGTAGCCGCCGGGGCACATGCAGAATGAATAAACGGAGCGTTCCGTTCCGGGAACCCTCGCTGTCAGGAAATAATCCGCCGGAGGCAAATCCTTTTCCCCCAGCCAGCGGCCGTACTGGATTCTGTTGATCGTTTCCTGCCGATGCTCGACGCGCAGCCCGAGCGCAAACGCCTTCGGCGCCAGAGAGGAGCCGATATCCTGCAGGATCCGGTAAATCTCAGGCGAGCTCTGTCCCGCCGCCAGAATGAGGTAATCGGTTGCGATCTCCTCTTTTGCATTGATCACGACCCCGGCGATTTTATCTCCATGAGTCAGGATGCCCGTCACAGCGGCCCCGAATCTCACCTCGACGCCCATTTCGACCAGGGTCTTCCTTAAATTGACGATGACCTTGCGGAGCCTGTCGGTGCCGATATGGGGCTTCGCGTCTGTCATAATCTCCGGATGAGCCCCCATGTCCACAAATGTTCTCTTCACGAAGTCGATGTATTCGCTTCTCACTCGCGTGGTGAGTTTGCCGTCCGAAAACGTGCCCGCTCCGCCTTCCCCGAAGTGAACATTGCTTTGCGGATTCAATTTTCCTTCAGACCAGAATGCCCTTACATCCTTCTGTCTTTCATTGATTTTCTTGCCTTTTTCAAGGAGCAGGGCCGGTATCCCGCTCATGGCCAGGACAAGAGCGCTGAAGAGCCCCGCAGGACCGCAGCCGATTACGACCGGTCTTTTTTCCGGTCCGGAGACTTTATGGAATCGGAGGGCAGGCTTTTGCGCAACTATCCTGTATTTGACATTTTCTCCCAGCCTGCCGGCAACGGCCTGCTCGTCCCGTACGGCGATCTCGACTGTATACAGGAACTCAGGAGGCCTCTTCCTTCGGGCATCCAGGGATTTCCTGACAACCCTGAAAGAATGTATCTCTTCCGCCGCCAGCCCGGTTATCTCCGCTATTTTGCTCCGGACATAGTCATCGCTCCGTCCAAGGGGGACTCTGATATCGAGTATCTGAATCATGTAATTTTCAGCCTCTGAAAAATTTCGTTGAAAAAAACAGCTGCTGCAAGTACGGTACGCTCAATCGACTACAACAAAGGTCAGGTCCTCTATTCATGTCCTGGTATGCCGTACACACTAGAAGCCGACACGAAGACACGGTGTATAAAGGCCTTGTTCTTAAATCCTTTCATACCTTTCTACCAAAGATGGAGGTGTGGAGCAAAAGGAAAGACAGGCGAAAGAAGATCATGGTTCCGGTCTTCCCCGGATACCTCTTTGTGGAATTCGAACAGGATAATCAAACCAGATTAAATATCCTGACCACTCCGGGAGTCGTCAGGATCCTCGGAAAGAGAAACGGCGGCGAGCCGATCCCTGTTCCGGAAAGCCAGATCGCTTCCATACAACGCCTTGTCGAATCAAAGATCGAAATGCAGCGCATCCAGTATCCCGGCATCGGAGACAAGGCGCAGATTATCGACGGACCTTTTCGGGGAATCGAAGGCATTGTGATGAAGACGGATTTAAAAAAAGATCTCTTCGTGGTTTCCATCGACATCCTCCAGCGTTCGGTGGCGATAAAATTGGAGGGATTCCAGATTACAAAAGTATAGTTAAGGACCGGGCTGAAGACTTCAACATCCCCGGCGCCAATTCTTACCGGTCAGTCTTGCTTTCAAATGCTCCCATTGCCTCCTGCACCAATAACTCGCCCTTGCCCTGGTACTTCGGAGAGAAGTGGAAAAGCGTGATCCTCTTGGCGCCTGCCATACCGGCCAGTTCACCCGCCTGGCGCGCCGTCAGGTGATATTTCTCTCTCGCCCGTTCAGCATCCGCATCAAGAAAGCACGCCTCGATAAACATGTGGTCGGAGTTCCCGGCTATCTCCAATATTCTCGATATATTTACCGGGTTATACTGGGCATCCGCGATGTAGGAAATCCTGTGCCCGGGTGTAACCTTGACAAGTTTTTCCTTCAGTATGCCGAGCGGATATGTTTCATCAGCCACCCGCTTCCCCTTCTCGCGCCGCCATACTTCAACCGGTGTACTGTCGGGCTCGTCTCTAAGGACCTTGTCCTTCAATTCCATAAGCCAGGGCCCTATCGGCAATCCCATTTCCTCAAGACCGTTTTTCTTGATATTAATCCTCTTCTTTTCCTCAAGACAATAAGCAAGACACGGTATCCTGTGGTCGAGGAAAACGCCTCTTACCGTAAATAAATCGTGATCCACGAGCACGCCGTCAAAAGCTTCCGTGCCTTCCGCTATTTCCGGCCGAAAGGCCCTCTGGCACCGGTAAACCCTGGTGACCCTATGAGTGCCGTCGATCTCCGTTGCCCGGATCACGAAATCGTTTGTATAATTTTCCACGAGATTCCAGGTATATGCGCCTATCTTGCTCTCGACGTTTTTTATAAAGCCGGGGGGGCCGTACAGCGCGAGCTCCTTGTCGCGGCCCAGGCAGACTCTCAGAAGATGATCGAATCCGATAAAGTGATCCATATGAGTATGGGAAACAAAAACATGGTCCACTTTGAGGAGCTTCCGGGGAGCGAGGGGCCGGACATCGCCCAGGTCAAAGAGAAGAGCCTCTTTCCTGAAAAGAATTTCAATATATACTCCGGGATCTCCGAAAGGATCGTTTACAAGGCGTGCATTGAACATGGGCAGCGATCTTCGAAATTTGATTGGCTCTCACCACGAGATCACCATTTTTAACATGCAAATCGAGCGGTGTCATTCTCATTCTTACAGATTTTTCCTGCAAAAAAATTTGACTTTACCGTCCAATTCCGTTAAGTCTATCGAGTTTATTGACACCTCGGAGACGTCCGGTTTTGAAAGGTTACATTGTCATCAATAAAGAACTTTGCAAGGAATGCCTTCTCTGCCTGAACGCCTGTTCGAAAAAACTGATCTCAACCTCGACGGATTTCAATTCAAAAGGCTATCATCCCGTTTCATTTGAGGATAACGGGCAGTGCAACGGCTGCACCGTCTGCGGAATCGTCTGCCCGGAGGTGGCCATCGAGGTCTACCGTGAGTAAGACATTGATCCAAGGGAACCGCGTGATCGGGGAGGCTGCCATAAGAGCGGGCTGCCGCTTCTACGCAGGGTACCCCATTACCCCGCAGAATGAATTGACGGAATACATGGCGGAAAACCTCCGCAAAGTGGAAGGCGGAACGTTTATCCAGGGTGAAAGCGAAATCGCCTCGATCAATATGGTGCTGGGTGCAAGCGCAGCGGGCGCCCGCGCAATGACTTCCTCTTCCAGCCCGGGAATCTCCCTGAAGCAGGAAGGCATCTCTTCCCTAGCGGCGGATGAGCTTCCGGCAGTCATCGTGAATATCATGAGAGGTGGACCTGGTCTGGGGAATATCAGCCCCTCGCAGGGCGACTACTTCCAGGCCACAAAAGGAGGCGGACACGGCGATTATCGGGTGATCGTCCTCGCCCCCGCGTCCGTACAGGAACTCGCGGATCTGACGATGGACGCCTTCGATCTTGCTGATAAGTACCGGAATCCCGTTATGATTCTCGCGGACGGCATGATCGGCCAGATGATGGAGCCTGTTGTATTCAAGAAACCGAAGCAGAGACAATACACGGACAAGTTCCACCTCAAGGGGGCGGGCGAAGGAAAAAGCAAGTTCATCCGCGGATTGATATTGGATCCACTGCGAGAAGAAGAACACAACTGGAAGCTTTACAGAAAATATCAGGCTATCGTCAGAAACGAGGTCCGGTTCGAGGAATTCAGGGTCGATGATGCCGATCTGATCGTAATTGCGTACGGCACGGCGGCGAGAGTGGCCAAAGGAGCCATCAAGAGGTCGAGAGAGACGGGTATAAGGGTGGGATTGATCCGCCCGATCACCCTCTGGCCTTTTCCGTCCGACGCCATCAGGGCATTATCGGACAGGATTTCCAAATTCCTCGTGTTCGAGATGAGTACGGGTCAGATGGTGGAAGATGTCCGGCTCGCGCTCGGGGATGACCACCGGGTGAGCTTTTACGGCCGGCCGGGAGGAGTGGTCCCAACCCCGGCGGAAATCGCCAAGGTAATAGAACAGCAGTTAAAATAACACCGGCGCCTGATGCCGACATCAGGCCGATTGGCCAAAAAACAAGAGCTCCGGGAACTCCTATTTATGAAACAGGTATTCCGCAGGCCAAAGTCATTGAAAGGCAACGCATTTCATTATTGCCCCGGCTGTGGGCACAGCATCGTCCATAGGATCATCGCCGAGGTCATTGATGAGCTGGGACTCAGGGGTATAACGATCGGTGTGCCACCTGCAGGGTGCGCCGTACTGGCATATAATTATTTCGATGTGGATATGCTTGAGGCACCCCACGGAAGGGGCTGCGCCGTGGCCACGGGGATCAAGAGGACGCTGCCGGACCGCATTGTCTTCACGTACCAGGGCGACGGCGATCTCGCCGCCATCGGGACAGCCGAGACCCTTCATGCGGCGAACAGGGGCGAGAACATCACTGTTATTTTCATCAATAACGCGGTGTACGGCATGACAGGAGGGCAGATGGCCCCCACGACCATTCTCGGCCAGAAGACAACGACGACTCCTCCCGGTAGAGAGCCCGTGTTGGACGGTCATCCGATCCGGATGAGCGAAATACTGTCGCATCTGGAAGGCACATGCTATATTGAACGGTGCGCGGTAAATTCTCCCGCGAGAATTATCCAGGCCAGAAGATCGATTAAAAAGGCATTCCAGTATCAGATAGACGGAGCGGGTTTTTCGATGGTGGAGATCCTTTCGCATTGCCCGACCAACTGGAAGATGACGCCTTTGGAATCATGCAGATGGGTGGACAATGTCATGACGAAAATATTCCCGCTCGGGGTGATAAAGGATATCAGACAGGAAAAGAAATAATGCTGGTAAAAACGATATTCGCCGGTTTCGGCGGACAGGGAGTCTTGATGATGGGCTACAGCCTTGCCCATTCGGCCATGAATCAGGGCTTTCACACAACATTTCTGCCCTCTTACGGTGCTGAAGTAAGGGGGGGAACGGCCAACTGCACAGTGGCTGTCTCGGACGAAGAAATCGCTTCCCCTGTGGCGTCCGCACCCGATTTTCTGGTGATCATGAACACGCCGTCGCTCTACAGCTTTCAGAACAGGGCCGCTTCAGGAGGGGGCATTTTCCTGAATTCCTCTATCATAGAGGGCCGGCCCAACAGAAAAGACGTGGAGATTTACGAAATACCGGCGGGAGAAATCGCGCAGGAAATGGGCGACCCCAGGGCATCCAATATCGTCATGATGGGAGCATACATCAAGCGGACCCGCCTGATCCCGCCGGAAACATATTTGAAAAGTCTCAAGCAGATTATGGGGGAAAGAAAAAAGGCCGCCATGGAAATCAACAGAAAGGCATTCGCCTGCGGCTACGAATTCTTCGCGACGCCTCAGGGAGGAACCTCATAATGGCTGTCCAGCAGATTTCCGTCAAACTGGAGAATGTGCCCGGCGCGCTGGCCCGGCTCGTGGATATTCTGGATAATGAGGATATCAGTACTAAGGCGATCGCCGCCGCAAGCGTCGCCGAAGACAGCATGGTGCGCCTGATTGTTAACGACCCGCAGAAGGCCGTTACCATCCTCGAGAGTTTCCATTTCAATTACGAGGTCAGCCCAGTGCTGGCAGTGGAAGTGCCCTGCCACCCCGCCGGGATGAACGCCATCGTGAAGCCGCTGCGGGACGCGGACATCAACATCCATTACATCTATACAACCATCGAGAGGATCGGAAAAGAAACTATTCTGATCATCGGCGTGGACAAACTGGACGAAGCCAGCGAAATCCTGAAACAGAACTGGATCACCTTTGTCGGCGACAGGGTATATTCCCTATAAACGGTCCTGAGTTCAGTCCGAGCATCCTGTGTCGAATACGGGACAAGTTTTGAACAGCCTCTGGACTCTTACCTTTATGCCGGTTTCCCCTGAAAAAGAAAAAGCACTCCTGGAAAGAATGGAAAAGCTCGGCATAAAAGAGAGCGATCTGCGAGAGACGTTTGTCCGGTCGTCCGGTCCCGGAGGGCAGAAAGTGAATAAGACCGCAACCTGCGTCCAGCTCGTCCATCTCCCGACCGGCCTTATCGTCAAATGCCAGCAGTCCCGCTCCCAGGCCGACAACCGCTTCATGGCCCGTCGCATTTTGACCGACCGCATCGAGAATATTCAGAAGGGGAAGCAGAGTGCGGAGAAGATGCGGGCGGAAAAAATCCGGCGTCAGAAAAGAAAGCGCTCGAAGCGGGCGAAGGAAAAGGTTCTGGAACAGAAGCGCCTGCAGGCGCAGAAAAAGGCAAGAAGAACAAAAGTTCAAGTTCCGCCGCAAACCGAATAGATGTTCATTCAAGAAATTACAAGCACTGAACAACCTCGTCTGCAAGACGTCGGACAGAAATCCATCATGCCCTACCGCCTGGCCCGGAGAAACAGCAACACACATAAAGGGATTTGCGTGTTTCATCTCTTTCCTCCGTTGCGGCGCATTTTCACCAGCCTGAAAAATAAAAAAAGGGAGGGGGAAGTCCTCTTTTTATCCGCTTCCCTCTCCCTTTAAAAATATACCGGATTTAGCCCGCAAGATACTTCAGCAGCGGGTTCGCGTACAGAATAACAAGCGAAATAACCAGGGCGTAAATCGCGATGGATTCTGTCATGGCCAGACCGACCATCATGGTCAACATGACTTTGCCCTGTGCTTCGGGATTTCTGCCGACGGCATTAGTGCTCCCGCTTGTCGCCTGGCCCATCCCCAGACCGGTCCCTATCGTACCGAGCCCCATGGCAAGGCCCGCCGCGATAAGACTGCATCCGAGGACTATTGCTTTGGTGTAATCAACAGTACCGGAAGCAGCCGCCTCCGCCGCCACCGCAAACGGAGCGGCGACCACGAAAACTAGAACTCCCACCAGCCAAGAAATCACTCTCTTCATTTTTCTTCCTTTCTTTCATTATTGTTTTCCAAAAAACACACTCGCCAACCAAACTGTAAAATGTCCCCACCCCCTTTCTTTTGCAAACTGAACAAGCATGATTCCCGAAGCCCACCCCGGGAATCATAAAGTACTTACCTGCTGGGAAAAAAATTGTCAAGAGCAATTTGAATATGTTATGAGAAGATACATGCTGACTTTAAGGGAAAAAGAGATATCCAGGCTCATACAGGAGGACATCCCTCTGGCCGCAAGACCCTTTCTGCAGCTTGGAGAGAAAATAGGCAGAAGCGAAGAAGAACTGATCCGGACGATCCTCAGTCTTTGCAAGAGAGGCATCATCAGAAAATTCGGCGCCATCGTCAGGCACACGAAAGCCGGATACGAGAAGAACGCCATGGTCGTCTGGGCAGTTCCACCGGGACACGAGGAAAATGTGGGCGAAATACTCTCTTCTTTCAGTGAAGTCACACACTGCTATGAAAGGAAACCGCCCTTCGAGGGTAAATACTCCGTCTTCAGCATGATCCACTTCAAGGACCGCTTTCCCCGGCAGATTCTGGAGAAGATCGCCGCATCAACCGGCGTCGGCGATTACAAAATCCTCTGGTCGGAAAAAGAATTCAAGAAAAGCAGCATGAAATATTTTTAAATGAAGAAATCATCCGGAAAGCTCTTCGAAGAAGCAAGGAAGTACATACCGGGCGGTGTCAACAGCCCGGTAAGGGCGTTCAAGGCCGTAAAAGCGGGGCCGCTCTTCATCCGTAGAGCATCCGGCTCCAGGATTTACGATGTCGAAGGGAATGAATACATCGACTATGTCGCTTCCTGGGGGGCCATGATCCTGGGACACGCCCATCCCGGAATCGGCAGAGCGATCGCGCTCGCCACACGCAAGGGGACGAGTTACGGAGCTCCGACTGAAGCGGAGGTCGGGATGGCGAAACTGATCACGGATGCCTTCCCCTCTATGGATATGGTACGGATGGTCAGTTCGGGGACGGAAGCCGCAATGAGCGCCATCCGGCTTGCGCGCGGATATACCGGCAGAAACAAAATCATCAAATTCGAGGGATGTTATCACGGCCACGCCGATTCCCTGCTTGTCAAGGCCGGATCGGGGGTAGCCACTCTAGGCATTCCGGGCAGTCCCGGCGTGCCGGCCGGACTTGCGGAACTGACGATCACCCTCCCTTATAACGACATCGAATCCGTCCGGTCGGCCGTTCAACTCCATGGCCTTGATATCGCCTGTATCATCGTAGAGCCGGTTGCCGGAAATATGGGCGTTGTACCCCCCGTACAGGGTTTCCTCGAAGGCCTGCGGGAGATCTCTTCGAGAGAGGGTATCATCCTGATTTTCGATGAGGTGATTACTGGTTTCCGGCTGGCCTACGGGGGCTACCAGAATATCATCGGCATCAGCCCGGATCTGACCTGCCTCGGCAAAATCATCGGAGGCGGCCTTCCCGTGGGGGCCTTCGGCGGAAGAAGGGATATCATGGAACAGCTGGCCCCCGACGGTCCCGTTTATCAGGCCGGAACTCTTTCCGGCAATCCCGTGGCCATGGCCGCGGGCGCGGCCGCACTCAAGATTCTTCGAGAGGAACCGCCGTACGAGGACCTCGAACGGAAAAGCGAAAAACTCTGCGATGAAATAAAATCGTGTTTTGTAAGAAAGGGAATCCCGGTCACAATCAACCGCGCGGGCTCCATGTTCACGGCCTTCTTTGCATCCACGACGGTGTCCGACTTCCATTCAGCCGCAAAGAGCGATACGGAGATGTTCGCACGCTTCTTCCGGCGGATGACTGCGGAGGGCGTCTACATGGCTCCGTCGCAATTCGAAGCGGCTTTCGTATCCGCGGCACACACGGAAGAGGATCTGGAAAAGACAGTACAGGCGTGCGCCAGGGCGCTCGACAGGATATAAATGGTCTCGGGCAACAGACACCGCGAGGCGGGAAAGAATTAATTGGAGGCAGAAGTATTCGATGAAGAAGGCATTCATTACCGGTATCACGGGACAGGACGGTTCTTATCTGACTGAATTTCTTCTCAACCGGGGCTACGAGATCCACGGACTGATCAGGAGGGCCAGCACTTTCAATACGGAAAGAATCGATCACCTCTATACCGACTTTCACGACCCCAAGGCGCGGATGTACCTCCATTACGGCGATCTATCGGTCTCCGGGCAGTTGACTGACTTGCTGTATCAAATCAAGCCGGACGAGATCTACCATCTGGGAGCCCAGAGCCACGTCAGGGTCAGCTTTGACATGCCGGAATTCACGGGGGACATCACCGGCATGGGGACTCTCAGGCTGCTGGAAGCCATCCGCAAGACGGGGATCAAGGCAAAATTCTACCAGGCTTCATCCAGCGAGATGTTCGGCGCCGCGCCCCCTCCCCAGAACGAAAATACGCCTTTTCAGCCCCAGAGCCCTTATGCGGCGGCTAAGGTCTTCGCCTATTACATTTCGAAGAATTACCGCGAAGCATATCGCATGTTCGTCTGCAATGGCATTCTCTTCAACCACGAATCGCCCCGCCGCGGAGAGACTTTCGTCACCAGGAAAATCACGCGGGCGGCGACCAGGATCAAACTGGGCTTGCAGGAGAAGCTTTACCTGGGAAACCTCGACGCGAAAAGGGACTGGGGGTTCGCGGGGGACTACGTGGAAGCGATGTGGCTCATGCTTCAGCAGGACGATCCCGACGACTACGTGGTGGCCACCGGCGAAACCCATTCCGTCCGTGAATTCGCCGAGGAAGTTTTCCGGAGGCTCGGGCTCGACTACCGGGAGCATGTCGAGACAGACCCGAAATATTTCAGGCCTACGGAAGTGGATGTTCTGCTCGGCGATTGTTCGAAGGCGAGGAATAAACTCGGATGGAAACCGAAAGTCGGTTTTGACCGCCTGATCGACATGATGATCGAGGCCGATATGGAGCGCGCGCAAAAAGAAAAAATCCTGTGCGATGCCGGTCACAAAGGGAATAACCGGATAGCGTAGACAAGATGCAAAGCTGAAAGACTGAAGCGAAAAGCAAAGGGCTGAAGGAAAAGACAGAGCAGCCGAACTGTCAGAGAGAAGAATGAATCTCAAGGAAAAACGCATTACAATCACCGGGGGCAACGGCTTCCTCGGCAGGCATGTGGTAAGAAAGCTGAAGGAGCTCGGGGTACGCCGTATTTTTACTTTCCGGTCGGCCCATTATGATCTGGTCAACATGGAGGATGTCCAGCGACTGTATGATGATTCACAGCCTGATATAGTGATCCACCTGGCAGCAAGGGTCGGAGGAATCGGATTCAACCGCGAGAATCCCGCGAGACTGTTTTACGATAACCTGGTCATGGGCGTTCAGGTCATGCACGAGGGATACAGGCGCGGTATCGAAAAATTCGTCGCCCTGGGGACAATCTGCGCGTATCCGAAATTCACGCCGGTTCCCTTCAGGGAAGACGATCTCTGGGAGGGTTATCCGGAAGAAACCAACGCGCCCTACGGGCTTGCCAAGAAGATGATGCTCGTTCAGGCTCAGGCTTACAGAGAGCAGTACGGCTTCAACTCGATCTTTCTTCTGCCTGTGAATTTATATGGGCCCGGCGATAATTTCGATCCGGACTCCTCTCATGTCATTCCGGCATTGATCAAGAAATGCGTTGATGCTAATCTGAACAGGAAAAAGGAAATCGTCGTATGGGGGACCGGCAGGGCCACCCGAGAATTTCTTTATGTGGAGGATGCGGCGGAAGGGATTGTCCTGGCCACGGAAAAATACAATAAAAGCGCTCCGGTCAATATAGGCGCGGGGTTTGAAATATCCATTAAAGATCTTGTCGCCCTGATTGTGGAATTGACCGGGTTCAGGGGACGTATAGTATGGGACGAAACGAAACCCGAAGGCCAGCCGCGCAGAATGCTGGACACGACAAGGGCGGCCGGCGAATTCGGTTTCAGGGCCAGGACCGATTTCAGGGAAGGACTCAAAAGAACCATACGCTGGTATGAGGAATCGATAAAGACGGGAAAGTGAAAAGCCCTTTTTCATTGACTTATAAGCCACTTTATGTTAAAAGCCGCGGCGTTGATGGATAAAGACAAAAAAAACCTGATGATCCAGCTGGCATATGCCAGCAGCGTCGGTTTCGCCATGGTGCTGGCGATTTTCGGAAGTCTTCTCCTCGGAGCATGGTTGGATCGGAAGTTCGGAACGGGGCATAAATTAGCCCTTCTTTTTTTGATCATAGGCATCGTAGCCGGATTGAGGAATATATACATCCTGATCAAGAAGAATTTTCCCGACGACGGCGGCGACGAGCCGAAAAAAAATTTGAAAAATGAGCCGCACAGAAAAAGACCCCCTCCAAAAAAAACTTGAGATCAGAAACTGGATCGCGCTGGGGATTTTATCCTTGATCGGTTTTGTCTTCGCTTCCACGTCGTTTGCTTTGGGCGTGTTGCTGGGCGGACTGATAAGCATCGCCAATTTCTACTGGCTTTACCTGAGCCTGAAGAAGGCCTTCCGGAATATTTCCGCCAGGGCGAAATCCTTCATCATGGTAAGGTACTATATCCGATTTGTAGTGACCGCTGTTGTAATTTATTTTCTTATCACGCATTTTTCCATTAACATCATAGGCCTGCTGATCGGGCTCTCGGTAGTCGTCATCAATATCGTCGTGACGACAGTGCTTGAAGTCTCAAAAAAAAATTTGATCCTGAGGACCAAGGAGGTTAACTGAGATGCATCCCTTTTTGATATTGGAGAATCATTTTTTCCCTCCACATGTAACTTATGCCTGGTTGATTATCGCGCTTCTGGGATTTCTTTCTTTCCTGGCGACCCGCCGGATGGATATTTACCCGAACAAAGTTCAAAACGTGATGGAAGTCATCGTAAGCGGTCTCGATAATTTGCTGGTCGATACCATGGGGCCGCATGGAAGAAAGTACTTTCCTCTTATTGCGACGCTCGGTCTCTATATCCTGACTTCCAACCTGCTCGGCATCATTCCGGGATTCGACTCGCCGACCAACAATCTGAATACAACCGTCTCCATGGCCCTGACCGTGTTCCTTATGACGCATATTGTTGGTGTCAGCATTCACGGCGTAAAGTATTTCAAGCAGTTCATGGGACCGGTATGGTGGATGACCCCCCTCATGCTTCCGATCGAGATCATCAGCCATCTGTCGCGGCCGCTGTCGCTCTCGGTCCGGCTTTTCGGGAATATCATGGGCGAGGATATCGTCCTCGGAGTCGTACTTCTGCTTGTTCCCCTGCTGGTACCGCTTCCGGTCTTTGTCCTCATGATATTCACTTCCATTATCCAGACCCTTGTTTTTGTGCTCCTCGCGATGATGTATATCGCGGGCGCTATGGAAGAAGGACATTAATATGAACATCTGATGTCGGGCATCAGACGTCAGGTACATTCAATTGGAATTCTCTTCCTAGTGTTGTCATTTTCAAAAAAGGCATCAGGCATTCGGCAATAGTCAAGGGCTGAAAGCACGAGACCGACAGCCCGGATTTTTGAAAACAGGCGTCACTGGCATCTTAAAACAAAAAGGGCCGCTATTTCAGCAGGCCCTTTTTCGTTCTTGATTCATTTTTTTCAGTAACGGGTTTTTGAATTAAACAGTGTTTTTTCTCACCCTCTTGCCCTCTTATTTACTGCCGTTCATCAGATACGTATGGATCGCCTTTGCCGACTGGCGGCCGGCGCCCATGGCGAGAATGACCGTTGCCGAACCGGTCACAATATCTCCGCCCGCATATACACCACGGCGGCTGGTCTCTCCCGATTCTCCCCTGGTCACGATATAGCCCCATTTATTGGTTTCCAGCCCCGGCGTGGTCATGGGAATCACGGGGTTCGCCATTGTCCCGATCGCTACTACCACAGTATCCACATCGATGGTGAATTCCGAACCTTTTATGACGACCGGCCTTCGCCTGCCGGATTCGTCAGGCTCGCCCAGCTCCATCCGGTTGCAGACCATCTGCTTGACCCAGCCGTTTTCATCTCCTATATACTCGATGGGGTTCGTGAGAAGCCGGAACTGGACCCCTTCTTCTTTGGCATGATGGACCTCTTCGATCCTGGCGGGCATTTCCACCTCGGTCCGCCTGTATATAATATAGGCGTTGTCGGCACCCAGCCGCAGCGCCGTTCTGACGGAATCCATCGCCACATTGCCGCCTCCTATTACCGCTACGTTCTTGCCGCGGGCAATGGGCGTATCGTATTCCGGAAAACGGTAAGCCTTCATGAGATTGGATCGCGTCAGATACTCATTGGCAGAATAGATACCGCTGAAATTTTCTCCCGGTATGTTCATGAAAACCGGGGCCCCGGCGCCCACTCCCAAAAAGACCGCATGAAATCCCTCTTTGAACAGGTCATCGATCGTCTTCAGCCGACCGATGGCCGCATTGGTCACTATTTTCACACCCATTTTTTCCAAGTAATTCACTTCCGCATCTACGATCGCCTTGGGAAGACGGAATTCCGGTATACCGTATATCAGGACTCCTCCCGCCTTGTGCAGGGCCTCGAAAACCGTCACATCGTGCCCCAGCTTGACTAGATCGCCGGCAATAGTCAAACCCGCGGGACCGGCACCCACAATAGCCACTTTTCTGCCGGTTGGCGACGCCACCTTCGGAATCAGTATATCACCGTGATTACGCTCATAATCTGCGGCAAACCTCTCCAGCCTGCCGATCGCCACCGGCTCGCCCTTCTTCCCGAGAATGCAGACCTTCTCGCACTGGTCTTCCTGGGGGCAAACCCTTCCACAGACGGCGGGCAGAGCGTTCGTTTCTTTCAGCTTGTGGGCCGCGCCGATGAAATCCCCTTCTGAAATCAGCTTGATGAATCCGGGGATATCGACATCGACCGGGCAACCTCCGACACAGCCCGGCTTCTTGCACTGGATACAACGCCTCGCTTCGAGCATCGCTGTTTCCTCTGAATATCCCAGCGGTACTTCATCGAAGTTCTTGATCCGCTCTTTCGGGTCCTGTTCAGGCATGGCCTGCCTGGGAATTTTTTCCCTCTTTTCCTTTCTTTCAGTTTCCATGGCTTGCGCACCTGCAACTTTCCATCGATTGTTTTTCCTGATCGCAATACATCCTGAGGCGGCTCATCAATAAACCAAAATCCACCTGGTGGCCATCGAATTCAGGACCATCCACACATGTGAAACGGGTCTGGCCTCCCACCGAAACACGGCAAGCCCCGCACATTCCGGTCCCGTCAACCATGATCGGGTTCAGGCTCACAATGGTTTTGATGTTATACGGACGGGTAACATTACAGATAACCCGCATCATCGGAACAGGCCCGATGGCAAAGACCCTGTCAATTTTCAGGCCCGAATCGATTTGATTCTGCAGAACCGCGCTGACAAAGCCGTGGAAGCCGTAACTGCCGTCATCGGTGGCCACGAGGAGCTCGTTGCTCACGCTTTTCATCTCCTCTTCAAGAATCAGAATGTCTTTCGTCCTCGCGCCGATAATGGATATAACATTATTGCCTTCCTTTTTAAGAGCCGCCGCGATAGGATAGATCACCCCGACCCCCACGCCTCCTCCAACACAGACTACTGTGCCGAAATTCTCTATTTCAGTCGCATGCCCGAGAGGCCCGAGGACATTGCGGATGTAATCACCTGTATTCAGCCTGGAGAGCCAATACGTCGTCTTACCCACAACCTGGAAGATGATGGTGATTGTCCCTTTGGCCGAATCCGAGTCCACAATAGTCAGCGGGATTCTCTCTCCCTTTTCATCGATCATCAAGATGACGAATTGTCCGGCGCGCCTTTTCCGCGCGATTTCCGGCGCCTCGATGACCATCCTGACAACGATTTCCTGCAAAAAAGTCTTCTCTATTACCTTGAACAATTTCCCCTCCGTTGAAAAGCGAATTGAAATTTCATTGTAAAATGGAGTTTAATCATAAAATCCTGATGGTCTCATAAAAAGTCGAGTTTTCGTCTATACTGTCATGGTGAGCTTGGCGAACCATGAACTTTTTACGCGGGAGTCAATCCTAAATCCCAAACTCCAATACCAAAAATCCCAATGTCCGAAACAACCGTTCAGCCCTTTTGATTTCGGAATTTGGGCCTTGGAATTACTTGGTGCTCGGGATTTGGAATCTGGGATTTATATGATCCGCCTCTCTTACAGGCATGCTCTTTCGGTCAACAGCCTTTCTAAAAATCTCTCGGGATACTATCCAGCTCCGCAAACGAAAACACCGGTCCGTCCTTGCAGACATACTTACTGCCCACATTGCAGCGGCCGCATTTGCCGATTCCACATTTCATCCTCATTTCAAGGGATGTGAGAATATTTTCCTTGGAGAACCCCAGATCAAAAAACACGGGCAGCGTGAACCGGATCATGATGGGCGGGCCGCAGATGACGGCGACCGCGTTTCCGGGACTGGGAGCGGTCTCCTTGCAGACCGTCGGCACGAAGCCCTCCCTGCCCTTCCAGTCTGCATCTCCTTTATCCACGGTTATGATCGTATTGATGTCGCTCCTCTTCTCCCAGTCGGCAAGCTCATCCTTGTACAGAAGAAGACCCGGGGTTCTGGCGCCGTAAATAACCGTTATGTCGCCGAATCTGGCGCGGTTATCATCGAACAGCATATAATTCACCAGCGAGCGCAGCGTGGTGAACGCAAACCCTCCACCGACCACGATAATGTTCTTTCCTTCGAGGAACTCAATGGGCCATGGATGGCCGAGAGGACCCCGCACGCCAATCTGCATCCCCTCCTCAAGATCATGCAGAGCGCTCGTCACGATGCCGGCCTTCTGCACAGTAAATTCAATATAGCCTGGCTGCGTCGGGGAAGAAGCGATTCCTATGGGGCTCTCCCCCTTGCCGTATATGGAAAGCTCGGCGAATTGCCCCGGCAAATATTTGAACCTTTCCTCGTCCTCTTTATCCATGAAGACCACCCGGAATGTCTTGATATCGTTTGTATCGACTTCCGTTATGATTTTTACGACCTTGACCGGTGTGGGTATATAGGGGTTCATATTCTACTTCTTGCCCTCCACTTTCTTCGCTCCCTCGATGATCGAGAAAATATCTATATTGACCGGGCAGTAACGCGTACAGCGCCCGCAACCGACGCATAATGTGACTCCGAATTTCGTCACGTAATAGGAAAATTTATGGTTCACTTTCTGGCGGAGCCGCTGAAACACTCTCGTGCGGGGGTTATGGCCGCTCGCCTCCAGTGTGAAATTGGTGAACATGCAGGCATCCCAGGTCCTGCACCGCTTCCCCTCCCTGAAGAGCGTTTCGTCGCATATATCGAAGCAGTGGCATGTGGGGCACACGAAAGTGCAGACGCCGCAGCTCAGGCAGGCGGCCGACGTTTTATGCCAGAAAGGATCATCGAATATCTCCTCGAGTTTTTTGTCAACGCCTTCCAGTGAAAGATGCCGTGTTTTCAGCTCGGGGCCCTTCTTGATCGTCGCATCCACCAGGCTGGCGTCCTCGGCCGATGCATCAGCAAGGACCTGGATGCCGCCGAGAAGCTCCCCTCCCTTGTTCGTTATTGCTTTCAGGAAGACCTGCTTATCCGTCTTGATCATGAAGATATCGCTTCCCCTCGGATCGGCGGCATGAATATCGAAGGTATTGTAAAAATCCACCGGATCGACGCTGTCGAAAGCATACCCAATAATGGTCGTGTTGCGTCGCCTTTCTTCCCAGTACGGATCTACGATACCCCCGTCCCTGAACAGATAATCCATAACTTCGAAGCTCCTCACATCACAGGGCCTGACACCCAGCACAACCTGTGGTTTGATTTCAAGAGAAACAGGCTCCGCTACGGGCCCTTCCTTCTCCAGCCTGTATTTGATCATGTCTTCGATCTGGGGGAAAAAAAGGGATTTGGGACTTGTCACAGTATTGTAGAAATCCAGGGTTACATCCGCCGCATTCCTGATTTCCCGGAAATTCACGCCGCCGTTATCCTTGACCGGGGCAAAGAGTTTTCCTTTTTCCATCAGGGCGTTGATGAAATCTCCGATTTTTTCAAGAGCAATTTTCTTTAACACGATCCGCTCCTTTTTTGTAAGGTGCAAGGAGTAAAAAGTGGGGTTTTATAACTGCCACCTTACTCCTTTCTCTTTGCGCTCTACCAAATAGATCACAGAAAAGCCTCGCCATTTTCCTTCATTCCAGTAAAGCGTCCGAATCCTCGACCCTGAAATCGACCATGATCGGCTTCTGATTAATATCCATACCCGCCTTCTGGCCGAACATCTTCTCGCATTCCCGGGCGATAAACTTGTGAAACAGATTTAGAGGGATATTGACCGGGCACGCACGGGTGCACTCCCCGCAATCTATGCACCTGCCCGCCAGATGATAAAACCTCGTCAGGTGATACATAAGATTGCCAGCAAAGGAAGGCGTCTTGTCGCCCCACTGGGGTTTCGTCTGATCGATGAAGCAGGGATCACAATAACACATCGGGCAGGCCTTCCGGCAGGCATAGCAGCGGATACACCTGGCCAATTCCGTTTTCCAGAACTCCCATCGCTCGTCGGCGTTTTTGGCGTCAAGCCCGTCAAGAATGTCGTAGGGAGACGCCGCATCGCCCTTTATCTCTTCGCCCAGCAAAACATCATAAAGGACCGGATTGGGAATGCCGCACGTCATCGCCCCATCCACAGGCTCCCCTGTCTTCTGCTCTTTCATGCCGGTCACGGGGATTCCCAGGATGACGACATCCTCCCTTTTAATCTTCCCTTCCTGAATGAGAACAACGACGGCCCGGCTGTCACAACCCTTCACGGCCACCGCGATCTTCGTCCCCGCGGGGTATTTCGTCAGATACCGCGCCATATTGGGCGTGCAGTATTCATTGAACACGATGTCCTCGACATCCTCGACACGGGTCGCAGCATAGGGCATGGGATGCCTCTCGTCATATCCTTTGCCGTACGCAAGGACGACGGATACCTGGCCGCTCGCAAGGAGCTTCCCGGCTTCCTCCTTCAGTTTTTTTTCTATCTCTTTCATGTCGGTCATAGAACCCTCATCAAGGAACCCCGGCCGACGGCAATCGCCGGCAGCGGGCTTTTTAACTTTCTATTTACCGGAATCGGCCTTCGCCACCCTTTCCATTTTGAACTTCTTCTGGGGTCCCAAGGATTTAATCTGGTTGGTAAACTCTTCGACGACCTCCGCGAATTTCTTGCCTTCCGAAGCCGAAATCCATTCAACTCTGAACCTGCCCGGTTCCATACCAGCCAATTCCAGAACCTTTTTCGTGGTCGCAAGTCTTCTGCGCGCATAGAGGTTGCCTGTGCCGTAATGGCAGTCTCCCGGATGACATCCCCCTACCAGCACGCCGTCGGCCCCGAGCTGGAATGCCCGGAAAATGAAGGAGGGGTTAATCCGGCTGGAACACATCACACGCACCAGCCTCAGGTTCTGAGGGTATTTCAGCCTTGTCGTCCCCGCCAGGTCGGCGCCGGTATAGGTACACCAGTTACATGCAATACCCAGTATCCTGGGTTCGAACTCCGCCATATTGTTCTCCTATGTATTTATTGGCTAAAGGCCAAGGCCGAGGCCATTTGCCGTGAAGCCACTAGAATTCCATCAGTCCTTCCATCTCCGCCATAATCTGGTCATTGGCGAAATGCCGGGCGATAATCGCTGATGTCGGGCACGCGGCCGCACAAAGCCCGCAACCCTTGCACAATGCCTCATTGATTTCCGAAACGCCTTTTTGTGCATTGAAAAATGGCGCGCCGAAAGGACAGACCTTCACGCAATTCTGACACGCGCTGCATGCGCTCGAATTGACGAAAGCGGTCGCCGCTTCCAGCTCCATTTTATCTTTCACCACGATCGTCAGGGCTTCCGCGGCGGCACCTGTCCCCTGTGACACCGTATCCGGGATATCCTTTGGGCCCTGACAGGTCCCGGCGATGAATACGCCGTCCGTCATAGTCGAAAGGGGGGCCAGCTTGGGATGCTTTTCCATAAAGAAGCCGTACTTATCCGTGCTGATATTGAAAAGACGCGCCATATCCTTGGCATCGCTCCTCGGTTTCATGGCCGGTGACAGCACGACCATATCCACCGGCACGCGCAGGAACTGGCTGGTCAGCGTATCCTCGACCTCGACGATAAGCTTACCCGGTTCCTCGCAGTCGTTCGTCTTATCCGTAACGCGGGCCGCTTTGCCGCGAATGAATTTCACATCTTCTTCCAGAAGCCTTGAGTAAAATTCCTCGTACCCTTTGCCGGGGGTCCTCATATCTATGTAGAGCTGGTAGACATCCGCTCCTGTCTTCTCCTTCATCAAATGCGCGAATTTCAAAGAATACATGCAACACACGCGGCTGCAGTATTCGTAGTTGTTCTTGTCGCGGCTGCCGATGCAGTGCAGGATGGCAACGCTCTTCGGCTCTTTCCCGTCCCGCATGATCACCTTTCCGCCCGTGGGTCCGGCGGCATTGAAGAGTCTCTCAACTTCCAACCCGTGATAGACTCCGGGATACCTGCCGTATCCGTACTGGACCAAGGCCTTCGTATCCATCAGGTCATAGCCGGTCGCTACGATGACGGCCCCGACCTTGATCTGCTCGTAACGGTCTTCCTGCTCGAAATCAATGGCCCCCTGTCCGCATATCTTTTCGCAAAGCCGGCACTTTCCCTTCAAGAAGAACGTACACGCGGCCCGGTCGATCGTTGGTTTCTGAGGAACGGCCTGCGGGAAGGGGATATAGATGGCCTTTCTCTTTACCAGACCCTCGTCAAATTCCGAAACGCTCCGCCCGGGACATTTTTCCGTACAAGCGAGGCAAGCATTGCACTTCTCGTGATCCACGTACCGCGCCTTTTTCCTGATCGTGATCTCGAAATTTCCCACGAACCCTTTGACCTCGGTGACCTCAGTATATGTCAGCAACTCGATCCTCGGGTTCTGCAGGACGGCATCCATTTTCGGCGTCAGGATACAGGCCGAGCAGTCGAGAGTGGGAAAAGTCTTGTCGAATTGCGCCATATGGCCGCCGATAGAAGGGCTCTTTTCGACCAGGTAGACCTTCTTGCCTGTTTCAGCCAGTTCAAGCGCGGCCTGGATACCGGCTATACCCCCCCCGATCACCATTACATCTGGATTCACCTCGATGAAGCGGGAGGTCAGGGGAGCAAGGAGACGCGCGCGGTAAACCGCGCCGTTGATCATGGCCTTTGCCTTCAACGTCGCGACATCTTCGTCTTCCGTCACCCAGGAAATCTGCTCGCGGATATTCACAATGGTAAGGAGATACTGATTCAAGCCCGCATTTTCGATTACTTTCCGGAACGTCTTTTCATGCATCAGAGGGGAACAGGCGGCGACGATCACCCGATTTAGATTGTATTTTTTGATATCGTTCTGGATGATCTCCTGCCCCGGCGTGGAGCACATGAACTTGTAATCCTCCGCGACTACGACATCCGGCAGGGTCCTCGCGAATTCCACGACTTCGCCGACCCGCACCGTTTTCGCTATATTTAAACCGCAGTGGCAGATAAAGACTCCTATTCTGCTCATATTACACTCCTTGTTTATTCCAGGCTCTCGATGATCAACTCCGACAGGTCTCTCACCCTGATTCTCTCTTCTGCGTTCATGGTCCGGATGCTGTCCTCAAGCATGGCGATACAGTATGGGCATGAGGTGGCAAGGACCGATGCTTCTTTACCCAGTGCCTCCTCGACTCTCAAGTCGCTCAAGCGCTCTCCCTTGGCCCTCTCGACCCACAGGCCTCCGCCCCCTCCCCCGCAGCACATGCTCTGCTCTCTTATGCGGTCCATTTCCACGAAATCGATCCCCGGTAGAGACATCAGGATATCCCGGGGCGCATCATATATCCCGCTGTGCCTTCCCAGATAGCACGGATCATGATATGTGACTTTCCTGCCGCCGAAGTCCTTTTTCGGAGAGAGCTTCCCCTTCTTGATCAGGTCGGCCAGGAGCTCGCTGAAATGGATGATCTCGTAGTTATCACCGTATTCTTTTATAAAGGTGGAATAACAATGTGGTGAAATAACTATGACTTTCCTGACCTTGTTTTTCTTGAAGATCTCCCTGTTATTCGCCTTGAGCCGCTCGAAAAGATCGCTGTCACCTACTTTCCTTACGCTCTCGCCACAGCAGTTTACATCTGTGCCGGATAATCCCCAGCTTACGCCGGCCCGGTTCAAAACCTCCGCCGTCGCGCGGGCGACCTGCGTATTTCTGGGGTCGTAAGAAACCGTGCAACATGTAAAATAGAAATATTCCATCCCTTCTTCATACAAGGGGTATTTCCCCTGCGCCCAGTCATTTCTTTTTGCGGCATCTCCTGTCCAGGGATTCCCTCTCGCGGAGAGGCTGCCCACGAAAGCCCTCAAACTTTGGGGAAGCAAACCACCTCCGGCATAAACACCCCTCACCGCTGCGACTATATCGATGATTTCCACTCCCCTCGGGCACCGGTCGACGCAGAACTTGCAGGTGGAGCATCCCCACATGTGTTCTTCTATGCCTTCAAAACCGAATTGCCCGAGACGTATCATTTTTCGGATATTGAACTCCGAAATCGGCTTCCAGGGGCAGGTCCCGGCGCAGGTCCCGCACTGATAACATTTCTTCAGCGCCTCTCCACCGGCCTCCTGAATGGCCTGCGACATTTCAAGGTACGGTGCTGCAGTTGACGACATGGTTATCTCCTATTCATGTAAACGCACTTAATCCCCGCCGGATCCCGCCCGGTCCGGAAGCAAGAGCCTGACACGCCATGCACATGTAAAATAAAGGAAAATCTCTGGCAGGGGTGATTTCTTCTGAAGTACGCCTGGGGAACTTGGTGATCTAAAATATGAAATAAATTTAGCAACTTGCAATCCACCCAGCTATTGGTCAATCCTGGGGAGTATGCACCAATCAGGGAGGTATGTCAAGTGTTAATTGGTAAAAAAAGCCTTTCATCTTTTTGAGATAGCGGAAAACCGGTCCTCTCATCTTCCTGCCTTTTCGACTTCTATCCAATATAGCCCTGTATAACCTTCCAGACCTTATCTTTCCCTTCTCCGGTCACGGCGGAAAAAGGGATCACAATGGTACCGGCGGGCAAGCCCGGCGCAGCGCGAAGTCTCTTTTCGCGCGCACGGACCTCTCCCTTCGACAGCTTATCACTCTTCGTGAGGACCACCGCAAAAGGGATCCCGTGCGCATCCAGCCATTCCATGAGATTCAGGTCGCCTTCCGAAGGATCCCTGCGGATATCCATGATCACAACGACGAGCCGCAAGTTGGAACGCTCCATCAGGTACTGCTCCACCATGACCTTCCAGCTTTTTTTTATCTCCGTGTGCACTCTGGCATATCCATATCCGGGCAGATCCACGAAGCATATCCGTCGATTGATCAGAAAGAAGTTGATGGACCGGGTCCTGCCGGGGGTATTGCTGGTCTGGGCGAGTTTTTTCCGGCCCGCAAGGGCATTGATGAGGGATGATTTGCCTACATTGGAACGGCCGGCGAAAGCGACCTCGGGGTGCGCGTGGGCGGGATAATGCGAGAAATTGAAGGCACTTTTCAGAAATTCAGCGGAATGTATTTTCATAGTGGAGGGTAAGGGCAAAGATACCTTGTGGCCTTATTCGAAATGTATTCCGTACTTCTCCAGCTTCCTCTCCAGCGTCGGCCGGGATATTCCGAGGATCTCGCATATCTCCCCCTTGTTCTTTCCGACTCTCTCGATGATCCTCCTGATGTGCCTTTCCTCGATCTCGTCCAGGGTCAAGAATCTCTTCCCTTCGTCATCCATTTCGCAGATGAAGCCAGTTTTCCCGGACATGCCGGTCCGGGAGATCCCGCCCGTCAAATCGGGGAAGTCCTCCAGCCCCAGGACGTGTCCCTTTGCCACGACAGAGGCCCGTACGAGGAGGTTCTCCAGTTCCCTAACATTTCCCGGCCATCCGTATTTCATGAATATCTCCATCATCTCGTCAGAGACACCGGCTATCTTTTTATGCAGATCGCGGTTGATCTTTTTCAGAAGATAATCGACCAGCGCCGGAATATCGTCCCTCCTTTCCCGCAGAGGAGGAATATTGATAGTGACGATATTCAGTCTGTAATACAGGTCATCCCGGAATTTCCCTTCATCCACGAGGGTCTTGAGATCCTTGTTCGTGGCGGCGATGATCCGGGCGTTTACCTTGACGCGGTCCTTGCCTCCGACTCTTTCGAATTCCATTTCCTGGAGAACGCGAAGGAGCTTCGCCTGCAGGTTCAGCGACATCTCGCTTATCTCGTCCAGAAAGACCGTCCCGTAGCGGGCGAGCTCGAACTTTCCGAGCTTCTTGTTGATCGCGCCGGTAAAAGAGCCCTTTTCATGCCCGAAGAGCTCCGACTCGAGCAGCGTATCCACAATCGCCGAACAGTTGACGGCGATATACGGTTCCGTAGCAGATGTATTGTTATGGATGACTTTGGCTATCAGTTCTTTCCCCGTACCGCTCTCCCCCTGTATGAGGACGGTCGTCCTGCTCTGGGAGACCACGCCGATCGTTTTGAAGATCTCCCGCATGGCTCTGCCGGAGCCGATGATATCCCCCACTTTGAAATTCCGGGAGGGCTCCATCAGCAGCCCGTCGATCTTCCTTTCCATCTCGCTTGTCTTGAGGGCTCGCTGGATGGCGATATCCAGCTCATCTATATTGATCGGCTTATGGATGTAATCGAACGCCCCCTCCTTCATGGCTTTGATCGTGGTGTCCATGTCGTGATGAGCTGTGATCATGATGACCTTGGCATTCTCATTCTCTTCCTTCAGGTCTTCGAGAACGGTAAAGCCGTCGATGTCCGGAAGGCGGATATCGAGAACCACCACATCCGGAGAGACCTGCGCGGCCTTGTTCAGCCCGTCCGTCCCGGTATTGGCGGTCACCACCTCGTACCCTTCTTCGGCTAAATAGAGTTCGAGATTTTCACAAATCGATTTTTCATCATCAATGACCAATATCTTCGCCATGACACTATCCATTCACTTGCTCTTTTCTTCTTACCTTCTCAGCTTCTGATCTTACTGCCTTCTCATGTCACTCGGCCGGCAGCGTTATCGTTACCCGCGTCCCCTCGTTCAGCCTGCTGGAGATCTCAATCGTCCCCTGATGCAGCTCGATGATTTTCTTCACCTGGGTCAGCCCCAGACCGGTGCCGTATTTCTTCCTTGTAAAGAAGGGGTTGAAAATGTACGGAATGTCCTGCGCGGAAATCCCGCAGCCGCTGTCTTCGATGGCGATCTCGACCGATTTGCCGCCGTTCCGAACGGACCTCGTGGATATTGTCAGCTTTCCGTTCTCCTCCATGGCATCCACGGCATTGATGTAAATATTCAGGAGCGCCTGATTCAGCATGGAAGAATCGAACTTGAGAGGCGCAATGCTGCGGTCGCATTGAATCCGGACATCGATCTTTTTATCTGAAATCTCCTTCTCCGCCATGTGCAGGGACTGCTCGACAAAGGCGTTGATGTCCGCGATCCGGAAATCAGGCTCGGCGGGCTTGGCGAAGATCAGGATATCGTTGACCAGCTTTTCCAGATGATCGACCTCCTTCTGCGCGATCTTGAAGCGCTTGAGATCGTTCCCCTCGGGCTTCAGCCTTTTTTCAAGAATCTGAAGGCTCATTTTAATGGAAGACAGCGGATTTCTCACCTCATGCGCGATGCCTGCAGAGAGCTGGCCCACTGCGGCCAGCTTCTGACTTTCATAGAACCTCTGCTCCAGAGTCTTGAATTCCGTAATGTCCCTCTGTACCATGATGTAGCGGTCCGTCCCCTTGATCGGGGATGCCGTTATCAGCAGGTTTCTCCTCGGTCCGCCTTTGCCGGCCACCTCGATCTCAAACGGTTTGAATATCCCCCTCTTGACATCGGCCCAGCGCGCAAGGATGAGGTCCCGGTGCTCCGGATTGAAAAGATCGGTGAAATGTTTCCCCTTGATCTCTTCCGGGCCTGGGTCTCCGGCCGTATCCGAACCGCGGCTTGCATAATTGATGACTCCATCACTGCTCAGCGCGAATATCCTGTCCGGCGAGCTTTCCATGATCGACTGCAGGTAACGGTAGAGCTCCTCAATTTCCTTTCTCAGGTTGATATTGACATCGAGTTCGTCTTTCAACGTTTCGGCATATTCCTTTAAACCGAGCTCCATCTGTCTTTCCCTGGTGACGTCCTGCAAAGTCTCAATGGCCCCGATGATGTCGCCGTTTTCATCGTAGATCGGGGCCGCCAGAAAATAGAGGTGTCGCTGTTTCCCGCCCAGATTCTCATAGAAATCGCTGGCTTCGTACGCCCCCTCCACAACCGTCGATTTCTGGACCCTTTTCTTGCCGTAGTAGCGAGCCAGACCCTCGGTGTCCCTGTCGATGATCAGATCGGCGATAACCGGCCTCTTCTCCGGATAGAACGGGATATACTGCCGGTCGGTGCCGATCATCTCGCTGCCGCTGCAACCGGTCAGTTCCGTGCACGCCCTGTTCCAGAAGATAATCTTGTGATCGCGGTCAATGACGAACATGGGGATAGGAGAACCCTCTATCACCCCCTCGATAGTCTTTTTCAGCTTGATATTCTCGTTCAGCTCGTTCTTCAGGGTTTCCGCATATCCCTTCAGATCCAGCTCCATCCTCTTTTCCCGCGTCATATCCTGAAGTGTTTCGATCGCGGCGATAATCTCCCTGTTTTCATCGTAGATCGGGGCCGCCAGAAAATAGAGGTACCGCTCTTTTCCCCCCAGATCCCTGTAAAAATCACTGGCTTCGTATGCCCCTTCAACCACAGCGGATTTCTGAACTCTTTTTCCGTAATACTTCTCGAGGCCCTCAATGTCCCGGTCAACTATAAGATCAGCGATGACTGGACGTTTCTCCCGGTAAAAGGGGATGTATTGACGTTCCGTGCCGATCATCTCTTCTCCGCTGTAGCCGGTCAGTTCTGTGCACGCCCTGTTCCAGAAGATAATCTTGTGATCGCGGTTGATAACGAACGTCGGGATAGGAGAACCCTCTATGATACCTTCGACTGTCCGTTTTTCCCGGGCGAGTCTTTCCTGCCACTTGTCTTTCTCGCGCAGGTGTTTCAATTCCTCCTCCAGGCGTATCCGCTTCCGTCCCATATGGATCACCGCCAAACTCCCGACCAGGATTGCGAAGATAAGGATCATGGCTGCGGCCATGATAGCATTGAAAGTCTTTTTCAGGTTCGAAATGGCGAGATAATACGGCGTGCTGATAGCGATGGACCACTTGCGCGAACTCAGATTGACGGGTACATAGGCAATGATATTCTTTTCTATTTCCTTGCCATGCACCAGCATGTATTCGCCGCAACCTTCACCCCCGCTCAGCATCCTTTGCCGCAGGGATACGCCTTGCGCCTCGGCTCTTTCCAGTACGGCGGCATCCCGGCCGATAAGGGATTCGTCGGGATGATAGAGAATAATTCCATTGTCGTCCACCACCCATGCATCGCAGGAGATATCGAACTTCGCGGACTCAATGTACCTTTTTACCACATTGGAGAGCGACAGCCCCGCAAGCACGACGCGGGAAACCCGGTTTCGGGAATCCGCCTGAGGGACTGCGACAGCGATCAACCCGAACCCGCCCTGTTCGAGACGGACAAGATGACTGATGTAAGTCCTTCCCCACTTCTGCACCTCACGGACAAGGAAATCCAGCCCTCCGCCCATCTTCTTCTTGAAATGAAGAGGATAAACCGCTGATGTCCGGCCATTGCCCGCGGCAACGAATTCGACTTTTCCTTCGAGGTCTTCGTAAATGATTCTGATGCTGGAAAGGTCACGCACTGACGCATCATTTCTAATACCACGGAGCCGCGTGTGAATCATTATGCTCTTCTCGATGCCGGCGATAAGATCCTCAATGCCGGCCGCCGTGCCGCGGGCAATCGCCATCTGCTGTTTATTGAACTGCTCCACCATCTCCCTTTCCCTGGCATTGTAAATCATGAGGGAGAAGAGAAGAATCATCACAATCACGATCAGAGTGGTCAACCAGATCGGCATTCTTATTTTTCGTGTGCCTGACAAGGTCAATCCCCTTCGGATTTTTTCGACCGGTGTTCTTTTACCGCGATCAATATGTAGACGCCTACGGCTGCGCCGAGTGAAATCAGGAGTTTCGTCAACCCGCTCTCGATTCCGAAAAGCTTTTCACAGCCCAGCCAGACAACCAGGTAAGTCACGGCAGTCAAGATTTCCTGCATTCTTTCCATCCTGAATACTTTGTTTCCGTCATCTCGCACCCGTCCTGCTTTAATACCTTTCCGGCGTCAATTTTTCAATAAGAATATAAATTTTCAGCATTTTTCAAGAACGGGGCGCCTATTTTCATCTTTCTTTTTTTATTTTTTTAGGATATGACCACCATTAAACATTTCGTTCAACCGAATTTAATGAAATGTTAAAAAATCAAGGAATGGTCGCGTCGACATCTCCGCGCCGCAGCGCGAATCAGTAATGCTTGTCACGCCTTAGACTGCAGACACCGGCAGGTGGAACATGGCATATCTATTGCAGGCTTTCCTTGCAATTTCTTCTTTTCTTGGAGAAAGGGAATTAAATCAATAGACAAGTGGAAAGGAGAATAAAAAATGTTCAGAAGACTTGGAAAAACTTTGTTAACCCTTTTAACGGCGGCGGCCGCCACACTGTTGGCTTCACCTATTGCATACAGCGCGGAAGCTCTTCCGGCGGGTGAATCATATACGAAGGTTCTTTTTGCCATCGGAGCGATGATTGCGGCAGGTTTCTCGATAGGCGTGGGCGCCGTGGGCGCGGGACTCGGCATCGGCACGGCTGCAAGCGGAGCCTGTACAGCGGTCGGCAGAAATCCGGGTGTTCAGGGAAAAATCATGATGACGATGCTTGTCGGCATGGCCATGGCGGAATCGATCGCTATTTACGCGCTGGTCGTCTCCCTTGTCCTTCTTTATGCGAACCCCTTCATGCGCTTCTTCCTGGGTTGAGACTCACTGGAAAAAACATAAATTAATGAAAGTGAGGGGGATAAGGCAATGCCAGAAAAAACGAAAGATAAGCAGTTTTTTACTGTAGCCAGAGTTTTCTTCCTGCTTATCGTTATCCCCATATCGCTGATGGCGATCCTGATCGCCAACGGCATATTCAAGGTAGGGGATATCGCGCGACAACGGGCTGTCACCGTTCTCGATCAAAAATCTCAGGAAGAAATCAAGGCACGCGCTATCAATACTGCGGAAGAGGTTGCCAATTTCCTCACGGAAAGAAAGAAGGATCTCTTAATAGCAACAATCATCCCGACAACCGATTCCTCTTACAAGCAGTTTGTGAATGAAAACAGAAAAAATATCTGGGTAAAACAGGACGACAAAATAACTCAGGTTTCAGCCCCTCTTTATTCCGAGATGACTCTGGTTGACAAGAGCGGTAACGAGCAGATCAAAATCATCAACGGGCAAGTCGCACCGAAATCATCGCTCGGCAACGTGAGCAATCCAAAAAACACTTTTTACAAATCCGAAGATTACTTTGCGAAAACGATCAAACTCAATAAAGGAGAGGTCTATGTGTCTGCCGTGACCGGCTGGTATGTAAACCGGTTCGAATTTGAAAAAGGAAAAACTTTTTCGGGAGTCGTGCGTTTTGCAACACCTGTATTCGGCAAAGAAGGACTTGCCGGGATCATCGTGTTGTCTCTCGACTACCGGCACCTTGCCGGCTTCACGAATCACATTGTGCCTACGCAGGCCAATCCCGTATTCAAATCGGATGCGTCGACAGGGAACTACGCCTATATGGTGGACAACAAAGGGTTCATCATTGTCCACCCGAACGACTACCATATAGAAGGCCTCTTGCCCGACGGCTCACCTGTGCCGCCGCTCACGAAGGAAAACTATGAGGAACAGATCAAGAAAGGCCAGGAAGTCCTGAATTTGAACCTCCTGGGCTTTATGGATCCCAACCTCCCCGAAGTCGCCAAAGATGCGGCTGCCGGAAAATCGGGGATCAAGACGTACAAGTTCGGAGGCCATACGAAATTCGTCGCCTATGCGCCGATTCCATTCTTCTGCACCGACTATCCCAAGCCCGGCGGATTCGGATGGGTGGGAATGGGCGTAGACGTGGAAAAATTCAACGAAGTGGCGACAGCAACCGCCAAGAACATCGAGAAAGAAGCGAAGACATGGACAACGACCATCGTCATCATCATGATAATCTCTATCGTATTGCTCTTCCTTATCTCGGCACTTCTCGCCAGGGGTATAGCGCGGTCGATTGAAACCGAAGTGCCTGAAGGCTCGCAGGAAGTGGCCGATTATTATGAAGATGAAGAAGAGGAAGAAGATAAAGACAAGAAATAAACCTGTCCATTTCTTGCAGTCCATAAAAAAGCCGGAAAACTTTCCGGCTTTTTTTATGGGTCCCACTCTGCTGGAAAATCGATAAGGGCCTTGATCGCTCCATCTTTTCCTGCATCGTGTTTCCATATTTCCAATTGACTTATGAATTTAGAGTTGTTAAATTTAAAACGTTTGACCGGGGCGCATTCCCATTCAAATCCTTAAAATCCGAAAACTAAACAATTCAAAATTCCAATATCAAAATTTTTTAAGTATTGATATTTTGATGCTGGAATTTATTTAAGGATTGGCGTCTCGTGCTTAGAGGTTTTTCAAATACTTGAAATAAAAATTAATTTTGACATACCTCCAGGAGGAAATGAATGAACGACAAACTCGTGATATGGTTTAACGAATTGGAATTAAAGGACATCCCCCAGGTCGGGGGCAAGAATGCATCTCTGGGCGAAATGATACGGGAGCTTACATCCAAAGGTGTCCGCATACCCGATGGGTATGCAATAACTGCCCACGCATATCGCTATCTTCTGGATTCGGCGGGTATTGTGGACAAGATCCGGAAAATCCTCTCGGATCTGGATACACACGACATAAAAAACCTGGCTGAGAGAGGGAAAAAGATACGCTCTCTAATTTACAACGCGAAGCTGCCGGAGGATCTCCGGCAGGAAATCGTGAAGGCGTACAGAAAGCTCTGCGACGAGTACGGGAAGAACACCGATGTGGCAGTCAGGAGCTCGGCCACCGCCGAAGACCTCCCGGATGCTAGTTTTGCCGGACAGCAGGAGACATTCCTGAACATCACGGGAGAAGAAGCCCTGATCGACGCCTGCAAGAAATGCTTTGCTTCCCTCTTTACTGACCGGGCCATTTCATACAGGGTGGACAAGGGGTTCGATCACATGGCGGTCGCGCTTTCCATCGGTGTCCAGAAGATGGTCCGCTCCGATGTGGCCTCTTCGGGCGTTATCTTCTCCATCGATACGGAATCAGGGTTCCGGGATGCCATCCTGATCACAGGTTCATACGGCCTCGGCGAGATGGTCGTCCAGGGGACCGTGAACCCGGATGAATTCTACGTTTTCAAGCCCGCGCTGCGCAGCACCAACGGTTACAGGCCTATACTTCAGAAGAAGCTGGGGACAAAGGAAGTCAAGCTGGTATATGCCTCGGGCTCCGGGGGAGCCGCGACGAAGAAAACGCCGGTCCCGATGAAGGACAGGCAGCGTTTCTGCGTCACGGATGACGAAATACTGACCCTGGCCCGCTGGACCATGATAATCGAGGATCATTATTCCGAAAAGGCCGGGTTTTTCAAACCCATGGACATCGAGTGGGGCAAGGACGGAAAGACCGGAGAGCTCTTCATCCTCCAGGCGAGGCCGGAGACCGTCCAGTCCCAGAAGGACGTGAACGTTCTCGAAAATTACGTTCTCCTTGAGAGCAGGCCCGCGGTAGTCTCGGGGACGGCGGTCGGTTCCAAGATCGGCGTGGGTCCGGTGCACGTTATTGAGAGCGTCAATGAGATCAAGAGCTTCAAGAAGGGAGAAGTGCTGGTCACAGACATGACGGATCCCGACTGGGAGCCGATCATGAAGATCGCGGCGGCCATCGTCACGAACAAGGGTGGAAGGACGTGCCACGCCGCCATTGTAAGCCGCGAGCTGGGGGTTCCGTGCATAGTGGGAACCGGCAGTGGCACGGAAAAGCTCAGGAAAGTAAAGGAGGCGACCGTCTCCTGCGCCGAGGGGGAAATCGGAAATGTCTATGAGGGCGCGCTGAAATTCGAGATACAGCGGATCAACCTGCAGAACATGGAGAGACCCAGGACCAAGATCATGATGAATGTAGGAAATCCCGATATCGCGTTCAACCTGGCGTCGATCCCCAACGACGGCGTCGGGCTCGCCAGGCTGGAATTCATTATCAACAATTTCATTCGCATCCACCCTATGGCTCTCATACAATTCGAAAAGGTCATGGATAAGTCTGTCCGGAAGGAGATCGAGAGACTTACGAGGGGCTATGAGAACAAGAGCGACTTTTTCGTGGACAAGCTCGCCCAGGGAGTTGCGAAAATAGGCGCGGCTTTCTATCCAAACGACGTCATCGTGAGGATGAGCGACTTCAAGAGCAATGAATACGCGAACCTGATCGGCGGATCATATTTTGAACCGCAAGAAGAGAATCCGATGATAGGCTGGAGAGGCGCCTCCCGTTATTACGATGAAAAATACAAGGCGGGTTTTGCCCTCGAATGCGAGGCGATGAAAAAGGTGAGGGGGGAGATGGGCCTCACGAACGTCAAGCTCATGATCCCGTTCTGCCGGACCCTTGATGAAGGAAGGAGGGTCGTGGAGGTCATGAAACAATACGGGTTGATCCAGGGGCAGAACGGTCTGGAAATATACATGATGGTGGAAATCCCAAGCAATGTCGTCCTGATCGAAGAATTCGGCAAGATATTTGACGGCTTTTCGATCGGCTCGAACGACCTCACCCAGCTTACGCTGGGCCTTGACAGGGATTCCGCCCAGGTGGCTCATGTCTTTGATGAGCGGGACCCGGCGGTATTGAGCCTTGTCCGAGATGCAATCACCAAGGCGAACAAGATGGGTAAGAAGATCGGTATCTGCGGGCAGGCCCCGAGCGATTATCCCGAATTCGCCAGGTTCCTGGTCGAATGCGGAATCGACAGCATGTCCCTCAATTCGGACACCGTCATCAAGACGACGCTGGATATCCTGGAGACGGAAAAGAGCCTGGGGATCAAGTAAGGCAGTCAGGTTAAAAAGCCCGGGGGGAGCGCCCCGGGCTTTTTTTCATTTCCCCGTTGTCAGGATCAGTCTGTCTTCGAAGAATTCGGATATTTCCTTTTCCCTTCCCGACATCTTTTGCTGGATCTTTACTCCTCTCGTCTTCACCGCGATATCTTTGGACTGGGTATTTATTTTATACACCCCTCCCGCGGGCTGGAGATTTATTTCTCCGAGCTGGGAGGTGCTCGAAAAGACAATAATGCTTTCCTCGCCAAAAGGAGGACTCACTTCCAGTTCGAACCGGTCCTTGCCTGAAGGGATCTCGTAAACCACCCCGCCTTCGAAATAATTCGCTTCCCTGTACGGATTCGGCAGAATTTGAATCATGGCGCCGGATGCATCTCTGTAAAGCACTCTTGCATAAAAAGGCTTATTCCCCTGTATATAGACCTTTATTTTTTCTCCCTGTCCGTAGTGCTTTTTATCAGTCCATGTACGAATATTCAAAGGGGCGGAAGGATCGAGAGATTGATTTTCTTTTTTTGAGGCCTTCTCTATGGCTTTCTCATCGGGCAGTACTTCGGCCTTGACTCTCATTTTGAAACAATCCCCTGCCGCGGCATCCCGGTACCATTTCTTTTCAAGCTCCTCGATAATCCTTACTTTCGAATTCGCGTAGGCGGAAACAATATCCTTCTCCAGAGCGAAATCCTTGACGCGTGTTTCACTTTTTACATAGGTCAATATGGATTCCGACGCTTTCCTCTTCACGTCCGCCATGGCCGCCTGCTCTGTCTCTTTTCTCGATTTGTCCTCACCCATGCAGGCGTATCCTTCTACCTCCGTAATCGTAGACTGGGCCGCCTGTACGTGCGGAACCGTGAGCAATGTCAGGAGCAATAAAAAAATCATTCTAAGCATGTATCCCCTCCCGGGCGAATTTTATTCCGCGGTTTGTCTCCGGGATCGAATATAGGAAAGATGATTCAACGAAGTCAAGCAAAAGAATCCCTGGAAGTAAAAAGCTGATGGCCTTGAGAAACCGCCACACCGATAGCCGAAAGCCATCGAGGCCGGTCTCAAAGTAAATAGGACGCGGATTCAGAATGGAGTGTCGGAGCAGATCGTAAGCCGAATTCTGTACCGTCTGCGGTTACCCGCAGAGCGGCGATGATCATTCCTCTGGGACGGCAGTTGCCTGCCGCCTCAAGCAACCTACCCGAGAACTTCGGACGGGCCGTCCTGATAGCGTTCTCCTATTTGGTCTTGCTCCGGATGGGGTTTGCCAAGCTTTCCCGGTCACCCGGGAAACTGGTGAGCTCTTACCTCGCCTTT
>JBHGBI010000001.1:0-211697 GCA_041946925.1 Syntrophales bacterium | reverse complement strand
AGCACGAGACGCCAGGGGTTTTCTGATTTCCCGTTCCGAAAATCCTTGACAATAAAGGAGATCATTCCGTCTCCCCTGAAGCCGGGCATTTTTTCTATCTCGTATTTTATGCTAAATAAAAGACAAAAGGATATACGGCAGGAATCATCTCACAAAATGGAGGCTCATATGCCAGTGAAAAAATTGAAAGAATTTCTGGATGATAACAAAATCAAGTACGTCACGGTCATACATTCTCCCGCCTATACAGCCCAGGAAATCGCCGCCCGCGCCCACATCAAGGGAAAGAATCTGGCAAAAACAGTGATGGTGATCGTTGACGGCAGAATGGCTATGGCAGTGCTGCCCGCCAGCAGCAAAGTCGATTTCGACTACCTGAAAAAAGAGCTCGGCGCGAAAAAGGCGGAACTGGCTACAGAAGAGGAATTCAAAGGCATGTTCCCGGACTGCGAAGTCGGCGCCATGCCCCCCTTCGGAAATCTCTACGGGATGGAAGTTTTCGCGGATCAGGCCCTGGAAGGAGACGAAGAGATCGCCTTCAGCGCCGGCACGCACACGGAGTTGATCAAGCTGCCCTTTGCGGATTTCAAGAGGCTGGTCAAACCCCGGATAGCAAGGCTTTCGTGATCATGAAACAGCAAGAGGATCTTTCCGTCCAATAACATTGTAGATATCCATCCTGCGATCGATGCCCCGGATGTGAGCACGACTGATTTTCTCGACCTCCACGACATGCACGGTTTCCCGGAATGTCTCCTCACAGATCAGTATCTGACCTCCGCCTGCCAGGCGTTCCAGCCGGGACGCCAAGTTAACAGCCCGTCCAAAAACTGTATACTCCTTCTTCCTGTTGGAACCGAAAACCCCCACCATTCCTTCTCCAGTACTGATGCCTATGCCGATTGAAATACCGGTCCCGCCGTCCGCAAGACGCCGGTTTATTCCGGCGATTTCCTCCCTCATCTTTACAGCGCACATGACTGCTCTGGCCGCGTCGTTCCCGTATGATACCGGTGCCCCGAAAATACCCATGATGCCGTCCCCGATGTGCTTGTCCAGTGTGCCGTCAAACTCAAAAATGATATTGTCCAGGGGGGTAAAATAAAATGAATTCAGGAAATGTGAAATTTCCCGGGGTCCCATTTTTTCAGACAACTCCGAAAATCCCCTGATATCGCTGAACAAGATGCTGACCCTGCGGTTTCTGGGCGCAATGGACATCCCGTCCATATGCATGGCTGAAAGGACCTGTTGAGAGACAAACTGTTTCAATCTTTTCCTGATATTGCATTCCCTGACTTTTAGTCTAAGTTCCGCATTCTCAAAAGGTTTTACAAGAAATCCGTCGATGCCGGCATTCACCGATTCAATAGCGCTTTCCATAGTCGCGTATCCAGTGAGAATTATTCTGGTGATCTCCGGATTGATCTTTTCTATTTCGTTCAAAGTCTCAAGACCGTCCATGCCGGGCATTTTGAAATCAGAGATGACAACCTCGATTGAATCCATGTGATTTGAGACGACACAAACTGCCTCCATGCCGTTTTCCGCCTGATAGATCAGATAACCGTCCCTCTCGAGAACCTTCCTGAGGGATCGCCTGACGCCCTCTTCATCATCTACAATCAGCAGACCTGTCATTCCATGTCTCTATTCTTAATATCTCTCATTATATACTATTTACCACCGTCAAAATTTGCGATGATCCCGCAGAGAACCGAGGCACACCCCACCGCATCAACCCCGCCGGCAGGGGATCTCAATCGTAAACACAGTTCCTGCGCCGATTTCGCTTTCAGCCGATATTTTGCCGTTGTGCCTCCTCGCGATTTCATGCGAGATATAAAGGCCCAGGCCGGAGCCGCGTCCGGCCTCTTTTGTTGTAAAGAAAGGCTTGAAGATGTCTTTCATAATCTCATGAGGAATCCCGGTTCCATTGTCCCTGCACGTTACCGTCACCGTGCCGGCCTCCTTTCTATGCCTCGTTGCAAGTACTATTTTCCCCCCGCTTTCCGGAACCGCCTGAATGGCATTTCTGATGACATTCATGCACAACTGGCCGAGAGAAGCGAAATTTCCCTCGACCCGGGGCAGACTTCCATCAAAATCTCTGGAGATATCTATGCCAAGATTTTTATACTGATTGTAAAGCACTTTCAGCGCATCATCGATGACAGTGTTCATGTCCACGGATTCCGTGTAAGTCTGTGTATTCCTGGTTATCCCGAGCAGACTGGCGACGATGTCTTTTGCCCTTCTCATCTCTTTCAATGCGAATTTCAGATCGCTGACAATATCCTCGTCCGCATCCCCCCCTCTGCGCAGAGCCGGCGCAAGAGACTCAATGCTGGTCTGGACGAGACTGGATGCGCTTGCCAAAGGGTTATTCAGCTCGTGAGCCGTACCCGCCACAAGCTGTCCGATGGCGGCAAGACTCTCCGACCGTATGAGCTGATCCATGGTCCGTTCCTTCTCTTCAAGGACCCGCGCCAACTCCGCCGTCCGTTGCCGGATTATGTCCTCAAGGCTGTGATTCAACTTTTCGAGCCTGGAAAAATTGTTCGCGTTTTCGACGGCGATCGCGCTCTGATGAGCTACAGTTACCAGCAGTTCGATATCCTCGCCGACGAATAATTCCCCGGACTTTTTCGCCCCGAGCGCGATAATGCCGAGCAGTTGATCCCCCCGAAGAATCGGGACCGCGAGCGAGGTCTTTTCAAAATCGAAGAATTCAACCACGGCTTTTTCGCCATTAAGAGCCGGATTCTTCTGAACCGCCATCCTGGTCAGAGGCTTCGCGAATTTCTCGAGAAATCCGACGAGCGGGTGACCTGCCGCCAGTTGCACAACATTCCCTTCAAGCGAGTAACCACGAAAAGATCCGTTTTCATAATCGCGGATGAACACGCGGCTGTTCCCCATCTGTAAGGCCCCGGAAACCGAATGCAGCAGATGTCGTGCAATCTCTTCGGGGCTGAGCAGGGATGTCATGCGGCCGCTGATCTCTTTTAAGGTTCTCCGATAATTGTACTTGCCCCTGAAAAGGGTATGGTCGATGAACCGGGACATGATCACCTTAAGGGGATCAAAGATAAGAACGATCACGAATGCATAGAGGAGCGGAAGGACAACCGGGTCGCTGTACCCCGAATGGACAAACAGGATATGGAAAAGAAAGATGATAAGGAAGTAAATGGAAGTTAAAGCACCGACCAGTACGGAATAGACGATACCTTTTCTGATCACGTCATCCATGTCCAGAAGATCATATTTCAGTACACCGAAAGCGAGGACGACAGCCGGAGCGAAGCTGAAATTTCCGGGTGGATACATATCCAGACCCGCCACGGAAAGATAGTTGAGAAAGATCAAGAAAGTGCTCAATCCCATACCGATCAGGATATATTTGATCCTGTTTTTCCGGGTGCCTTCAGCGGCGTCCTTCATGCCCCGGATAAGCACAAAAAAGCAGTACAGGACAGCCATGGCTCCGAAAAGAGAGAACACATGGTATGCGGGACCCGCCCGCGCGATTCTCCCGAATGAATATTCATGGAGCCCTGTTATAAATAAATCGCCCTGTGTGAAAAAGACAAGAACCGAACTGAGCGACAAAGCGGCATTGACGATCCATCTGCGGCGCGTGATCCCGAGAAACGAATGAACGAAACCGATATAAACCGGAATACTGAAAATAAAAAGCAGATAGACTATACGGTCCGCCGCAAGAGCAGCCGCCCTGTCGCGCAGGAGGGAAACGAGAGCCATATCGATATTGATCAGGCCCCCGCAGAGGCAGATTCCCGCGAAGAGAAGATGGGTCGGGTTTCTCCACCCCTTCAGCAGCGAAATCAACGCCAGGCAGGTAAAGACAATGAAGCCAGCCAGGGGGGGAGCAAGACAGAGATAAGACAGCCCCGGAGGTTGGAAGATTTCCGCCATGTGTACAGAATCAGAAGCAACAGCCTGATTTGCGGCTTATGTATCGGCCTCATGTCCGAGACCTTCAAAAGCGCTCTCTTCATATTATATTATTTCGAGGCGTTAAAAACCGATTCGTACCTGCCTTCAAAACACAAACACCGCAGCCGCCACCACCGTTGTATATCCACCGTTGCGTACAATGGTCGATTGGGTAACGTTGCGAGTGCGAACGATCTTGCCGCTGATCTTGAATATTTCCTTCTTCTCGTCCCAACTCTCGTCGACGTTGAAATCAATCCCGAGGGTGGATGCCAGCATGGCCGCCGCGAGGTCTTCCGCGTAGTCGCCCGCCTGTTTCTCCGTCTGGCCGAAGGCGTGATACTCGCTTATATACCCGTAGGCCGATTTGTCCGCCGGAATGGCGCACCCGATGGAAGCGGCGAGGAGCCTCTTCGGTTCGTTGCTGCAACACCGGCTCATGACGCAGTAAGTTATACCGCCCGGTACGAGTTCTTTCATGCCCTGGGATTTCGAAATCATTTTACACCCAGGAGGGAAAATACTCGATACTTGAACCAAATTGAACTTTTCGATACCGGCCTCTCTCAAGGCCCTTTCGAATGAATGGAGTTCATCCTTGTGGGTGCCTACACCCTTGGTAAAGAAAATCCCCTTTGGAACCATTTTATTCAATTCCCCATCTCCTTTAAGTGAATTTGGTTTCGGTGATATAGCCCATAATCCTGTAAACCAGTTTTGCGGCGAGAAAATCGGGCGCGATCAGACCCGGCACGGGAGCCAGCTCGACTACATCGAAGCCGCGGAGCCGGCAGCGGCTCGACATCTCCCTTACAAGCAGCAACAATTCCCGCCAGGTGATCCCCCCTGGCTCGGGAGTGCCCGTGGCGGGCATGACTGCCGGGTCAAGGACGTCGACATCGATAGTCAGATAAATATCGCCATGAAGGTACCCGCATATTTTCTCTATCCACCCGGGATCATCGTGGATGAAATCCGCCGAAAAAGACTCAACTCCGCTGCCGGGCATGTAGGAAGCCTCTTCCGCGCTAAGGCTGCGGATGCCCGCTTGCACCAGAGGGCACAACTCGGAGATCCGGCGCGCCACGGCGGCGTGACTGTAGAGCGTCCCCTGATAGGAATCCCTCATGTCGGCATGGGCGTCGAGCTGTAATACATTTATTGCTGGGTATTTTTCCTTCATTGCCCGGACGGCACCCAGTGAAATGCTGTGGTCACCGCCCAGCATTACCGGTACTTTATCCTGAGAAAGCACGTCTGCGATTACTCTATGGACGCTCTCGATCATTTCCCGGGGGCCCCTTGCGTCCGGCTCAAGCCGGTCCACGGTATGGATGCCGACGAGATAGGTCTCCTTGCGGAGTTCCTCATCATAGAGTTCCATGTTCGCGGACGCATCCAGGATGGCTGAAGGACCCCGCCTCGCCCCCGCCTGATACGTCGATGTCAGGTCATAAGGAACCGGAACCACGAAAAACCTGGAATTCTCCGGACCGGAATATTCCGGCGATAAGCCTCCGAAATTTGTCATAGTTGCACAGCGAAACAGGCGTTTTCCACTAACCGCAAGGACCGAAATTTCAACTTTTTACAGCCCCTCGGAATTGTCTTGAGAAAAGGGCGTATAACACATTCATCTGTGCGTGTCCAATTTTTTTCCAGGCGCGAAAAAGACCGTTTTCTTAAAGAAGAAAGGGGGATAACAAAGGCTCAGGATTCAAAAAACCGCAGGACGAACCTTCCCTCTTCGAAAAGAAGATACGAACAATACTCGACCCAGTCGCCAAGGGTCGCGAACGTCTTTTCACGGCCATCGATAACATACTGTCTTAAAATCGGTTTATGACAATGACCGAGAATGACGGCATCGTAGTTTTGATGAAATTTCACCATCGAAAAGGTGTTCATTTTTTCAGCGAGCTGATCTTTCGATTCCTCCGTAAGGCCCTTGCTCATATTGGAACTTAGCTCGGCCATTTTCCACCGGATGAAGGAAGGAATGTTCTTCTGCACCCGTCCGAACAACCTGGTCCGCAGAACTCTTCTGAGGAACAGATAGGACGTATTCGTGGTATCGACCGTGTCTCCGTGAGAAAGCAGTATCCTCCGGTCATCCAGCACGATATCCGCCCATTCTGTGAAGACATCCATGCCGAACTGTTCCGTAAAATAGGAGGCAAGGGAAAAATCATGGTTACCCTCACAAAAATGGACCCTGACTCCGCTTTTCTGCAGCTCACGGAGCTCACTGATGACAGTTGCATACTCCGGATAAATACGGCCGTTGGCGCAAAACCAGAAATCAAAAAAATCCCCGGCAATGAAGAGGTGATCGATTCCGCCCCTGACCGTGCCGAAAAACCGCAGCAGCTTCTGATAGCCGCAATCGTGCTCTCTTTTTAAATGGGCGTCCGACAGAAATACGGCTTTCATTTCCCCAATGCTCCTGAGAGCAGTTTCTCTGAATTCTGAAACATCCTCTCGATCTCGTCATCGAGCATTCCGGCGCCCATGGCGATCCGGCGCGCCGTTTCCACCTGGATCAAATCTTCCGGCGCATGGCCGTCCGTGTTCAGGACCAGGGGGGCTTTGAATCGTCGCGCTAAAGCGGCAACATGGCCGTTCGTCAGACTGTGCCCCTTCCTGGCCGAGATTTCCAGATAAATGGACTTTCTGGCCGCGAGCACCACCTCCTGCTCGGAAATGAGCCCCGGATGCGCCAGTATGTCGATCGGGGATTCAAGAGCCGCCAGATTGGTGCCCGGCTCCACGGGCTCGGCAATGGTCTCCCCGTGAACGACAACAATCCTGGCACCGAGAAATTTCGCTTCTCTTGCCAGCTCCGGAATCAGGCCCGGAGAGACATGAGTAATCTCGATGCCGGGAACCACGTTTATAGAGCCCGGTTTCATCAATTTCTCACAGACCTTGCAGACCCGTGGAATAACGAAATCGATGTTGGAATGGTCCGCATGATCGGTAATCGCAATGCCCCTGTACCCGAGGACGCGGGCTCTTCTTACCAGTTCCGACGGAATGAGTTCTCCATCGCTGAATATAGAATGAGTATGCAGGTCGATCATCTTTTGCCGCCTTTCTGCATTCGCTTGTAACCTATTAACAGATTTGATAATCAAGTTCAATTAAAAGAAAGGCGCATGTCTTGCCTGAAGACAAGAGGTTTCCACCATCCCTGCCCGCAGCAAAGCTGCGCAGCCTTGAGCCCCTGGGCCTCATATGCTATAAGGTACAAATCATGTTTAAAATCATCAATAAATATATCCTCCGGGAAATAACCTTTCCTTTCCTGATGACCCTTTTCATTTTTACCTTTGTGCTTTGCATCGGCAAAATTCTTCAGGTGATGGAAATGATGGTAAACAAGGGGATCAGTTTTTTCGATGTCGCCCTGCTGATGCTCTATATTATGCCCTCTTTCCTTATCATCACGATTCCCATATCCTTCCTTATCGCCGTATTGACGAGTCTCGGGAGATTATCGAGCGACAACGAGATCACTGTTCTGAGGGCGTCCGGCTTCAGTCTCTACCAGGTCCTTTCTCCGATTGCGATGGCCGCGCTTGTCGTTTTCCTGATCACATTTGTAATCGGTTTTTTCGCGCCGCACAGCAATCAAGCAACCAAGAACCTGCTTTTCCAAATCATCAAGCAGAAAGCCAGCATCGGTATAAAAGAGAAGATATTCAATGATGACTTCAGGGGACTCGTACTTTACGCGGACGAGATACCCGCCAGCGGCGATTACATGTCGGGTGTACTGGTTTCCGACAACCGCCTGACAAAAGAGCCCGCGACGATCATCGCCAAGAAAGGATATCTGGTTTCCAATCCTCAATCAATGACCGTCACATTGAGGCTCATGGACGGGAGCATACACTCGGTGGATACAAACCTGCAGAATTACAAGAAGACTGAATTCAGCTCTTACGATGTAAATCTCGACCTGAAAACCGCCGTGGCAGGCGACGGCAACTCCGTCAAAAAAGGGAGCGTCGATATGACAATCGGCGAGCTGCTGAAGAACATAAAGAACCCATCCGTGAAAGAGAACGAAGCAAGGGACATGATCATAGAACTCCACAAAAAGTTTTCCATCCCTCTTTCATGCTTTGTCTTTGCGATCCTTGCAATACCCTTCGGGATCGTGAGCAGGCGCTCCGGCAAATCGAGAGGATTCACTGTGGGTCTCTTCATTGTGGTGATCTATTATACCATGCAACTGGCGGGAGAAGCCCTCGGCGAAACGGGGAAGATCTCGCCCGTCCTTGCCGTCTGGATGCCCAATGTTGTCCTCGGGGGAGCGGGGCTCTATTTCTTCCTCATGGCTGCCAGGGAAAGGCCCCTCGGGCTCATCCGCAGGGGCGGCCTGGGCCTCGCCCGCCGGTGGCGGACAGGACGGAAACCATGACCATCATCGACCGTTACATATCCAGGGAATTCGTAAAAATATTCTTCCTGACCATGATCTCTTTCACCCTCCTGTACCTGATCGTGGATTTTTTCGGAAGGATCAGGATGTTCCTGAGCAATAACGCAACCTTTTACCAGATCGCGGCCCACTTTTTCTATGGTATACCGCAGATCATCTCCCATACTATGCCGGTGGCCGTCCTGCTTGCGTCGCTGCTGACCTTCGGCACACTCTCCAGGCACAACGAAATCGTCGCCATGAGGGCAAGCGGTCTCAGCCTTTACAGAACCGCGCTGCCGCTCCTGTTCCTTGCAGGTGTCATCAGCGCCTGCGCATTCCTCTTCAACGAATTCATAACACCCTTTGCAAACCAGAAGGCCAAGTACATCGAATTCGTCGAAGTCAAAAAGCAACGGAAGGCAGGCGTTTTTAAACAGAATCAGATCTGGTACCGATCAAAAAACGCGGTTTACAATTTTGGAATATTCGTGCCCGAGACCAACACCCTCAAGAAGATCACTATCAACTATTTCAGTCCCGGAAGTTTCAACCTGGTCTCTCGCGTGGATGCCAGGGAGGCCGTGTGGAAGAACAATCAGTGGGTTTTCACTGATGTGCTCATCTCCAAATTCACCGGCGGCGAATTCCCCGTTATTGAAAAGGCGGCTTCCATGGTTATCGATCTGCCCGAGCGGCCCTCCGACATCCGGATCGTCCAGAAAGATACGGATGAAATGGGATTCTTTGAGCTCAGGAATTATATCAAAAAGATAGAATCCGAAGGTTATGACGCCACGCGCTATCTGGTGGACATGCACGGGAAGATCGCATTCACTCTGGTCAATGTCATCCTCGTCGTTCTCGGAATTTCTTTTTCGCTGGGATCGGAGAGGAGCGGAGGGGTCGCGCGGAGCATCGGCACAGGGGTCGTCATCGGGTTTTCATATTGGATCGTCTTCGCCCTCGCTGTCTCGCTGGGAAGATCGCTCACGCTGCCGCCCTTTCTGGCAGCCTGGAGCGCGAATATAGTTTTCGCCGCCGCGGCGGCATTCCTGTTCATGCGCGTGAAGACGTAACAAGGGACCTTGAAAGAAGTTTGAAGGTGTTCGAATGATCAAGTACCGGGCTCCGGGCACCGATTCTCAAGTGTGATCTTTCCAGAAGCAGGATGTGCGCCGGCGTTTTTTGAAGCTGTTCTTCTGAAGCAAAAAAAAGGTTAAAGAAACCGCCAGGAGGGGAAAGCCGGCCTCTTTAACCTTCTCGGAAGGTGCGCAACGAATACAGCCGCACCTTGACACGTGTTTTTCATACAACCCGCCGAACAGAATGCTATTGCTCGGGCTCATCAGGCATCAAATGGTAAGATCCTCGGGTAGGAACCCTGGGAAAGGATGGTAAGGTTTGTAACTTTCAAAACCCGAGCAATAGCCGTTTCTGTTTACGTTGTTTCTATTCCTTCGGCGGCCTTTCAAGTCCTTTCACAATCTGAGCGCGGATAAGACGCGGCAACATCATATGATGCTGCGGGCAAATCGAGCGCGGGTTTTGATACGCGGCATTCGCGAAAGCGATCATATATTTGCGCATATCTTCAAACTTCACGACTTCGTCGACAAAACCGGCTTTGGCGCAATACACCGGCCGGGATTTATCATAATAGTCCTTCGCCAGTTCATTCATCTTGTCGATGATCGGACCGAGCGAACGGCCTGCATCTTTTTCTTTCACAAGCCGCCTTGAATAGCTTGCAGCGGCCGCCGTTTCACCGTGCATGACGTATATTTCCGTGGTCGGGGTACCCAGCGTAAAGGCATTGTGATTGTTGGCCGTCGGCCCGCCCATAATGTAATGCGCCGCCGCCGTCCCCTTTCGCAGGACGATGAGCATCATCGGCACCTTTGTCTGCTCTATGGAATAGATCAGTGATTGCCCCAGGCCGAGAAGCTCCGCCTTCTCCGCAATATCCCCCACGTCGATTCCGGAGGTATCCTGAATCCAGATAACAGGCACCCTGTCCCTGCCGCACTGGGTTACGAACTCGTTCAACTTGATCAAACCCTGCCGGTAAAGCTTGCCGCCTATTCCGAGGTATTGATTCGTATATTCCGGGTATTTCCCGAGTGGCCCCTGGCGGTTTCCTATGACTCCGATGAGATAGCCGTCAATCTTCACAAGTCCCGTATAGACCTCTGGTCCGTAACCGGGCCGGAACTCAAGATGTTCCGAATTATCGACAAGCCGGGCCAGCACATTATCAAAATCGTAAACCGCCTTCTGGTTGAAAGGAATGATGTACGGGAGATCCGACGCGGGATACCTGGGCTCCGCCGGCTCCGCCACGCGGAAGAACCTCGGGTTATAGGCGGGCATTTCCGCCATATACTGCTTAATGGCATCGAGAACCTCTTCTTCTTTTTCATACACCGCCTTGAAGAACCCGGTGCAGTCGTAATGAATCCTGGCGCTGCCCGGAGGAACCTCTTTGAAATGCCTCGTAGCCTCGATCAACTGTTCTGCACCTTCTTCATCAAAATAGCCCTTGGGGCTCATGCCCCCCACGATTCCGCCGCCGCCCACGGCTATATTCGCGTCCTTATGGGCAAGGATGATAGTGGGGCTTATGCCCTGGTACCCGCCGCCCGCCGGATTCGTGCCGTAGACCCCCGCCAGGACCGGTACACCCATCATTTCCAGTTCCGCGTGGCGGAAAAAGCAGGTACCGTTGCCCCTGCGGTCCGCGTAAACTTTCTCCTGCTCGGGGAGCTTCACTCCCGAGCAGTTTACCAGCCAGACCAGCGGCACGTTCAGAATTTTCGCCATGTCAGTTACACGCAGGTTGTTCTCCGCCTGGCCGGCGATCCACGCTCCCGCCATGACTTTGTTATCGAAGCCGATGAGCACACACCATTTCCCGCTGATCCTGGCAAGACCGTCTATGACTCCCGTCATCCCCTCTTCATTGTTCATGGGATTGTAAAGCGTATGAAGAGGACAGAATGTTCCGGGATCGACGAGATACTCGATTCTGTCCCATACCGTCATCTGACCGCGTTCGTGGATTTTTTCCGCAGGTATACCCGCCTTTTTCACCCTTTCAAACTCGGCATTTACGCCCCTGACGACTTCCTCAATCTGCATCCTGCTTTCTTTCATCATTTCAATATGAGCAGGCTTGAGCGGCTTGCCGAAACTATCCATTTTTTCAAAATATTGTCTCATTAATTACTCACTCCCTTTCACGACTGCTGCACGCCTCAAATATTTCATTTATTGGCTTTTTTCGCTCCGAGCTGATCCAGTGCCACAATAAACTTGCAGACGTTGGCGGATCCCTCCACCATCGAATAGGTCGGCGCATCCCTGTAGAAGCGCGCCACCGGATATTCCGTAGAGTATCCGTAGGCACCGAGTATGCGCATGGCGTAATTCGAACACTTTGTGGCGACCTCACCGGCCAGATACTTGGCCTGGGCAACTTCGTAAGTATTGTTGAGATTGCCCTGGTCCTTCTGCCATGCCGCCTTGTAGACTACAAGCCTTGCGGCCTCGACCTCACAGACCATCTGGGCTATCATATCCTGAATCATCTGGAACTGGCCGATGGGCTTTCCGAACTGCACCCTCTCATTGGCATACTTGAGGACGGAATCAATGCACGCCTGTGCAAGGCCGACTCCTCCCGCAGCTGCGGAAAGACGGGTCTGATTAAGCGATCCGAAAACTATTTTCGCTCCGTCCCCTGGATTGCCAAGTATGTTCTCTTTCGGGACCACGGTATTGTCGAGATATATCTCTCCCGTAGGCGAGGAACGATTCCCGAGCTTATCCAGGTCAGTTACGCGGATACCGTTGAAATTTTTCAGCTCGACTACAAACGCCGACAGGCCCTTGCCCCCCTTGGACCGGTCGGTAAAGGCGTAGTAAATTATCGCATCGCCGACACTGGCGTTGGATATCCATGTCTTGGAGCCGTTCAGAAGCCAATGGTCACCCTTGTCCTCCGCAGTCGATTTCATGGACATGACATCGGATCCAGCATTGAATTCCGTTATCGCGAAGCCTCCGAGGTATTCCGCGCTCACCAGTTTTCGGATATATTTTTCCTTTGCAGCCTCGGTGCCGTACCGGTAAATCGTAAACGCGCACCCGAGTCCCTGCATGTTGATCTGTACTCTCAGGGAACTCGAGGCTCTGGCGACTTCCTCCGAGAGGATCATCGCCGCGAGCCATCCCATATTGTTTCCTCCGTATTCCTCGGGAAGCACTGTTCCGAAAAATCCGAGATCGGCCATTGGTTTCACGGCTTCCTTGTAGGGGAAATAATGCTCTTCATCCCACTTATCGGCGAATGGGGCGATTTTTTCGGCCGCAAAGTCACGGGCCATTGTACGCAGCATTTCAAGTTCTTCAGATAAGGCAAAATTCATAGACTGCTCTCCTTGATTGATTGATCCCAGGGCAAACCTTCCCTGAGCGCTCCGTCTGTCATGCCGGCGCGAATTTTTATCAGGCCTTCTGAAACACGTAATTCAACTGTCCGTTGGGAAGTTCGTGAACGACCGCTTTCATGGCCATGCCGACCGAAAGCTCCTTCTCCGGTATCGAGGAATCAACCCTGCCGAATACCTTGTAATCCCCGTAATCGAGGACGGCTATTGTGTAAGGCAGGTCCTGAGTGAATCCAGTCGGTGCGAACGTAAGAGTGCTGTAGCTCAGCAGCTTCCCCGTCCCTTTCACCTCGAACCACTCCATATCGCTGTCCAGAGAGTGATAGCAATCCGCCCTCGGAGGGAAGAAATGCAGGCCGCATTTCTTGCATCTGGTACCCATAAGTTTACCCTGTTCCAGATAGCCGATGAAATCGTTGACACGGGTTACGCCTGTAAAGCTAACAGTACCGAATTTATTGAAGCGATTGTCTATTTCTTTTTTTGACATGTTATTCTCTCCCTAAGATCGTGACATTAGCATAGAGTCCGACACCGCCGACATTGTGGACCAGACCGATGGCCGGATCCTTCACCTGAATGTCCCCCGCCTCGCCCCTTAATTGCAGGACGATCGTCCTTACCTGGGAGCCGCCTGTCGCGCCGATCGGATGACCCTTGGAAAGCAGTCCTCCATCGATATTCACCGGAATCCGTCCTTCTTTGTACGTCTCCTTTGAGCGGATGAGCGCCGGCCCCTCGCCCGGCTTCGCGAAACCAAGGCTCTCGTAAGCCATGATTTCGGCTATCGTGAAGCAATCGTGGACTTCGGCCACGTCTATATCGTCGGCTTTGACTCCGGCCATTGCATAAGCCTGCGCCGCGGCCTCCGTAGCGGCGGGAAGGCTGTAGAATACGTCGCGGCCCGCCATATTGACGGAAGCCGAAGCGGACCCCAATCCCATGATCCATACCGGTTTTTTGCTGAATGCCTTCGCCTTTTCCTCGTTCGCCACGATGATGCACGAGCTGCCGTCCGCGTTATTGCAGCAGTCACCCACCCTCAGGGGGCTCGAAAGGATGTTCCCCATCGGATTTGTCGGATCGGTAAAGGTTTCCATGTTCAATTGTTTTCTCAGCATAGCACGATCGTTCAAAATGCCGTATGTCGAGGACTTGATCCTCACCAGGGCCAGATCCTCCGGGGTCGTCCCGTATTTATCCATGTGACCTCTTGCGAACATCGCATAATAGGCCGGCATCATAGTGCCGAAGGGGGACTCCCATTGAATATCGGCGCCGCGGCCCATTCGCTCCTGGGATTCCGCCGCACTGATTTCCGACATTTTCTGAAAGCCGATGACCATTACGGTATCATGCAGTCCGGATTTGACAAGGGAGTATGCCAGACGGAGCCCCGTTGTGCTCGAAGAGCAAAGAGACTCCGCATAAAAAGTAGGCTGCGGATTCAATCCGAGGTATTCCGCGAAAACTCCCGAAGGCGATCTCTGTTTGTCGTACTCAGGCGCCGAGCACACGATTGTCGCGCCGATGTCCTTTGTCGTCATCCCCGCGTCTTCCATGGCCTCCTTGAAACTTTCGAAAACCATCTCTCTGATCGATCCTGGATAGGCGCGAACAAATTTGCTTTGTCCAACCCCGATTATTCCGACTTTACTCATATATAGCCTCCTCGCTAAGTATCGTTAAATTCATCTGCCCTTGTATACGGGCTTTCTCTTCTCAAGGAAGGCCTTCATGCCTTCCGTCTTGTCCTCGCTCGCAAAGGCGAGGGAGAAACAGGCATTCTCTATTGTCCGGCCTGTATGGAGATCCGCTCCGGCTGCGTTCTGAACGGCATACTTGGCGAGTCCCAGGGCTACCGGACTGTGTTGTGATATGATCTCAGCCGTCTTTCTCGCCTCTTCCATGAGACGGACGTCGGGAACCACCTTGTTTACGAGATTGATGCGCAGGGCTTCTTCCGCGCTTATCATCCTCCCTGTCAGAACCAGTTCCATCGCTTTTCCGAGCCCGACCAGCCTGGTCAGGCGGACTGTACCCCCGCCTCCCGGGATAATGCCGATATTGATCTCCGCCTGCCCGAACCGCGCGTTTTCGGAGGCAATCCGGATGTCGCAGGCCATAGCCAGCTCGCACCCTCCTCCGAGACAAAAACCGGCGACGGCGGCGATTATCGGCTTGCGTGACTGTTCCATTTGGAAAGAAAGATCCCAGAGAGATTCCCTGCTGAACTGCTCCAGGGCGTTTTTTTCGACCATCGCGGCGATATCGGCCCCGGCGGCGAACACCTTCGGGCCGCCCGTGAGAATAACGGCGCGTACATCCACGTCCGCGTCCAGTTCGGCGAAGGCTTGGGACAGCTCTTTCCTCATCTGCGGATTTATCGCGTTGCGGACATCGGGACGGTTAAGCGTTACAATGCCTATCTTCGCGTCCGGAACCTTTTCGAGAATAATAGTGTTAAAACCCATGCCGGTCATCCGCTCTCTTAGAATTCGATATCATTGCGCGGCTTCTTCTCTCCTGAGAGATAATCGTACCAGCCTTTGCCTGTCTTCCTCCCCAGATCTCCGCTCTGGACGAGTTGCTCGAGAATCATATTCGGCCTCCATTTCGGGTCTTTGTATCCGTCATAAAGACCTTTCAGGACCTCAAGTCCTATATCGAGGCCGACCATGTCGGCAACCTCGAACGGACCCATGGGATGGCCCAGGGCCAGCCTCGCGGCTTTATCAATGTCCTCTACACTCGCAACACCTTCATTGAGACAGTTGTACGCCTCGTTCCTCAATGCCTGATTTATCCGGTTGACAAGGAATCCCGGAACATCCTTCACCCGCACCGTTTCTTTTTTCATGGACTGCACCAGCTTTTCAGAGGTGACCACCGTCTCCATGGAAGTCTTCAATCCTTTTACAATCTCCACCAGTCTCATGGCGGGAACAGGATTGAAGAAATGCATCCCCACGAACTTATCGGGACGCTTCACGGTCGTTGCGAGCTTTGTAATCGGAATGGAAGAGGTATTCGTGGCGAAAATAACTTCCGGCCTGCATATGGCGTCCAGTTTTTCGAACGCCTCTTTCTTGGCATCGAAAGTTTCAGCGATGGACTCGATAATGAAATCCGCTTCTTTCGCATCATCCCAGTTCGTCGTCAGCGTGATCCGGGATAAAATATCCGCTTTTCCATCAGCAGTCAGTTTCTCTTTCTTGATCAAACCGTCAAGGCTCTTATTTATCAGGTTAATGCCGCGTTCCATGTTGCGGTGCAGCTTCATAAAAACTTTATACCCTGCCTGCGCGGCTACTTGCACGATACCCGCGCCCATGGTCCCGGAACCTACAACCATCACTGATTTTATTTCCATTTTTCACCTCCTGGATTTAACGCACCTTCGTATAGATTTTTTGCAAAGGATGGGCCAATCTCAAAAATTAAAATTACACGCCTAATTTCAAATACTTACATTCAACATAGTAGATAGGTTCTCTTTGATATCCATCAGAAAATGTACAGATCCTGCTACAGGAAGATTAGAAGACCTCAATAATATTCGTAATGAGTATCAAATTTATTCGGCAAAATAAATGTATTTATATTAATACATGTAGCGTTTGAAGGACACCTTGTATGTATACTCAGGAGCTGACTTTTTTCCTCGCATCCTCAATAGCCTGTCTTGCTTCGGCCACAATCCCGTCAAGCAGTTCCTGGCAGGTGATTTCCTTATCGATATTGCCGACGATCTGGCCTACAGGGAAAAACCCCTCATCCAGATCTCCCGTTTCCGCGGCCACCTTTATCCCCACCACATTCAGGGCCTGACGGGCCAGGTCCGTGATGCCCCTGTCTTTCTGTTTTAAGCCACTGGCCAACAGTTTGTGGATGGGGACATCGAGTTCTTTTTTCACCTTCATCTTTGAATTTGCTTTGGGGGACTTGTTCTTGAACAGATTCAGGGCATCATTCATCGGAAGGCATCGACAGAAGATAAGCCCTCAGGTTTTTCTTTTTATTTTTCAGGCCCAGCTTCGTCCTCAGGCTTTCCCGATGAAACTCAATGCCTCTGATGGAGGTATTGAGCAACTGCGCTATTTCCTTTGTAGCTTTCCCCTCTTTCACAAGACTGGCTACGACTAATTCCTTTGGAGTCAGTTTTAAAAACTTCGACGAAATGGTTCTGAGGAAAGGCGAAGGGACAACCGATTCCTTGAAATTCAGAAGCACATTCTCTTCGAGTTTCTTTTTGTCATCCTCTCTTTTCTTCAGTAAAACATTCAATGTGGTATTGATATCCTCGAGGTTCCTCGTCTGGATTTCGAGTTCTTTTGTCCTGTCGCGAAGAGATTCCTCCGCTTTTTTCTGTTCGGTTATATCCTCGTAGGTCACGACGATCCTTTTGTCTCTTAGCACACTGCCGATGCGGGCGGCGTTTATCCGGCAAACGATTGTGGCGCCATCCTTCCTCCTGCAGGGAAACTCGGGCTCCATGAAGTTGCGCTTCTTTTCCAGGACCGCGTATCCCTTCTTCCCTATCTTCTCGAAATCCTCTTGGGACGTGTACAGGACCCTGATCGATTTGCCGATAAGCTCCTCCGGCTTCCATCCGAATACCGACTCGACGGCGCCGTTGGCGAAAATGATTCGTCCGGTATGACAATTTATTTTTCGAAAACGGCACGCCGGCAGGCATGCTGTTTACCGGGCGTTCTCATCCCTCACCTTCTTTTTCGACGCCCTCGCGCCTTTCCTTTAAGCCTGGTTCTACCTGGCCCCGAATGCCCCTTCGGGACACATAAGGACGGTTTCGTCGGCATCCCTTATTATTTCAGTGAGACCGAAAACACTCGGCAGGATCTGGTTTATATAATACCTGGCGCTCATTATTTTTCCTTCGTAATACACTTTTTCGTAAGAGTCGACCGAGGATTCACGCAGTCGCTTTCCTGCAACCAGTGCCTGATCCATCAAGCATTGGGCCACCTGCGCCTGAGCACAGATGAACAGCGCATTCATGGCGTACAGTGGTATCAGATTCTTTTTGTCCTGAAAATTCCCGTACCAGGCGTCGAAAATATTCTTCACTTCCAGAACGCAATCATAAGCCCGTGAGAGAATTTTCATCTCTTTTTCAAAACCGGCAGCATCCCCATTACTTCGTATGAAATCCCCGATAACGGAGAGCCAGTTTTTGAAAGGGATGCCGTCCTTCATCCGCATCTTCCTCCCGACCAGATCGTTTGCGTGCATGAAGGAAGTCCCTTCCCATATCGTGAGGATTTTTGAGTCCCGCATATATTGCTCGATCGGATAATCGCATGTATAGCCTACGCCGCCCAGGACCTGCATAGCTTCGCCGATCAAGCGCAGGCTGATCTCGCTGGCATAGCATTTCACCAAAGGCGTTATTATTTCCGCCATTTCTCCGTATACACGGGCCTTTTCCTTATCCGCCGAATTCGCCTGTATATCGAGATAATAAAAGCCCTTGTAAATCATCGCCCTGATGCCCTCCGTATGGGCTTTCATATCCATCAGCATTCTTCTGACGTCCTCATGCTTGATGATCGGGATCCGCTGGCCTTCGCGGGAGCCGAAAGGACGGCCCTGAATGCGCTCGGCGGCGTAATTCGCCGCATAATAATAAGCAGCGGCTGCCTGGCAGTTTGCGTTATGTCCCGTCCCTATCCTGGACTCGTTCATCATGTGGAACATCATCGGAAGACCCCGGGAACAGCCATTCGCATCAGGAGGAGGACCGAGACGGATTCCAAGACACCGATCTTCGTCACCGAAACTGAGAAGGGCCGTGGCCTGCGCCTTGAGGCCCATCTTGTGCTCCAGTCCCACAGTAGTTACATCGTTCGATCCACCCAGGCTCCCATCCTCATTGACCCATATCGAAGGAACAATATACAGCCCCAGACCCTGGGATCCCGGGGCGCCCCCCTCAGGCCTTGCGAGAACCATATGGATTGTATTCTCGCAAAGCCCGGCATTTCCGCCGGTGATGAACATCTTTGTGCCTTTTATCCTGTAAATCCGAGGATCACTGGTGGGATATGCCCGGGTGGCCGCATCACCGACATCAGAGCCTACGCCCGGTTCGGTAAGGCACATTGTGCCCTGCCAATCCCCGTTGAGCATTTTCGGAAGGAACCGTTCTTTGTCGTCCGCGGTACCGAAGCGGATTATCAGGTTCGCCGCCCCGCTTGTCAGTTTTATATAAGATGTCAGGGAAGGACATGCCGCGGTATTCATTTCGTGAATGGCCTTATATATAACCAAGGGCATACCGCCTTCAATCTCTATGCACTCGCTGCTGGAACCCCAGCCGTTCTGCTGAAGAAAGCGGAAAGCCTCCTTATAGCCAGGGGCCGGGATCACCTTGCCGTTTTCAAACCGCGCTCCGACTCTGTCACCGGCGGCGTTGATCGGGCTGACGATCTCGCATGCCACCTTGTATGCTTCGTTCAACAGAATATCAATATCGTCCATGCTGAAATTGTCTTTGAATCTCTCACACGCAAGGACTTCCCGGGTGGGGAGCCACTCCTTGATTATGAATTTCAGATCTCGTAAATCGTATTTAAATTCCATATCTTTTCACCGAATCTCCTGTTTTGACCCACAAGGCACACTTACAGGGTGTCATCCGGCCCGTACCATTCCTCTATTTTCTCCAAAGAGAAAACCTGAAGAAGTCAGAAGCGGTCTGATGATCTATCTACCTTTAACTGACTTTCTTTGCGATATCGTCTCGAAGAACGTACTTTAAAACTTTTCCCGTGGGTGTTCGAGGCAGTTGTTTGATAACTTCTACGCGTTCAGGCCATTTGTACTTGGCCACATTCTCCTTTTCCATGAAGGATTGTACTTCTTCCAAACTGAGAGTCTCGCCCGGTTTGAGCTCAACATAAGCACAGCATCTCTCTCCGAGTCTCGAGTCTGGCATCCCGACTACCGCGACGTTGACTACTTTCGGGTGCTTGTACAAAATGAATTCCACTTCCTCGGCGCTGATGTTCATGCCTCCCCGGATGATAATGTCTTTCAGGCGCGTCGAGAAATGATAAAATCCGTTTTCGTCGAGGTAACACGCGTCGCCCGTATGGTAAAAACCATCTTTGTCCCATTTTTTCTCATTCAGATCCGGCCGTTTATAGTATCCTGCGATGATGAAGGGCGCCTTCTGGCAGAATTCGCCTATCTTGCCGGGGCCCAGAATGTTATTGTTCTCATCCACTATCTTTGTCTGGCTGTACAACTGGGGGACTCCGATGGTTGTGGAGATGAGTTCGGGCTCCAGCCCGACTTCGGTGACATTAAGATGCCCCTCATTGGAGCCGAATCCGTTCCAGACCAGGCATCCGAACTTCGCCATCATCTCCTTTATGACCGGCGTCGGACAGGGCGCCCCGCCGCTGGCGACGACGCGAAGCGAGCTCAGATCATATTTGTCCAGCTCGGGATATTTCAGAAGAGCGACATGCATCGCGGGCACGCCGGCGTAGATGGTCGCCTTCTCTCTGGATATAGTCTGAGCCATCACGGCAGGGTTGAATCCATCCAGCAGGATCAGTGTCCCGCCTACCATAGCCATGGAGAGAATCCCGACGCTCTGTCCAAAAAGGTTGATCCAGGGCAGGGCCATAACGACCTTGTCATGAACGTTCTCCGTCAGATGGTGCAGGAATGCCGACCGCTCAAAGACTTTCCAGTGATTGTGGGTTCGAGGGCACCCTTTCGGGTCCGCTTCCGTTCCCGACGTGTAGCACATGGTCAGGACATCGTTCGCGTCTATTTTGAAATTGGTATCCAGATAGTCGGGGGCGTATTTTTTCTCCAGGTTGTTCTCCCACAACTTTCCGAAAGAGACTGTACTCTCATCGGCATCGCCGAGGACTATAATGTGTTTGAGCGCCGGATGTTTCGACTGGAGCCCTTTCATCATATTGACGTAGTTGAATCCCGCGTATTCCCTTGCGACGATAACCGCGGGCGATTCCGTCTGGCCCAGCACGTAATTCAGTTCGTGCTCGCGCCATTGCATGGCAAGCGGTACAACGCAGGCACCAATGCGCGCCAGCGCCATCTGCGTGATGATGGCTTCCACGCAGTTCGGAACCTGTGTCACTACGAGATCATCACGCTTGATCCCGATTTCGAGGAAATTGAGGGCCATGCGGTCCATCATCGTTTTATACTGGGACCAGGTCAACCGCGTCCGCGGGTCGATCAGGGCCTCCTTATCCGGAAACGCTGCGGCCCAGCGTTTTATGAAGTCGCAGAAGGTCCATTTATCCCAGAACCCGAGATTTGTGTAATACTCTATCTGTTCTTTTGTAACATTACTCTGAATAGCCATAATGCACCCCCTTCAGCACGGCCGGTTTCAGGTTAGGGAAGAGACCCCCGGAACGGATGTTTCCTCCCGGAGGTCTCCATTTAAAATACATGTTACGGCAGGTTGGGGAAGTCTTTCTTTGCCCTTTCTTTAATGACATAATGAAGTTTCTTCCCCGAAGGGTTGAAAGGCAGTTCCTTTACATCCACGAATTTGTAGTACCTCGGCCTCTGGTATCTCGCCAGCCTCGGACTGTTCTTGCAAAACTCCTCAAGATCCTTCTCGGTAACCTTGGGATCCTTCAGGGCCACATAAGCGACAATTGTCTCGCCCCATTCCTTGCTTGGCGCTCCCGTGACAAAGACATCCAGGACACCCGGATGGTCCTTAAGCGCGTCTTCCACGACGACAGGATGTACGTTTTCCGCTCCGGTGATGATCATATCGTCCATCCGGCCGCAAATGGTTATGTAGCCGTCCTTATCCCAAACCGCGGTATCGCCGGGGAGCTGCCAGCCCCTGTACAGGAGGCCTTTGGCCTCGTCCTCGGGCCTGTTTATGTACCCGTAGCAGCCGTGCATCGTCCTGAGGGCTATCTCCCCTTCTGTCTTCCCGTCCTTCGGACATTCGTCCTCAGGCCTGTTGGGATCTCCACGGCGTCCGAGGTCTATTCTGACGAGCTTTATTATATCTTCGGTGATGGCAAGACCTATCGTACCCGCTCTTTCCGGCAATTCCCACGGCTTCAGCATGGTGACCCAGTGCTGGTCCGCCGTCCCGTAGCCGTTGTAAACGCCAGGGCAGAGGATCCTCATGCATCTGAGACAGGATTCCTTGTCGAGCGGGGAGCCCATGGAGGTAAGCGCCCGCAGACTGCTTACGTTCCGCGGCTTCTTCTCCTGCGCCTGGCACATTCTCTCGTATATGACGGGGGCGCTCACCATGTGCGTGACTTTGTGTTTTTCGATGAGATCGAGAGCTGCATTTTCATCGAAGGATCTCATGACAACCACGGCTCCTCCGCAATGGAGGACCGGCAAAACGCCCGTTGTGTTTCCGCCTCGGTGAAAAAGCGGGTTCGTGGCGAGAGTGACGCACTGATCGTCGATCTTGTGCAGGGCGGCGTTCATCATGTTGTCGAAGAAAATTATCCCGTGGTTCAGGGTGAAACCCTTCGGCAGACCGGTGGTCCCGGATGTATAAAGGCCGAGGACCGGATCAAGCCAGGATACGTCCTTCTCCGTCTTCGGGGGTGTCTTGGGTTTTCCCGCTATGAACTTCTCGTAGCTCACATGACCCTTCGGGGGTTCCCCGGGACCGCACATAATGCATACTTTCGGCTTTACATTAGCCATTTCGACGGCTTTAACCGCCATGTCTTTCAGGGTGGAGTCATAAACGAATACGACTACTTCGCTGTCGTCAATAAGCTTGCAGACCTGCCCTTCGGGAAGCATGAAATTCATGGAGGGGAATTTGCATCTCGCCTTGGCGCAGCCCATCAAAAGGATAAACCACTCATACGTATTGAAGAGGTCCCCCATAACCGAGTCATACGTCGTCACGCCGGCGTCGAGAAGAGCGTTCGCGAACTGGTTTGCTTCCTCGTCCCACTGCCTGAATGATAAATTCCTGTTCCTGAACGGATCTATAATAGCGATCTTGTCAGGCCATTTGAGACACGTCCTGTATAGCTGCCTCGTAATGGTGTACTCTTTATCCCACACTTCCTTAAAAATAGAATAATCAACTGGCTTTCCCATTCTCCTCTCCTCCTTTTTTTTCGAGAAACCATGGTAATGTCCAAATCCTCCTCCGCCAGTCACTCAAGAAAAACTACTCCGTCCTTTTCCACCTCCCTTCCCTGACGATTAATCAGTTGAATTATTTGTTTCTGTAATTGTAAGGAAGATACTCTCTTCCGAAGAGTTCGCGCTGGGCCACGAGCTTCGATACCTGAGAAGTGCCGTCGGCTATCTCGATCGCCAGCACATCACGCAGCCTCTGTTCGAGGGGAAATTCATTCGTATAGCCGGGATGCCCGTGGAGAACCAGACAGTCCCGTATAGCGTTAGTCGCGAATCTCGGCGCCATCCACTTCACCATTCCCGCCACCATCGTGCTCGATTTGCCCTGATCCCTGAGCCATAAACCCTTGTAACAGAGCAGACGCACCGCTTCCAGCATGCTTATATGCTCAACTATCGGGAAGGAAACGCCCTCGAATGTCGCGATCGGCCTGCCGAAAGCATTCCTCTGTTTCGTATACTCGATAGTCTCCTCGAGCGAGACCATAGCCGGTGCTATCGCCTCAAGGGCCAAAAGGATCCGGCTGATGTCGAATCCTTGCATGCCCATTACGAAACCCGTCCCCTCCTTTCCGATGAGATAGTAATCGGGGATCTCTACATCGTCCATGAAAATGGAGCCTCTGGCCACCGACCTTACTCCCATATCCTCGTACGACTGAAGGGTGACGCCCGGATAATTCGTGGGCACGACAAAACAGCTTACTCCCTTCGCCCCGGCTGCAGGGTCGGTCTTTGCGAAGACCACCGCAAAATCCGCGTCCATCATCGCCGTGATCCCCGCTTTCTCCCCGTTCAATATGTAGGACGAGCCCTTCTTCACGGCTGTGGCTTTCATCGCCACTGCGTCCGTGCCGGAGCCCGGCTCCGTAATGGCAAACGCCGGAATCTGGTCCCCGGCCAGAAACGGCTCCAGGAATTCCTTCCTTATCCTCTCGTTGCCCTGCGCCAGTATCTCGGCATCAAGGTGTCCCACTACGAAGGTGGACATCGTCAGGGAGCAGTCGCCCCGCGAGACCTCCTCGCAGACCATCCCTTCAGTCACATAGGATGCGCCCATACCTCCTTTCTCCTGAGGCACGGTCATTCCTATAAGGCCCAATTCTCCTATCTTCCTGTTCAGATGCCTGGGGTATTTCTTCTCACGGTCCCACCGGGTGTAATGAGGAGCTATTTCCTTCTCTGTGAATCTCCTGACCATATCGCGAAGAGCAATTTGCTCAGCGGTAAACTCAAAATCCATCTCTTCCTCCTGAATGGCAATGCCAGTACGCTCTGTTCAGCCTCTTCTCAAATGCCGCTATACCATATTCAAACCGCCGCTCACGCTGAGAACCTGGCCGGTAATATAGCCGGCGGAATCCGAAGCCATAAACACAACGGCCCCGGCAATGTCCTCGGGCTGTGCAAGGCGGCGCATAGGTATAGCTTTTTTCAGGCCTTCCGCAATAGCCGGGTTATCACCCGCGACCGCAGCGAAGAAGGGTGTGTCCGTGGGTCCGGGGGATACGCAATTGACATTGATGCCGTAACGGGCAACCTCTCTCGCAATCGTCTTGGAAAACGCAATAATCCCGCCCTTCGCTCCCGAATAGACGGCCTCCCCGCTCGATCCGACACGGCCTGCGTCAGATGCTATGCTGACGATCTTCCCGTACTTTCGCTCGATCATATGGGGTAGAACCGCCTTGAAAAAATTTATGGGCCCTCGGAAATTTATGGCAATAACTTTGTCCCAGGTGGCGGGCTCGCTGTTTATGAACAGTTCCATCTTATCCCAGCCCACATTGTTCACCAGAATATCGACACAGCCGAAAGCGGCTATCGTATCTTTAACTGTCTTTTCACACTGGGCCAGGTCGGTAATATCCACTTTGCAGGCCATGGCGCTTCCGCCCATTGTCTTGATCTCTTCAGCCACTTTTGCCGCTGTATCCGGATTCAAATCCGCAACGCAAACCTTCGCCCCTTCCCTCGCCATTTCATGGGCGATAGCTCTTCCGATCCCCTGTCCTCCGCCTGTCACTATTGCCACTCGGTCTTTCAGTTTCATAACCATCTCCTTTGATATCTCACTGTCCTGTTATTCTCCATCCCGGATATCATATCCGCGTTTCGAAGATAATCTTCCACCCCTGATTTCCGATCTTCCCGAAATCTACTTCTTGCCGAAGGACCCGGTATCAGTCAATTCGATGAGTAAACCCTTTGAGCTCTTCGGATGAATAAAGGCGACGCGGTCCGGCCCTTCGTACATCTTTCCGACGATCTTCACGCCCTTGCCCTCCAGCTCGCTCACAAGCGCCTCAAGATCATCGCACATCACCGAGATATGGTGCAGTCCCCCCTTTGAGTCTTTCATGAATTTGCCGATCGCGCCGTCCGGCCCCGTCGGCTCCATGAGCTCGAAATTCGTCCCCTTCAGCATTACTATGGACGATATCTGTTGAAGCTGGGGGTAAGCGGTGCGCTTGAGCTCCTCCGCACCGAAATACTCTCTCATGATATTAAGTACGTCATCTATTTTCTCTACGGCGATTCCGATATGGTCTATTCCCTTAATCATCAATTTACTCCTTCGTTATTTATAGATTAAAGCGGTATATTTCCATGCTTCCTGGGAATCCTCTCCTGGGGCTTGTTCCAGAGCAGCTTAAGAGCCCGGTAAAGGTGGGCTCTGGTGTCCTGCGGTCTTATGAGGAAATCGACGACCATTTTCCCCGCATAAAGGTAAGGGGAATTGAACTTGTTCCGATATTCATCGATTTTCTCTTTCTTGACGGCTTCCCTGTCTTCAGCAGCCTGCAATTCCTTCCTGTACAGAATCTCGACTGCTCCTTCAGCCCCCATGATGGCCATTTCCGCCGTCGGCCATGCGTACGCGAAATCGGCCCCCATCGTTTTCGAGCCCATGGCCGCCCATGAGCCGCCGTAAGCCTTCCTGACAACGACAAGGAGTTTCGGCACCTGGGCCTCTACGTACCCGTAAAGCATTTTCGCGCCGTGCCTTATAATGCCCTTGTATTCCTCTTTGACCCCCGGCAAGTATCCCGGGACGTCGGCCAGAGTCAGAATGGGGATGTTAAAGCAGTCGCAGAAACGATAAAACCGCGCGGCCTTGTCCGAGGCATCGCTGTCAATAGCGCCGGCCAGAACCATGGATTGATTCGCCACGACTCCTACGGAATAGCCGCCGATCCTCACAAATCCGGTTATCATGTTCCGGGCGAACCTCGATTTGACCTCGAAGAAATCTCCATTGTCCGCTATGGAGCGGATGACACGCTTCATATCGAATGGATCTTTGGGCGAGTCGGGGACAATATCGGCAAGATCGTCGCAGCTTCTGAACGGATCATCCCCCGTTTCCACAACAGGGGGTTTCTCATCGCAACTGTCCGGAAGAAAACTAAGGAGCTTCTTCACCTGCTCCAAACACTCTATTTCGTTTTTCGATACGAAATCGGCCACTCCCGATTTCTGGCTATGCGCCTTCGGACCGCCGAGTTCGTAACCGGTGATGTCCTCATGGCACACTTCCTTTATGACCCTCGGTCCCGTAATGTACATCTCACTCGTTTTATCCACCATGAAAATGAAATCCGTCAGGGCTGGCGAATAACAGCCCCCTCCCGCGCATGTCCCCAGGATACAGGATATCTGCGGGATTACACCGGAACTCCGGATATGCTCATAGAAAAGCAGGCTGTAGGTCCCGCTGCCTTCCTGGATTCTTGCCCCGGAAGTATCCACCAGACCCACCATAGGCACTCTGGCCTTTGCGGACATTTTCTGCGCATGAGCTATCTTGGAGGCATTACTAAGGCCGATGCTCCCTCCCAGCACGGTAAAATCCATGGCGTATATAAATACTGTCCTTCCATTTACGCTGCCGTATCCGGTGATGACCCCGTCTCCGTAAGGGCGTTTCTTCTCCATTCCAAAATCATAGCACTGGTGCTGTGAATACATATTGAGTTCCACAAAAGTACCCTTATCGAAGAAAAGGTCGATTCTCTCTCTCGCAGTGAGCCTTCCCTTTTTATGCTGCTCCTCCGTGGCTTTTTCCCCGCCGCCCGCCTGAACCTGCTTTTCGGTTTTCTCCAGAATTTCTATCAGATCTTTAACAGCCATGGCCGTTCCTCTTTCAATGGCGGGGGGACTTTTCAGCCCCCCCGCTCTTAGACAAGAAAAAAATTATACTTCCGTCAGGTTAATGCGCCATTCCTTCAGATTGACTCCTGTCCGCTCCAACTCCTCACCGAGGATTCTGATCGGGTTGCGCCAGAACATCCCCTCAAGTATGCCTTCACGGTAATCGAGCTGCATATGCCTCCAGATGATTCCGTCCAGGGGGAAGAGGTTGAATTCGGAACCGAACATGTACTTGTCGCGCTGTCTTCTGTTGAGTTCATAGAACGTCTTGGGTGCGTTCTCTTCAATGTAATCCGGCCATATCCCGGAGAGTTCGCGAAAGATGTTTCCCTTGTGGCGGCAAAGGAGGACGGCGTCCTCGTCGCGCCCGTCGGAGATGTGCAGCATGATTATTTTGAGTTTGGGAAAGTCGGCGGAAATGTCGTCGATATCGGGGATAAGCTGCATGGTATACTTGATTTTTGTCCCCATTGCCCCCGGGGCGCCGCTGCCCAGGCCCGTAAACCCGCTGTGGAGCTGAATCGGCATACCGAGCTCCTGGCAGAGATCCCACAATGGATAGAATCTCTTATCGTTCACGTGGAAAGCCTGCCCCACCTGCTGGAACTTCAAGCCGATGAGTTTGAGCTCCTTGTAACACCTGACCGTCTCTTCCAGGGCCTTCCATCCTTTCCACGGATCGACAGAACCCCATCCGGTTATGACCGTGTCGGGGTACTTGTCTCTCAGCGCGGCGATATCATCGTTGGTGTTTCCCCGGTAGAGCGGGTCACCCGGAGCCATGGTCGTTTCCGCGTCCCAGCCGCAGGGCATGACGGCGACGCCGAGTTCCTGGAAGGGCTTCACCCATTCATCTTCGCTCGGCGCCATCTCGGTTACTTCTTCGGGCGTGATGTTCTCGCGCTTGTAAAGGTATTTTTCAAGATGCATCCGGAATTTCCCCAGGCTGCGCCATCCTGTCTTCGTATAGGGGTGGGTATGGATATCGATGATTCTGGGCATCCCCTTTCTCTTTTCAAGAATCATCTCCTTGATCTCCGGATCCACAGTATGAAAGGGTTTCTTAACAACGACTTTATCCAGACGTTTCTTCTGGGCCTCGTCCATTTCCAACATGCCGTAACGTTTCTTTTCTGCCATGGCCTCTAAGTACCTCCTTGATGGTTTGTTATTGCAATTCACATTTTTGTCGGCCAAGTAACGATTCTCATGCCGGGAAACTCACCGCCCGCTTTCCTCAGCCCGAAGGAAGAGATGTATGGACTCATGACCCCATACCCAGTTGAATGACCCGGCTATATGCTGCTGCATGCGCACACAGACTACCCGATAACTGCCAATACATCGTCGGGCTCGACTTCGTCATTCACTTTTACTCTTATTTCCTGGACAACGCCGTCGGTAGTCGACAGTATAGGATTCTCCATCTTCATCGCATCAAGCTTCATGAGCTGGTCGTCCTCACTGACCGTATCTCCTACTTTCACGAAAATCGCCAGTATTTTGCCCGCCATGGGCGCCAATATTTCCTCACTCACAACGCAAACCTCCTTCTCCACGAATATTTTTATTTAATTCCTTACGGGATTTCTTTCTTGCCCCTGGTCCATGTTTTTGGACTCACGACTCTGAACTCAGAACCTATTGGCTCAATGCCTTCAGTTTCTCGATCAGCGCCGGGACCACCGTCTTATAATCGGCAACCAGCCCGAGATCGGAGATTTTGAAGATGTTGGCATCAGGATCCTTGTTGATGGCCACGATCTTCTTGGAGGTCAAGATGCCGGTAATATGCTGGGCGGCCCCGGATATGCCGACAGCAATGTAAAGATCCGGGCTTACAATTTTTCCCGTCTGTCCGATTTCCATGCTGAGCGGCACCCAGTTCTCGTCCACCGGCACCCGTGTTGCCCCGACAACACCTCCCAGCACATCGGCGAGACCCTGAATCATCGCGAAACCCTCTTTGCCGCCGAGTCCGCCGCCGCCGGCAACGATCAGCTTGGCGTCTTCGAGTTTGACGCCTTCCATTTCCGTCTTTTTCGCCTCTACCAATTTTGCCTTGATCGCCTCTGGATCGGGACCTTCCGGGATCTCCACGATTTCCCCTTTTCTCCCATCCTGCGGGAGCGCCTTTTCCAGGGATTTCGCCCGGATCGTATCCACCTGGAGCCGGCCCTTGGCCGACGCCAGAACCGCCAGCGCTTTTCCTCCGAATACCGGCCGGGTCTGGAGAAAACACCCTTTTTCAGTGTCGAATGAAATTTCGACACAGTCCATGCAAAGACCCGCATCCATGCGGGCGGCAACCCTGGGGGCCACGTCCCGGCCTAAGTCAGTCTGTCCCATGAGGCAGAGGGCCGGGGCGATCTTCGCGCATAAACTGCTCACCAGGAAGGAACAGGCATCACTGTTGAAATCCTGATAGGCATTGTTTGTCGCAGTATAGACTCTGTCCGCGCCCAGGGCGATACCTTCGCCGGCAAGGGATGCCGCGGCTTCGCCTGAAAGTAACAGGTTCACCTCGCCGGCGCATTTATCCGCAAGACGTCTGGCCCCCCCAAGGAGCTCCCTGGTCGTCGAGGCCAGCTTCCCTTTTTCAATTTCACCAATCACCAGTATATTATTCTCAGCCATTTTTTCCTCTCATGGTTTGATTGCAAGAATTTTTTCCGCCAGTTTAGCTGCAGCTTCGGCCGGGTCTTTGCCCGTTACATATTCACACTTCCTTTCGTAAGAAGGGACATAGAGCCTTACGAGGCCGTTCCGGGCCGCGGCTCCTCCCGTCTTCGAAGCGTCCGTTCCTAGATCGGCGGCGCTCCACTTCGGGATCTGCTTCTTGGCGGCCGTGATAATTCCCCACCCGGAAGGGATGCGAGCCTGTCCCATCTCGCTGCTCAGGGTAACAAGGGCCGGCAGGGCAAGATCGAAAATCTCCGATCCGTTAGCGACGACTCTTTCAACCTTTAATTTTCCGTCCAGCACTTCGATTCCCTTCGCCCTGATGACCACGGGGATCCCCAGGTATTCGGCCATGACCGATCCGACCATGCCCGCATCCCAATCTGCAGCCTGCCTGCCGCAGAGGATGAGATCGAACTTCCCGATTTTCCTGACAGCCTGACTCAGGATGTAGGCCGTGGCAAACCCGTCGGAATCCTCAAAAGATGCATCCGTGAGGATGAAGCCCTCATCGGCGCCCATGGCGATGGCCTTGCGCATCACCTCCTCGGTAAACTTCGAGCCCAGGGTGAAGACAGTAATCTTCCCGCCTTTCGCCTCCTTGATCTTCAGCGCGGCCTCCACGGCGAGCGCATCATAGGGGCTCATGACGAAGGGCATTCCTTCCGGCGGGATTACCTGATTCTTCTTGCTGTCGACAACGAATTTAGCCGGCGGAAGGTCCGGATCCAGGACCGGCTTTATGCAAACAATGATTTCCATTTTTCCTCCTTATCCGAATTGATAGCAGATGCCGAATCCACCGCGGGGGTTCACCCAGTTGATGGCGTTCTTGTCGCAGGAGAAACGGCAGCTTCCGCATTCCAGACAACCTTCGTAAGAGAAGGTGACGTGATTTTCCCTCATGGTGTAACACTCCGCCGGGCAGGCATACAGACAGGACTTCAGGTCGCATCCCCGGCACTTTTCCTCATCCACGCGGATATGTACTTCCCTGTCTATATCGAATTTATTAAGCGCCAGTTTGTCTTCTACTTTCACAAGGCTTTCCTCGCTTTCATGGCATCGGAGATCATCTGCCAGATGCTTACTTTCCCCTTCAGGAATTTCATGACCGTCCCGAATGTATTTCCTCTCGGCTTCCCGTCGCTATGGAAAATGCTGCGCATGAGACCGCATGCAAGCTCCGGGTATTCATTATAGATCCTCTTATTTTCCAGGAAATGGGGCGCATGTCGGAAAGTATTCAGGTCTTTCAGGACAAAGCGGTCCTTGAGCAGTGTTTCGTAATGCATAAGCGCCCGCGCAGTAAAATCGCCTTGTTCGCGCGCGCGGATAACCGTTTCACCGGCGGCGACTCCGGCCGCCATAGCGAAATTCGCCCCCTCCAGAATGAGCCCCGTCCCCAGCACCATCGCGGCGGCGTCTCCGGCGACAAGGATGCCGTCTCCATAAAGCCTCGGCATCATCTTGACACCCGATACAGGAATGAGGTGGGCGGAATACTCCATAGTCTCCCCGTTCCTTATGAGCGGACGCACAGATGGATGGTTCTTGAAATCCTCGATGAGGTCGGAGGCTTTGATTTTGTGCTCCAGAAGAGCGCTCAACTGCACTACCACTCCCACGGAAAGGCTGTCCTGGTTGGTGTAAATAAAACCTCCACCCGGAAGCCCGCGGGTGCACGCGCCCACGTATTCCATGACCACGCCCTCGCTGCCGCTGATATTGAAACGGTCCTCAATGGTCTCGCGGGGCAGGCGAATTACCTCCTTCACCCCCTGTTTCAGGTCGGGCGCCTTGAACTCTTCCCGAAGCCCGGCTTTCGCCGCCAGAAGGGAATTGGCTCCGTCGGCCAGCACCACGACATTCGCGGGGAATTCCTCGTTCCCGACTTTCACTCCCTTTATCTTTGTCCCGTCGAAAATAAAATCGGTCGCCTCAAGGCTTGAGGCCAGAACCGCTCCCGACTGCTCCACCTTGCCCGCCATCCAGCGATCGAATCTGGCGCGCAGTATGATGAAGCCCGGAGCCGTCGTCGCGTCGCCGTGAGGAGATTTGAAATCAACGGAAAGGCAGTCCTCCCGGGTCATGAAGGATATGACGTGGCGATGGATAAACCTTTCAACCGGGGCCTCTTTCCAGAAGCCCGGGAATACTTCGTTCATCACGGGGCCGAAAAAAGCCCCTCCCCACATGTTCTTGGCGCCGGGATATTTCCCGCGTTCAAGGACGAGCACGTTGAGACCCGATCTCGCCATGGTGCAGGCCGCCGCGCAGCCGGCCGGTCCCGCTCCAACAACAATCGCATCAAACGCTTCCATTTGTCTTATTCTTTCTTTTGAACTTTTACCCTGCTACTCCTTACGAGCTCATCCTTCGACAAGCCCAGGATGACAGTTACGGAAGATTTTTCTTGCCCTCTCCCCTTCTCACCTTCTTCATCTTGAAACAGCGTCGATTCCGAGCTCAATGCGGCCCAGAATCAGCTTGTGTACATGCGCAGTACCGCCGTATATGATGGGCGCCATGCAGTCTCTATACAGTCTCTCCAGTGGGAACTCGTCGCTCAGGCCGTACGAACCGTGTAATTCCACCGCCGCCTTGGCCGACCGGTGCACCGCCTCCATATTGTGATACTTGGCAATAGAGGTTTCCTTGGCCACATTCATATTCTTGTCTTTCATATAGGCCAGACGGTAAGCCAGCCAGCGGGACGACTCTAGATCGATGACCATATCGGCAATTTTCTCCTGAACGAGTTGGAAGCTGCCGATGGGTTTTTTGAACTGATGCCGTTCCTGGCAGTACTTAACGCTGTGGTCAAGACAGGCCTGGATTGCGCCCACCGCCGCACATGCAATACCGAAACGGGTATGCTCAACATTGGAAAAAGCCGCCCTCATCCCGAAACCTCCGAGCTGGTTTGTCCTGGGAACGCGGCAGTCCCGGAAGAAGAGCTGTCCATGGTCGTGATGGCGGAAGGCGAGTTTGTTTTCTATTGGGGCGCGGGTGAATCCAGGAGTGCCCCAGTCGACAATGATAACCGCGAGGCCCTTGGTCCCCTTGGACTTGTCCGTCTGACATACTACCATGGCGAAATCGGCGATATTGGCGTTGGTGATCCAGGTCTTGTTTCCGTTTATCACATATTCATCGCCGTCAAGAACAGCTGTTGTTTCTATTCCTGTGGCGTCGGAACCGGCATTGGGTTCGACTGTCGCGAAGCAGTGCGTCAGCTTCCCCTGGATCATGCCAGGTAGATATTTCTTTTTCTGCTCGTCATTTCCGTTTTGAACGATGGGAAGTATACCCAGCGACGTCCTGGAACAGGAGCCCATCCCCAGGGAAAAATCATAATAAGCCAGTTGTTCCGTAACCAGGCCGAGAGTCATCCAGTCCAGATCCAGCCCGCCGTACTCAACCGGCGCCTTTATACCCAGAAGCCCCTGCGCACCGAGTTTCTCGAAGACCGAATGGGGCATTTTGCACTGGCGGTCCCACTCCTTGACATAAGGCTGAACCTCTCGAAGAGCAAACTCTTTGGCCATGTCTTTAAACATTGCCTGTTCCGTGGTAAGCTCAAAATCCATATTTATTTTTCTCCTTTCATCGAAGCTGAATTAAAAGGCATGCATCCCAGCATTCTTTCGACCGCCTTCAGAAAAACAACAACAAAGATTGAAGTCATAAATGACCAGCCTCGCGGAAACAGCGGAGTGAAATAACGGAAGGCGACCGCCCAAGTCTTTCTTCTGGAAATGCAAAGGATGCGCCAATATTTCGCCAATTATGTAAGATATCTACAATATTGGACTATGATGCTTCTGGGCAAACCGAAAAACAAAACAGACTCTTTTTGGACTGATGAAAATGTAGTAATTTTTGTACAATCAGAAAAGCAGGTTCAATTGAGATATTTTATTATTGAGGATATTCAGGAAAATCCAAAAATTGTTTTTATATCACTACATGTAGGGCTAAATGTACACTAAATATTGTACCGTTTAATCTTCTGATAGAGTACTGTTCTGTGGATCCCAAGAATTTTGGCGGCTTTCACCTTGTTTCCCTTGGTAAACTCAAGCACTTCCGCAATGGCTTTTTTTTCGGCCTCTGTTACGACGTTGCGCAGCGAAGTTATATACTTAAACTGATTTGTGTTCACTTGCTTGCCCGGTTCCGCAATACGCGAAGGCAGATGCTGCAACTGGATCTCGGAATCCTCGGCGATAATCATGGCCCGCTCTATGACATTTTTTAATTCTCTGACATTTCCAGGCCATTGATAATGCTGAAGGGCGCTCATTGCCTCGGGTGAAATGGTTTTGGGGGGCCTGTTCGTTTTCTCACTTAATTCGGCGATGAGGAATGATGCAATTTCGGGTATATCCTCCGGAATCGAGCGCAGGCTCGGAGTATTTATGTTGAATATGTTTATCCGGTAATACAGATCCATCCGGAACGTACCTTTCTTGATCATATCCTGCAGGTCTTTATTGGTGGATGCAATGAGGCGGAAATCGACCTTAATCGGCCTGGTACCGCCCACACGCTCGATCTCGTACTCCTGAAGCACGCGCAGGAGCTTCGCCTGCATATTCAACGGCATATCCCCGATCTCATCGAGCAGAATGGTACCCCTATGGGCAAGCTCGAATTTCCCGGGTTTGCCCTGTGGTTTTGCCCCGGTGAATGCCCCTCCCTCGTAGCCGAAAAGTTCGCTTTCAATCAATTCAGCAGGAATGGCGGCGCAATTTACCCTGATGAAAGGACCCTCGGCCCGCTCGCTTGACCGGTGTATAAAGAATGCGCACGCTTCCTTGCCGGTGCCGGATTCGCCTGTGATAAGGACGGAGGCATCGCTCTTCGCGGCCTGGAAAGCGCTTTTCTTTGCCTCCTGGATGAGATCGGAGTTTCCGATAATCTTGTCGAACTGGTAGGAGCCCTTGAGGCTGTTCACTTCCTTGTGATAGTATTTCAACTGTCCCTCAAGGATCTGCAGTTTTCTGTAGAGATTTCTTATTGTATCAACCCTGTGGAAAATCCTCTTGCCGAGGACGCCGATAATTTCCCCCTCCCTGTTCCTGAGCGGAATCCTTGCCACGATCTGCTGGCGGTTTCCCAGTTGGTACGTTTCTCCGATCTCCGGTTTGCCCGTTTTCAGGGTTTCATGCATGCGGCTTTTTTTGTTTACTTCGATTATGTGTTTTCCTACTGCCTGTTCCGGTGTAAGCCCGTAAAGCCCTATGTTATAGCGGCTCATGAATCGGATAATCCCATCCTTATCGATTACAATCGGGCATTCATACGGATTGTCAACAAAGGCGTCAAGCAGCTTAGGATCAATGTACGACAGCCATTTCGGATTCAAATCGTTAGACATTTTCTTACCTTAACAAGAATGTTTTGCCTTTTTTTATATTCCGCAGCCAGGGCTGTCAAGGAGATATTTGTCCCACAGATTATTCGGCTGGAAACCACAAAAAGTCCTTGCTACGGTGGTATCATATTGGTATGAAGAAAATGATGCTGTGGGGGGTGATGCATGGCGCTGGTGAAACTGAAAAAGTGGCGATCCGACCGAAATTAAACCGTTCAGTGATGATTGATTTTAAGGGTGCACTGTTGCTCAGATGATCCGGCAAAGAGTTCCACCGAAGACCCGGCAATGTTGTTTATAAAGGTCATTTTGGCAGGAACTGTTTCATCCACCTTTGTTGTTTCACTGGTAACGCTTGCCTGGGTGCGAGCTCAGGTCTGGTTACGTTCATCCGGTCAAATGGGGCGGTGGATTTTATCGACCCCATTGTCGGCCGCTATCGGTTGCGGTTCCAACTGCTCTGACTTCCAGGCGATGCCGCCTTTGTCAACCCCGGGCTTTACGAGTTCTGTAAGGTCAATAAAAACCTCAACAGCGTTTCAGGATAAGGCGCGTAGGCGGGCATTGAACGCATAAGAGAAAGGAGGCGCAAGAATGAAAGGGCATGAGCGCAAAGGGGAGAAAAGAGAAGATTTGAACGGTATCGAAACAACCTCAGTGCCGGCGTCCGTGAGCCGCCGCTCTGTTCTGAAAGGGGCGATCGGTCTGGGCGTGCTGGCTTCAACCGGCGGTTTTGCGATGAATCTAACGGCTCCGGGAGCGGCCGAGGCCGCCGTACGCAAGCTTCCTAAAAAATGGGACGAGGTGATTGACGTGGTTGTCGTCGGGTCCGGTTTTGCGGGACTGGCAGCGGCTGCGGAGGCGGCGGGCCAGGGCTCCAAGGTCGTGATCCTGGAGAAGATGCCCACCTACGGGGGGAATTCCATCATCAACGGCGGGGCCTTAAACGCGTGGGACAACAGAACTCACCTCAGGCAGAAACTCAATCTGGGGGATGACAGCTGGCAGTTGTTTGAAAAGGACACGCTGAAGGGCGGTGATTTTTACAATTACCCGGAACTGGTGGAGATCATGGTTAAGGGATCTCCCGGCGCCGTTGACTGGCTGATGGACAATGGGGCGATGTTCAGGAATACCCTGCCCCGCATGGGCGGGCACTCGGCTTACCGGACGTTCATGGCCGTCGAGGGTGTCGGCCGGGGCTTCACGGAACCGATGAAGAAGGTCGCCGAGAAGCGGGGAGCCAAGATACGCCTCGGAACCAAGGTGTCCTGGATCTGGCGCAAGGACGCGGACAGTCCCGTTCTGGGCGTGGAGGTCACCAAAGACAAGAAGAAGAGCAATATCAAAATCAAGAAGGCACTCGTCCTGGCGTCGGGCGGATTCAGCAGGGACGTCAAGATGCGGATGACGTTCAACCCCAGTCTTGTGCCGGAGTACAACTGCACCAACCAGCCGGGAGCCACCGGTGAGGTGATACGATATGCCCAGGCGATCGGAGCAGAAGCCATTCAAATGGCGTTTATTCAGCTTTATCCCTGTGCGGAACCGGAGACGGGAATGCTGGATACGCCGGCAGTCTATCCTTACACGGGCACGGGTTACGGGCTGATCTATGTCAACAAGGCCGGAAAACGGTTCATCAGCGAACTGGAACGCCGCGATGTCGTTTCTATGGCCCAGATCAAGTCCGGATCAAAGCCTACCTATTCCATACTAAACGATGAGATCTTCAAGAAACTGGTTGTGCCGAAAGAAGAGCTTGAAAAAGGTATAGCAAAAGGGCGCATCCTTAAAGCCGACACGCTCGCCGAACTGGCCGGGAAGCTCGGCATCCCCGCCGACGCTCTGCAGGATACAATCAACAGGCATAACGTGTTTATCGCGCAGGGGAAGGACCCTGATTTCAATAAGCCGATCACGAAAAACATGGTGCCTCTGGTGAGCGGTCCCTTTTATGGAATCGCCCAGTGGCCGTCCATCCACCATTGCATGGGCGGTCTCAGGATCAACACCTCGGCTCAGGTGATCGATATCTGGGGCAATCCGATACCGCGTCTCTACGCGGCAGGCGAGGTGTGCGGTGGTGTCCAGGGATCTAACCGCCTGGGCGGCAACGCCACGACCGACTGCGTCGTCTTCGGCCGCATCGCGGGCATGAATGCCGGCAAGGAAAAGCCCCTGGCGTAAAAGGATGTTGCTCAAAATTTCGTCTAGAACAGAAGGCGGGGCCGTTCAAAAGTCCCGCCTTCTTTCATTTTGTCCGCCGCTTGCACTGTCCTTTCTGAGGGGAAAATTATTGAATCTTGAAATCTTTATAATTTGTGCTACAGTCGCAGCAGAGGTTTCGTAAATTTATATAGTGATTTCAGTTAGTTAAGATCATGATGGATGAATTATGGAAGAAGATCATTACCTGAAGAGACTTTTTTACCCCAGGTCAGTGACTGTCGTGGGCGCCGGAGACAATCCGCTTCTCATAAACGGAAGGAGCCTCATGTTCATGCTCCGCCACAAGAGCGCGGCCCGCATATATCCCGTGAATCCCAACCGGGACAGCGTACAGGGTATAACGTGCTACCCCCGGATATCGGATATCCCCGAAGTCCCCGATGTCGCCGTTATCGTGGTCGGTAAAAATCTGGTCCCCTCCGCAATCGAAGAATTGGGCCGGCTTGGATGCCCTTTTGCCATCGTAAATACCTCCGGTTACGCGGAAAGGGGACCCGAGGGTATCAGGGATCAGAAGGAACTGCTTGAGATTGCCCAACGCTGCGGCGTCCGGCTTATCGGTCCGAATTGTCTCGGTCTTGTCAACCTCCTTTCCCCGGTTATCCTGAGCTGGTGCGCGACGCTGGAAAGAGAGCCCGGCGATCTTCTTCAGGGGGATGTCGCCATGATTTCTCAAAGCGGCGCGATGCTCGGATCGATCTGGGACAGGGCAATGGGGATGGGGCTCGGGTATTCATACCTCCTCTCGTCGGGCAACGAAGCGGATCTCGGCTTTGCGGATTTCATGGATTTTTTCGCCCAGGATGAGAACACGCGTGTAATAACCGGTTTCGTGGAATCGCTGCGCGATCCGGAAAAATTCCTCTCTGCAGTAGACCGCGCCCATTCAAAGGGAAAAGCGACGGTTCTCTATAAGGTCGGAAGAACTGCTGAAGGAAAGCGGGCGGCTGTGTCTCATACGGGATCTCTTACCGGGTCTGATGAAACATTCGACGCCATCTGCCGGGCGCACGGTATTGTCCGCGTGGACAGTCTTGACGCATTGAATACCACCGCCCTGGCACTGAGAGCACAGCCTCCGGCGCGGGGAGGCCGTCTGGGAATATTCTCCTGTTCCGGCGGCGCCGCCGGATTGATGGCAGATCAGATGCGCGGGAAAGGTCTTTCCATTGCGGAGGTCGGCCCGGAATTCGAGCGGGACATCACAGAGATTACAAATTTCCAGCCTCCTCACAATCCTCTCGATATCATCAAAGGTCCTTTAAAATCCTTTGATGTCATCACCGCGGCCATGGACAGGTTCGTCCGCGAGGAGAATTTCGATCAAATAATCATTCTGATGACAACCATGTACCTACAGAAAATCGCCCCGGGGCTCATGCTGGAGGGGCTCCGGGGAAACCCGGGGAAACCGGTATTGGCCTGCTGGCTGGGTGATAAAGTCGTGCGCCGGCCGATTGAGGAGATGAGGAAAGGCGGCGTTGTTACATATCAGGACGTCGACTCATGTCTCGATGCCGCAAGGGCGCTGGCCATCGTCGGCCGTCACCGCCGGCGTACAGCAAAGGCGATGGACCTTCAAAAGCCCCCGGAAGGAGCCAGGAAACACGCGCTGGAGATCATTGCCGGCTGCGGCGGACGGCTGGACGAGGCGTCGTCGAAGTCGATTCTCTCTCTTTACGGCATACCCGTTCCAAAGGGAAAGGCCGTCCTCGACATGGAGGAGGCTCTCCGTACTGCCGAAGAGATAGGATACCCGCTGGTCCTGAAGGGAATTTCGCCCGATGTGCTGCACAAGACGGAGGCGGACGCGATACGGCTGGGTATCAGGAACGCGGCCGAACTTAAGCGGGCGTTCCGGGCAGTAAGCGCAGCCGTGAGAAATAAAGAGAACCCGAGGGTCCTGGTGGAACAGATGCTTCCTCAACCCGTAACCGAACTCATCATAGGATCATCGTTTGAGGAGCCGTGTTTCCATAAGATCATCTTTGGACTGGGCGGAATCTGGGTGGAAGCGCTCAGGGATGTAAGCATAAGGCTCGCCCCCGTGACCGCGGAAGATGCGCAAGAGATGCTTTCCGAAATCCGGGGGAGAAAACTGCTCGAGGGCCTGCGCGGAAAACAGCCCGCTGACAAGGACGCGATTGTGTCCGCCTTGACTTGTCTATCCACGCTGATCACGGACCTGCACGATTATATCCGGGAGATCGATGTGAATCCGCTCATGGTATATGCGGAAGGGGCTGTTGCGGCCGATGCGGTGATTACGACCCGCGGATAACTCCGTAGCGCTTGCTTTGCACACCGTTCAAAGGTTATCCGTATATTAGATACGGGATGCCCCGATCAACCACTTGCCAGTTCGTCAAGGAATTCTTCCAGCGATATAATCTTGAAAAGCGGGTAAAGAGGATTCTTCCTGTAGATGTCCATTGCCGCCTGATGGACTTTTGCGCTGTAACTGGCACAGCAATCTTCTATGATGTAGGCTTGGAAGTCGTTTGCCAGGGCATCAAGAGCAGAGCTCAATACGCACCAGTGGGAATTGATTCCGGCGAGAGCGACTGTATCCACATTATACAAGCGCAGTGTCTGATCCAGATCCGTTTTGTAAAAGGCGCTGAAGCGGCGCTTGTGGCTGTATATGTCGTTATCGGTCTGAAGCAGTCCGTGATATACTTTCGCTCCTTCGGTCCCGCGAATTGAGTGCTCTTTCATTTTACCCTTGAATATGAAATCTCCGGGGAGAAAGCTGTCCATCGAAAAGACGACAGGTATGCCCCGGTTTCTGGCAATCCCGGTCAGGCGGTTTATGCCCGGCACAATGCTCTTCGCAAAAGGCGTAACGGGATTGCCGTGCTCCTCGTTAAAACTGTCTTCAAGCATGTCCACCACAACCACAGCAGGTTTCATAATCAAAACTCCTTTTTTGCCTTAACCTATCATATCTCTTTCCCTGATGCTCGATGCGCGTGCCGCCCGTTTCAATCAAAGGTCCCGAATAATTTTGCTACCATTTTTTGCCAGGCATGTATACTGAAAATCCCTTTTCTCCATTTCAGATGACCCGGTCGGGCTGTGTAAATGACAACTTGCAAGCGCAATTTCTGTGTGATAAATGGTCCCCGTCAAAAAACGTGCTTGAGATTGACAAGTATACTTGTCCCGGCCGCTAAGGAAAGCAGAGGATGAACCCATGGAGAAAACAGAATTGACGGGTTCGGCAATCAACGACCTTGCTTTGTCCATCCTGAACGCCGCGCCTCTTGCAACATTCGGCCTGGAGAACCGCCGTATTATCTTCGCCAATCGCGCGGTCGAGAGGATCTTCGGATGGAAACCCGAAGAATTGATCGGACAATCGACAAGGATTCTCTACGCGAATGACGAGGAATACGAGAAAGCAGGCAAGGAAGTTTACCCCACGCTTGAAAATGGTCCCGCTGTTTTAAAATCGGTCTTTGAGTGCAGACACAAGGACGGCGGCATTATTATTTGCCGCCTTAGCGCAACGAGAATAGGTGACAGTCTCGTCAACAGGAAAGTGGTTGTAACCTTCGAAGATATAAGCGAACTGAAGAAAATAGAGAGCCGGCTGCTCGAAAGCGAGAAGCTTTACAGAACGCTTGCGGAAAGTTCTTTCGCCGGCGTCTATCTGATACAGGACGGCAAATTCAAATATGTGAACGAGCAGGCCGCATCCTATATGGGTTATAAGCCCCACGAACTCGTCGGCAGGAAGGCGCATAGCATTGTGCATCCAAATGACAGGAAGATGATCGGAAAGTTCGCCCGGGAGATGTTGAAAGGAAAAAGGACCACTCCTTATTCTTACAGGGCGCTGGACAGGAAAGGCCGTATCCTGTGGTTCATGGAAACCGTCACCGGTATCGTTTATGAAGGTCGGCCCGCAGTCCTCGGTACCACCATGGACATAACGGAACTGAGAGAAGCGAAGATCGAGATCGAAGAATTCAATAAGCTGAGGTCTTCCATATTGGATGCGACTCCACACGCGATCATGTATCTGGAGGACCGCAGGATCATATTCGCCAATAATGCGGTGGAGTCAGTTTTCGGATGGAAACCGGAGGAGTTGATAGGAAACTCGACTCGAATGCTGTTCCTTTCAGACGAAGATTTTGAGAGAATGGGACACATGGCCTATTCAACCCTCGAAAGGAGAAGGGTCTACGACGAACCCGAATTTTTATACAGGCACAAGAGCGGAGAGCCCATCTACTGCCGTATAAAGGCTGTTCGGATCGGTGAGAGGCTGAGCCAGAAGAGGAGTCTTATCGTCACATACGAAAATATAACGGAACAGAAAAAGACTCAGGACGCCTTGCGCCAGAGGACGAAAGAGCTCGAATTGAAGACGCAGAACCTTGAAGAAGCCAATATAGCCCTGAATGTGATATTGAAAAAAAGAGAGGCGGATAAGCTGAAAATAGAGAAAAGTGTTGTGGACAATATCCGGGAATTGATTATGCCCTGCATCCAGCAGATGAAGAAGTACCACATGGATGATGAGGCATTGAAATATGCATCACTGGCCGAGTCCTATTTGAATGATATCGTCTCTCCTTTTTTGCACAAGCTCTCCATAAGGCATCTGAATCTAACCCACAGGGAAGTATTGATTGCGAGTCTCTTGAAAGACGGAAAATCGAGCAAAGAAATAGGCGACTTATTGAATATATCATCCAGAGGGGTCGATTATCACAGAAATAAGATCAGAAAAAAATTAGGCCTGAAACACAAAAGGGATAATCTCAGATCATATCTGATCTCGTGTTTTTCGGATGACACTCCGGAAGAAGGCCACAACTCGAAAATCGTGTAGAATGTCTGCCGAAAAGGCGCTCCCTTTAACAGTGCCGTTAAATGCAGGATTGGAAATCCCCAATCCTTTTTTATTATCACGGCAGGCTGCTGAGAAACCCCCGATCCCCAAAATTCCATATCCCGAACAAATCACAATTCTAAAATGCTGAATGACCCTCTCGTCTGTCGGACGAAAGGAATTCCACCATCCTCGAGAGGACCCATAAACAGATGAAGAGAGGGATAGGAGAGTAACAAGGCAATGCTAGAAAAAACTATGATTCAGGTAGTGATCGACTTGCAATCATATGCGTTGCAAATGCCGGGAACGGTACAATATATAAACTCCGGCTCATTAACACGCGAGTCTGTATCAGAGTGCAAGACAGAAAACGGAGGGGATAACAAATAAGCTGTTATGGAAAGGAGGTTTTTTTGAATTATGGATCCCCAAATATTAAGCGTTATCGGTATCTTCATCGGTCTTGCCACCCTCGTCTTTCTGGCGTTGAGAGGATGGAGCATTATCCTGATCGCTCCTATTGCCGCCATAATTGTCCTCACATTCTCTCAGGTTGATCTCTTAAAAGGTTTGAACGAATCCTATATGAAAGGGTTCTCATCCTTCGCCATGAAATTCTTTCTGCTCTTCCTCCTCGGCACTATTTTCGGGAAGGTTATGGAAGACAGCGGGGCGGCCAAGAAAATCGCGGCCTTTATCCTTCGGTTGACAGGTAAAACAAAAGAACTCTACGTGGCCATGGCCATAGTGGCTGTTTGCGCGCTGCTGGCGTATGGAGGCGTGAGCGTCTTTGTCACTCTCTTTGTGGTTGTCCCGATCGCCAGGCCTCTCTTCAAGGAAATGGATCTCTCCTGGCATCTTTTTCCGGGGATATATTTTTTCGGAATCGCCACATTCGTCATGAGCATGCTGCCGGGCACCCCGCAGATTCAGAACATCATTCCCACGAAATACCTCGGGACCACCGCCATGGCCGCACCGGCCCTCGGCCTGATCGCCTCGGCCTTGATTATAATCATAAACTATTTCGTGATGGGCTGGCTGATCAAGCGCTCCAAAAGCAGGGGCGAGGGCTACGAGGGAAGCGATCCCCTTGGGGCCAAGGCATCCGAGGCAAAGATCGAAGATGAGAACCTTCCTAATATCTGGCTCTCTTTCCTCCCGTCAGCAGTCCTCCTCATCCTTCTGAACATACTGAAGATGGATATAATCTGGGCCCTTCTGGGAGGAATTATTGCGGGACTGATCGTTTTCTACAAGCAGCTTCCCAACAAGTTGAAGACCCTTACCGTGGGGGCGACTAATTCGGCTATACCCCTGATCAATACCTGCGCCGATGTCGGATTCGGGGCGGTAGTGGGCGCGGTTATCGGCTTCAAGCTTATCTCATCGGCCCTCCTGAGCATACCCGGGACTCCCTTGATATCTCTTTCCCTGGCCACACAGTTCATGTGCGGCGTAACCGGATCAGCTTCAGGAGGACTTGGTATCGCGATGGAGCTATTCGCCAAGCAGTACCTCTCGATGGGTATTAACCCTGAATTGATACACCGGGTAGCAAGTCTCGCCACCGCCGGACTGGATGTCATGCCCCATAACGGAGCTGTCATTACGGCTCTCGCTGTAGTCGGCCTGACCCATAAAGAAGCTTATAAACCGATCTTCATTCTCGCTTTGGTGACGCCTATAATAACAAATGCAATCTCTGTCGCGATCGCAACATTGCTGTACTAACACTTGCTGAAAAAAATCCTGCTTCAGCAAGCCGTTCGACCAATAGACCGAATCATAGGGCAAAAAAACAGCTCAGAGTCCGGAGCCCTTGGAAATTCCAAACGAAACTTCGGATTCTGAACCTGAGGGCAAAGCCCGAGACAAGCGGTATCCGTAATTTCAGAAAGGAACGTAACATGCAGACAATCAACGAAATGCTTGAAAGTGTAGCCAAGTACGAACCGGGCCGTACAGCGGTAATTTTCGAGGACCGGCAGATAACGTATAAACAACTGAACATGGAGATAAACAGGCTGGCAAACGGGCTCGTTCGCCTGGGCATAAGACGGGGTGATTTCGTCATGACGCTGATACCGAACTCACTGCGGCTGCTGATCATATATCAAGCCGTAATCAGGACGGGGGCCACGGTAGTGCCTCTCAATGTAATGTACACCGCACATGAGATCAGGTATATCGGCCAGGACACGAAGGCCAGAGCGATCTTCGCTGACGCCGACCTCTGGGCCTCCCATGCCGCGGTGAAGGCGGACCTCCCCGATCTCGAGCGGGCGATCATCTCCAAAGGGAACCCGGCCGGGGGAGAGTTATCACTTGCCGATGTAAATACGGATGTCACAATCCCGCCCGAGACGGGCTCTGAGATCGACGATATCGTGAGCATCATCTATACATCGGGGACGACCGGCCGCCCCAAGGGAGCCACCCAGACCCACAGGTCGATTCTTTCCAATGTCATGGGGTGCTGCACCAGGAACAAGTTCAGCCGCGACGACCGGCTCATCTGCGCGCTGCCCTTATACAACAACTTCGCCCTCAACGTGGTCATGATGTCAGCATTCTTCACAGGGGCGACCCTCGTGTGCATCGACCGGTTCGAGGCGAGAAAAGTTCTCGATGCGATAAAGCAGCACAGGGGGACATATTTTGCGGGGACCCCGACGATGTTCTCTTATCTTCTGCAGGAATATAAGGAAGGGCAGGATGACGTGAGCTCTCTGCGGGTTACTAATTCCGGCGGCGCTCACTGCCCGGGCGAAGTAATACGCCAGATCGAGAAGACCTTCGGAGTCGTCCACATGGACGGCTACGGCCAGACGGAGGGTTGCGGCTTTACAACCCTTAACCCTTACATAGGCGTGCGCAAGGAAAACTCGGTGGGTCCTCCGCTTTCCAACTGCCTGATCAAGATAGTTGATAACGACGATAAGGACCTGCCGGTCGGCGAGACGGGAGAGATCGTTCTAAGAGGGGATTGCTTTTCCATCCACGGTTACCTGAACAGGCCGGAGGTCAATGCGGAGGTCAACCGCGGGGGGTGGTTCCACTCCGGGGATCTCGGCTATCTTGACAAGGACGGCTATCTCTACGTGGTCGACCGCAAACAGGATCTCATAATCACGGGCGGGCAGAATATTTATCCCGCAGAAGTTGAGGAGGAACTCTACACGCATCCGGCAGTCGCGCTCGCCGCGGTTATCGGCATACCGGACAAGGTGAAAGGCGAGATCGCCAAGGCGTATATAGTACTCAAGAAGGGGCAGAAGGCGACGGAGAAGGAGATCATAAATTACGTGCGGGAACGAATCGCGAAATTCAAGGCGCCGCGCCAGGTAGAGTTCGTCGATTCTCTCCCCCAGGGACCCACCGGGAAAATACTCAAGAGAATCCTCAAAGAGGAAGTACTTAAAAAAATGGAGTAGTGCCGTGCCAGTATGAGCATCACAACAGCGCCGGTTTATCCGACCGGCGTTTGTTTTTGGGACGAGTTTTCCATTTGCGATTGACAAACTGTTTTTTATTCTGTAATTCAAAAAGGCTCTTGACCGCAGACGCATTCAAGCCCTCTGTGGCAGGAATTCTTTTTCCCTTCAGTCTGATTTTGGAGCTATGCAATGCCTCTGAGTATAATAGTATGCATAAAGCAGGTTCCCGATCCCGAGTCCTTCGACAAGATAACTCTGGATCCCGTTTACAAGACAGTTCGAAGGAGCGGGATACCAGTAATCACGAATCCGGCCGACCGGCATGCGCTGGAGGAAGCCCTTCGCATCAAGGATGAAACCGGTGCATTCGTAACGGTGATCACCATGGGTCCGCCCCAGGCCCGGAAAAGCCTCGAAGAGGCACTGGCGACGGGCGCGGACAGGGGCGTAATTCTTTGCGATCAGGCCTTTGCCGGGGCGGACACGCTGTCAACGGCCTGCACTCTGGCTGGAGGCATCCGTTTCCTGGGCGGTTACGACTTGATTCTTTGCGGCAACGAGACAGTCGACGGCGCAACAGGCCAGGTTCCCGCTCAACTGGCCGAATTTCTCGATCTTCCGCATGTGACTTACGTGAGAAAAATCGACGTGATCGGAAAAGAGCGTAAGGCCGTCGTGGAAAGGATTCTGGAGAACGGCTATCTGCGGGTGGAGGTGAAACTCCCGGCGGTAATCGCTGTCTTGAAAGGAATCAACCGGTACCGCCTTCCGACCGTGATGGGGATCATGGAGGCTGCAACAAAGGAAATCCTCGACCTCGGCTGCCCGGCCTGCGAATCCGCCGGGGTTGATCCCGGCATGATGGGACTGCGTGGATCGCCCACAAGGGTCGCCGATGTCTTCGAATCCCGGGAAAGCCGCTCCGTCGAGATGATCTCGGGAGAGCCCCGGGAGATTGCAAAAAGGCTGGTAAGGAGGCTGCATCAGATGGAGGCGATATAACCCATGAAGGAAATCGTAGTCTGGGCTGAACATCGGCAAACCGGGCTGATGTCCGTATCTTTAGAACTGCTTTCAAAAGCAACGGAACTCGCCCATCAAATCGACGCAACAGTGTCCGCTGTCCTGATCGGCTACAAATGCGACGCCCCGGCCGAGGAACTCATCCGCTACGGCGCGTCCCGCGTTTTCGTAGTCGACGACCCACAGCTTGATCTCTATCAGAGCGATCTCTATCCGGGAATCCTGGCCCGTGTTCTCGACGAGATCTCACCGGAGATAGTTTTGATCGGCGGGACGTTCATCGGAATGGATCTTGCCCCGCGTGTTGCGGCCAAGCTGAAAACGGGATTGACGGCCCACTGTGTAAACCTATATATAGAAAAGATCGAAGGGAAAGACCAGCTGGTCCAGGTGGTGCCGGGCTGGGGCGGAAACATGTTTCTCAAGATCATCTGCCCGGATCACCGCCCGCAAATGGCTACAGTGCGTCCGGGCGTAATGGACAAGGGGGCCGCGGATCCATGCCGTTCGGGCATCGTAATCCCCCTGAAATACGAAATCCCTGATCACGACATACGGGCAAGGACGCTCGAATTCATCGCCGAAGAACCACACGGCCGCTCGTTGGACGACGCCGGAATCATTGTCTCGGGGGGCTTCGGTGTCGGGTCAAGGGAAGGTTTCGAGTTGCTGGAGGAATTGGCCCGCGTCATGCACGGCGAGGCGGCCGGCACGCGGCCCGCCTGTGATCAGGGCTGGATACCCGAATCGAGAATGATCGGCCAGAGCGGAAAGACGGTCAGGCCCAGACTCTTCCTCAGTATCGGAGCTTCGGGGGCTGTCCATTATACAACCGGATTTCTCAAATCAAAAGTCATCGTGGGAATCGACAAAAATCCCAAGGCACCAATTTTCGGGGTTGCCGACCTTGGAATCGTCGGAGACTTCAGAAAGATTATTCCCTGCTTGATAGAGGAATTGAAAGAGATGCAACACCAATCAGAACAAAAAGGGGGCGACCAATGTTCGAACTGACGAAAGAACAGGAAATGTTGAAAACAATGGTGCGTGAATTTGCCGATACGGAGCTGGCTCCCAAGTCGCTCGAACTGGATAAAAAAGGCGAATTTCCGCGTGAGATCGTAAAGAAAATGGCATCCTTGGGACTTCTCGGGATCTCCACCGCCAAGGAGCTGGGAGGATCGGCGATGGGCCATCTGGCCGCAACCCTGGCCATTGAGGAAGTTGCGCGTGTTTATCCTTCCCTGGCGTTTTGCATGGAGGTGAGCACGGGTCCTCTATATGCCCTGTCGCATTTCGGATCCGATGAACAGAAGAAAAAGTACGTCCGCGCGATACTCACCGCAGAGAAGATCATGTGCATCGCCGCCACCGAGCCGAGCGGGGGATCAGAACTTACGAATCTCGGGACGGAAGCGGTATCCGACGGCGAAGACTTCGTCATCAACGGCAGAAAAGTTTTCATCACCGGAGGCGGTGTCTCCGATTATTGTATCCTGCTGGCGAAGACAGGGGAGCGGGCAAGCATCATCATGGTGGAAAAGGGAACGCCCGGGTTTACAATCGGCAGGAGGCAGGAGCAGATGGGTCTGAAGGCGGTGGATGTGAGTGAACTGGCCTTCAACGACTGCCGGGTGCCCAGGGAAAACCTTATCGGGAAGGAAGGAGCGGGTTTCCCCATCGCCATGACGACTTTTACCGTGGCGAGACCCGCCGTCGGCGCCATCGGGCTCGGCATTGCCCGCGGCGCCTTCGAGATCGCCTTGAAATACGCAAAGGAGCGCATCCTCTACGGTAAGCCCATCGCCAGGTTGCAGGCCATCCAGTTCCTTCTTGCCGATATGGACATGGAGATCGATGCCGCCAGGTGGCTGGTCTATGCCCCTGGGGCCGCCCTGGATAAAGGCGTGAATCCCAGGGACATCGTAAAGCAATCCGCACGCGCCAAGGCCGCGGGCGCGGAAGCAGGTGTCAGTGTTACACGGAAAGCCATGGAGATCCTGGGGGCGAACGGAGTCAGCCCGGAATACCATCTCGCCCGCCTCCTGAATGATGCGATGGAACTCATCCCCGCTACGGGAACACAACAAATTATGAAGGTCATTCAGGCAGGAGAAATATTGAAGTGAGCCGCCATACAAGGCCAGGGGCTGAAGAAAAGGAGCTGAAACGCGTTGTCTGCGCCTCGCCCTTTAGCCCTTGGCCAGCAATGAAGGTGCGAGTGTACATGAATGACTACATGTACTTATTTTGTGAGTATACGTAATAAGTATTGGTATTTATTGCCCATTTAAACTGCATCCCCAGTCGCAATGTCGACCGAATGCTACACCGGCATTCCCGCCAATCCACCCATATTTTGGCCTCGAGTTCAAAATTTGGTGTTCCGAGTTTATATCTTCAAACACTCTGGATTTAGGACTGTTTTTCCCCTCAACGTCAGGCAATATGCCATGGTCTGATTGCACAGTGGTCCGATGTTTGCATTTGTCTGTTCATCAAAGTCCCTCTCGTATCAACACAAGACCTCCTCCCGAGGCGGCATTTGCCGGTACAGGTTTACACACAAATCACCCTTACAAGGCAAATGCTGCCTCTCTCTCTGTTCCTTTCGCCTTTGAATCGATATCAAGTTCCCATTTCCCAGGAGGACAGATACCTCTTTTGCTCTGCAGTAAGGCGGTCGATCCTGATGCCCATGGATTCCAGCTTCAGCCGGGCGATCTCTTTATCGATTCTTTCAGGTACACTATAGACTTTATTCTCCAGCTTTTTTGCGTTCTTCACGAGATATTCGGCCGCCAGGGCCTGGTTCGCAAAGCTCATATCCATAACACTCGACGGATGGCCCTCCGCAGCCGCCAGATTGACGAGCCTGCCGTCTGCCAGAATGTAAATCCTCCGGCCGTTCTTCAACGTATATTCCTCGATGAACTTTCTGATGTGCCTGACTCTTGTGGATATTTCTCTGAGACCGGGAAGATCCAGCTCGACATTGAAATGACCTGAATTGGCCACGATGGCCCCGTCTTTCATCTTCATGAAGTGCTCTTTCCTGATGACGTTGATATTTCCGGTCAGTGTGCAGAAAAAATCCCCGGTTTCGGCCGCCCTTGCAATAGGCAGGACGCGATAGCCGTCCATGACCGCTTCGAGAGCCCTCAGTGGATCGACCTCCGTTACGATCACGTTGGCGCCCATTCCTTCCACCCTCATGGCGAGACCTTTCGAACACCAGCCGTAGCCGCAGACGACGAATACGGAACCGGCGATCAGACGATTGGTTGCGCGGATGATTCCGTCCAGTGTACTCTGCCCTGTCCCATAGCGGTTATCGAACATGAATTTCGTCCTGGCATCATTTACAGCGATGAGAGGAAACCGGAGCACACCCTTTTCAGCCATGGCCCGCAGCCGAATGACGCCGGTCGTGGTCTCCTCTGTTCCGCCGATGATGTCCCCGATCAAGCCCGTGCGCTCGGAATGGATCATCGAAACAAGGTCGGCGCCATCGTCCATGGTCATCACCGGCTTCGTATCCAGCACCGCGCTGATATGACGGTAATATGTCTTCGTGTCTTCCCCTTTGATGGCGAATACCGGAATCTTGTGGTATTTTACAAGATAAGCGGAAACGTAATCCTGCGTGCTGAGGGGATTGGATGCGCAGACGGAGATTTCAGCCCCTCCTGCCTTCAGGGTTTCTAGAAGGCTCGCCGTCTCGGTAGTCACATGAAGACAAACGCCCATCCTGACGCCCTTCAGGGGCTTTTCCTTCAAAAACCTCTCCTTTACACGATTCAGAACGGGCATGCTTTTATTCGCCCATTCGACGCTGAGTTTTCCTTCTTCCGCAAGTCGAATATCTTTGATGTCGTATTTCATAATAATCCTGAATGAAAAATGTCCGGGTTATCGGGGAGGCGGGGGCAGGCCTACATGCCGGCCTCTTTCCTGAGTTCCTTCACTTTGTCGGTCTTTTCCCAGGAGTAATTGTCGAGGAAAAGGGTCTTGGGTATCTTCCTGTAGACATCCCCGCTGAGCAGGCCGAATTTCTCGATCATGCCCCGGGGTGTAAAATCAAAAACCCTCGAAATAATATCGCCCAGTTTCTTATCGCTTATTTTTCCCGTACCGAAAGTATTCACATAGACGGACATCGGCTTGGCGACCCCGATCGCATAAGCGAGCTGAATTGAACATCTCGTCGCAAGTTTTGCGGCAACGATGTTCTTGGCGGCGTAACGGGATCCGAATGCCGCGGAACAGTCAACCTTCTCCGGCGACTTATTGACGACGGAGCCGCCGCCCATCTGGGCGCCCGGATATCCGCCGTAGAACTGAACGACCAGTTTCCTGCCTGTAACCCCCGAATCGGCGGCGCTGCATGAATTCACCGCCTGCCATTCGCCCGTGGGATTGAACAGGAATTCGGTTTTCTTATCGACCCAATCTGCTAGGCAGTCGAACGCGATCTGCTTCGCTTCCGCCTCGATAACTTTGCGGTTTTTCGGCGCCACACGGTAATCGATGGCATTGGACATGAGGACCTTCGCCACTCTAAGGGGGGCTCCTGTCTCATCATCGTACTCGACCGTGACCTGACCTTTGCCGTCGGGGGCGAAATAAGGAATCCCGCAATCCTCAAAGGCCCTCATCATTCTATTCACCAGAACGTACGTCAAGGGGAGCAACTCCGGCGTTTCATTGCACGCGAATCCGTACATAATGCCCTGATCGCCCGCCCCGATTTCCTTGTATTTCCCGAGGTCCGCCCGGGTCCCTATATTGATGTCCGGAGATTGCGGTATAATGGCGTTGAGTATGCCCATCGATGTGCCGTTGAGTCCCACCGCGCAGTCCGTATATCCGAGCGCCATGACCGTTTGACGGACGATCTTTTCGATATCGACATAGACTCTTGTGGAAACCTCGCCACCGACCACGCAAAGTCCCTTGCCGAGAAAAACCTCCAGGCCGCAATGTGGCATGGTATCGATCGTCATCCCTTTCTTCTTCTCTTCGTCCAGAATGGCGGCAATGATGTTGGCGGCGATGGAATCCGCGACAATATCGGGGTGTCCTACCTTTATCGACTCAGACGTGATCCGCATTGCATATCTCCTTTCAACACTTGCTGTAATCTTCTATTCAAAATCATCCGTATGGACTCGCCCTTTCTCCGGCACGGATTCCCTGGGAACGACCAGACCGATGGAAATGATCAGCCTGAACGCCTCTTCCACTGTCATATCCATATCGACGACTTCCTTTTCCGGAACCATGAGATAATATCCGGATGTGGGGTTGGGCGTCGTCGGAACGAATACATTGAGTGAATCCTCGGAGGTCTTCCTCTGTACTTCGCCTCTGGAGAGACCCGTAACGAACCCGATTGTATACATTCCTTTTCGGGGAAATTCAACAAGAACAACGCGCCTGAAATTCCTTCCCTTGCCGCTGAACAGGGAGTCTACAAGCTGTTTGGTGGGCTGGTAAATATTCCTCACCACGGGTATTTTATTAAAGATGCCTACACCCCAGCCGACGAGTTTATTCCCGAAATAACTCTGCGTGATGAGGCCGACGACAAATGTCAATAACAGGGTGAAAATGACCCCCAAGCCTGGTATGTGAAACGAAAGCAGCTTATCCGGATGAATACCGGCCGGAATAATCGCCAGAATGTTATCCATTATCCCGATCAGGAAGAAAAAAATGTAAAGCGTGACCCCGATCGGAATGACGACGGCTACTCCGGTCAGAAAAATGTTATTAATTCTCTTTCGCATGCTTGCCCAGGAATTCAGGAAGGAACCAAGGGATATGTTTAACAGAAAGGTGTTGTTTTTTCAACGATATATTATAGTACATCTTCTTAATAAGGTCATTCCGGTGGAGGCCGGAATCAATGCTATTTGCCGGATGCCGGCCTTCGCTGGCACGACGACATACTCGGGACGTCAACTGGAAGAAAAAAGCGAGACATGAACATGCCTCGCCGAATTCGATACCCTGAGAGGCTGTTTTGATAAGCGCCCTCCAAACTTTCAATCTTTCCAGATTCCCGACTTTCAAAAAAAGAGCGTTGGTCCTGTCCTTTAGCCTGATTTGGCGCCCATGCCCGATTCCCGACGCCGCCTGCGCTGCTTGTTTTTATCATCCACATAAATGCATTTCGGGGACCAGTTCAGCACGGAGTCATCGTCCGCGGCGACATAGCTGGCGATAATAATGACATCCCCCCTGGAAGCCCTCCTCGCCGCGGCTCCATTCAGACAAACGATGCCGGAATTCTTTTCCCCTTTGATGACGTATGTCGAAAACCTTTCTCCGTTCGAAACATTGTATATATCGACTTTTTCATACGGGATGATATCGGCCGCATTCATCAGGCTCTCATCGATAGTGATGCTCCCCTCGTAATCGAGGTTGGCATCGGTCACCGTAACCCTGTGCAGTTTTGACTTCAGCATGAATCTCTGCATGAGACTTCCCCGGAATCCTGTTCCAAGAGGCTGCTGAAAACCGTATTCCTCATCTTCTCGGCCTGGTTTTTGACGCCCTTAGCTCTTCGCTGCCGGCAAAACAGCACAGATGAGTCTTTTCAACAGCCTGTCAAAAGTCGAGAGGTTCCCCGAAAACATAATTGTCTATCAATCTAGCCGCGCCCACACGCACAGCCAGCGCCATGACCGTCCCGTCTCCCACGATATCCACATCTCTCATCGTGCCGGTATCGCAGATCTGTACATAATCGATTTTCGTGTACGGATAACTCTCGATCAGTTTTTTTACTTCCGCGATGATTTTCCCCGCATTCCGTTCACCCGCATTGTACAATTGTCGCGCGAGCTTCAGGGAGCGGCTCAGGCTCAACGCGGATTCCCTCTCCTCTTTCTTCAAGTAGGTATTCCTCGAACTCATGGCGAGCCCGTCCGCCTCGCGGACAGTCGCCAGCCCTACGATTTCGATATCCATATTGAGATCCAGCACCATCCTGCGGATCGTCACCAACTGCTGGAAGTCCTTCTTGCCGAATATGGACACATGGGGCTTGACGATATTAAAAAGCTTTGCGCAGACCGTTGCGACGCCTCTAAAATGGCCCGGTCTGGAAAGCCCGCAGAGGTTGCGGGTCACCCCTTCGACATCCACGTAGGTCTGATAATTCTCCGGATACATTTCGCGGTCGGACGGATAAAAAATCACGTCGACGCCGACATTGCCGCAGAGCCTCCGGTCCATCTCGAAATCACGGGGATATTTGTCAAGATCCTCACTGGGGCCGAACTGGGTGGGATTGACATAGATGCTGGTGACCAGACAATCCCCGATGCGCCTCCCCTCCTTCATCAAGCTCAAATGTCCCTCGTGAAGGTAGCCCATAGTCGGAACAAAGGCGATCTTTTTCCCGCTATTTCGCAGCCCTTCGGAAAATGACTGCATCACTTTCACGGAATCGATAATCTCCATGCCAACAAATCCCATAAAAAAAGCCCACCGGGGGACGGCAGGCTCACATTGGCTTCAGCGGATGGCTATTTTGACCTACGTCCCGGTCCGCACGCCGGATCCAGGCGGATATGAATCCGTACCAGAAGAACATTCTTCTGTCAAGATTTTTCTGGCGTGGGGAGGTTCCCGTCAGAGTCCCAGCTCTTCGCCGATTTCCGTCATGGCTTGAAGAGAGATCTGCACAAATTCGTCGAGGGAAAGCCCGATTTTTTCACATTCCATGATATTCTCTCTACTCACGGATGCGGCAAACGCCTTTTCTTTCATCCGCTTGACAACGGATTTCGGCCTCACACTGGAGATTTTCCTGTCCGGGTAAACCATTGCCGTGGCGACAATTAGACCGGTAATGGTTTCCCCCGCAGCAAGGGCATGCTGGAAGACGGTTTGCCGCCTGGCATTGGCCGCCGTCTCGTTATGCATGATTATCGCATCGATGATCTGCGCATCGACCCCTTTCTCCTTCAGGATTCTTCCCGCTTCCAGAGCATGAAGATTCAAATCTCCGTTGACCAGTTCGATATCGAGATCGTGAAGCAGTCCGGCCATACCCCATTTTTCCTCATCCTGCCCCAACTTCCGGGCCAGCGCCCTCATGACCGCCTCGGAAGCAAGACAGTGATTCAGCATCCGCCCGTTCTTGACATGCCGGTGAAGCAGATCAAGTGCGTCCTGTCTTGTAAATGACATTTGCAAACTCCTGTAAGTGCGTTTTGGCGTCGCGCCCCGGTCGTCTTTCGGGTACCCGGTACTGATACCATATACCATTGACAAATTCAAACATCCCGGGATTCACTCGCATCCATGATTGACAGAACACCACCTTTAGGATATTGAAATCACATGTACGAAGTGACTATAAAGAGATCCTTCTCGGCGGCCCACATGTTGAAAGAAATAGGCGGAAAATGCGAGAAGCTGCACGGCCATAATTTCATCGTGGAGGTAACCGCCGCGGCGGCGCAATTGAATGACGAGGGCGTCCTGATCGATTTCAGGGAACTGAAGGGCTGGACCGGCGAAATACTTGAAACTCTGGACCACAGGTGCCTGAACGAACTCCCCTGTTTCCGGCAAACCAATCCCTCGTCTGAAAACGTGGCGGCGTATATTTTCCACGGGCTGGCTGAAAAGGCGAAATCCAGTCGTGTCCGCATATCGAAGGTGACCGTCTGGGAATCAGAGGACGCAAGGGTAACATACCGGGCGGAATAGTCAAAAAGCGAAAGGTCTGAACATTCATTCAGCCCCCTTGGCTATTGCCCGAAACCTGTTACTTCGTCTTGCTGCTTCGTGCTTGGGATTTTTTATTATGGTCGATGTCCAGAACCTGAAAGACGAGAGGAACGTCAATATAAAGAAAGTGGGCGTCAAGGGAATCAAATACCCGATCATCGTCCTCGACAGGGACAAAGATATCCAGCATGTGAACGCCACCATCAATATGTACGTGAACCTTCCCCATCATTTCAAGGGGACGCATATGAGCCGTTTCATCGAGGTATTGAACACCTATCGGGGACAGATCAATATCAAGACATTCGAAGTCATCCTCAAAAAGGTCAGGGAAAAGCTCAATGCGGAATCAGCGCACATGGAAATCGAATTCCCCTATTTTATCGAAAAGAAAGCGCCTGTCTCCGGCGCAAAGAGTCTCATGGAATATACCTGCCGGTTTTGCGGGGAAAACAATGGAAGCAGGACTGATTTTCTTGTGGGCGTGACGGTGCCGGTTACAACCGTTTGCCCGTGCTCCAAGGAAATCAGCGAAATCGGGGCACACAACCAGAGAAGTATCGTAACGGTGAATGTCCGCTTCAAAAAGTTTTTCTGGATCGAGGACCTGATCAGGATCGTCGAGGACTCCGCGAGCGGCGAGGTTTTTTCCCTGCTGAAAAGGGCTGACGAAAAATACGTCACCGAGAAAGCCTTCGAGAATCCGATGTTCGTTGAAGATGTCGTGAGAAATGTCGCGGTCAAACTGAATAATAACCCGAATTTCCCGTGGTACAGCGTCGAAGCGGAAAATCTCGAAAGCATCCATTACCACAGCGCTTACGCTTACGTTGAAAAAGAATGATCGTGTTGAAAAACACCCGCCTTGCAGGCTGTTTCAAACATGCAGGCGAATCTATGCGATGAGGGGTTTTTCAACAGCCTATCGAGGGGATATCTATGCAAAAGGAACTAATCAAAGCCAACATCGTAGTCTTCATAGCGAGTTTTTGTACCCTTGTTATTGAACTGGTCGCCGGAAGAATCATGGCCCCCTATGTGGGCGTTTCGCTCTACACATGGACCAGCATCATCGGGGTCGTCCTGGCCGGCATAAGTATCGGCGCATATCTGGGAGGTCTTCTCGCCGACCGGTATCCGCGTCCGACGACCCTTGGATGGCTTCTCTTCCTTTCCGGTCTCGGCGCGTTAACCATTTCCCCCCTGACGAACCTGGTAGGAACGGCCGAGTTTCAGACCAGCCTGATGGTGCGCATCCTTCTCATTACCACGATCATATTCTTTGCTCCATCCTGTCTTCTAGGAATGATTTCCCCGGTGGTGGTCAAACTGGCTCTGAATAACCTCGAAAAGACGGGCAATGTCGTGGGGAAAATTTACGCTTTCTCCACGCTCGGTTCGATTATCGGAACTTTCGCGACGGGTTTTTTCCTTATCTCATGGATGGGGACAAGAAATATTCTTTTCATGATGGCGGTCATTCTGATCCTTTCGGCCCTTGTCTTTGGAGGCTCTTTCATGAAGAGGAAATCCGTCGCCGTGATCGTGATTATCCTCGCTCCGTTTCTCTGGACTTTTTACAGTTATGCCTTCAAAGCACCCGTGGACGGCAATACTTATTATTTCAAGGAGAGCGATTACTACACAATCAAGCTGAAGAAGCACGACACGCGCGACGGTAAACGGAAAGTGGATGCGCTCATCCTCGACCACCTGATCCACTCCATAAACGATGTAAACGACCCGCTGTATCTCGATTATGAATATATCCGCATGTACGAGGAATTGATAAGATGGCAGATGCAGCACAGGAACTCCTTTAAAGCCCTTTTCATCGGCGGGGGCGGGTATACATTCCCCCGCTATCTCGAAGTCAGGTATCCGGGCGCACGGATTGATGTCGTCGAGATCGACCCGGAGGTAACGAGGGTCGTTTACAGATACCTGGGGTTGCCCCGGGATACAAAAATCCGTTCTTTCAACGAGGACGGGCGCTGGTTTGTGATGAACTGCAAAGAGAAAGGATCTTACGATTTCATCTTCGGCGACGCCTTCAACGATATCTCTATCCCCTATCACCTGACCACACGGGAATTCAATTTCCGGCTCGCGGAGTTATTAAAGCCGGACGGAGTGCTCCTGGCCAACCTGATCGACAGCTACGAGAGGGGACTTTTCATGCCGTCCTACATCCGGACCCTGGAGGATGTCTTCGGTAAAGGGCATGTACACCTGATTTCCCGCTCACCTGATTATAAAAGAATTGGAATCAGCACATTCATTGTGGCTGCAAGCAGGCAGCCTCTCGACATTGAGGATTTTTCCCGGTTCCTGAAATCGGAAGGAGATCAGAAAAAAATGTCCTTCATCATCCCCCAGGACCGGCTCCAGGAACACCTCGGCAGGCGTCCGGCAACGGTATTGACCGACGACTATGTTCCTGTAGATAATCTGAGCGCGCCTATATTCGAGGAACGCTTCGGATACAGGAAGAAATAATGTCTCCTGTCATGACTTGGCTTCCGGGTCGGCGCGATGCATCGCGACTCCCGCCTTCCGCTCGCCGTTTTCGTCCGCAGGACGTTGCGCCTCCGATCTGCGCCTTCCGAACCTCAGGAATCTGAATAACCCTGAAGGACGGAATCTCCTCCGTTGCCCCTTAAACCTCCGCTCCTGTATGTCATCGAACAAATCATAGGCCGCCGGCACCACTATCAGTGTGAGAAAGAGCGAGGTCAGAAGACCACCGATAACGGCGATCCCCATGGGAGAGCGGGTCTCCGCGCCCTCTCCCAGTCCCATGGCGACGGGAAGCATCCCGAAGACCATGGCGAACGTTGTCATGAGGATCGGCCTCAATCTCACCGGCCCGGCATGGAGAATGGCCTCCCTGCGGGACATCCCCCTCTCCCGGAGGGTGTTGGTGTAATCCACCAGAAGGATGGCGTTCTTCTTCACCAGGCCCATGAGGAGGATGAGCCCGATCAGGCTGAAGATGCTGATGGTCTTGCCCGTCAGCAACAAGGCCCCGAAGGCGCCGATGAAAGAAAGAGGCATCGACAGCAGCACCGTGAAGGGATGGATAAAGCTCTCAAACTGAGACGCCAGGATCATATACGCCATAATGACGCCCAGGATCAGGGCAAAGAGAAGGTACTGGAAGGATTCGCCCATCGTATCGGCCGCGCCCTTGTACTTCGGTATGTAATCCATGGGGAGTATCCTGGCCGAAATGCTGTTGAGCTCCTGCATGGCCTGCCCCAGGGGTTTCCCCTCAAGACTTGCAAATACGGTGATGGCGCGCTGGCGGTCCACGCGGTTGATGACGCTGGGTCCGCCCCCCTCCCTGATCCGGACCACATTGGCAAGCTCGACAAGCCTCCCGTCCTTCGCCCGGACATATATCTTCCCGAGATCCCCGGGGTTGGTACGGTCAAGGGGGTTGAGCCTGACCCTCAAGTCGTAGCGCCGTCCCCTCTCCTCGTCCTTATACTTGGTCACATCGACCTCTCCGCCCACCAGCAGATTAACCGCCTCGGCGATGGAGGCCACGCTGAGACCGAGATCGGCCGCCTTGTCCCGATCTATAAACACCTTGAGCTCCGGTTTTCCGGCTTCCAGTGAGGTATCCACATCCACAACGCCGGGGAGTTTCGAAAATTCGTTCACGATCTGCCTGGTATAGGACTGAAGCGCTGAAAGATCGCTCCCGCGGATGCTGTACTGAATCGGTACATTCCTCTGGCCTCCCCCGATCAGCGATACATCCTCCGCCGTCCCCTTGAGACCCGGAATCTCCTGAAATTTCCGCCTCAATTCTTTCTTCACCTGTTCCTGGCTCTTCTTCCGTTCCGATTTCTTCTGCATGCTCACAAAGAGAATGGCCTTGTTGATCTGCACCGTGCGTCCGTATCCCTGAATGAAAAACACTGTCTTCACCTCCGGTGTCCGCCTCACTATCTCTTCCGCTTTTATAAACATATCATTGGCCATGTCTACGGAATAGTCGACCGGAGCCTCAAGACGAACCAGGAACTGGCTCTGGTCTTCCGGAGGCACGAACTCCTTGCCTATGAATTTCGTAATGAACATGCTGAAGACAAAGACTACGAGGGCGAGGACAAGGATCGTATTGCGGTGGCGCAGTGATATCTCAAGGAGTTTCCGGTATGCGGCCTCCGTTTTTTTATACCATCTCTCCCACCAGTCCCCGACACGAAAGACAGGTTCAAGCAGCGACGGTCTGCGCGCAATGGAGAGCGGACGTTTCGCATGCTCCTTTAAAAAGATGGATGACATCATGGGGGTCAGAGTGAAAGAAACTATTAGGGAGACCATGACGGAGAAGACCACGGTGAGGGCGAACTGTATGAAAAAACGCCCGATGATCCCTTTCATGAAAGCGACCGGGAGGAATATAGCCACGATGGCAAAAGTCGTAGCCATGACGGCCAGGCCTATTTCGGACGTGGCGAAAGAGGCCGCTTCCCTGGGCTTCATGCCCTCCTCGATGTGCCGGTGGATATTTTCGATGACGATTATGGCGTCATCGATGAGGATCCCTATTGACAGTGAGAGGGCCAGCATGGTCATGTTGTTGAAGGTAAAGCCGAAGGCTTTTATCAAAGCAAAGGTAGCGATGACCGAGACAGGAAGGGCCAGGGCGCTGATGAAGGTGGTCCGCCAGTTCTTCAAAAAGACGAAAACCGCCAGGACGGCCAAGAGCCCCCCGATGATCAGATGGTTCTGAACTTCATTGATGGAACGCTTGATGAACGTGGACTGGTCGAAGGCGATACCGATGTCCATTCCGGGCGGAAGCGTCTTCTTGATGTTGACCAGTTCCCTCTTGACGCGGTCCACTACTTCGACGGTATTGGTTCCCGACTGTTTCTGTATGCCGAGGCCGACCGCGGGAAGACCGTTGAAACGGGAAATGGTCCTTTTTTCCTCCATTCCGTCTTCAACCCGGCCGATATCGCGAAGCCTGACCGGGGCGCCGTTGTAATAAGAAACTATGAGTTCGTTGAAATCGGGGATCTTGGCAAACTCGCCCTTGATCTTGACTTCGTATTCCTTGGAGACGGTCTCGATCCTCCCACCCGGAAGCTCGAGATTTTCGCGCTGCAGGGCCTGCGTAATGTCTCCGGGGGCGATCCCGTAGGCCCTCATCCGGTCCGCATCGATCCAGACCCTCGCCTGCCTGAGCCGCAATCCGTACATGCGAATGGCGCCGACTTCGTTTATCCGCTGAAGTTTTTCTTTCAGGACCTCGTTGGCATAGGTGGAAAGTTCCCGGATAGGCTTGTTCCCGACGAGATTGAGCCAGAGTACGGGGGTGGCATCGGGGTCCACCTTCTCGACAATGGGCTCGTCGATATCCGTGGGGAGTTTGGAGCGGATGATGGAGATCTTCTCCCTCACGTCCTGAACGGCAAGATCGATGTCCCTTTCCAGGACAAACTCGACCGTGACCACGGATGCCCCTTCCACGCTCATCGATGTGATGGTCTTGACGCCGTTTATAGTGTTTACCGACTCCTCTATCTTATCAGTCACGTCAATGTCCATGACTTCGGGGCTCGCGCCTTTGAGGGTCGTGGTGATATTAATAATGGGGAAATCGACCTTGGGAAAGAGGTCGACGCCGATGCCGGGATAGCTGACAACTCCCAGGACCACCAGGGCGAGGATGAACATGGTGGCGAAAACAGGCCTTTTGATCGAAGTATCAGCGAGCCACATTGACTTTCACTCCTTCCGCCAGGTTGTTCTGTCCCGCGACTACCACGACTTCACCGGCTCTCAGCCCCTCCGTGATCTCAACCAGCTCGCCGTATTTGTTTCCGGTCTTGACTTTCCTCTCCTTTGCCCGGTCCCCTTCCACCAGAAAGACTTTCATGGTGGAGTCATCATAGAGAATCGATGTAATGGGTACGATAACCATAGGTCTGGCGGCTTCTGTGTAAAGAACGACGCGGGTGAACAATCCGGGCTTCAGAAGCCCCCCGCGGTTGGGAGCCAGCGCCTCCACCTGAAGGGTTCTCGTCTTCTCTTCCAGGCTCGGATAAACAATGCTCACCCGAGCGGTGAATTCCTTTCCGGGCATGGAATCCACTTTGAACTGGACCTGCTGGCCGACCCTGAGTTTTCCGACGTCCTTCTCCGTAACGGTAAAGAGAAGTTTGATCGGTTCAATCCTGATAAGTGTAAAGAGAGGAGTCCCGTTGCGGACATAATCGCCGGTCGAGACTTTCTTCTCTTTAACGACTCCCTGTAGCGGGCAGTGTATCCGCGTCTTCGCCAGCTTCTCTCTGGCAAGCAACAGGGCGGCTTTCGCCCGGTCTACATCGGCATCAGCCAGAGCCAGACGGGTGGTAATATCGTCGAACTGCTGCTGGGTCACCAATTGCTCCTTGTATAGAGCGTTCTTTCGCTGGTACTCTATTTTCGCATTTGCCAGCGTGGCCTCGGCCTGCTTCAGGGCGGCTTCATCCCTCTTTACTTCGAGCCGGTAATCAGTATCGTATATGTCGGCGAGGACCATTCCCTTTGCAACAGGAGTACCTTCTTCCACCCTGACCCGTGTCAGAAGACCCTCCACCTGACTGCTCGCGATTACCTCTTCGTATGGTTTCAGCGTGCCGACAGCCTCCACGAAGGGGCGCAAAGACTTCGTTTCCGCCGCCTGGACACGTACATTGATGACCCTCTCCGGCTGTGCGACCTCTTTCTTCTTGCATCCGACAACAACAATCAGCAACGAAAGGAGAATGCACAAGCCCGCTCCCGCCCAGGCAGGCGCCCTCTTCACCTTCCCCGACCCGCAGTGGTTTCCCTGCATCAAATATGACCTCCCGATTTCTGAATTTTGACTTCACGAAAAATTATTTCAGCGCCGTTTTTTGGAGTACCCCCGTTGTCCTGTCCAGCCTTAAAATCGCCAGTTGGTAACTATATACGGCATCCGCCATCTGTCTTTCCGCCGAGAGCAGCAGATTGTTCGCGTCGATGACGTCGAGACTGCTGGCCAGGCCGAATTCAAACTGCTTGGCAACTGCGTTATAGTTATCCCTCGCGTAAACCAACTGGTCCCCGAGGAACTGCAATATGCCCTTTTGCGTCAGCAGATCCAGATATGCATTCTGAACGTCGATCTTCACGCTCTTCACGGTATCGGCATAGGCAAGCTCCGATTGTTTCTGCCTCGATCTTGCCTCCCTGACATCCGCGCTCCTGAATCCCCCCTCGAATATCGGGAAATTCAAGGCGGCACCCACGTATTTGCTTTCCCTGTTAAGGGTCGCAGAAGTAGGGTCCTGATCGGCCCCCGCATAAACGGCGGAAAGGGAGACTGTCGGCCAGTACGCCCCTTTAGCATAGGCCACCTGATCCTCAGCGATCTTCTTCTGCATTTCCAGGCTTTTCAAATCCGACCTCTCCTTCATGGCCGTGTCGAAAAGCGAAGGCAGACTGGGCAGTTCCCGCTCCTCGCGGACACTTTCCTTCAGAGTGAAATCCGGCGCTATTCCGACGACCCGGGCGAGCACGGCTTTCGTGAGTTCAAGGGCATTGCGCGCTCTGATACGCTCCGACTGCGCTCCCGAGAGCTCGCCTTCCGCCCTCAGCAATGTCGTTTTGGTGACCTCGCCTACTCTCAATCTTGTTTTCGCGGCATCCCTGTACTTCGTGAGCCGCTCGAGATTGGCGTCCGCAATGTCCAGGCCTTTTCCGGCCCTGAGTACATCATAGTACGCCCCGGCCACCGTAAGGAGATAATCATCGCGGCTGGAAGCAAGATCGTAGCGGCTCCGGTCGATGGTTTCTCTGGATATTCTGAGGGCCGTCAGTTCCCTCCCGTTCAAATAAAATGATTGATCTATCCTCGCCCCCCAGACGGACGTATCGCTCGGCTGAATGAGCACGGGACTGCCCGCGCTTGACCCGTACTTGGTCTGATCGTAAACCGTATAACCTGAAAAAGCCGTGACTTTGGGGATCAACGCCGACAGGGCCTTGCTCTTGCCGGCTTCGGCGATGGTCACGTTTTCTTCCGATATTTTGATCTTCTCCGATCTTTCGATGGCTATCTTGAAAAGGTCCTCCAGAGAATATTCCGCGGCGGCGGCAATTCCCGTATGCAGTGAAAAAAGAATCAAAAACAGCCCCAAGGCAGAAACTCTGAATTGATACATCTTTCCTCCAAATTGCTTATCAAAATGCCCCTTTGAAGGGGCGGCTTCCAAAAAAGATATGGGCGGGCTCGGAAACATTACAGTCTCCCCGACCGAAATATAGATATTACCAGCCATATCCCGAAAATTCCGGCGATAGTGAACCCGGCCAGTCCCAGCAGAGGGAACCCAAACAGATAAGGCCCGATATCCGTGGCCATGATCAGCGAGGACCCGATGATAAGCGATGAAATGATCAAGGAGAAGGCAATCCTGTTCGACGACCTGTCCAGTTCGAATATCAAGCCGTCGAGCCCTTTGTGTTCAAAACCGATTCTGGTTTTCCCCTGCCTGATCTGTTTCAACAGATCCTGGAACTCTACCGGAGCGATCCTCAGGAATTTCATCCATTCATGTCCGTATTCCGCCAGCTCCGCCATGATCCTGCCGGGGCGGTACCGGGCGGCCTTTATACGCCTGATAAACGGCTCCGCTTTTTCCACCAGATCGAAATCGGGATTGAGCATCAGGCCTATCCCTTCGACTTCTGTCATGGACTTGATCATCAGGAAAACATCCGGCGGAAGGCGCAATCCGTGCCTGGACAGAAGATCGATCATATCCAGCAGTACGGCCTTCAAGCGGATCCCCTTCAGCGGTTTGTACAGATACAATTCCATGAACTCCGAGATATCCCGCTCCAGCCCACGCCGATCCGGCTCCCGATCCCATTCCACGATCCTCAGCAGAGCGTCCGCTGTCCTAGCTTCATCCCGCCGTACATATCCGTACACAAGATCGGCAAAGTCCTCACGCGCTTTACGATCAACACTGCCCATCATTCCGAAATCGAAATAACATATAACCTGTCCTGGCAGGATGTAGATATTACCGGGGTGCGGATCACCATGGAAGAATCCATGCTCGAATACCTGCTCAAGCATCAGATCTGCTCCCCGGGAGGCGATCACCGCCCGGTCAAAGCCGGCCCGATCAAGCTTCTCAACTTCCGAAACCTTGATGCCTCCCGCATACTCCATTGTGAGCACCCGCTCGGAGGTCATTTCCCTGTACACCTTGGGGACATATACATGGGGATTACCGGAAAAATAGCGGGCGAAACGTTCTGTGTGGGATGCCTCTATCGTATAATCGATTTCCTTTTCCAGAATGCGGGCGAATTCATTCACAATCCGCGTAGGCTTATAAAAACCCACCTCAGCTACGTGCTTTTCAACAAGCTGGGCCAGATGGAGAAGTATTTCAAGATCGATTTCGATTGTCCTGCGGATTCCTGGGCGCTGGACTTTCACCACGACATCTTCTCCCGAGCGAAGACGGGCCCTGTGCACCTGGCCGATCGATGCCGCTGCCAGCGGTGTTTCCTCGAAGGTTTCAAAAAGTGCTTCAACCGGCGCCTTTAATTCCGCCTCGATGATCTCCCTGACCTGATCGAAAGGAAAAGGAGGGACGCTGTCCTGAAGCTTCGACAGCTCCGCAATGAACTCGGAGGGAATGAGATCGGGGCGGGTGGACAGGATCTGCCCCATCTTGGTGAAAGTCGGCCCCAGCTCCTCGAGGGCCATCCTCACGCGCTCCGATCTTGTCAGGGACTCCATTCTTTCGCGGCGCGTTCTGGAAACCATCTGCATCCCGATTTCCAGATATTGCCCGATATTGAGTCTGTCGATCAGATCGCCGAACCCGTACTTGAACAAAACGGACAGAATCCGGCGGTATCGATTCATATGCCGGTAGGTGCGGGAGATGATGCCGATTCTACGAATAAACATGAATCAATCCCGACGACTCCGGGAAAGTTTCCCGCGGAATATCTCCGTTCTCATCCCTTGCTCTCCTTTTCCCTTTCCATCTTCTCGATTCTTTCCTTCAGTTCCAGAATCTCTTTGCGGGTCGGGATATTCAATCGGTTCAATGTCCGGGTGACGGTGTTCTCGATTCTATCATCCAGATCCTTCTTGAGTTCCGCCGATTTCTTGATCAGGTCGTTAATCAGTTCCCTTCCCTCCTTCTCCGTCAGTTCCCCTCTCTTGACAAGGTCGTTGACCGCGTTCTCCATCTTTTCCCTGGTCAGCGAAGCTAGTCCCGCGCCGATCAGGACGGCCTTTCTCATGAATTCAAACATGGCCTTTCCCTCCTGAATCTTATTCTTTGTTCACCGAAGCATAAATCGTTCCCATGGATCTTTCCAGCCTTGCCATGGCGATATTGTAATCGCTCAGGGCATTGAAGTAGTCGGATTTCGCCCTCGTCAGCAATGTCTGGGCGTCGATAACGTCCGTGGAAGTCGCCACGTGCTCTTTATATCTCTCCTGGTTTATCCGGAAATTTTCCTCCGCTTGCTCAATTGCTTTCCCGGCGACCACGATGCGCTTCTCCGCCTCCTTGAGAAGAAGATACGCATTCTTTACTTCGAGGGCTATACGGTCCAGAATATTCGTCAGCGCATCCGCCGCCTGGCTCTTCCGGCTCAGGCTGGCGTCGACCTTGTATTTCGTTCTACCCCACTCCCAGATATTCCAGTTGGCTTGCGCCATGACGTACCAGAATTCCGAGTTGCTGAATCTGCTACCTGCCAGTTCGGGGGTGTCGCCGTACTTCGAATAGTTGCCGATAAGGCTGATACTCGGAAAGAATTCGCTCCGGGCAAGGTCGACCGACTTCCCGGCCTGCTCGACTCTCAGGGAATAGGACTTTGCCTCCGGCCTGTTATCCATAGCTGTCTTGAGGCAATCCGCCAAATCCCTCTGAAAAGGCTTGTACGCCAAGATGTCCTCGACAACCACCGGGGAGTTGAGTCCCCGGCGGAGAACCGTGTTGAATTGCGCCTTCGCCAGCTCCACATCGTTCTCCGCACGGAGTAGATACTGCTGGCCGTTTGCGAGCTGGACTTCGGAATTCAGGAGATCGTTCTTGGGAATCATTCCCACATCGAAAAAGTTCCGGGCGACATCGCGATGCGCTTTCAGTTGTTCGACCGACTGGGCAGCAACATCTCTGATTTTCAGTGCCTTCAGGATAGTAAAATACGAAACCTCTACTTCCTGGATGATATCCTGCGTCGTCGTCATCTCATCCAGGCGGGAGATGCTGGATTCTATCCTGTTTATCTGGTAGTTGGCGAGGATACCGCCTCCGGCAAACACCGGCTGCCTCAGTTCCAGCGCCCAATTGTAATTGTCCTGCGTGCCGGTCACCACTGTCCCCGTCCCGATCGGCAGACCCTTGATCTCGGGGGGCTCGTTGAGTCTCTGATAGCTGTAATAGGTGCTCAATTTGGGGAAGAAGCCGGTCATGGCCTCCTTCCTCTTCGACTCGGAAGCTTTCACCCCTTCGGCCGCCGAATGGATTGTCGCGTTGTGGGCAAGCGCAATCCTGATGCTCTCCCGAAGCGTCAGCACCTGATCACGATCCGCCGCGAATACGACGGGACAAAAAATCATCATCGACGACAATAATACTGCGGCGACAAAACAAAATTTACGGTCCTGCATCCTCTCTGACTCCTCGTAAAAAGATGCCCATGACGTCGGACACCCTTTGATTCAAGGTTTCCTTTTTGGGAGTTATAATCCAAATGAATTTCAGGGAGTTCAGCATGCCGAAAAGGGCACATGCCATAAAGCGCGTATCCATCCGCCTTAGAAGACCTTTACTGACCCCTTCCTGGATGATTTCCTCCACGAAATCGATCTGCATCAGGTAATTCGAGATTATTTCCTGCCTCACCCTGGAAATACTGCCGTCCGGAGTAGAGACTTCTCCCCCACGAATCAGCAGGCGGCAAAAATCCCTGTTCCTCTCGACAAAATGAAAATTGGACCTGATCAAGGCCTCCAGCTTTTCAAAGAACTCCTTCTTTCTCTCTACGGCTTTTCTCATCTCGCCATACATACGCTCCAGCTTCTCATTCATCAGGGTGAGGTAGAGCTTTTCCTTGCTTTCGAAAAATTGATACAGGGTGCCGATGGCGAACCCGGACGCGCCCGCAATTTCCGCTACAGTTGCATTATGGAATCCCTTCGAAGCGAAAATTTTCTCCGCTTCCTCCAGAATTTCGGCCCTGCGCGCCTGAAATTCCCTCTCTTTTCTCTTTGATTTCTCCATGTAAAACAAACATTATAATGTGAATATTAAATTCAAAATTTGAACGATGATTCACCCTATACGAAAACAGTTTCTTGTCAAGCGGTTTTTCCTTCCGGGGAGAAAATTTCATTCAGGCTGTCCGAAATACAGGCTGAAGGCGAAGTTGCATGGATGGGCTTTTTTCGAAGCCTGCTGACATGCCTCACATGATGGAGATGGGATTATTTTGTCCTTTCCGGCGCGGATTCGCCTAAAACCTGATTCAATTTCTCGTCCAGGTGGCGACAACCCCAGCACGCAATTCTTCCTTCTTTATCCACAAGAACTCTGATCGGCACGCCTACGACTCCGTACCACTCGGCGACCTTTCCATCCTTGTCCAGCAGGACCGGATACGGGATATCACGCTTCTTTGCAAAGGAGGCCACCTTCTCTCGCGTTTCCATGATATCGATATTGAAAACCACGAGACCTCTGTCCTTATACCGGCTGTAAATGGATTTGACTTCGGATACTTCCGTGCGGCAATTCGGGCACCAGGTCGTGCCGAAGACCAGCAGAACCGCACTGCCCCGATAATCGCTCAATCTTATATCCCTGCCCGATAGATCTTCGAGTATGAAATCGGGCGCGGTATCTCTCGCTTGAGACTTGCTGTCCTGTTTTTTCTGTTGTGAATACACGGACCAGGTCAGAACAGCCAACAGCGCACCCAGCAATAATATCAGGAAGAGGTGTTTCTTTTTCATAATTTTCCCCTTTCAGGGCGACAATCTGTCCTCACAGCCACAACTGCCCCGCTATGATCAGATAATACTCGCCCATTCCAAGCAGAATAAGGCCGCCGACCTTCTTGACAACAACGGTCCACGTGCCGCTCTTCGGCAGATTCGCCAGCAACCCGATGAATGCGCCCAGGATGATCATCAGGGTTCCCATTCCCATGGCAAATACAAACAGCAGACTCATCCCGAATGCGATATTCTGTTTGGTCGCGACGAATACAAGTAAAACAGCAAGAACGGGCGCCGTACAGGGGCCTACGAGAAATCCCGACGTCGCTCCGAGGAGAAAGCTGCCGAAAAATCCCCTTTTACGTCTACTCTGCATTTTCGCAAGAAAGGCAGGCATGGGAATTGAAATCGTGAATACATCAAGCATCGACAATCCCAGAAAGATACATACATTGGCGATGGCGAAGTAAATCCACGGATTGGTCTGCATCTGTCCGAACAGCCGGCCCGACAGCGCGGCAACACCTCCAAGGACAGTGTACGTGATCGCCATGCCCGACACATAGATGACTGAAAGGAGAAAGCCCGTCAGTCTGGATTGCACACTTCTCACCCCGATATAGGCGATCACAATCGGTATGATCGGATAAATGCAAGGGGTGAAACCGACCAGTATCCCCCCTATATAGGCCGCCAGATAGGCCAGCAAGGAGGATCCATGGAGGTACGCATCGAAATTTTCAATAAACTGCTCAATCATAATAACTTCGTGAATTCTGGAACGGGAACCCGGAATCAGAAATATTCAAGCGTTCTTATGAAAATATAATCTTTTCAGCTTTTTGATGCAATAGGTAAAGGCGCAAACAAGTTAAAGGCGAAGGGCCGGCACAGGGCGCAATGTAACCATAGAAAAAGGAACCATAGAGATGAGGAGTTTAAAACCTTGAGCCTGAAGCCTTTTGCCTTCAGCCTATTTTTATATTTGCATCCATGTTGCATTTACGCTAAATTTGGAATGTACGAAATGGATACTTGTGACGCATTACAGATATTGACCGAGACAGGACTGAGCAAGACCGCCCATCGAGTCGCTGTCCTGCATTGCCTTATTCATGCCTGCCGGCCGTTGAGCGCCGGCGATATCCTCGAGCAGAGGAAGAATGAAAAACGCATCGACAGAGCAACCCTGTACCGCATGCTGCAGGCGTTCAAGGAAAAAGGGATCATCCGGGAGATTGCCGCAGATAAGGGCATTTTCTACGAGCTGGCCTGCCGCCACAATCCTTCCCATCCTCATTTCTTTTGCCGAAAATGCAAGGCGGTGGCATGCCTCGCGCCTCTTTCCGCATCTCAGGAGAGAAGATGGCTTAGGTCTTACCGATTTACAGTTGATCGCATAAACATATATATTACGGGGGTTTGTAACCGATGTCACAGGGGAGATTAAAGAATCCACCGGCGGGGTACAGCCTGCATCTCACCGGGATCGTCCTGATCCTGCTCATAGGATTCATGCCGCCGGGCTTCTGCGAGGCAGCAGGTAAGATTGCCGTCGCCGTGAGTATTCCGCCGCAGGCGTATTTCGTGGAAAGGATCGGAGGCTCCGTTGTCCAGGTTCAGGTCATGATTCCGAATTACGCCGATCACGACACCTACGAGCCGACGCCGAAACAACTTGTCGCCCTGGCTAACGCAAGGATCTATTTCAAGATCGGAACGCCGGGATTCCCGTTCGAAACCAGATACATCGATCCCGCAATCAAAAAAAATGGAAATCTCAAAGCCGTTAATATGTCCGAAGGCATTACATTGCTGGATACCGATCCCCACATCTGGATGGCCCCGTACACGGTGAGAGCGGCAGCTGTGAATATTTACAACGCCCTTGCCGCAATTGACCCCCCCCGCAGAAACGATTACAGAAAGAATCTGGAATCTTTTCTTGTGGATATCGACAGGCTGGATCACGGAATCAGGAATATCCTGAACGGAAAAAGAGGGTATTCCTTCCTGATTCTCCACCCCTCTCTGGGATATTTCGCGGCGCAATACGGTCTCATTCAGATTTCGATAGAGTCCGAGGGGAAGTCTCCCAGCGCCCTCCGTATGCGCGAAATCGTGGATACGGCCAAAAAAAAAGGCATCAGAATTATACTCGTACAGAAGGGATTTGATCAGAAGAGTGCGAGGGCCGTAGCCGGAGAAATCGGAGCCCGGACCCGGGAGATCGATCCCCTGGCGAAAAACTGGCTGGGAAATATGATGTACATCGCTGAAACTGTCGGCAAGGCTTTGAAACCATGACGCAAAAAATAGTCGAAATCAGGAATGTAACATTCGGATACAACAAGCATCCGGTCCTGGAAAATATAAACCTGGATATTTTTGAACGGGATTATATCCTGATCATGGGCCCGAACGGCGGCGGCAAATCGACGTTGTTGAAACTGATCATGGGAATCATCCAGCCGTGGAAGGGATCCATAACCTTTGGGAAAGGCATCGGGGACAGGCTCGGTTATGTGCCTCAATTTTCCGAGTTCAACAGGAATTTTCCCATTTCCGTGCTCGAAATGGTCCTGTCGGGCCGCATTCATTCCGGAAACTTTTTAAAGCGCCGTACAAAGAGCGATCTGGAACGGGCTCAGGATATCCTGGAGAAACTGGATCTGGCGGATGAGCGCGATGCCAACATAAATAATCTATCAGGGGGGCAGATCCAGAGACTCCTGATCGCCCGGGCTCTCGTAGCAGACCCTGCCGTCCTCTTTCTCGATGAGCCGACGACATCGATCGACCTGTCGTCTCAAAGCGGCCTCCTTGACCTGTTGAAAGAATTGAACCGCACAACCGCCATTATTGTCGTTACGCACGACCCCACGCCGTTTGCCCAGGCATATAATCATGTGGCATGCATCAATCGGAACCTGCACTATCACGAGCGGGGCGAGTTGAATGCAGGGCACCTGGAAAGTATTTACGGATGCCCGGTCCAGTTGCTGGGCCACGGTATTCCGCATACCTTTTTAAATCAGCATTGACCAGGTCGATATGCCGGCGATCCTCTCCTACGAATTCATGCAGAATGCAATTCTGGCGGGCATCTTCGCAAGCATTGTATGCGGAATCATCGGCCCTTTCATCGTCACAAAACGGATGGTTTTCATCAGCGATGGATTGAGCCATACGGCGTTCGGAGGTCTGGGTGTGGCTTATTGGCTGGGCTATAATCCCCTGTACGGGGCCGTTGTCATCGTGTTGATAGCCGCAGCCGTCATAGGGGCCGTCGAAGAACAGAAGCTATACCGCAATGACCTGCTTATCGGCATTGTATGGGCGGTCGGGATGGCCGTCGGCATCGCCTTTATTTACATGACCCCGGGATATGCCCCGGACCTGATGACATTTCTCTTCGGCAATATCCTCATGGTCCCCCGCTCGAGCATATTCTTTTTCGCAGTCCTGGTGCTGATTGTTATTGCTTCAGTCCTGATCTTCTATAAGGGATTTGTTTTCATTACTCTTGACGAGCAATACGCACGGGCAAGGCAACTGCCCGTCAGGGCTCTGAACATCGGTCTTATGATGTTGATCGCCCTGTCGATTGTTACGCTTATCCAGGTCGTGGGGATCGTTCTGGTCATGGCGCTCCTTACCATACCATTTGCCATTGCCAGCGAGTTTTCCGACAATTTCAAAAAAATCATGTTCCTCTCCATCCTGGTGGGAATCGCAATCTGCCTGGGAGGACTCATAACATCCTACTATATAGAATTCCCGTCAGGCGCATCGATCGTTCTGATCGGAGGATTTTTGCTTGGCGTTGTAAAAGGAATAAAAAAGCTGCGCGACAGGGATTTTTCAACAGCCTAGAACGGCTTCGGCGTGAATGTAGCCACAAACAGGAAGAGCGCGATCCAGCCTATCCATTTTCGCCTGTAGTCGAGGGGTATCCAGTCATAGACTACCGGAGGATGGCTCGTTCCCAGGAAGAAAAGAAAGGCCGCCCATACAAGCCACCCCGTCCAGCTTGTTATCCCGAGGGCCAGAAGAACAATCATTACAATACGGGCGATGACCTGCTGTTTACGCCCGAATATGGCGTAGGCCACATGACCTCCATCAAGCTGGCCTACCGGAAGCAGATTCAGGGATGTCACCAGCAGGCCTATCCATCCGGAAAAGGCCACCGGATGGAGCAGGACATCCATGTGATCGGAAATCGGACCGTGCACAATCCAGTTGAAAAAAGAGAAAAGAAGGGAGGTGCCGAGCGATATTCCCTTTTGAGGCGCGGCCGGAATGATTTCCGAGAGGACGAGGCCGACGATCAGAACGGGTATGGCCACGGCGACGCCGGACAAGGGACCGGCCACGCCTATATCAAGAAGCGTCCTCCTGTCCATAATGGGGGATTTCATTTTTATGAAAGCCCCGAACGTGCCGATGAACGAGGGAGCCGGCAGGAAGAAAGGAAGAGTGACTGCTACCCCGTGTCTTTTTGAAATAAAATAATGACCGAACTCGTGAGCCCCCAGAATCAGGAGGAGAGTGAAAGAAAAAGGAATCCCTTTCCAGATCAGCGCCGGATCCTCGAGAGGATCCACGCCCTGTTGGAGAGCTCCCGCAAAGAGAGTCGTCGCCAATGTAATGAAGAAGAGAATGATATTGACGTAGGGAAGCCTTCTGACTTCATTTTCCGGACGGGGGTGATCCATTTTTGCTCCGTATGCTCGTTTCCCAGATGAACGCGCCTGCCGGGCGTGCAAGAAAAAAAGGGATCAAATATCTGATCCCTTCCATATAAGTACCGAGATTAGGTAACAGGCGACTAAGCTTTGTTAATACTTTCCTTCAATTCCTTGCCAACCTTGAAGAAGGGTAATTTCTTTGGCGCAACCTGGATGTTGCTTCCGGTTTTCGGATTCCTGCCGGTATAAGCACCGTATTCCCTTACGACGAAACTTCCGAATCCCCTGATTTCTATCCTGCCCCCCTTCTTAAGTTCATCCACAAAGCCGTCAAATACCAAGTTTACAACATCCTGGGCTTTTTTTTCAGTCATGTTTTCTCTTTTACTCAAGGCCTCTATTAATTCAGATTTGTTCATAACTCCCCCTTCATTAAATTTCGGCCGGAATATTTCTTTAAATACGCTTTTTATCAAGGAAATTTCATCGACGGACTATAGTTTCAAACCCAGGCGATGTCAAGATAAATTTACACCGGTTTTCTCCATCAATTTGTGGATTTCTTTTCGTTTCAGATACCTGAACTCCCCCACCTTCAAGGAACCCAGAGAGAGTTCGCCGATGGCAACCCTGACCAGCCTGGTGACGGGATGGCCCATGGCTTCAAACAGCCTTCTTATAACCCTGTTTCTCCCTTCATGGATCACCATTCTCACCCAGCAACTCTTTCTGTTGATCCTTTCAACCTCTATCTCCAGAGGCGAGAATCTCCCGTCCTCGAGATCGATACCTTTCTGAATGGCAAGGATTTCTTTTTTCGACAGATTTCCTTTAATTTTGACCAGATAAGTCTTTGGCACATTGAACCGGGGATGCTGCACCTTCTGTGCGAAATCTCCGTCATTGGTCAACAGGATCAGCCCTTCGGAGTCATAATCAAGCCTGCCCACCGGATATACTCTCTCGGATATGTCTCTCAGCAGGTCGGTAATGATTCTCCTGCCTTCAGGATCCCTCAACGTCGTGACGTACCCGGGGGGTTTGTTCAACATGAGATATATTTTTTGAATTTCAATTGAAATGAGCTTCCCGTCAACCCTGATCTCGTCCTCGGCTGGATCGGCCTTCACTCCCATTTCCTTTATTATGGCGTTGTTCACGGAGACCCTTCCCTGACGGATCATCTCCTCGGCCGCGCGCCGTGAGGCAATACCCGCCGCGGCCATAATCTTATGCAGACGCTCTTTCATGATACCCGGCCTACTCCTGCAGTTCTTTCAGTTCCCTCAGCGTCGGCAGTTCGGACAGATCCTTCAAATTGAACGTCTCAAGAAATTTTTTCGTTGTCCCGTAAAGAATCGGTTTTCCGGGCACATCTTTTCTCCCCACCATTCTCACGAGTTTCTTCTCAAGCAAACCCCGGAGCGGACCGCTGACATCAACCCCCCGCACCCTGTCAATTTCCGCTTTCACAACGGGCTGGCGGTAAGCCACAACGGCCAGGGTCTCCATGGCTGCTGGAGAAAGCGCCGGAGGTTTTCCCCCTTTAAGCTTTTTTATCCAGACACTGAAGTCAGGGTTTGTTCTGAATTGGAATCCTCCTGCAACCTCCTGCAGATAAAAACCGCCTTTCCTTTCTTCGTACTCCCGGACGATCTCCTGCAATGTATTGACAATGATGCTTCTGTCGATGTCGTCCAGGACTTCCTTGATCCTGGCGGCGGAAACCGGCGTTTCGGAAGCGAATAACAGCGCCTCTATAATGGATTTCAGACTTTCCATCCGTGTCTCTCTATTTCTATTCCCCTCTCAATTATATGCCTGCTTCGACATCGCTGTCTTGCGGTTTAGCTTCAGCGATCTCTTCTTGAACTGCCAGAAATATTCTTATAGGACCGAAAGGGCTCACTTGATACGCCCTCACGATCCTCAATTTCACGAGCTCCAGAATCGCCAGGAGCGTGTAGATGATCCTTTTCCTGCTCGCCGTGTCGCCCAGCAGATCCGTAAAAATCACGTCTCCGCAGACGTGCAACTGTTCCAGAATTTCATTTATCCGGTCGGAAAGAGATATCCGCTCGGCATCTATCTCCAGAATGTCTTCCTTCCGCATATTCGCGATCGTTCTGCGGAAGGCTTCGATCAAATCAAAGATATTGAGCTCGATATAGTGCTCTTCATCGCCGTCCGAATCATCGGCCGGCATTTCTCTCTTGAAAACATCCCTCCCGAGCAGGTTCCTCCTTTCCAGATTCAGCGCGGCCTCTTTGAATGTCTGATATTCGAGGAGCTGTTTTACGAGTTCGGTCCGGGGGTCGTCTGTTTCATCCGTTGCACCGTCTTCCTCTTCGACAGGCAGGAGCATTCTGGATTTGATCAGCAGAAGAGTTGAAGCCATCACCAGATACTCTCCCGCAACGTCCAGGTTAAGCGATTTCATGGCGTCGATATGCTGCAGGTATTGTTCAGTAATGACGGCGATCGGGATATTATAAATATCCACTTCGTTCTTTTTGATGAGGTAGAGCAGAAGATCCAGAGGTCCTTCGAAAATGTCGAGCTTGATTTCGTAAGACATGACCGCAACCAGCTTTCAATGACCGGCTCTCAGTTTGCCCGGCTTGTCTTTGGGCGAGAAAGCCAAAGACTCAAGGCTAAAAAGGGCATCTGGCCCTCAGCCCCGGCCTTTAGCCTGTACTCCTGCACAGCCTCTTATATTTTCACCGCCTCCCTCACCTCTTCCATGGTCAGGCGTGCTATGCCGCCGGCCCTGATATTCCCGCCGGCAATGATATCTTCCACTTCCCTCATATGGCTCCGGTAATAGTCCTGGCGCTCGTGGATCGGGGCCAGCTTCTCTTCCAGCATTCGAAACAGGCGCTGTTTGCACTCCACGCAGCCGATCATCGCCTTGGGACAATCCCGGGATATAAGCTCTACGTCCTCCTTGGATGAATAGATCCGGTGAAAGGAAAAGACATTGCAGATCTCGGGACTCCCCGGATCCTTGCGCCTCATCCTCTGCGGGTCGGTGAACATGGCTTCCACTTTTTTTCTGAGCCCCTCGCCCCGGTCACTCAGATATATGGCATTATCGTACGATTTGCTCATCTTCCTTCCATCGATGCCGAGCAGTTTGGGCACTTCGGCAAGCAGGGGCTCCGGAATGGGGAAAATCTCCCCGTACAGAAAATTAAATCTACGGGCTATTTCCCTCGTCAATTCCACATGAGGGAGTTGATCAACGCCGACCGGAACGCCGTAAGCCTTGTACATGAGTATATCAGCGGCCTGCAGCACCGGATATCCCAGGAAACCGAATGTTGAAAGGTCCTTGTCGGACAATTCCGCCTTCATCTCCTTGTATGTGGGATTCCTTTCAAGCCAGGCGAGCGGCGTGATCATGGACAGCAGAAGAAATAATTCCGCATGCTCCTTTATGCGCGATTGGATAAAGAGCGTGCTCCTTTGCGGGTCAAGTCCGGCACTGAGCCAATCAATGACCATGTCCGAGATATATCCCCTGATCTGATCCGTGTTATTGTATTCACTAGTGAGTGCATGCCAGTCCGCCACAAAGTAGTAGCAGTCGTAAGCGCCTTTATCCTGCAGCTCAATCCAATTTCCCAGTGCGCCGTGAAGATTCCCCAGATGGAGTTTCCCCGTAGGGCGCATCCCGCTTAGTATCCTTTTCTTTGTCACCAAATTCCCTCTGGATGATGATGTATTTCTTTCTTTTAAAACAAAATTTCAGAACGGCAAAGTAAAAAAGCAAGAAGCGCAAGAACGCGTCGACACATACCAAAAAAGCACGTGGGTTGTCAAATACATACCGCCGTCTGAAGACGGCGGCAGTTGCCATCTTAATTGTTTCTTTCATGTAAATATGCTTTGCCCGAAGCGAAGGCGGAGTTTTTCATTATCCTCGAAAGAGACAATAAAAGAAGACCTCCGGCCTGTGGGGCCCGGAGGTCTTCTTGAATGAATTACAGAATAAGACTATTTGATTTTCTCGGCCAGTAACTTGCCGGCTTTGAATTTGATGACCTTCTTGCTTGCTATCTTGATCTTATCGCCGGTCTGCGGATTCCTTCCGGTTCTGGCCTTTCTCTTGACGACGGAGAACGTGCCGAATCCAACGATTCCCAACCTTCCGGACTTCTTGAGCTCTTTTGCCACGCTGGCGACATAGGAATCCAGGGCCTTTGCCGCCGCTATCTTTGTGATGCCCGCTTCATCCGCCATAACTGCTACCAATTCCGCCTTAGTCATGCTTCATGTTCCCCCTTTCATATAATAAGAATTTAAATTTAAAACCACTGTAGATGGTTTCCCCTCTTAATCCGTTCCAACAGATGTTGAAAAACGCTCTCGGGCAGCTTTGCTGCGGACAAAGGGCGAAAGGCGATACATTGTGTATTGATCGCATTCTTTTCTCCTTTAGCCATTAGCCCTGCGCCTTTAGCCTGTATTTTGAACAGCCTCTAAACAGGAATTTTTCAACAACATGCTATTTTTTTGGCGGGGATTCTACGAGTTTCAACCGTCCCCGAATACTTCCATGCAACTCTCGGTTCAGTCTTTATGAAGACCGCATTGAGCGGTATTTTTCGGCAAGTGGATATCTTGAATTTCGCCCTACGTACCATAAAGAAATTCAACAATCAAGCAAAATTCGTCAAATAAGAATCTATAAATCCTTCTCAATGAGCCCTGTCCTCGGCCTGCGGCTTTCCGTCCTGTTTTTTCTTCTTGACCAGGAAATATAGATCCCCTGTTTCCTTCAGGCTTCCGGCAATCCATTCGGCTTCCCGACCCCTTCCGCAGAATAGATCAACTCTCGCCGGGCCCTTGATGACCCCGCCCGCATCCTGATTCAGGACAAATCTTGAAAACCGAACCCATCTCTTGATCTCGCCGCACTCGTCGAAAACGGGTTTTCTCAACTGGATCATGCAAAGCGCCCCCCGCGGGAAGAGCGCTTGATCCGTCGCAATGGACCTGCCGCCTGTTACAGGTATGCCCAGGCTCCCGATCGGTCCTCCATCCACTATGCGGAAGAATACATAGCTTTCATTATGATTCAAAATCTCCGCAAGCTCTTCGGGGTGCCCGTAGAGATATTGTTTGATGCTGCGGTGGGATATCTCCTTCTCCGATATCCTGCCCTGATCGAGGAGGAGCCTTCCGATGCTCCGGTAAGGCCTGCCGTTGCACTCGGCGTAACTGACTTGAATGGTTCTGCCGTCCTGCAGACGGATCATGCCCGAACCCTGAATGTGCAGAAAAAAAAGATCCACCGGATCGGCGAGCCACGCGATCTCCAGTCCTCTGCCCGCCAGAAGGCCGTCGCTGTCGATATCCTGCCTTTTGAAGTACGGAATCAGTTCACGATTCTCCAGTCTGCCTACAATCCGCTCTCCCTGGAACTTGCTCTTGAATTTTCCAAGATTGACGACTACAACGTCGTCAGGCACCCGGTAGATCGGATAGCGGTAGACATCCGTCCGTTCCAGCGATCCATCCAGAAGAGGCTCGAAATACCCTGTAAAGAGCACGCCTCCGTTGTCCTTGCGGCCGGCCGATCTGTAAAAGGAAAAATTTTCCCTGATTCTCTTTCTCTTGATTTGTACCGGCTCCGGCCCCCTGATGATTTCCAGAAATGCGAGGAGGGATTCTTTCATTTCGGCCGCCGTGTACCTGTCGGTGCCGAAACTATACACCCTTGAATCCGGCACGCTGTCGTAATATTGCAGGCTTCTGCCGACCGCCGTTTCAAGAGAGGCCTGGTCGAGATCATCCGGAAAGGACGTAATGTCGTCTTCCAGAATAAAATCCGGAGGGGAGGCCGGCGTCAAAACAGGCCTTTCGGCGACTCTGGGCGGAACTTTCTCCGGGACTGGCGGTCTTTCTCTCCACACGGCACAGCCCGGGATGAGCAAAAACGCCAAAAGAAAAACGCACAGTTTCCAGGAAAGATGCTTAGACATGATTCGGGTTACAATTCTATAATCATTGCCACTTCATCGCAGAAATCGGGGTATTTAACGCAGCGGAAGCAATCCGACCAGATCTTCTCGGACAAGCTCGAACGGTCCACAACCCTGAAGCCGAGCTTTTCGAAAAACTCCTCCTTGTAAGTCAGTGTGAATATCCGGTAGAGCTGAAGCGTAATCGCCTCGGAAATACAGGCCTCGACCAGCAGTTTTCCTGCTCCGCGCCGCCGATGTCCTTCATCGACATAGAGCGACCGTATCTCCGCCAGGTTCTCCCATATAATACTCATCGCGCATATTCCGACAATGGAATTTTCTTCCTCATCGATATATACGAAGAAGTCCCGCAAACTCCCGTAAATATCCATCAAGGAGCGGGGGAGCATCTCCCCCTTGCCCGAAGATATGTTGATCATTCTGTGGATGGTCTTCACATCGCCTATTCGCGCTTTTCTCAACATCAGCTCTTCGCCTTTTGCCTTTCATCCCTGGCCCTGCCCAGCATCTCTGCGGCATGCGCCTTTGTCTTGTCCGTTATTTCCACGCCCCCCAGCATCCTTGCAATCTCGTCAAGACGGTCCGATGCGGAAAGAAGGCGGACCCGCGTATTTGTCCTCCGACCTGAAACATCCTTGGATACGACATAGTGGCTCTCACCGAAAGAGGCTATCTGCGGCAGATGAGTAATACAGATGACCTGATGGCTGCGGGAAACATCGCGGAGCTTTTCACCGACTATTTCGGCCGTCGCCCCGCCGATTCCGCTGTCGACTTCGTCAAACACGATAGTCCCGACAGAGCCGACCCCTGCAAGCACTTTCTTCATGGCAAGGACAATCCGGGAAAGCTCCCCGCCCGACGCGATCCTGTTTAACGGCTTCAGGTCCTCTCCGATATTCGTGGCAAGATAAAACTCCACTGTATCTTTCCCGCGCGGGTTGAAAACAGGCGTTGCGGCCTGACCTTCCGCCGGTTCCACAAACAGGATCTCGAATCTGGCGCGCTCCATTTTCAAATCGTGAATCTCCTGCTCGATCTTCTCCTTCAGCACACGGGCCTCTTCTTTTCGTCGGCCGGAAAGGACTTCCGCCTTTTCCCGCAGGGACTCCTCCAGAACGCGCAAAACGCCCTCCACGCGCGCGATTTCTTCGTCATTGTGGAAAATCTTCTCCAGCTCACGGCGGATTTCTTCCCTTTTCTCCAGCACACGATCAAGGGTTCCGCCGTATTTTCTTTTGAGTCTACCAAGATATTCCAGGCGTTCTTCGATTTCATCCAGCCTGGCGGGATCGAAGGACACCTTCTCGAAATAATCCCTGAGAGCGAGTGCGGCCTCCTCGAGGCCGAACAGAACGGAATCGAGCTCCTGGGGGGATATTTTCAGGGATGGGTCGATTTTCTGGATTTCCCTGATGTCGCGGACAACTCTGCTCAGGGATGCGAGCACCGATCCTTCCCCTCCGTACAGAGTCTCATAGGCCCCTTCGGCATATTCTTTTAATTTTCCTGAACTCTGGATAATTTTCCTTTCTTCCGCCAGAGATACATCCTCCCCGACGCTAATACGGGCCTCCTCTATTTCCCTGAGCTGAAATTTGAGGAACTCCTCTGTCTGTATCCTCTGCTCGGCACTGGATTTCAGATTCTCGAGATCAGCCTTTAACGATGAATATTCGCGGAAAAGACCGGCAAATTCAGTGCTGAGCGGTGTCAGGCCACCGAATTCATCCAGGATATCCAAATGATTGTCCGGATTCAGAAGGACCTGGTGCTCATGCTGTCCGCATATATTCACAAGGGATTCACTTAAAGAGGAGAGCATATTGAGATTCGCCAGGCTTCCGTTGATATAGATCCTGTTTTTCCCCGACCTGGAAACGACCCTCTTGATAAGGAGTTCCTCGCCGGCGTCGAAGCCACGGGAGCGAAGGCTCTCTTTCAGGCGATCATTGTCGCTGATATCGAAGAGGGCGTCGACGACCGCCGAATCTTCGGAAGTCCTGATCTGGTCCGAAGACGCCCTGTCGCCGAGCAGCAGGCTCACGGCGCCGACGATAATAGATTTGCCGGCGCCCGTTTCACCGGAGAGGACATTCAATCCCGGTGAAAAGCGAATTTTCAGCTCATCGATAATGGCGAAATTACGGATATGCAATTCTTTCAGCATCCAGCACCCGGCCCGGCTTGAATCTGCCGGAATAAAGAAAACATCTTCATTTGGCCGAGGGCACCCTCCCCCAACCGAGTTTTGTTCTTAAAATCTCCAGATAATCGCGATGCGGCGACAAAATCAGATTTGTGACAAACCTGGATCGCCTGACCGCCACAATATCCTGCGGCTCGAGCAGGCACGAGATTTGTCCGTCCAGAGTCAGAGTGGCCTTCCCCTCTCTTGTCCAGGACGAGATTTTAACGACGGCGCTGTCCGGCAGAATCACAGGTCTGTTCGTCAATGTATGCGGGCAGATGGGATTGACGATAATCGAATCATGCCGCGGAAACACAATCGGCCCCCCCGCGGAAAGGGAGTAAGCAGTAGAGCCCGTCGGCGTGGATATAATCAGGCCGTCCGCCTTGAACGTCGTCAGGTACTGTTCATCAACAATGGTTTCCAGTTCCACGAGCCTGCAGAGCTTGCCCCTGCTGATGACGACGTCGTTGAGCACTGTAAACTCGTCCACCTGCCGGCCGTTGCGCTCGATCGCGGCATCCAGCATCATTCTCTTTTCGATCCGGTAATCCCCTTTCAGGATCATCTCGAGATCTTCGAACATCTCATTGAGGTTCACAACCGTAAGGAAACCGAAGCCTCCCAGATTGACACCCAGGATTGGCACGGCCAATTCTCTCAATGAGCGCGCGGCGGTGAGAAGGGTCCCGTCCCCACCGAACACCACGACCATGTCCACGACAGCGGCAAGTATTTCCCTTTCGTAGCGCCCCTGCTCCCCCAGTTTCTCAGCGACTTCCCTCTCCAGGATCACCTCGATCCCCCGGTTCCGAAGCCATTCCCGCAGGACCAGCGCATACTCGGAGGCTTTTTCTTTGTGGACATTTGCAATGATCCCCACTTTTTTTATCGACATATGCGCTCCATAGCCCTTTTAAGTACGTCAAATCAACTACCATAAATTGCACCCCTTGTCCATGTTGCAGAAAAGAGTTTTGGCTTGACAAGCATACCCTGGTGCGCTATTTCTCGCGCGACTCCGACTGGAAGGCGATTATGGGGCTGCTTAAAGGGACATTGACTTTTTCACGGTATAGGGTTGCGGGTGATCTGCCCCCCGACTTTCCCGGCTTCGTCAACCGACAGATCAGGAAGTACTCCTTCCAGGACATTGCCCGGGGAGTGGATGAAATCTCGATGGGCTGGACAAGCATCGAAAACGTACTCGATACTGCGTTCGAATACGCCAATTATGCGCAGGGGGATTACCTGCTCTTTGCTCTTCGCATCGACCGCAGGAAAGTGCCCGCCTCACTTCTACGGATAAAAACCCGCCAAGCGGAAAAGGAATATCTTGCCGAAACCGGGCAGAAGCGGCTCTACACGGACAAGCGAAGGGATATCAAAGAGGCGGTAAGACTGGAGCTTTTAAGCAGGTCCCTTCCCACGCCGTCCCTTCACGATGTCTGTTGGTGCGTTTCCAAAAAATGGCTCATTTTCGGGACGAATTCCGAGGGGACGGCGGAACTTTTTGAAAAGCTCTTTGAACAGACCTTCCATTTGAAACTTTTGCCCTTTCGTCCCTGGGACCCCGATAACCTTGACCAGGCGATAGAAGAGAAGATGGCATCCCTCGAAAGAAGTATGGCGATTTTTCCGGAGAAACAGGGGGCTTCATGAGAAAAGACCTGACATTCCTGGGAAGAGAGTTTCTGACCTGGCTCTGGTTTAAAAGCGAGGAGAGAAACGGAACTGTTGCGCTTGCGGACGGGGACGTGGAAGTCCTTTTCGTGCAAAGGATTGTCCTGGAGTCCGGTGACGGCGAATACGCCGAAACCGTTGTCTGCAACGGCCGCCATTGCAGTCTTAAAGAGGGCAAGGCCGCGTTGCGCGAAGGAAAGCGGGTCAAAGAGGCAAGGATAAGACTGAGCAGGGAAACCGGAGAATGGGAATTCACATTCAAGGCGGACCGTTTTCATTTCCAGTCGCTCAAACTGCCCCGGACGGCGGCCGAAGATGAAGAAAACGACCGGGACGGCCGTATACTGGAGAGGATATTTCTGCTGGAGACAGCGGTGTCGATCATGGATAAGCTCTTCTCGCTGTTCCTGGACAGGAGACTGTCTCCCGATTGGACGGCCCAGGAACTGCGCCGGATGAAGAAGTGGGCCATGCAGGACAGCTGAGATCAAGGGCCTGTCAGAGTTTGGAATTTTTATTCTTCTTCCCTTTCCCTGCGCCGTTTTCCTTCTTTTACATCCAGCACAATCATCGCCCGAGTGCCCCGTCCGGGGCCGGAATCAATGTGAAGGTCACCCCCCAGTGGCATCAATCTCTCGCGAATGCTGAAAATTCCAAATCCACCCGATTTCAAATCCGGCTTGCGTCTGGTTGATGCATCGTAACCCACTCCGTCATCCTCGACGGTTATACGGATGTCGTATTCGCTGCATTGAATGGATATCCAGACGCGGTTCGCTCTGGCGTGCTTGACCACATTCATGAGCAGTTCGCGTATGGCCTGAAAGAGGAGAATTTTCAAGTTCCTGTCGATCTTCTGCTCAACCCGGCCATTGCCATCCAAGTCGACGGCAATTCCGTGCTGTTCCTGAATGCTTTCCGCCAGCCACTCCACCGCCGCGAAGAAATCAAGCTCGTAAAGAGCCGGAGGGCTGAGTTCCGTGATGATGGAACGCGTGTCATGGATGGATTGATCGATCAACTGACGCACGTTCTTGAGCAGGGAAACCACTTCCTCCGATGGCGCCTTTTCCATTATTTCATTAATCCGAATCCTGGAAATGGCCAATGCCTGCCCGATATGATCGTGCAGCTCGATTGCCAGCCGGCGCCGTTCCTTTTCTTCGGTAAGAGACAGCTCGGTCGCCAGATTCCGCAGTTGATTGTGGTAATCCTTGAGCTGGGTCTGGACCTTTTTGCGTGCGATGATTTCGGCTTTTAAGGCCCTGTTTATCCTTGAAAGCGCGGCCGTTCTGTTGCGGATGCGCTTTTCCAGTTCATCATGAGCCCTGCGCAATCCCTCCTGAAGCTCCTGTAGCCGGGTAATGTCCGAAAACGTGGAGATCGCCCCGAGCAGTGCCCCCTCCTCCGACAAGATGGGCCCTGCGCTTGCGGAGAGCCACCTGCGCATTCCATCCGTTCGACAGACTATGGACATCTGCACATCCCGCACGGTTTCTCCGCGCAAGGCGCGGTAACCAGGCATATCCTCCACTTTGAAAGGGCTGCCGTCAGGGTGCTCGATGCGCATCATCCGGATGCGGTCTTCCATGGGTAGATCCAGCTCCGCGCGTGTGTACCCGAAGATATGTTCCGCAGCGCGGTTCATATTCCTGATCCGTCCCTCCGGACATATTATCAGCACGGCATCGGCAATCGAGGCGATGGTTGCCTGCAGTTCAGTCATGTGTTGCTCCGCCTCACGCCGAGCGTCGATATGTTGAAGCCCAAGAGACGCCAGAGCGGCGAGTTGCACAAGGAAAGTTTCGTCTTCGTCGGAAAAATCGCCTTCCCTCTTTCCTGTAATAAGAATCAGACCGTCGGCCCGGCCATCTTCCCCGATCAGCGGGACCCCGAGCAGGCCCTTCAAAGGCACGTGCCTTTCGGGAATGTACACCCACATCCGGGAATTCCTGAGTTCCTCATCCGTCAACCTTACAGGGCGCTTGTCCTGCAGCAGATCAATCAGGAAGCCGCATGTACGAATGCATGTTCCCATAGCCACCCGGTCGCCCGCAGCGCCAGCAGGCGTACTCTGCGATGTGGAAAGGGCGACATCACTGAATACGCCCTCTTCATAACGGTATCCGGCGACGCCGATATTCGAACCAGTCAGCAAGCGCGCCGCATCCACAATACGGTTCAACATGCCCGGCACTGTTTTTTCTGCCAGAATCAGACCGGTTACGCTGATCAGGGTTTGCACCTTCTTAATATGTTCCGCCTCGTGGGCGGCTGAGCATAGATGCCAATGCTGCATCTGAGGCTGCAGGGGTACAATCTCCGCGTCCACTATCCACCTCACTTTGTCTATGGCTTCCGCGGCCTCCCGGAGAGCCGCATCTGAAGGAAGCTTCTGGTCCAGATATGTCTGTATCTTCCGACCGGCGGATTCAAGGTGCTTCCCGGCGGATTCGATCAAATTCAAAAAGATTTCCTGTTTCATTGCTCTACCCTGCCCCAAAGGCAAATCGATCAACAAACAGTGTAATGGAATATTTCAGGGGAACTACGCGAAATAATTGAACAAATAAATAGGAATTGAGAAAAGGACAGATTTTTTTAAGGCAAATTCAATATAGACGATTTTAACAAAAATGGCAAAAAAATTCCTGCACGCGGTGATTTTTTATAATCCAGACGGGGATTTCTGCAAGGTCCGGCTCAGGATAAAGTGCTCATCTTCTTTCCTTATACCCCATGCCTACGTATCAATGTTTTGATTTCAGCAGCTCTGATTTGAGCTTTTTTATTTCATCGACCAGTTCCTGCTTCGTAATAATGCCCTTTTTTTCCAGGAGATTGATCAATGCCTCGGATTCAATCAATTCGGATATGATTGCCTCCTTCATTTCATTTGTTTGTTTAATTTCAATTTTGGCCATATTCCACTAACTTCCCTTCAATTCTTAGATGCGGGCTAAGGGCAAAAGGCGACAAAAGAAGCTGAGAATCTCTTTTCCCGATGCCGGATGCCCATTAATTCGAACTTCCTGCAAAACAGGCATTTTCTATGCTGCCAAAAAATGAAACCGAAACTTCACATCCGGAGAGAAAAACAGAACGGTAAAACGGGCGGAGTGGCTATGTGAAATTCCTGCACTTTATTAAGCAAGTGTATTCGAGTCAAGCATTATTTTTCACTCTCTCGCAAAAAATCTCAGCCGCGGCGGATTGCACTTCTAATATGTAAAGCTCGAAGAGTAAGCCATCTCGCCTTCCCTTTTTTTTATCCTTCTGCGGAGCCTCTCCAGTCTATGAAGCAGCAGCTCCCTTTGAAGAGGGTATTCGCTTCCGATACTGTCAAGGGCCCGAAGAACAAATCTTGCGGCGCGGTTGAGATCGCCGGCCCTGTGTTCGCACCACTTCGCCAGCTCCGTCAGCGTAAAAACATGAGAAGGATCGCACTCGATCATCTCCTCCCACAGGCGGACTGCTTCTGCCCATCTGCCCGCCCGTTTATGGATCATGGAAAGTTGTTTTTTTGCTTCCAGGGCCGCAGCCTTATTATTAACCCTGGCGAGGGCTTCGTATAGACACATGGAATGGTTCTCTTCGCCGCGCTCCAGACAAAGTCTCGCCGCCGCCAACACATCGGAGTGCTCAATTTCTTCCGGGACGCGATGAAAACTCAGGAGATCACAGAGATGCACAATCAATGAGGCCATTGAAATAACGTCGAGCCGGTTGTGTTCAAGGACATCGGCCATCAACCGCACGTCGCGCGTCCGGAGCCAGTCGAAATACCTCTGTGGAATTTCGCTTCCCGGAATATCATTTCTCCGCCGCACGCCGAGTACCTCTTCTTCCAGTGTTGACAGGCGACAGTTTTCCAGCCTGTGCCCCAGGATGCGGCGCGAAGGATAAAGGAGATCGATGTGCGGAAGCGGGGAAAGGGAATCGTCCATGCGGTTGAGAATGAAACGGGTTGCAAGGAGCCCCACATCGAAAGCCCTGCCGTTGAAACTTACGAGGAAACTCTTGTCTTTCGCCGTTTCCGTCAAAAAAGAGAGGAGCGCCCTCTCTTCCGCGAAATCCCTGGCGAAGAGCTGCCTTATGATGAAATGCTCTCCCTCGTACCAGCCCAATCCGACAAGAAAAGCGAGTGTCCCGGTACCTCCCGACAGTCCCGTGGTTTCCGTATCGATGAAAAGAGCACTGCCGCAATTGTACCTGGAAATAACTGAATGCCCCGCGAGAATGGCGGCTTTCCTCATGTCAAGGCGGGCAATCTCGCCGATCCGGCGCAATCCATGAAAATGACCGGCGGGAATGCGATCAAAGGCGACAAATATCTTGCCGTAAGGGGTGCTGATTTCCTCGCCTTCCGCAATTTCTCTTAAATCCCCTGCCTCGGGACGGGCATGCGACACCACAGAAGACATCTGCCGCGCCGGCCGGCGCTCCATGATCTGCTCGATCCGCCTTCGGAGCTCACCTATCCGCAGGTCATCTGCCCCTTTTTTCTGTTCCGGTTTTTCCTCCCCCGTAAGGCGGCGCAGCCGGTCGATAGTACTCATGATAAGTCCTTCATCTCGATCAGTTCTATTATCGCCAGTGCCACTTCCTTTGCCCGTGCTCCCACCTCCAGAACAGGCCCCACGCAACTTGGGCATCCCGAGGCGCAGGGGCACTGCCGGATCAGGTTTCGCGCCGAGCAGAGCATGCGGTCGTGGAGTTTGAAGAGCAGATCGGAAAACCCGATGCCTCCCGGATATGCGTCGTAGATGAACAGAGTGGGGTCGAAAGCATCCATCTGCACAGCATCGGGTTGGAATTCCCCTGCCCTGCCGGAGGTTATGAAGCGGCCTCCCGCAGTGTGGCGCACGTACCACTCACCGCTTTTATCGCCGACACACCGGCCTGTATCCCGTATATCGGCCATCAAAAGCACGGACGCAATGTGGTGGAGACTGTAAGCCAGCCCGGAAAGACCGTCAATCAGTTCAGCCCTTGTGTACGGAAGCCTGTCAAGCAGGTCTTTCGGTACGGTGAACCAGTAGCTCGTCGTATGCATGTCCCTCTCGGGCAGGTTCACATCGCCGTAGCCTACATTCTCCGAGGTATAGAACTTTATTTTTTTATATCCAACCACCTTCCGGACCACCTGCACCTCGCCGTGCTCCACTATGGCGTTGTGCCCGCGACGGACGTCAAAAGAATCAATTACGCGGACATTCGTATAGGTCATGGCGTCCGTAAAATAATCGACATCGACTTTTCTGACATAAGCCTTTCTCCGTTCGAGATCGAGTTTATCGACATGATACTGCTGTGACTCGACCATGTAGATGGCATTGTCGTGCACGGTTGTGAAGGCACTGTCCCAATCCACCTCTGCAATGACCCTGTGCTGCCCGGCTTCCGTGGTATCGACGACAACGACATTTTCGGGATTTACACTTCGAAGACTAACTTCATCGGCCGGGTAACTCTCCGCCGCCCAGTGCCAGCGGTCGTCCACCTTGTGGAGCACGCCCTTTTCCTGCAGATAGTCGAGCAGCTCTTCGATATCCGCCACGCCGAAACGCTCCCCCTTTTCAAAGGGGAGTTCGAAAGCGGCGCTCTTCAGGTGGTGAAGCAGGATAAGCAGATTGTCGGGATTGACCCGGCAGTGCTCCGGCGAGCGGGAAAAGAAATAATCCGGGTTCTCCGCGATGAACTGATCCATGGGGTTGCTGCGCGCGATCAACACCGCCACGCTGTGCCCTGTCCTGCGTCCCGCCCTGCCGGCCTGCTGCCAGGTACTGGCTATGGAACCCGGATACCCGACCATGATGCATGCCTCGAGATCGCCGATATCGATGCCGAGTTCCAGGGCATTCGTGCTTACGACTCCGATAACATCGCGTTCGCGAAGACCCCGCTCGATCCGGCGGCGCAGGCTCGGCAGGTAGCCTCCGCGGTATCCGGCGATAAACATGTCATCCACAGGCTTGCCGCGGCCGAAATGATCCTTCAGGTACTTGGTCAATATCTCTACATTCAGGCGGCTCGTCGTGAACAGGATCGTTTGAATGCCGTTTTCCACGAAATCGGCTGCCATTTTCCGGGCAGGTGCAAGAGCGGACTGACGTATTCCAAGTTCCCGGTTGACGACCGGCGGATTGAATAGCATGAAAGTCTTCGATGCGGCGGGGGCACCGCTGCTGTCGACCAGGGCCATTCTCCGCTCCGTAAGGCGTTCCGCGTGCTCCAGGGAATTAGCCACGGTCGCGGAACAGCAGATGAAAACCGGCTCTCGTCCGTAAAAACGGCAGATCCGGCGCAGGCGACGCAGGACGTTTGTCAGGTGACTGCCGAAAACGCCGCGGTACACGTGCAGTTCGTCAATGACGACAAAGCTCAGATTGGTGAACAACTTCTGCCACTTTGTATGGTGCGGCAGTATACCCGTATGGAGCATGTCGGGATTCGTGACCACGACATTGCCCTGTTTTCTAACGGCCTGACGGGCGTCATCGGGCGTATCCCCGTCATAGGTATAAGTCTTGATGTCCGCCTGCAGCTCGCGAATGAGCCCTTGAATCTCGTGCATCTGGTCCTGCGCGAGAGCCTTCGTGGGAAACAGATACAGCGCCCGGGTCTCGGGCGATTCCAGCATCTGCTGGAGCACGGGAAGATTGTAGCACAGCGTTTTTCCACTCGCTGTCGGGGTGGTGAGGACCACGTCCCGCCCCCGGCGGATGAGATCGACCGCCTCGGCCTGATGACTGTAAAGGTTCCGGATACCCCTTCTTTCCAGGACGGCGCGGATTTTCGGATGGACCCAGCCCGGAAACGGCAAGAATCTGCCTTCGTATTTCGGCAGTTCTCTGATCGCTCTTACATTCTCCATGAAGCGGCGATCCGCCTTCAGGCGTGAAAGCAATTCACTGAGAGTTAAATATGCCATGGCAGTAGTACAGGCCAAAGGCAAAGATGTATAGTAAAATACCTTACTCTTTTACTCTTCACTCCTTATCTCCCTTCGCCTGAAGCCTGCCGGAGTATAGGGATGGGGACATTCAGAAGTCAAGGTCAAAATACTCGCCACAGGCGCTCAGATACATTCTGAGAGCACTGAAAGCAAAACAGCCTCGAGAAAGAGAACAGACGGGCGGTGAAGGAATGAGCCTGCACCGGAAAATATAATAAATTCAGTCATCGGACAATCGCCTCTTTTTTTTCGCATGGAAAATCCTTCACATTACAGCGCCTTTCTTCGATCTTTGATTTCAAATAACACTGAATAATCATCCACATAGCCGAATCTGCCCGGCATGGTATGCCATTTGCTTTTAGCCGTCGTGCATTTGGCAGCTTTCATCGAAGATCAGTCTCTTATTCAGTGATCTCAATTCCGGACGTGTGCTGAAAACCTCAAACGATCATCGAGAGCCACAGGTGGGGAACAGAATCCGCAACAGGATGATCCTTTTCTTTATCGAGCTGCTGATTATAGAAGAGAAAATCGTCCGTACATGGCATTACATCAAGCTTCGCTCTTTCCGTCGTCTACCGGGGAATTTCCAGCCCGGGCTATTATCACGGCCGGGAGAGGAACACGGATTGAGGCAAGGAACGCAATGAGGTGATTCTATGATTCGCCGGAAAAGAATGTTTTTCAAAAAACAACACGATTGGCGCCCTACAGGATTGATTCTCGTGGTCTTCGCGCTGATTATCCTGTTTACGGCGAAATGGCTGTACGGCGCCGATATAAAGCTGGCATGGGATCCTGTTACGGAAGCGGATGTGTCGGGTTACAGAATTTATTACGGCACCAGTAGCGGACATTACACTTCCATTATCGATGCCGGCAATCAGCCGAGCTGCGTAGTTACAGGTCTGGACAGCACAGTGACATATTACTTTGCAGCAACTGCTTACGATCAATCTGGAAATGAAAGCGGCTTTTCCAACGAAGTCGTTTATGCAGGGACCGTGACATCTTCGCCGTCTTCGGGAACCGATCCGAATGCCACTCTGCCGTCTTCGTCTCCATCCGATCCTGTTTCACCATCATCACCTTCTTCATCATCCGTTTCAGCTTCGGGAGGAGGAGGCGGATGTTTCATAGCTACTGCGGCATTCGGAAGTTATCTCGCCCCGGAAGTCATGGTCCTGCGGGATTTCCGGGACCGGCATCTGCTGACAAATGCCCCGGGAAGATACCTGGTCCGCCTTTATTATCGGACGTCACCTCCTGTTGCGGACTTCATTGCAGGCCATGAAAACTGGAAATCCTTCACCAGAGTGCTTCTCATCGCCGTGATTTTCTGCGTAAAATATCCCGGAATTCCCCTGATTATTTTCGGCGGGCTTGTCATCATCCCCATCCTGCGGCGAAGAGGAATACTGGCTTCCCCATCTTTTCTGTGTACGGGCCTCACATGCGGAAAGCATTAAAGAGAGATGATCGAAATATATTTCTTAATCCGACGGACCGGGCGTGGCATCCCTGCTCTTCAGTATATTTTTCAGCCGGGCGGCGCGTTCGGCATTTTCAGCATTTGTTTTTGAATAATATTCCAGTATCTTGACATCTATTCCTTTGAAATTGACCGGCTTGATGACATAGCCCTGAATTCCCAGCCTTGCGCAATCCAGAATGTCTTCCCTGGACATCAGGCTGCTCGAAATGATGATTGCGGTGGTTTTGTCCTTCTCTTTTTCCCTGATTTCTTTCAGGGCGGCATATCCGCTGATCAGGGGAAGCATGATATCCAGCAAAATAACATCCGGCCGCCAGCTCCGGTATATATCCAGGCCGTCCTGCCCGTTGTCGGCGAATCGCTTTTCAAAGACGTCCTCATGGAGGCCGAAATCGTAAAGCTTCTGGGTCGCCTTGTGATCCTCCACAATAAGCACTTTCAATTTATCCACTCTATCGACCGTCCGTTAAACCCGTTTTTTCATTCCATTTCTGAAGGCGAGGACTAGGGGTTTCCCTTTTTCTGTAGTAATTGCTGGGCATCCCTGTCTCCCAGCCTGGCCGCCGTCTTCAAGTCCTCAATCGATTGTTTTTTCTTCCCCAAAGCTTCATAAGCAAGCCCGCGCATGTAATAAGACATGGCGTCCCTCGGGTCCAGTTTGATGGCTGCGCTGTAATCCTTTACCGCTTGCTTATGATTATTCAGCCTCGCGTTGGCCACCCCCCGATTGTAATGCGCTTCGGCATATCCGGGGTTGATGTCGAGAGCCGCGGTGAAATCTTTCAGGGCCTGTCGATGGTTGCCGAGTTTTCCATAAGCCACGCCCCGATTGTTGTATGCCTTCGAATACTTTGGATTCAGTTCTATAGCCTTATCCAGATATTCGATAGCCTGCTTGAATTTCCCCAGTTTGTTGAGAACCACTCCGTAATGCTTGTAGGCCCAGTCGTGCCTGGGCTCCAGCTCAATTGTCCTGCCGAATGCCTCTGCAGCCTCCTGATATCGGCCGGCCTTCTCAAGGGCAACTCCCTTCCAGAACCATTCTTCCGCCGGCGAGTTCGTCCGCGTCCCGGCTTTACCGGATGCCCTGTCTGCGCCGCCTTTCGGAGCTTTCGCCTCAGCGCCCGCAATAACTACGGCCAGAAAAAACAGACATACGCATATCTGTAAATAGCGTCTTCTCATGGTTCCTCGCGATGCGCCGCTGAAAGGTTTTGAGCAAGCGCCTTCTCCGGGAGAGTTCCCGCTTCATTTTCTTTAGGGGTTGAACAGCAATGACGCCACGGATAGAACCCGTGTCAGATTTTTTTCTTACTGTTGTCGTAATGCTGATAATGTTTTTTGATTTTTATTTCATTGTTCAAGTCAACCCCGGACAGTATATCCACGGCCGCTATATCCATTTTCAGGCGCTTTATTTTGGCATCATAGAATTCAATCGCCTGCTGGTGTTTTTTTCTCTCTCTGATATTGATAAAGGGGTTTTTCTCCAGAATCTTGATCGCATCGTTCCTCAACGCGATCGTCTTCTCCATGACTTCTTTCAGGTATGCTATCTTTTCTTCCGGTGTATTGAAGGTGCGAGGCTTCGATTCTTCCGTAACCGGCCGTACTTCAGGCTTCGGGGGAAGAGGTTGCCGCCCTGTTTCCTTCTGCAGGGCAACCGGTGGGCTTTTTATCGCCCGGCTCATGTCTGCGGCGGCCCTAAGGCAGATATCCACGTAAAAGCTGCCCCTGTCGGTCGCGAACGGTATAATAATACCGGGGTCATCCAGGATATGCCTGACAGTATGGCCTTTTCCGAATACGACTGTCGGAATGGCCGCGTATAACGCAAGTCCCTGTTTTTCAAGGCGGGACCTGGCGGCGCCGGAAACCATGTTGGTGAGCTCACCGGCAGCGTCAATGACATCTCTGTTCACTTCCTTGTGAATCTCTCCCAGCATGCAGGACACAATATCGCAGATACAGGCCTCGCTGAAACTGATCGCCAGCGAACCGATGGCATCACCCGTAATACCAATGATTCCAGATACATCCCCCGGAGCAATATCGCTTTTCTTGAGGTATGGTTTCCCGGCGGACACCCGAATAGAAGCCATCTTGTAGAGAACCTCTTCTGTTCCTGCCAAAAAGGGGTTGATATATTTCACATCCATGCTGTTACCTGAGCCTTTGAAGTCCGGGCCGATCTACTTTCCCGAAAGTGTTAATAGAAAATCATAATCAAGTGAATGTCAAATAATATTTTTTTTCGGTATTTATTCCGTTCTTTTTCCATGCGCCGCTCATCCCGCAACTCCATGTATTTCCCTTTTCAACTTCTCGGACGAAAATAAAATCTTCTTTAAATTAATTATTTGTTGTTGACAACATTCTTTTTTTCCATATACTGCACCCAAATTTTTTAACCGGCCTTTGTTCCTGAGCAAAACTCCGGGTTATTCAAAGCAGATCGATTTTGAGGTGCTTTATGGGAAGTGTTGTAAAGAAGCGCAAAAAGAAAATCAGCAAACATAAATACAGGAAGCGTCTGAAGGCCATGCGACACCGGAAGAAATAAGACTATAGGAACCCGCCTCTCTCTCAGCTTCTCGCTTCTTGGCGCCTTGAGTCCCTGGCCCTTTACCGGCAGCGAAAAGCGTGGCCCCAGAGTGGAGCTTTCCCATGATCAGAGAACAGGAAGAAAAAAGGCCCTGTGTGGGATGTGGATGGTGTTGTATACGTAATACGTGCACATTCGGTGTGGCAAAACACCCCCATGACCGGGATAAAATTTGCCCTGAGTTGCACTGGAACGGCCGCAGGTACATCTGCAAATTGATGTCAGGCACGGGGAGAATGGCGGATTTTTACAGGAGAGAATTACAGGCGGGCGGCGGGTGTCGCTCTCACCAGAATCCCTGGCGTGACGACATCCGGGAGAGAAAAGAGGAGGCCGTCAATCCTGTCCGCTCAGGAACTCCGTGGCCGTAGATCCGCCTCTTTCTTCCAATACGGACTGATGAAATCCTCAAAGATGGCCAGTGCCGCTTCCGAACCTTTCGCGGCTGCTATCACGATCTGCTTATAGCCGCCTTCAACATCACCCGCACTATAGATACCGGGGATATTCGTCCTGTGCCGCTCATCGTGCTTAATATACCCCTGCGGCGTAATTTCCACGCCGATTTTCCTGGCCAGCTCCGTATTGGGATCATAGCCGATGGCGACAAAAACGCCCTCCACTTCCATGATCGACGATTCTCCGGTCTGTCTGTCGAAAAGCTCGACCGCTTCTACCTGGTCCTTACCGCGGATTTGCCTGACTTCGGTATGAAAAAGGACGGGAATACGGTTTGCCTCCAAGCTAAGCAAGAGATACTTCTGGGCTTTGAGGGATTCGTTCCGGTGTACGATTGTAACATCCACCCCGATATTTCGCAGATTCAGTGCTTCGGTCACAGCGCTGTCGCCTCCTCCCACCATGATGACTTTTTTCCCGCTGAAGAGAGGACCATCGCAAGTACTGCAGTAACTGACCCCGCGTCCGAAAAAACGCGCTTCTCCGGGCACATCGAGCCTCCTGTGGCTAGCCCCCGTGGCGAGTAGGACCATTCTGGTTTTGAATCGCCTGCGGCTGGTCAGTACAATCGAGGGATCGCCGGGTTTTATATCAATGACTTCCTCTCCGGGGAATATCCTCGTGTACTCCAAAGCATGACTCACCATTATATCCACCAGCGTTTTCCCGCCGATCTGCGTCAGGCCGGGATAATTCTCCACGACGGGAGTAGTCGCCACCTGCCCGCCCAATATGCCCCTTTCTATGACCGCCGTCCGCATACCGCTGCGGGTGGCGTATATTCCCGCCGTGAGCCCGGCGGGTCCGCCTCCGATAATCACCAGGTCGGTCTCTACTTCCGCGGCATCGCTCTCGGGTATGAAAACATTCTGCTGCTTTAGCTTCTCCAGGGACAACATGAAAAGCTCTTCAGGTTGGGCACCTTCCGCAACGAATTTCTCGTTGGCGTAAGTGCGGGGAACGCTCTGCGCCGAATACTTGCGGGCAAGTTCGGGATTGGCCTGAACATCTATGATTTCAAGGGAGACAAGTTCGGGCCTGGCAAAAGCCGCCTTCAATGCATTCACTGCCTGCTGCGGACAATAAGGGCAGGTGGGGCTTACAAAAAGCCTTATGTGCCGCGGTGAATCGATTCTCTTCAGTATTTTGAGAGATTGATCGCTCAGGTCGTATCTCCTGTAGCCCATCATTCCAATGGCCTCGACCAGAGTACGCGTCTCTTCGCCTACGGGCGCGCCCAGCCATCTAACGTTGTACTGCCCGGGATCTAAGAGGAGGGTGGGAGAGAAACCTACATTCCATTTTTTCGCATCAGCGTGATCAAGATTGCGCTCTCGCAGGACGATTTTCGCCGTCATTTTGTGAAACGCGCGGATCACCTGCCTGGCCGCCTGATTGAACGGCTCATTTTCCCCTGGCGACGTAAAGAGATAAAAAACAATTTCATGGGGTATTTTTCCAAAAAAGGCCTTCAATTGCACGCCGGCCTTCTCGCGCACGGCATGATCCTGGTATTCCATCTCCATTTTCCTCTTCAGACATATCAGGCTTCGGATGTCTGGCTTCCGGCTCCAGGAAATAATCGTATAAACGAAAACCCTCTTCTCCCGATTCCGGATGCTGTTTTTATATTAGCAAGCACACGTAAAAAGTCAATCCGGCGCACATTTTCGTTCAAACTCTAAACAACCTCAACTGCAAATCGAGGGCTTTCCACCATTCACGAGAAGGACCGTTTCAGGGGGTATCCACGGTCGGTATCCCGGATGCATTCCAGCCTCGCTCCTCGTACTAATATCCGATCAAGCGCGTAGCCGCTCTTTGCTTTGCTTCATCAGCATATCCCTTTTTCCTCCGATTTTCAGACATGCTAAGAAGATATTTTTGCCAATAAAAATGGGCGTGAATCAGGCGTTTCGCAAACCGTGCGCCGGTGCCGATGTCGCTTAAATTGAAGCTATCTCAGATTATTGAAAAAATCGCTTGACTTTACCTGTCTGTAAGAATATTTACTTTTTTTGTGTGCGTTATGAGGAAAAATGATGTAATAATAATCCTATACAGCATTAGGACTTTCAAGAAGAGCGAACTGAAATGGGCAAATGTGATAGCAGAAAGAAGAGACGCAAGTGGACAAAAATATACTCCTGGTCCAGCTGGAAGAACTGGCTTATAAGCTCGGGTTGAAAATCCGTGAAGAGCACATAGCGGAAGACGAAGTCCCTGTTGTCGGCGGCCTCTGCCGGATCAAGGACGAGAATGTGATCATAATCAACTCAAAAGCGGCCGTGAAAGACCGGATTCGGGTGTTGATCGATGTGTTCAGCCGGTTTGATCTCAATAATATCTACATCCGCCCCGCCCTGCGGGAAATGCTGGAAAGGCAGAAGAATATCCGCTTCGAATAATTAAGGAGGCGGAAATGAAAACCCTTCTTTTGAATCCCCCCTCTTTTGAAAAATTCGACGGCGGCGCAGGCGCGCGATATCAAGCCACGCGTGAAATCACCGCCTTCTGGTATCCTACATGGCTCGCCTATCCCGCCGGCCTGATACAGAAAAGCAGGCTCATCGACGCCCCTTCCCACGGGCTGAGCCCGGAAGAAATTATCCGCATTTCCGAAGAATACGATTTCGTCGTCGTCTTCACCTCCACCCCGGGATTCCGCAATGACGTACACATCGCACAGATGATGAAAGAGGCCAAGCCCGGTCTGAAGATCGCATTTGTCGGCCCCCATGTCACCGTCCTTCCTGAAGAGAGCCTCAACGCATCACGAGCGATCGATTTCGTTGTCAGGAGAGAATTCGACTACGCCGTCGCCGAATTCGCCCGCGGTGATAACCCGGAAAAAATCGCCGGCATCAGTTTCAAGAAAGGACGGCGTATTCTGCACAATCCCGACCGCCCCCTGATTGAAGATCTCGACCAATTGCCTTTCGTCGTGGATATCTTCAAGCGGGATCTTGATTTCACTAGATATGACATACCATTTCTGCTCCACCCCTATGTATCTTTCTACACCTCCAGGGGGTGCCCGGCCATGTGCACATTCTGCCTCTGGCCGCAGACCATGAGCGGGCATCGCTGGAGAACCCGCAGCAGTGACAATGTAGCCGCTGAAGTTGAAAGGGCCCGGGAGTTGTTTCCGCAGGCCAGGGAAATATTTTTCGACGACGATACATTTACCTGGGATAAATCGCGGGTTTTCGAGCTTTGCCGTAAATTACGACCGCTTAAGTTCACCTGGTCCTGTAATTGCCGGGTCACAACCGATTTCGAAACGCTCAGGGTCATGAAAGAGGCCGGCTGTCGCCTGCTGGTTGTGGGTTTCGAGTCCGGCGATCCGCAGATACTGAAAAATATCAGGAAGGGGACCACTATTGAACAGGCCCTTGCCTTTATGAAAAATTGCAAACGCCTGGGCATCGTGGTCCACGGCGATTTCCAGATCGGCCATCCCGGTGAAACACGGCAGACCATCGAAAGGACCATTCGGTTCGCGGTGGAGCTGGATCCGGAAACGATTCAGGTCTCCATATCCCACCCGTTTCCGGGAACGCTTTTTTTTGACATGTTGAAAGAGAAGGGATATCTGATCTCCACGGCCATGGCGGACAGCCGAGGGCACCAGTTGCCCAATTTCCGGTACCCGGATCTTAGCGGTGAGGAGATAATCCAGGCCATTTCTGATTTTTACGATCTCTACTACTTCCGGCCCAGGATCATTTTTCGCATCGTGAGGAGAGCCTTCTTCGAAGCGGGCGAGTGTCGGCGATTATGCAAACAGGCAAAGGAATTCCTCGGATTCAGGGCTCAGAGGAAAAGGCAGGCGGACAGGACACAGGGTCTATAAATCACCGAAGCCGATGCTGCGGATGCCGCAATCATCAAGAGCCTGCCGGAGCGCTGGACTGGTCAGGGTGAGTTCCTCCCGGCAGCCGGAGTCCGCGGGCCCTCCGGGATGGAAATAGATTTCGCTCACCCCCGGGGGAAGGTGCTTGAGAATACCGAGGACCAGGTCGATGTCCATGGCCCCGCTGTCGTGCATGCCGAAGATGTAATCGTTCGAGCGCACATGAGCACGCCTGAGGCGCGCCTTTAAAAGCGCCTGCCAGGGGAGCAGAAACAGCCAAGCGAGCGATCTGCGGCGGATGCTCTTTGAAGCACGGCAGGAGGGTAAAAGGGGCTCGTACGGATATCGTACCGCTTTCAACCCGAATTCCCGTCCGACCTTCAGTACAAGACCTCCAATCGTGGGATGGAGATGCATGTGCTTGTGGCAATTCACATGGTCGAGATGAAGACCCGTATCCCGGAAGGCCTGAAATTGAGCGCGAATTTCCTGCTCCAATTGCCGCCTCACCCCCGACTGGAAAAAAAACCCCGTTGCCGCTCTGAACAGGTGACTCCGGAGGCGGCCTTCCGGCTCCACCAGTCCCGGAATGTCAGAAGGAGCCGAAAGCGGGGATCCGTTGACAAGCACCAGGTGGAGCCCTACGCGAAGCGAACCAAGCCTGCGGGACCGGTCGACGGCGTCGACCGCGGCGGCGGCACCCACCATCAGGCTGGCGGTGCTGAGGATTCCCCGCCTGTGGGCCTCCTCTATTGATTCGTTCACCGGCCGGGAGGCACCGAAATCATCTCCGGTGACAATGAGTTTCCTCTTCAAGGGAAGCCTTCTTTCGCAGGCGTCCGTCGCGGGCCACAATGAATTCGGAGCCACGCCAGACCACCTTTTTTTTCGCCAGCGCAAAGACCCAGGAAACAAGGGCTGCTACATCCCGCAGGGGAAGAAGGAGAAGAGATTTCAAACCATCCTTATCATGCAGCCCCAATCCCATGGCAGCTCCCGCCGTACCCAGGCGGAGGACCAGAGCGGCGAACAGGACCGCGAGCCCGGGACCGTCCCCCAGGCGGACGGCGGCGAAGAGCAGGGCAAAAGGTATGGAGCGCACAGCAACGGTCGCGAAAAAGCCGGCGCGATTGGCAGCGTGGGTCTTCTGGTCCCAGCAGACCTGACTATTCCACCACTGGCGCGGGCCCTGCAGATTCAGGTCGATCCGGACAAGATACGGCACGAGTACCATTTTTTTCCCCGACATCAGAAAATGCCTGCCCATTTCGTAATCTTCGGCCAGATGATCGGCAAAGCGCTCTATCCCTCCTGTTCTCTCCAGCAATCCCCGCCGGAACGCTACCGATGAGCCCAGACAGAATTTAGAGACCCCGGTGACATAGGCAAAGACCACGCTCGGAATGAAATCGGCGTTCAGGCTCAGCAGGAACAATCTTTCGAACCACCCGCCAGACGAGGCAGCCCTGTAAAGAGTGCAGGCAAATCCCACCTGTGGATCGGCAAGAGGAGCGATGAGATTTTTCAGGTAGTCGGGCTCGAGGTACACATCGCTGTCGCTGATTACCAAAATCTCGTTCCTCGCGAGCATCAGAGCGCCGATGAGGTTATTTATCTTGCCGTTGGTGCCTGCCCGACGGCCATCGACGGACACGCATGCCCGGTCCGGGAATTCCCGCTGAATCTCTTTCAACAGCGGGAGCGCCGGATCACGGGAATCCTGGACAGAGAACACCACCTGGAAATCCGGATAAGCCTGCAGGCAGGCGCTCCTCAAATTGGTTTTCTGATTTTTTTCCAGACCGCATACCGGCTTTAAAACGGTCACCGGAGGCCAGGAGGAAAAGGCGAACAGGGACTGCGCGGGGCGGCTTTGAAAGCGCAGGATCGCCAGCAGACAGAGTATTCCGTATATTGATCCCGCCGCGACGGGGATCAGGAATATCCATTGCAGAATCGAGAGAAGAGAGTCCATCGCGTCACTCCACCGCACGCCGACCGGCAGACCGCTCCGGGCCTATAAAATTTATACCATGCTCCGGTTCTGACGGCAATCCCGTATGCCGTCCGTTTTCACGCGGACCGCAGGATCTCCGTCTTTTACATTTGTGCAGGAGTTTTGTGCGTGCTATGCTACAAGAAATTGGTATTTTCTTACAAAAACCAGGATTGAGCTGATCATGGAAGGCTCAGAAAGTACCGGCGCCCCTCCGGGTGGTCCCGCCCTTATCGAAAGAATCGAAGAAGCAGTCGCGAGAGCGCGCAATGCCATGCTCGCATGCCAGCATCGGGACGGCTACTGGTGTTTCGAGCTGGAAGCCGATTGCACGATATCTGCCGAATACATTCTCATGATGCACTACATGGATGAAATCGATTCCGGTCTCGAAGCCGGGATCGCATCCTATATCCGCGCCTGTCAGGAAAGTCACGGAGGATGGTCTCTTTTCCCCGAAGGAAGATTCGATATCAGCTGTTCGGTGAAAGCTTACTACGCTTTAAAGCTGGCGGGAGACGCCCCCGACGCATCACATATGGCGGCGGCCCGCGAGGCGATCCTGGCCAGCGGCGGCGCAGCCCGATGCAACGTATTCACTCTTATTACCCTCGCCCTATTCGGGCAGATACCCTGGCGGGGAGTCCCGTTCATCCCTGTCGAGATCATCCTTTTTCCCCGCTGGTTCCCTTTTCACCTGAGCAAGATCGCCTACTGGTCGAGGACTGTCTTGGTCCCCCTGACGATCCTGTGCAGCATGAAGCCTCAGGCGAAAAATCCCAGGCGGGTGTCCGTCCGGGAATTATTCGTCACGCAGCCCGAGAGAGAGAAGAATTATCTGCCTGTCCGCTCACGCCTGAACAGGTTTTTTCTGAAACTGGACAAGGCTGGACATATCCTTGAATCCCTTATCCCCGGAGCAGTCCGCAAGAGGGCGATAAAAAAAGCCGAGAGCTGGATAATCGAAAGAATCAACGGAACGGACGGTCTGGGGGCCATCTTCCCGGCCATGGTGAATGCCCACGAAGCCCTCGCCTGCCTGGGATATCCTCCGGAACATCCGTACCGGCGGATGACCCGGAAGGCGCTGCAGAACCTCCTCGTGATCGGCAAAGACAGTGTCTATTGCCAGCCGTGCGTCTCTCCCGTCTGGGATACCGCACTGGCCTGTCTGGCCCTCCAGGAAGAAGGCAGTGATGCAGCACAAGGAAGTATCAACAGGGCTTTGAGCTGGCTTGAGACTCGGCAACTGCGTCATCATCCCGGTGACTGGAGGGAGAACCATCCGAATCTCCAGGGAGGCGGATGGGCATTTCAGTTCAACAATCCCCATTATCCCGACCTCGACGATACTGCCGTCGTGGCCTGGGCAATGCATCAAAGCGGGAATGAATATTTGCGGGATTCGATACAGATGGCGGCGGATTGGATCGCCGGCATGCAGTCAAAAAACGGGGGGTTTGCCGCTTTTGACTCCGATAATACATTTTTTTATCTGAACGAGATCCCCTTCGCGGACCACGGGGCTCTGCTTGATCCTCCTACAAGCGATGTCAGTGCCCGCTGCTGCACGCTCCTGGCGTTGACCGGAAGGAGAGGCAGTGAATTGAAAGCCTGTCTCAGTTACCTGCGCCAGGAGCAGGAGCCGGATGGTTCCTGGTATGGACGCTGGGGAACCAACTATATCTACGGAACGTGGTCCGTTCTCACCGCTCTTGAAAAAGTCGGCGATCCGCTTGACGAGTTTCAGATCCAGCGTGCGGCAAACTGGTTGATGCAGAAGCAGAAACCCGACGGGAGCTGGGGAGAGGACTGCGAAACCTACTTCGATCCACGGAAGGCAGGGCAGGGCTCCATGGGAACTTCTTTTCAGACGGCCTGGGCTATGCTCGGATTAATGGCCGCGGGAAAGGTGGATTCGGAGGAAGTACGCCGCGGGGCATTGTATCTCCTGTCGACTCAAAATCCGGACGGCCTGTGGAAGGACGATTGCTTTACAGCGCCCGGCTTCCCCCGCGTATTCTATTTGAAATATCACGGATACTCAAAGTATTTTCCTCTGTGGGCTCTCGCCCGCTACCGTGCCCATCTGCGCCGGCTTTACCGAAGGCCGAAAGCAAAAAAATAGACAGGCGTAAGCATATTCAATACGGATTATTTTTCTCCTGATGCCTGATCATTTGAAAAGATTGCAAAACAGAACTCCGGGATAATACCATGCATCCGGGAATCGTAGCGGCAATGACGAGAGAAGCCCGCATACTGGCCGGCGGGCCGGTCAGGGCGGGAGAAGTGATCAGGCTCCGCAACGGGGCTCTGTTTCTCCTGTCCGGCATCGGGGCCGGCCGGGCCCGTTCAGCCGCGCAGGTCCTGATAGAGAAAGGAGCGACGGTCCTGATCAGCTGGGGATTCGCTTCCGGGCTGGCCCCCGACCTTCCTCCGGGCAGCCTGATCCTGCCTGAACGGATCGCCTCACTCGATCAATCCATTTATTGTGTCGATCCGGCCTGGCATGCAAAAATGTGCGACCTGTTGAAAACGCATGTGGCGTCCTGCGGAGGGACCATCGCCGAAGTCGATCTGATCATGCCCTCGGAAAGGGAAAAAGCCGCGCTATATAAACTGACGGGCGCGATCGCCGCCGATATGGAGAGTGCCTCCATCGCCCTGGCGGCTGCAAGGGAGAAAATCCCGTTTGCCGTCGTCCGGGCCATAACGGATCCCGCGAATGTATTTATTCCCGGATGCGTCCTGCATTCAATAGATGAATACGGTCAGTTGTGCCTGGCCGCGTTTTTCCTGCATCTGATCCGCAATCCGCTTGAGCTTCCGGCGCTGGCCAGGCTGGGAAGAAGTTACCTGGCCGCCCGCGATACATTGACCAGAGCCGCCCGTGCGGCCGATTGCGGTTTTAAACCGTCATGAAAACCCTGATCACAGGAGCAACAGGCTTTCTCGGATCCGCAGTGATTCGCCGGCTGATATGCGCCGGCCACAGGGTGCGGGTTCTGGTGAGACCGGACAGCAACCGTCTCAACATCGCCGGCTTGCCTGTGGAAATTGCAATCGGAGATCTGGGAGACCGGAAATCGCTGGATCGGGCACTGACCGGATGTTCAGTGCTGTTTCACACAGCAGCGGATTATCGCCTCTGGACCCCCGACCCCCGGAAAATGTATGAAACCAATGTTACCGGCACCCGCAATATCATGCTCGCCGCAGCCCATGCAGGGGTACGCCGCATTGTATACACGAGCAGCGTGGCGACCATCGGTCTGACACCGGATGGAAGTCCGTCCGATGAAACCACACCGGCAACGATCGATGACATGATCGGACATTACAAGCGCTCAAAATTCCTGGCCGAGGCGGAAGTGAAGAGGATGGCCCGGGAGCAAGGCCTGCCCGTTGTTATCGTTAATCCTTCAACGCCTGTCGGCCCGCGAGATATCAGACCCACTCCGACCGGGCGTATGATCATCGATGCCGCCTGCGGGCGCATACCGGCCTATGTCGACACCGGGCTCAATCTGATCCATGTGGATGATGTCGCCGCCGGTCACCTGCTGGCGCTGGACAGAGGCGCAATCGGCGAGCGGTACATCCTCGGCGCGGTCAATTTGACCCTTAAACAAATTCTGTCCGAAGTGGCATCCATTACCGGACGCCGGCCTCCACGCATCCGGATCCCTCATATCGTATCCTTGTTCATCGCCTGCCTGGCGGAAGGCGGAGCCCGGCTCTCCGGAAGTAATGAACCACGGGTAACTCTCGTGGGAGCCCGGCTGGCAAGAAAGAAGATGTTTTTTTCGGCCGACAAGGCCAGACGCGACCTCGGTCTTCACACATCCCCCATCGAGGAAGCCCTGCGGGATGCCATCCACTGGTTCAAACAGCACGGCTATTTGAATTAGTCACGTTCCCCGGTATTTCGAGACAGATTTATATCTGAACATTCCGTAAGGTATTTCGAAGGACAAAATAAGCATCTAACGGATGGAAAAAAAAACAGGCGCAAATAAAATAAGCGGAGAACAACAGGATCAGAAACTTTTGGAGGAGACTCATGCACGTGGTCCTGGCTGTGCCGCGAGGGTTTTGCGCCGGTGCGATCCGGGCGATAAAGATCGTCGAACAGGCCCTTGAGTCCCACGGCCGTCCCGTTTATGTGCTGCACGAAATCGTACATAACCGGCATGTCATCGAGGACCTCAGGAACAGGGGGACAATATTCATTGAGCGGCTGGCAGAGGTCCCCGCCGGCGCCGTCATCATTTTCAGCGCCCATGGTGTTCCGTCGGCCGTTGTGAAAGACGCCAAAAAAAAAGGCCTGCGCATAATCGACGCAACCTGCCCGCTGATTACAAAAATACACTCTCAGGTGCGCAAATTCAGCCGTCTGGGTTACAATATAATCATCATCGGCCACTCGGGGCATCCGGAAATAGAGGGGATCCGGGGGCGCGCCGAGGGGCCTGTCTATATTCTTTCCAGCAGCGCCGAAGTCGCCGATTTAAAAGTAGTGAATCCTGATCGACTGGCCTACGTGACGCAGACCACCCTGAGCTTCGACGATACTCTGCAGATCATCAAGGCCTTGAAGAACCGGTTCCCGGTCCGCGGTCCCGATCTAACCAATATCTGCTATGCAACCCAGGCCAGGCAGAGAAGCGTGCAGATTATGTCGGGATCGATTGATCTGCTCCTGGTCATAGGGGCTCACAACAGTTCCAATTCCAATCGCCTGAGAGAAATCGGAGAGCAATGCGGTGTGCCCGCTTATCTGATCGAGGATGCGGGTGATTTGAATCCGCAATGGTTTTCCGCCGACGCCCGGGTGGGAGTTACCGCCGGGGCATCGGCCCCGGAGGAGATGGTGCAAAAGGTTGTGGAGAAGCTGCAGACATATTATCCGTGCACCGTCAGCGAGATGGCCGGTGTTGAACATCAGACATTCATTCCCGCTCAATCGAATCAGGCGGATCTCGGAGATATATCGCGGGTATAGAAACTATGGGTGTGCCCCTTATCCAGAAGTTCCACGTAGTCCGTTACATTGCAGGCCGGAGGCTCCATGGAATACGGCGTTATCCGCTGGTCCTGATGCTCGAACCCCTGTTCCGGTGCAATCTCTCCTGCTCAGGTTGCGGAAAAACCAGTCATCCCGAGGAAATTCTCAACCGGCGGCTCACATATGAGGAGTGCCTTTCTGCGGCCGATGAATGCGGCGCCCCCATTATAACGGTTGCTGGAGGCGAGCCCCTGATTCATGACGAAATGCCCCGGATCATCGCCGGCCTCGTGGAGCGACGGAGATTCGTCTATCTCTGTACAAACGGGCTTCTCCTGAAAAAATCTCTTTCCGGCTACATGCCGTCCAAGTACCTGACATTCTCCGTCCATGTAGACGGCCGCAAGGAACTGCACGACCGCCTGACCAACCGGCCGGGAGCGTTCGATTCAGCGGTGGAAGCTATGCTGCTCCTTCGAGACCGGGGATTCGGCTTTATTACCAACTGCACGATTTACAGCGGTGCAAATCCGGCGGAAGTAAGCGACTTTTTCGATTTTGTCCTCGCCCTGGGAGCGAGGGGCATCACTCTTTCTCCGGCTTACGGCTATTCGGACCGTTCCCCGGCGAACCTGTTCCTGAAGCGCCATGAAAGCACGCAACTCTTCCGGGAGATTTTCGAGACAGGAAAAAAGCGCGGTTGGAAATTCAACCAATCGGGTCTGTTCCTGGATTTTCTCTGCGGCAATCAGACTTACACGTGCACGCCGTGGGGAACCGTCACACGCAATGTCCTGGGCTGGCAAAAGCCGTGTTATCTCTTCTCCGAAGGATATGCTCCCGATTTCCACACGCTCATGAAAGACACTGATTGGGACCGCTACGGTCCCGGTCTGCACCCGAAATGCGCCCACTGCATGCTTCACAGCGGATTCGAAGCCACGGCTGTCAGAGACGCGATCTCCCATCCCTTCAAGGCCCTTTCCGTATATGTTCGGGGACCGGTGACCGACGGGCCCTTCGCTCCGAATCCGGCCCCGGAGCAAACCGCAATCCATCTGGAAACCATGGGGGAAGGGATATTGCCGAAAGGTCCCGCCTGAAGATTACGCTGCATCCCGGTCGGTGCAAGATCATGGAAACAGATATCCAGGAGCATGGTTTCGAATACGAGCGGAAAGTTCTCAACCGCGTATCACGTTCTTTTGCGCTCACGATTCCCCTGCTTCCCGAACCTCTGCGCAGAACGGTCACCAACGCCTACCTGATATGCAGAATCATCGACACCATAGAAGATGAAAAAGATCTTACTATGATCCAGAAGCTCTTCTTTTTCCGGAAATTCATCCAGGTCATCAGCGGCCGGGCTCCGGCAGAACGTTTCGCGCAGGCATTATGGCCCCTCTTGACCGGAAGCACCCTGCCGGAAGAGAGAGATCTTATCGCAAATACGCCTCTGATTATTCGAAACAACTCGACATTCACTCTGAAACAGCAGGCAGCCATCAGGCGGTGCGCTTCCGTCATGGTACAGGGCATGTCAGCGATCCAGATGAACAAAGGGCCTCATGGACTCAGGGACCTTACGGACCTGGATAACTACTGTTACCATGTCGCGGGCGTAGTGGGGGAGATGTTAACCGAGCTCTTTTGCGAGTATTCCGTGGAAATAGCAAAGAACCGTAAGAGACTGTTGGAACTGGCGGTCCCTTTCGGCCAGGGTCTGCAGATGACGAATATTCTAAAGGACATCTGGGATGATAAAAACAGGGGCTTCTGCTGGCTGCCCCGATCCGTATTTTCCCAAGCGGGATATGATCTGGATGAACTTTCTGCGGACCGGTCCCCGGAATTATTCGTTGCGGCTCTCTCTGTGCTGATCGACACTGCACTCGCCCGCCTTCGAGACGCTCTGGATTACACCTTTTTAATCCCACGGCATGAAACCGGTATACGAAAATTCTGCCTGTGGGCCATTGGAATCGCTGTCTTCACCTTGAGGAAAATCAACAGGAAAAGCCGCTTCGAAAGCAGCCGGGAAGTGAAAATTTCCAGAAGAACCCTCAAGACAATCATCATGATAACCAATGCTTCTGTCCGGAGTAATTTCCTGCTCGAAAAACTGTTCTGCCTGTCCGCCGGGGTCTTCCCCCGTAATCCGGCACCCGGGACCGCACGGGCGGATGAAGGGCCGGGCGCTGGAATCCATTTGAAGCCGTCGACCGGGTGAGAAGTGAAACTGAAATTAATACATGCAGCCATTCTCTTCTGCATCCTGAGCACGGGCCTACACGGCAATCATGTCCAGGCCATGGAGGACCCCACGGCAATGGTCCGCAGGATGCTGGAAAGGGTCATGACCGTGCAGACGGATCCCCGGCTCCAGGGGCGTGATCACCGGAATCAGAGGAGAGAGGACATCAAAAAAATCATCGCGCAAAATTTCAATTTCGACCTTATGGCGCAACAAGCAATCGGCTCCTACTGGCAGAAACTGAACGAGGCCGAGCAGAGAGAATTCACGGACATCTTCCGGGATCTCTTCCAGGACTCCTACACAAAGCTGGTACTGGACTTTCTTAAGCGCGAAAACATCCTCTACACGAAAGAAGAACTCCTTCAGGACCAAGCGCTGGTCAAGACAAAGATCATCCGGACCAACGAGGCGATTCCGGTCGATTACTCCCTGATTCTCGTACGGGGAAAGTGGCTTGTGAAAGACGTAAGCATCGACGGAGTAAGCATTGTCGGCAACTACAGAAAGTCTTTTACACGCGTCATTCAACGGGAATCCTATCCGGCCCTCTTGAGCAAGATGCGCTTGCAGCGGAAGGCCGTCGAGAAATCCTCCAGACGGGATCAGGTTCAGAAAGTTGAAGGATTTTCATGAAAAAATTTCATGTGGCCGCCGTTTCCCTGGGCGCCGCCCTGCTCTTTTTCCTGATCTGGAAAATCGGTCCCGACACGCTGTGGCGCGAACTCCTTCTGTTCGGCTGGGGGTTTATTCCATTCGTATTGATGGAAGGGATTGTAAAGGCATTTCATACGCTGGGATGGCGGTATTGCCTTTTCCAGACTCACAGGTCCCTCGGCTTCTCCCATCTAATGGGGATCTATATGGCCGGCAGCTCCGTCAACTACTTTACACCCACAGCTACGCTCGGAGGAGAAGTCGTAAAGGGTGCTCTTCTTTATTCGAATCACCGGGGGCCGGAGGCGGCTACCGGCGTCATCATCGGTAAAGCCACTTATGCTCTTTCTCAACTTCTTTTCGCCTCCCTGGGATCCATGCTCTTCATATGGAGTATACCTGTTCCCGCCGCCGGATTGGCGGCTGTCCTGACCACCAACACCCTTGTCGGAGCGGGCATTATCGGATTCATGTTCATCCAGAAACATGGAAAACTCGGCTCTATTGTGCGCTGGCTTTCCGCCCGTCGAGCAGGCGGTGAAATCCTGAGGAAGAGGGCGAATCAGATCACCGACGTAGACCAAGCCCTCAGGAGGTTCTATCGAGAACATCCGGGGGATCTGCTTGCTTCAATGCTCTGGCATATCGCCGGCATGGTCTTCAGCATTCTGAAAACCTGGTATTTTCTTTTTCTCCTGAGCGGCGGCTCTTTTTTCAACGCCGCGGGAATATGGTTTTTCGCAACCTGGCTAGACCTCCTGACTTTTCCCATACCCCTCGAAATCGGGATACAGGAAGGTATCAGGGTCCTGGTTTTCAGGACCGCGGGATTCAACATGGCCCTGGGGCTTGCTTACGGAATCGCCATAAGACTGGAACAGATACTCTGGGCCGGGGCCGGCCTTTTCATTTACACGGTTCTGCTTCCCGAACGGAGGGAAAAGAAGATTTTATCGAACGGAGCGGCCGCAGATAACGATCCTTAACGCAAAACAGGGAGAAGAAATATGGAACTATTTCCTATGCCGTTCTCATCCCGGCTGTCGACGTTCCTCTTGATCATCTCTCTTGCGCTGACTCTCAGCCTTCATTGTACAGCCGGGGGGGCAAAGCCCGAAGAGGAAAAGGTGGTGCTGACCTTGTCGCAATTGATCGAAATGGCCATAAGCCGGAGCCCGGATATCAGGGGAGTCGAGAGTGAAATCGCTTCTGCGAAAAGCGACCTGGCCCAGGCCAGGGCCGCCTATTACCCTCAGATCGAAACGACGGCCGTTGTGGGTCCGGTCGAAGATGCCAAGGAACCACTCGTTGCAAACGGCAGGATACTCGATCCGTCTCCCAGTTTAGGACTGTCCAGTATCGGCATTTTCGGCAGAATCAACCTGATCGCAACGCAGCCGATTTATACCTTCGGCAAGATCTCAAACCGCGAAGACGCGGCTAGCCGGGGAATCAAAGCCAGGGAATTCCAGATGGACGAGCAGAAAGCCAGAATCGTCCTTCGGGTGAAGGAGCTATACTACGCCCTGATTCTGGCCCGTTCAGGGATGGAGACAGCGGACGAGGCAAGGGATTTCTTCGATGAGGCAGGCCGCCGGATCAGCAGGCTCCTGAAGCTCGGCTCTCCCAACGTAAAGGAAACCGATCTATATAAAGTAGATTCCTACCGGGCTGATTCGTTGAGATTTAAAGCCGAAGCGGAAAAAGGGTTCAGGATATCCTATTTCGTCATGAAGTCCCTGATCCAGCTGCCTCCGGATGTGGAATTCGAACTCGCCGAGAAAGCTCTTCCAACAAGGATGGAAGAGCCGGCCGCCCTGGACAAGTATATCGAAACAGCCTCGTCCGAACGTCCGGAATTCAAGCAGCTCGCCGAGGCTCTGGCCGCACAGGACTACCGGATAAAAGCCGCTGTCAGCGACATGTACCCCTCATTTTTCGCCGCTGTGCAGGGCTCTCTGGCTGGGGCGCCCGGGAGGGAGGTGCTGCACAATCGATACATCCCGGATGATTTCAATCATGCTTATGCAGGAGTCGTGGCCGGGGCCAAATGGAGCCTGGATTTCGGCATCGGTAAAGCAAGGGTTGATAAAATGAGGGCGGAATATAACAAGCTTCTTAATACCAGGGCCTCCGCGAAAATGAATATCCCCATTCAGGTCGCGCAAAGCTACCAGGAGCACCTTGAAGCGCGAAAGGCCGCAGCCTCTTACCAGACGGCCGCAATCGCCTCCAGAAAATGGGTTGTGACCGCCATGGCCGACTTTGACATGGGAGTGGAAACAGCCGATGAGATGCTGCGGGCTATAGAGAAATACGGCCAGAATCAAAGCAAGTATATCGAAGCTCTGTTCAATTACAATCTCTCCCGTGCCAGACTTGAATACGCGGCCGGCATGAAGACCTGGTGAGGCAGAATTGAAAAGCAATCCGGTGAATCAGGTATTGAGAAAACTTGTCTCCATCCAGATTTCACATCCTCTCCTGACCCTTTCCGCCGCCCTGGTCCTGTCTGTCGTTTCGATTGTCTACACGGCGGAGAACCTCACTTTCCATACCAGCCAGAAAGATCTTATATCTCCAAAGGAACGGCTCATCCAGCTTGCAGAGCGGGTCAATCAGTTCAGTCAGATAGATTCCTTTATCGTCGTGATTGAAAGCCCGGCGCCTTCCCGCTCACTCAAATTCCTGCACGCCCTTGTCCCCCGCCTGGAAGCGGACAATGAAAATTACCATAATATATTTTACCGGATCAATCCTGACTCGTTCAAGCGCTGGGCACTGCTGTATTTGGACAGAAAAGACATCCGAACCCTGGATGAAAATTTCCGCAATCACCTCCGATTCATCGAAGAGATTGCCAGGCAGCCCACCCTAGTCAACTTCTTCCGGCAAATAAATCAGGAGATGACGTCAAAAATGGTGGGAGAACTATTTACTGGATTCCTCGAGCCTTCCAAAACCGTGGGAAAACCTTTTGATCTCAGCTTTCTCAATCAGGTCCTTGGCGAAATGAAAGGATTTCTGGACGGCAATGAGCAATTCACCTCGCTGTGGGACGCTTTGCTCACAAATAAACCCCTGGGAGGCGTGTCCGAAGAGGGATATTTCTGGACAAAGGATAAACGCTATCTGCTTCTTTTTGCAACACCTGCGGGGACGGCCGACTTTACAGGAAAATGGAAGTCACTGACCGCAATGCGAAACACTATTGACAAGCTCAAGACGGCTTTCCCGGATGTCCGTGCCGGAGTCACCGGCCCTGAAGCGTTGAATGCGGATCAGATGGGCACTGCTCTCAAGGATATGAGTCTAGCCACGACGATTTCCATCATTGGGCTGACCGCTCTTTTCATGATTTTCTGGCGGGGTGTCCGCCGTCCTCTCATGGAAGTGGCCATGCTCGTCATTGCCCTTTCCTGGAGTTTCGGACTGACCACATTGCTCATCGGCCATTTGAATATACTTTCAGTAACCTTTGCACCCCTTCTCCTCGGCCTGGGAATCGATTACGGCGCACACTGGTTTGCCCGCTATCGTGAAGAGGAAGAGGCCGGCCCTGCACCCAAAAAGGACGTGCTGAGCGCAACCATGGAGAAGGTCGGACCGGCCATACTTCTTGCGGGCCTGAGCCTGGCCCTTTCGTTCTTCCCCATGTCACTGGCTGGTTTTAAAGGGTTGGAGGAATTGGGAATCATCTGCACCGCGGGCATGATCATCATGACCATGGCCACACTGGGGCTCCTACCCGCCCTGATCATGCTGTTCGACAGGCCCAGGCGGAAGCTTGATCCTGCCCGCTCTTCAACAGTCCCGGTCCCGATCAGGCCTTTCTTCAGACTGACGCGCCGGAGGGCCCTTGCCTTCCTGGTGATCGGCGTAGCCGCGTTCGCTATATCAATATGGGAATCTACAAAGTTGAATTTTGATCTGAACATGCTGGATCTTCAATCTCAGCACGTCGAATCCGTCGTCTGGGAAAAAAAGCTCATCGAAGGGTCAGAACTCTCCAGCATCTATGGAGAGGTCCTGGCCGGTTCTCTGAAGGAAGTCCGGGAAAAAACGAAGGCATTTAAAGCCCTCCCCACAGTCTCACAGACGCAGAGCGTGATAAGCCTTCTACCCCGCGACCAGGAAGAGAAGATCACCTTGATAAGAAAGCTGAAGCCCTTTCTCGACAAAATCGGACATCTGAAACCCGCCCGCGGACCCATAGAGGCCGGGGAACTGGAAGAAGTTCTGGGCAGGATCCGTTTCAAGATGCTAGATTCCGGGGCTTCCGAATGGGGGGGCGAGAAACCTCTGGAAAGCCAGATGAAGCAGACACGGTATCTTATAGATCAAATACGGCAGCGCTTTCATTCCCTGCCGCAGAGGCGCGTGCAGGATGCCCTGGGCGCTTTCCAGAAGAATTTGACCAAGGATCTGAGCGATAAACTGGACATTCTGCGCGCCAATGCCGATACGAGGCCCATGCGCGTGGAAGATTTGCCGCCGCCTCTGCTTCAGCGATTCATGCCCGCCGCGCACCAGTTCCTAATCCGCGTTTATCCGCAAGGAGATGTATGGGATCCCGAACTGCTCGGGCGGTTCATTCACGACCTCAGATTAGTAGACCCTGATGTCGTCGGCGATCCCGTTACCCTCTATGTCTTCACCCGGGAATTTCGCGACAGCAGCATCAAGGCCGCTCTCTACGCAGTGGCCTTTATTTTCGTATTTCTCGTCATTGCACTGCGAGATTTCAAGTCCACATTCATGGTGCTAGTCCCTCTGGCGGCCGGTACTGCATGGACTCTCGGCTGGATGCCTCTTTTCAAAGTCGACCTGAACCTGGCCAACAGCATCTTCCTCCCCCTTATTGTCGGAGCGGGCGTCGAATATGGTATTATCATCGTGTACCGCTGGCGCCAGCAGGAAGAGAACAAGCAAAAGACGGTTCTTCCGTTCAGCACAGCCACCGGTGTCATTCTAGCCGGGCTCAGCACCACCGTAGGCTTTGGCAGCCTCATGATCTCGTCCCACCGGGGAATTTTCAGCCTGGGCCTGTTGACGACTGTTGGAAGCCTCGCCGTTCTGACCGCATCTGTTCTCTTTCTACCCGCTCTGATGCAAATCTTCTCCGGACCTGCAGGCGAAGTGAAACCGCCGGAGATCCAAAAAGCAAGTCACCCTTGATCACGCTTTCCCTTAAGCCACTTCTCGGCATCCAAGAGACCTTCTCCATCATCTATGTCCCGCCAGAAAAGATCCCCGATGTCCAGGGCTTCCATCTTTCGTACATGCGCCAGTTCCAGAATTCCATCGGAGAGGCCTGCCCTTCCTGCGGAAATCGCTTTTTCCAGGGCATCGAATATCCCGTGAGAACAGAAGAAAATCCCGGTATCCACTGCATTATAATTCTCGATCCCCTTGCCTATGTCCGCTATCCATCCGCCCCTGACAGATACTTTTGTCGCGTCCGCCAGGTCCGAAACCCTCCCGAGATGAAAATCCACAGCCAGACGGCAATGGCCACGAGGGAGCGGATGGACAAGCAGGTTTTTCAGGATCCGCGAGTCAAAGAGGTGATCGGCCATAAGGAGCACAAAAAGACCCGGCAGATGTCCTTTCGCCCTCAGGACGGAAATGCCGTTCAGACCCCACCAGAATTCATTGCGAAGGAATCGGACACTTATGCCTGGCGGAACATTTCGACACAGATATTCTTCCAGTATCTCGCCTTTATAACCTGTTACTACTGTAAAGCCGTCTATGCCCGCCTGCGAAGCACAGGAAAAAACCCGGCAAATCAGCGGTATGCCGTCAATTTCGATCAGCGGTTTGGGACGCCACTCCGTGGCCGCGCCGAACCGGCTCCCCCGTCCCGCCGCGATTATGAGGGCATGGTGAACATTCATCATGAATATCCTCCGCTCCTCCTTCGTATGACCCGTCTGCACCCGCAGTCAGAAGTCGTCAAAATTCTCCGCCATGCATCCCGAACGGGAAATCCTTCTCTGACGTATATTCATGATCCAGGATGCGATATCGGCTTTCGTCAGGGGGAAAGGGAGCCGCCTCAGCATCGAGCTCCAGTTGTAAAAGTCGAGATACATTCTTTTTACTTTTTCTTCCAGTTCTACGGGGGAATAATGTTCAGGCTTGATATGGCAGACAATCCCGGGCCACCGGCCTATATGACGGATATCCACGATTCTGTTATCCGCTTTCATGCGCTCGTAAAGAGGAGTGCCCTTGTGAGGAGTCAATATATTGAAGTAGGCAGCGGGAACCCTGTTCTGATGCAGAAAGCGCAGGGTCGATTCAAATGCCCCTCTCTTCTCCGTATCAAGACCGAATATGAAATTCAGAGAATAGCTGATCCTCCTTTTCCGTAATCCAGCCAGGATTTCTCCATATTGCCGGACTTTGTTGGATTTCTTGTTCATCTCGCCGATACCATCGGGATCGATGCTCTCAATTCCGATATTCACGTGTAATAACCCGCTCCTCTGGGCCAGGTCCATGAATTCCTTATTGGAACAGAGATGAACCGGCCAGAGAGAAGACCACCGTACTTTGAGAGGGACAAGAGCTTCCATGAGTTCCATAGTATGATTGATGTCCCCCGCGAAATTACTGTCGGCAAACAGGATATTGCGGGCTTTTGTCGTTTTTAGTTCTTCGATCACCTCCCCGACCGGCCGGAAACGATAATTCTCTCCGAGGTAGAAACGTTCGGAGCAGAACGCGCATCTCAAGGGGCAGCCGCGGGAGGTTTGAACAGCGAAGGTTTTGAAAAAAACGTATTTCCGAGAATCCAGAAGTTCATAGCGGGGAAGCGGAAGTCCCTCAAGGGATGCCAGAGGAGCGCAGCGGTAGAATTTCCTCAAACGTCCACCGGCGGCGTCCTCAAGCATTTGCCGCAGAATATGCTCCCCCTCGCCGATGCCCACCGCGTCGCAATGTTCCGCGGTTTCCTCAGAATGAAAGCAGGTGTGGGGTCCTCCCGCAATTACGGGAATACCTCTCCTGCGGAACCCGTCGGCGATTTCATAGGCCCGCAATGAATTGATCGTCCATACGGTGATGGCCGCAACATCAACGGGGGTCTGGAAATCGATCTCCGTCATCTGCTCATCGATAAGCCGGATATCCCACCCCGGAGGGACAAGGGCAGCCAGATACGGCAGGGTAAGCGAAACCAGGCGCCTTTTCCTGCTTTTATACACAGTCAAATCGGACCGGCTCCGGTAATGAGACGGTTGGATAATGACAATCTTCGGCATAAACGATCTCGCGCCCCCTCGGCTTCCGGATTCCGAATTCCGGGCTCAGGAACCCGGATGGTCCCCGGATGACCGCCGGGCAGCCGCCCCTTCCATATAATTCACGGCCCACAAAGCCGTTGCAAACAGATAAGTCCCCACCGCAGCTCCTGCAAAAAACCATTGGAGCCGGCCGATCACCGCGAATACGACCAAGACATAGGCAAAATCGCGATTGCTCAGCAGGGCCATGATCCGGATCGCCTTTGCGGATCGGTGGAGTTCATCCGGCCCCCGCTTCGAAATACATTGATGGACGGCGATACCGCACAGCGCGAATCCGCCCAGCAGGAGCCATAATAAAAGAAGATATACAGGATTTCCGTAGCCGCGATACAGACCCAGGGCAATCCCGAAGAAGACAGCCACATGGACGATATTATCAGTTATGATATCAAGATGCCGTCCGTACGATGTTTCTTGAAGCTTGAGGCGGGCAATCTCCCCATCCACGCCGTCCATGATGACACAGAAAAGGAAAAGCAGGGAGCCGATGAGCCGGGGCAGATAGCCGGTGCAGGAAAAGAGAAGAGCTCCGATCAGGCCTATCGCCCCCCCCACAAGGGTTATCTGATTGGGAGTCACCGGAGTAAGGGCCAGCTTCCGGCTGACAAAGCGGGAGGCCGGCCGGCTTATATGACGGGCGAGAAAGCCGTCGTCTTTTTCCGTTTGAGCGGCCATCGCCCTCATCAGCATGTCTTCCGCCCTCTTCTCGTCTTTCCCTTCCGTGTCAAGGACACAGGGAAGTCCACTTTCGTGATTGCGCGCTTCGATAAGAAGACGGCCGTTGCCGCCCCTCATTTTTACAAATCTGGCCAGGATACTTCGATCAACGACACAATTCGCCTTCAGCAGCAATATCTTCTGATCGGGAAAGCCGATCACCTCCAATATCTCTTTCATCAAACCGGGGCCGTCCGCAGAATGAAATCCCTCCGGAGAAACGATATCGGACAAAATCGGACGAAATGCATCCGCCTCGCCGATGATGTGAATTTTTTCGAAGCCAAGCTGGCGGCAGATGAGAACCAAACGGCGGACGGCAGGGATTCCGAATACTCTCAGCATCCCCTTCCTGTCGGGGGCAAGGATGGCCACTGTGAATCCGCCGGCACCCGCTTGCTTTTCCCTGTACGATGTATCCATTTTATGTCTCGGAAAAAAAGAATCCGGCAAGCAATTTATTTTTTAGCATACTTGTAATCTGCCGGCAAATTTTCTGGCTCGGCCTGCACTGACTGCTAAGGAATTGGATGATACCGGTAGGGAAAAGGCGCCATATGAATCAGTGTAATCCCGATTGCCTGAGGAGACGATTATTTGTAAAAGAAACTGTTATCTCTTTCTACAAAGGCCGGCATCGGCCCGTGACGAGCCCGAAGGGGGAATCCTGTTCATGGCCCCAACTACAGACAGCCGGAGCCGCCCGGAGGACCTTGAAAGGCATTATCCCGTCCTCTTGCCCTCCCGGCTGTTTGCCTTTGTCGGCAGAAAAGCCATCAGCTGGGTAAACAATTCGGGTGCGTCGACGATTTTCCTCATTCTGGCTTTCCTGATGATTTTCCGGCCCAGGCAGTTTTCCAAGATCGTCCAGCAGCTCTATTATATCGGCGCACGGTCTTCATCAATCATCATGCTGGTCAGCCTGTTCACCGGCATGGTCCTGGGTCTGCAGTCTTACTATGCCCTGGTCAAATTCGGGGCTCAGGGCGCACTCGGAACCCTGGTCGCGCTCTCTCTTATTCGGGAACTGGGACCGGTCCTGACGGCCATCATGATCACGGCAAGGGCCGGCTCGGCCATTACGGCGGAAATCGGTATTCAGCGCATCTCCGAGCAGATAGACGCCCTGGACACAATGCGCATTAATCCGCTCCGGTATCTGATCAGCCCGAGAATCGCCGCATCCATTATCAGCTTCCCACTGCTCACTGCTCTTTTCGACCTGATCGGGATTTTCGGCGGATACATTTCCGGGGTGGTGCTGCTGGGCGTGAATGCAGGCACATATTTCTACCGTGTCCAAGCCAGCGTGGAAATTAAAGACATCACCGACGGTCTTATCAAGGCCCTGGTGTTTGCCGTCATTGTCGCGACTGTCTGCAGTTTCGAGGGATATTTCGCGCATATGCGCACGGACAGTCACGGAGCTAAGGCCGTAGGCCTCTCGACGACTTCCGCCGTCGTACTGTCCTGTGTGCTCATCCTGGTGGCTGATTATGTGGTGACTTCTCTCCTGATTTGAAGAGGTCTCATGGATATCCCGTTGATCGAGTTCAAGGACGTCACTAAACGCTTCGGCCCTCTGACCGTCCTTGACCGCGTTAACCTGCAGATCTACGAGAGAGAGGTTACAACTATCATCGGCCTCAGCGGCGCAGGCAAGAGCGTGCTTCTCAAGCATATTATCGGCCTCATCAGGCCCGACAAGGGTGATATATTCTTCAGGGGCAAGGCCTACGCGGAAATGAGCAGAGCTGAGAAAGCAGCCTGTCTTTCCCAGATGAGTTACATGTTTCAGGACAACGCCCTCTTCGACTCCATGACCGTTTACGATAATATCGCCCTGCCCCTCCGGGAGACGACAAACCTGAGCAAAGCGGAGATAGACCGCAGGGTCATGGCCAGGATCGAGCAGACGGAACTCGTTGATGCTGTCCACAAGTACCCTTCGGAACTCTCGGGGGGCATGCAAAAAAGAGTGGCCCTGGCCCGGGCGCTGGTGATGGACGCCCGTATAGTTCTCTTTGACGAGCCCACCACTGGCCAGGATCCTGTCCGGAAAAATGCGATCCTGAGTATGGTCGCCGAGTATCAGAAAAAACTCGGCTTCACAGCCATCATGGTAAGCCACGCGATACCGGACGTGTACTTCATCTCAAACCGCATACTTGCCCTTTACGACCATAGAATCGTATTCCAGGGTACGCCGCAGGAGCTCGAAGATTTCGACCACCCTTTCAAGGACGAGGTCATCCACAGCCTGGAAGGACTGCAGGAGGAATTAACCGGTCTTTATTCAAGGCGACAGTTCAAAGTCCGCTACCACGCCGAGTTGCGGCGCAGAGCGCTCCAGGAATCCTACATCGTCATCGTATTTTCTCTGAAGGACATGGACGCCTTGATCGACAGCCTGGGCTACGAAACGATGCAGGAGGCGATACGATGTATGGGAACATACATCGATAAACATTTCGGAGCGATTGGTGGCTTTTCCACACGCCTCGACATCAACGAATTTGCCACAGTGCTGCCATATTCGGATCTGGCCGAGGCAGAGGCTATCCTGAAGGATTTTACCATGGATTTCCGGCAGCAGGGAATCCGGGACATTCTGGCCTGCCGCAGAGAAGCCTCCCTCCCGGAATGTATCGAATTCATTATCTCTGCAGGCTTCGCCCAAGGCCAACCCATCACGAGCATGGATTCCGTCATCGAGTCCGCCAGAAGCCGACAGAAAGAAATAGCCCGACTGCTCTGCGATGCGCAAGGATTGGATTCATGAAAAAGTACGCCATGGAAACCACGGTGGGAATTTTCGTAGTAATCGGACTTCTCGCCATCGGCTATATGACCGTGAAACTCGGCCATATCGGCTTTCTGGGTGAAAGCACTTATCCTCTCTTCGCGCGGTTCACCTCAGTATCCGGTCTGAGGATCGGAAGCCCCGTGAACATGTTCGGCATTGAGATAGGACGAGTGGAAAGACTCACCATGGACCAGAAAAATGACCAGGCGGTGGTGGAGATGAGCATCCGAAAAGGCATCAATATATACGGCGACGCCATCGCCTCCATTAAGACAGAAGGGTTGATAGGCGACAGGTATATCAGCATCGATCCCGGCGGCGCCGCAGCTCTCCTTAAACCGGGAGAAACCATCACCGAGACGCAGGGGCCTGTGGACATCGTTGATCTCATCGGCAAATACGCGTTCGGAGAAGTGAAAAAAGACAAGGCAGGCAACTCAGGGGATAATCCATGAAAAAGAAGATCGCGTGTGTCGTGATCATCCTCGCCTTAAATTCAGCTCCGGCATACGCCGGTGCGCCTCTCGACATGGTCCGGGTGAACGTCGATAAAGTGCTCGCCGTTTTGCGCGACAAACAGCTCGGTAAAGAGGCGAAGACGGAGAGACTCGAGACTATCTACAAAAGCATGTTCGACGAGGAGGAGCTTTCAAGGCGGGCATTGGGCCGGAATTGGAAAAAACTGAACCCCGCCCAGCAGCAGGAGTTCGTGGATCTCTTCAGACGGCTGCTCGAAAAGGCCTATATCGACAAAATACTTGATTACACCAATGAGAAAGTCGATTTCACAAAGGAAATCATAATCTCTCCGGACCAGGCCGAGGTCCAGACAAAAGTCATCACTTCCTCGCGGCAGGTCCCCATTTTTTACAGGGTCATTATGAAGGGCGGCGCATGGAAAGTATACGACGTCGTGATTGAGAATGTGAGCCTGGTTCAGAACTACCGCAGCCAGTTCAACTCAATCATGGCAAAAAACACGCCGGCGCAGCTTCTTGACATCCTTCGGAAGAGGGTAAAGCAGAAATAATATCGGCCGCCTGATCAGCGAAGAATAAAAAGGTAAAAACGCCATGAAACGCTTTCTGTTGCTTGCCATGCTGTCCGCCCTTCTGCCGCCGGGTTGCGCTCATAATCCATATCCCGCCTCTCCCGCGGCGACGCTGGCCCCGCGCTACTATGCACAAACAGCCGTCCCTGCTGTTTTCCACGCGGAGGAGGTCTGTCTTGAATCCCCGAATATCACGGCGGCGTCTCCAAACGAGAGAAGCGGTCTCGACAGTGGTTCCGGCGACTCTTACTTCGCACTCCGCGCTCCGGCATCGGAAAGAAAAGATGTCGAGGACAAAAGCGCCGACGCGGAACTGGAGGGCGAGCAAGAGGTATCCATTGCAGACCCCCTGGAGCCGTTCAACCGGGCCATGTTCCACTTCAACGACAAACTGTACTTCTGGGTTCTTAAACCCGTGGCGCAGGGATACAATAAAATTGTTCCCGAAGGCGCGCGGATAAGCGTGCAGAATTTCTTTTCCAATCTCGGATTCCCCATCCGTTTTCTCAGCTGCCTGCTTCAGGCAGACTTCAGCGGCGCAGCCACAGAACTCGGCCGTTTTACAGTAAACACCGTCTGGGGAATCGGGGGGCTCCTGGATCCTTCATCCGGAAAGGAACTGAACCTCCAGAAACAGGAAGCGGACATGGGCCAGACGTTGGGGATTTACGGCGTTGGCCAGGGTTTTTATATCGTCTGGCCGTTTATCGGCCCGTCCAGTGCGAGGGATTCCATCGATATCGCAGGCGAATATTTCCTGTATCCCGTTTCTTATATCCGCCCCTGGTATGCCTGGCTGGGAGTCAGGGGATACGAAGATGTAAACTATACTTCCCTGCGGATCGGCGACTATGAGTCCCTCAAGGAGACGGCCATTGATCCCTATGTGGCGCTCCGCAATGCATACGCGCAATACCGCTTGCAAAAAATCAAAGCAAAAAAGAGTTTGAAACCGGCGCCTTCTAGGCCAGGAGGAGTAACATTTGAGAGATGATCCATGTGAAGACTATGCGTTGCTAAAAGCGAAGGACTGCTATTTCCTTTAGCCGTTATCCCTGCACCCGCAGCAAAACTGAAGAAAGGAGGGGATTGCCACGAAAATTATCAAAGCATTCATGAGCGCCGCGTTTATCGTACTTGCCTTTCATGGGGCGGCCGTCGCCAGCGGGTTGTTTGGTCCGCCGCAGCCTGTCTCGAAAGAGGCCGGAGGCATACATACCGGCATAGGTTACTGGTATCATGAGGACCGCTACGTCAACGGCACTGAACACGTCATACTACAGAACCAGATCTATACACAGGCGGGATATGGGGCTCACAATTATTGGGAGATATATGGGCGCATAGGCATATCCGATCTGAAAATGCTCGACGCCTTCAGTCCCGTGGATCCCTCGACCACGGCTTCCAGGAACGACTTTGAGGACAACTGGAAATTTTTCGGCACCCTGGGGGTAAAGGGGTTTTATCCTTTCAACGACACGTTTGGAGTCGGGACTTTCCTGCAGGGAACTTACAGCTTCAGCGACTTCACGGATAGCGTGGCAGGAACCCGCAACGGCGTCCCTTATACAGCCAAGATCAAGGTAAAAAATATGTGGGATGTCAACTTCGGCATCGGTTTTCAAGCCCTGGTTCCATACGGCATAAAACTGTATATCGGACCTTATCTCTACTATGCGGAAGCCAAAGTCTCTCCTTCCACGAATACGCCGGGCCTTCAATTAACCGCAGAAACCGTTACTCTGAAGAATAAAACGAATGTCGGAGGATTTACGGGTATCGAAATACCTATAGCCAGGGGTTTTCGTCTTAATGTCGAAGGGCAATATTCCGAAAGGCTCTCCGCAGGCGCCGCAATCACTTTAACGTACTAGAAAAAGCATCGGGATTCAGAAAAAGACTATGAACCAACCGTGTTTGAACAGGATATCTCCTCTCGCATGGACATCGTACCCATGATGTACTCGAATGAAACGGACAGTACTCCGCAGAGCTTTCAATATGCCCAGCGCGGCTCTTATTTTTGTTTTATGAGATTCAATGCATTGCTCGCGGATATATTTGCCTGAGCTGATTGAGCCTTATCCGGTTCCTGCCGGATCATCCCGCATGTGGAATCGACAGCCTTTCCCGCGGTCTTGAAATCATCGATAACCGGAATGCCCTTTGGTTCCGGGGCGGCGCCCGGGCTGGAGGACTTCAATTCTATGCTGTCGCAGAACTGTCCGGGGGGAGGAAGGGATTTATTTTCCAGTCCTCCTTTTTCACCGGCGGATTCCCGGGTGTCCGGAGAGGATTTGTTTTTACCGGTCCTGACATTCTTCGCGGAATAGCTGTCGATCACAATTGTCATGGCCATCACTCCTTGATTCCAATAAAATGGATATCCACAGGAAAAAAGACGAGAAGAACATAGCATATTATTAAAAATATAGAAACATTTTTCCCCCGGCATGCGGAGAGAAGATCAGGTACAAACAGAAGGGAAGAGCGCCATCATTTCCTGATTACTTTCCCCGCATTGAAAGCCCGGCCGAGATATTCTCCCAGGGCATGATAGGATTGTATCTCAGGGCCATAGACGACAGGATTGATTTTCTTGATATCAGGCAGCCCGTCATCGCCAAGAACGGATTCATCTGCCTTGACATCCATTATCTCGCCGATGAAATGGGTGTGTATTCCGATTTCACTCGAACTCAGGAACCTGCATTCCAGGATAAGAGGGAATTCCTGTATATAAGGGGCATCCACCTTATCCCCCTTAACGGGAGTGAGACCTGAAACATGGAATTTATCCGTGTTTTTCCCCGATACAAGCCCGAAATAATCTGCCTCCCTGAAGAACTTTACAGAAGGAACGTTTACAGTAAACGCCTTCCTTTCGAGTATGCTGCCGTGAGTCTTCGTCGCTTTCCTTAATGATACAGCCACACAGGGTGGTATGGAACTGCAGACCCCTCCCCAGGCGATTGTCGCCGCATTCGGCTTTCCATCTCTATCGTATGTCCCGATCACCCAAACAGGGATCGGGTAGACCAGCGTCCTGGCACCGAATGATTTTTTCATATTCCTCCTCCGTACTGAAGATATTCAAAGGTAAGATTAATTTGCTACAGATCAGCGGGAAAGGAAAGAAAAATTCTACCTCAGAAAAAATCTTTTTACAGAATGTATTCTAAAGGGTGGCGCGAAAATGGAGATGCGCCCAGGTCAGCAGCCTGAACTATTTTACCGTGTATCCCCTGGCGTCCAAACACGCTCCCATCGCACGCTGGTAATCAGCCCTTTTCTGTCCCGCCGGAACGCCTGCAGGCGGCTGGGTAGGATCATAGCCGGTCTGGTTGACAGCCCAGCGGTGACACTCATAGCGGTCTTTCGCCTGCTGCTCAGCGCTCTGGGCGCGGCGGGGATAGATGTACAACTGGTCCGCCGGAGGAGCCTCGACGACTTCCCCTTTGGGAGGCTCAACAACCACATACCCGCCCGGGGCCGGCGCATAGTATACCTCGTTGGCATAATAGTAAGGAACTCCGCCCACCCAGATCGTCGCGTAATAGGGCGGCAGAACCGGGATGAAAAGACCGATGGGCGGAGCCACTACGACGAACCGAGGCCCATAAGCCCGATACCAGACTCCACCGTGGAAATAATAGCGGGCACCGCGATGGTGATAAACTCTGTACCCTGCCGGCAATACAGTGACATACTCGCCGCGTGACGGGTAGTAATGATTATGGTGATATCGCGAATCCATGTATTCGCGGTAGCGGGCGTACTCGCGGTGACGGTATTCGCCGACATCCGCGTTCACTATCCCTGTCAACCAGAATAAAATGACTACAGACAAAATCATTGTGACAACTGACGCGGATAACGCAGTTCTGATTCGAATATTATCATCCATTTTTTCATACTCCGAAAAATGATTCTTTTTAACGGACACTGTAGCCGCGACCCTCAAGGCAGGCGGACATCGCGCGCCGGTACTCAAGCGCCTTCTTTTCAAGTTGGGCATTCCGCGCCCGGTCCTGCCTGGCGTAACTCTCTTCCATACGCATCGCCGATTCCTGCCTCGCGGCATCGGAGACAGCGCCAGCGACAGCACCCGCGCCGGCTCCGATCACGGCACCCCCGGCGGCATGTCTCGGTCCGGCCGCCACTGCGCCTATCAACGCGCCGGCAACAGCTCCTATAGCCGTGTCATGCCCGGGCGGAGGCGACGGCACCACACTGACACGATAGTCCGGCGGTGTAGAGGGCCGGCTCGGATCGAAACCGGTCTGGTTTACAGCCCAAAGGTAACATTCATAACGATCCCTGTCCTGCTGTTCGGGAGTCTGTCCCGCCTTCGGATAGAAATAAATCTGGGTGACAGGAGGTTTCGCGTTCCCGCCGTTTTCAGAAACCGGCTGGTAAACGGCCTGGTGGTTAGGGTAATAGCATGAAGACACGGCAAACAAAGCCATGACGACCGGAAGGACAATTCCTGCGCGGGTAATGAATTTCCACCTTCTTCTTCTCAATGCCATCGGTTTGATATCCGAAAATTCCGTTCGCGAAATCATCTGAAGAACTCCTTTTATCAACGGTATCGTGAACTGATTCACGTTCAGGCGAATTTCCGCCTTAGCCGTGCCCGTTATCCAAGGTGATCTGTGAGAAGCGGTTCCTGCGGAAGATAAGAACGAAGACAAAGAGAAGGTGAATCGAGAATACTGCTCATCACCTGCTTCAAACAAGCACAAGGATACAACTTTTATTTTAAAAGTCAATCGCGCAAATCAGACTGAGGAAAGCAATATACATACCAGGGAGACAGGGTGTTGTCAGTATCCGTAGTTACTTGATTTTTGCAGAGGACATGCATACCATTTGCCTCAAAAGTGAAGGGTAAGGCGGACATTCGCGGGTTTTCGGAGCAGGATAAAGCCTTCGGTAATTAAAAGACTCACCAATTCATCCCCCCTGTCGCCTTCAGTCCTTGATCCTTCGCCCGTAGCATTGCAGCTGCGCAAATGATTGTTTTTCAACAGTCTGCTGATGCCTGTTTTAAACATTTACTTTTCTCCTCAAAAGCGATAAAGAGATCGCACTCACAAAGGAGCAACGTCATCATGGAAGAATGGAAACTGAAGAGAATCCGCGAGGCTCTTTATCCCCGCAGTGTCGCCGTCCTCGGCGTATCAGACGCCGCCAACAACTTAGGCACTCAGGTCGTCGATGTCCTCAAGCTCGAGGGATTCCCCGGTCCAATCTACCCCGTCCATCCCCGCCTTAAAGAACTGCTCGGCCTTAAGGTCTATGCCAGTATCGAGGAGATCGGGCAGCCTGTAGACCTCGTCATCTGCGGCTTGAACGCGAAGCTGACTGCAGGGCCGGTAATCGAGAGCTGCGCGCGGATCGGCGTCAAGGGAATTGTCTGCCTCGCGGGGGGGTTCAAAGAAGTCGGCGAGGAAGGCGCGCGATATGAAAAGATACTGCGGGAGAAGGCCGACGCGAACAAAATAATCATCTTCGGGCCTAATATACTCGGAGTCATCAATAACGACCATCGCCTGTATGCCACGTTCTGGTCCTTCAAAAAAGGAAACCCGAAAGGGGCCGTCTCGATCGTAAGCCAGAGCGGAGGCGTGGCATGCACTATGCTGAATGATATGATAGACAGAAACATAGGCGTGAACAAGTGGGTCTGCCTGGGAAACCGCACCAATCTCGAGTTCAGCGACATGTTCCACTACCTCGCCGCCGATGATGACACGCGTGTCATCGCCGCCTTTGTCGAGGGCGTGGAGGACGGCCGCGCCTTCATAGAGGCGGCTGGAAAACTCGCGCGGAAGAAGCCCCTTGTACTCCTGAAAGGTGCGAGATCCGAATCAATGGGTGCAGTAGCTGCGAGCCATACAGGAACCATGGGAGGGACATACAAGATATTCCATGACGCGTGCCGGCAATTCAGGATACTCGAGGTGCGGAATTCAATGGAACTGTCCGTGGTTTGCAAAGCGCTCGCCCTGGCGCCCCGCCCTGACGGGGAACGGGTCGCCGTCCTGACGCACACCGCGGGACCGAGCATACTGGCGCTCGATACCCTTATTGAAAACGGATGCCCCCTCGCCGGGACCTCGGAAGAGACGCGAAGAAAGATCAGGAAGATAATAGGCGAACATGTGCCTGTTGTGCTCGCCTCCAACCCGATAGATGTAACCGGCTCCGGTTTTTTCGCTGAGTATTATTCGAAATGCGCGGAGGCCATACTCGAGGACGATGGTGTAGACATGCTGATCTCTGTCTACGCCATTCACCGGAATTTCGAAACGCCAGCAAAGGCCCTGGCGGAACTGAGACAGAGAACATCGAAGCCGATCATCGTATCGATCGTGGCCTCCCGCGAGGAGATCGTCGACGACGTGAGAATCATGCAGGAGGCGGGTATTCCCGTATATCAGGCGCCCGAAGATGCGGCATTAGCCGCGAGCTATCTGGCGAAATACTGCAGGTACATGGGAGGTGCCGATGGACGTGATTAAGCAGGCCCACAAAGAGGGGCGGAAAATACTGACCGAGTACGAAGCCAAGCTGATACTGGGGAGCCGCGGGATACCCGTAGTGAAGGAGCGGCTGGCCGGCAGCAAGCGCGCCTGTCGCGCCGCCGCCGTCGAGATCGGCTTTCCCGTGGTAATGAAAGGATGCGCGCCGGGTATTTCTCACAAAACCGAGCTGGGTCTTGTTCTGCTGGATATCAGGAACAAACGCGAAGCGGAAGAAGCTTTTGAGAAGATCGCGGCGAAAATGCCCGGCGGGAAGCCGGTCGTCCTCATTCAGGAGATGATAAAAGGAAGCCGTGAACTGATTGTCGGCCTCACGCGAGACGCCCAGTTCGGCCCCACCGTCATGTTCGGGCTGGGCGGCGCTTTCACGGAAGTCCTGTCCAATGTAGCATTCAGGCTCGCGCCGTTCGACAGGCGGGAGGCCTTCGACATGATCGGGCAGATAAACGCCAGGAAGATACTAGATGACATTCGGGGAATGGGAGCCTTGGATACGGGACTCCTCGCGGATATACTTGTCAGCGTGGGGAATATCGCAGCAGACTATCCGGATATCAAGGAAATCGATATAAACCCGTTCGTCATTTCCGCCGGAGTCCCGGTCGCGGTGGACGCGCTTGTAGTATTGAAATAGAGAATCCGGGGAACAGTTATCCGAACTTTCTTAATCTTAAACTTTTCGCCTGGATTTTAAATAATCTTCCCAAATCTTCGTCTTCATAATTTTTACCTCTCTCGGAAGGAGTGCGCCATGAAGAAACATCTGACCGTGATCTACTTCTCGGCCTGTATTTTCTGTTTACCCCTGACCTCATATTCAGCCGATTCTTCTCTCGAATTCGGCCTCAACTATTTCTATTTCGACTACAAGGAAGATCTCGTCCCCCCGCACAAAAGCACGGAGAGCGGATGGCTCCCGGGCATCTATTTCAGTTACGACTATAAAAGAAAATCGTCCTTTTATACCAAACTGTATCTCAGCTATGCGGGAGGGGATATTACATACGACGGCTCCACCCAGGACGGGACTCCCCTGATTATTGCGGACAGCCGCCAGCGCTTCCTGAAACTTCAATGGGATATAGGTTACACATTTCCACTGGGCAAAAGGGCGTCGCTGATCCCCTTCACCGGCTACGGATACCGTTACTGGGAGCGTGGCCAGAACAGGGTTACCGCGACGTACACTGAATCCCAGGAGGATTACAGCTGGAGCTATATCCCGGTCGGGCTCAGGCTGGATTACGCGGTCAATGACAAGTGGAACGTCGGCGCCGCGTTCTCTGCCAATTTCATGTTCAACGGAAAGATGACGGCCCGGGATTCCCAAGTCATCCCAGGCAGGAACGACCCCGAGTTCACATTGGGCAATGAGGTAGGCTGCTACGCCGAAATTCCCGTCCGGTACCGGATTTCCGGCGAGTGGTCGCTCGTGATTACCCCGTGGTACGAATACAGCGCCATCGGCCGGAGCGACAATGTCAGTCTCACCAACAGAGGGACCGTGATCGGGTATGCTTACGAACCCGCCAGCCGGACACATCAATACGGAGTGAACGCGGCGGTATCGTATGCGTTTTGATGACCCTGTTTGCCGGGAAATATAATAAAAAGAAGGGGCGCGAAAATGCATTCACGCCCCTGCGGTTATAACAGCCCGGTTTATTTATTTTATGGCTCTGAAGCCTACATTACCCTGCTTGACCTCCTCCGCCACAGGCACATTTTCATCCTTGACCAGCGCGAGCACCTTCTCTCCCCATATGTCTGTAACCCTCTCCTTGATCTGAAGGAGCTCGTACCACCTCCTGAAAGTCGCCACGAAGACGATCACCATGAGGATAATGACCATGACGGAGAGCACGGCCAGCAAGTAGTCTCCCTTCGGCAGATAGTTCACCGTGATGTTCAGGTATCCCGCGTACACGGTGACGAAGGCCATGAAAATTCCAGGCACCGCGGTCACCCACATGTACTTCGCCCTGCCCAGCCGGATAAGCATCGTCGTGACGATGATGAGGCCGCTTGCCGCCAAGAGCTGGTTGCTCATTCCGAAGAGCGGCCAGATCGAGGCGATGTCGCCGGTGTAGACCAGATACCCCCACATGAAGGTAAAGAGCGTGCCGGTGAGGAGCAGGCCGGGTATCCAGTGGGTCTCGGCGAACCTGGGGATCACCTTCCCGAAGAGTTCTTGCAGCAGGAATCGTCCCACCCGCGTGCCGGCATCGACCGCCGTCAATATAAACACCGCCTCAAACATAATGGCGAAGTGATACCAGTAGGCCATCAGGTGTTCCAGGAATGGGATGGAGGAAAATACATAAGCCATTCCAACGGCAAGCGATACGGCTCCGCCAGGCCGGCCCTGAATCTTCTCGCCCACTTCCTGAGCGAGCCAGGGGAGGTTCACGGGGTCGATACCCAGCTTCGCAAAGGCCGCCGGGGCGCTGTTGATCGCGAAGTAGTCAGCCGGAACCAGCACGGAAGCGGCAATGAGCGCCATGACGGCGACGAAGCCTTCGACCAGCATGGCTCCGTAGCCCACGAAGGGAATGTCCCGTTCGCTGCCGATCATCTTCGGGGTCGTCCCCGAGGCGATGATCGCGTGGAACCCGGAAATGGCCCCGCAGGCAATCGTGATGAATACAAAGGGGAACACATTGCCGGGAATGACCGGGCCTCCGCCGCCGGCGAACCGGGTTAGGGGAGGCATAAGCATCTTGGGCTGAACTATCAAAATCCCCGCGGCCAGCATGACGATCGTGGCGATCTTGAGGTAGGTGGAGAGGTAGTCCCTGGGCGCAAGCAGCAGCCATACGGGAAGGACAGAAGCCGCCAGAGCGTAAATCGGGATCGCGACGGCCAGTTGTTTCTTGCTCAATGTCAGGAGGGCCGCCAGAGTCGGATTGGCCGCAACATAAGGCCCGGCCACAATGGCCGCTACGAGAAGGACAACACCGATGATGCTGGCGCCCGGCACGTCGTTAGGGCGGATCTTCTGCATCCACAACCCCATGAAGATGGCTATGGGGATCGTCGAAGCTACGACAAATGTCCCCCAGACGCTGTCGAACAGGGCGTTCACGACGGCGATCGACAACCCCGCCAGCGTCAGAACGAGAATGAATATGTAGGCGAAAGAAGCCACAAGACCGGCCGTCTTTCCCACCTCGCTCTCAGCGATTTTCGCCAGGCTCTGCGCCTTGTGCCTTACCGAAGCGAAAAGGACCACCATGTCGTGTACGGCTCCCGCCAGGACCGCTCCGACGATGATCCAGATGGCGCCCGGCAGATACCCGAACTGCGCCGCCAGAACAGGCCCCAGGAGAGGGCCTGCCGCAGCGATAGCGGCAAAATGGTGTCCGAAAAGGACGTACTTGTTTGTCTTGACATAGTCATGGCCGTCCGCCTGCAGTACGGCCGGCACTGGTCTGTCCTGCCTCACTTGAAGGACCTTGTTGGCGATGAACAGACCGTAGAGTCTGTATCCGATGGCGAAGATGCACAGGGATACGAAGACCAGCGTCACCGCATTCAAACCAACGAGTGCATTCATATAAGCCTCCTTTTGCTGTATCCACCTATTGATCCGGCGGACAACCTTTTCGTCTGTTCTGAATGAGAATCACCTGTACAACATTAACGATAACATTAACGCAAAGGCAGGACGGTTCCGCAACAGGAAGCCCGACAGGCGGTCGGATTATTTTGTAAGCGGTTATTATCGGAGATTAAGCGGCATGGATGTGAAGAATCCAAACCTCGCTTCTCACTCTTCACCATCTTACGGCTTGATTGCGCCTGGTACCCCGGCGTTTTTGAAGGCTTGTAAGGATGGGGATTTTTTTATCTTTCTTCTGACATGTGAAATGGGCGAATGGGTGAGGGATCGTCCGGAGGGCGGGATCAGAAATTCAGCTTTTCCCTGAGAAGCTTGAGATACCGACGGCTCACCGGCACGGTCTTGCCCGATTTCATTTTTATGTCCGCCGCCATGTGGTCGTGGAAAAGTATCTCGTCCACCCGGTCGATGTTGACGAGAAACTGTTTATGGGACCGGATCAGATTCGCCCGGTTTTCGAGCACCTTGAGCGTCAGATCGGTGAAGTATTCTCCCTTGGCGCAAACAATGTAAACACCCGCCTCGTTCGACCTGACATACTCCACGTCGGATACGTTGATCAACTTGATTCCAGCTGTAGTGATGCAGGGAATTTTTCTGATATCCGGCCCGGCATATACGGGCCTTCCCCCCTCATTCAACATCGTCTTGAGTTTCCGGACGGTTTTGACGATCCTTTCCTTATCCACCGGCTTGAGAAGGTAATCGAGGGCATTTTCATCGAAGGCCTTCAAGGCATACTCATCGTAAGCTGTAACGAATACGATGAGCGGCATGATTTTTTCATCTATCATGCTCAGAAGCTCGAAACCGTTAATCACCGGCATCTGGATATCGAGGAAAACGACATCCGGTTTTTCCCGGTTGATGGCCTGGATTGCTTCGACGGCATTGGCGCATGTGCCGATAACCGCGAACTCCCCTGTTTCGGCCAGCAAAGCATTCAGCTCTTCACGGGCATGGATTTCATCATCAACGACAAGAGCACGAATCATGTCCCTGAACCTCCTGCAGGCACTTCCACCGTGACGCGGGTTACTTCGTTTGGAATGCAGGATACCGCCGTGCCGTAGCGACGGCCGAAAATGTTTTTGATCCGCTTGTCGACGATATTAATCCCCAGCCCGTCGGCGGTCTTCTTCTGGGAATAGGTCCCTGCGTTGTCCTCGACTTCGATGACGGCTGAATCGCCTTTCCGGTAGGCGCTTATTTTGGCTTTCCCTGGCCCCAGCATGTTCGAAATACCATGCTTGATGGCATTTTCGATCAGGGGCTGCAGAGTGAAAGTCGGGATTTGCAGTTTCAGCAGTGAGGGGTCGATGTCCATTTCCACCGTAAGCCGGTCGTCGAAACGCGCCTTTTCTATTGTCAGGTATGAGTTGACGTGATCGAGCTCATCTTCAAGTGTCGTAAGCTCCCCACCTCTCTTGAGGTTTTTCCGGAAAAAATTGGCGAGGTTGACCAGCAGATCCCGGGCCTTGGCCGAATCGCTCCGGATGACCGAAATGATCGTGTTCAGGGAATTGAAAAGGAAGTGGGGATTGACCTGAGCCTGGATGAGCTTCAATTCAGCCGTCATCAGAAGATTTTTCTGGTCCTCGTAGCGCGCCAGCAGTAGCTGATTCGATAGCAGATTGGCGATCCCCTCTCCGAGGCTCTTGTTAATGTTGAGGAAAAACCTGTTCTTCGGTTCATAAAGTTTGATCGTGCCGATTACATCCTGATCTATCTGCAGAGGCACCACGAGCACAGAATTCAAGGGACATCGGTCGGAAATGGGGCATTCATAAGGATCCTGCACGCCGTCTACAAAAATGACCTTGTTTTCACTGATCGCCTCTTTCGTCAACGGCGAAGCGATGGGGTCGCCGGGTATATGGTGATCCGAACCTTCGCCTTCGAAAGCGAGGACGTTTTCCTTGTCCGTAATGGCCACCGCACCCACGCCGGTTTCCTCGCGGATGATCTTCGCCAGGTCTCCGGCTGTTTCCCGGCTGATGCCACGGCTGAGAATGTTCAGCGTCCGCTCCGCGATCTTGAACGCCCGGGCGGATGAAACGGCGGCCACCCGGTCATAGATATTCTTCTGGTCGCGGATAATGCTCAGGAAGAGGGCGGCACCTGTTGCGCTCGTCAGAATCATAGGGATGGCGATGACTTTCACAAGGGCAACTGCATCCGTTAAAGGCCGCGACGCAAGAAGGATTATTATCATCTGGACGATTTCCGCGAAGAATGTTGTGACAAAGGCTACCTTGGGATCGAAGATCATCCGGGACTTGTTTTTCCTGACCAAATAGACATGAACGAGGCCGCCGATGGTCCCCTCGACCGTCGTCGATAATCCGCAGGAGAAGGCCGTGAACCCTCCCAGAAAGTACCGATGCAGCCCCCCTGTTAAACCGGTCGCCGTACCCAGCACAGGGCCGAAAACAAGGCCGGCCAGAACGGGGCCGATGGCCCTGGTGTTCGCAATGGCGTCATGGATGGGAAATCCCAGGTACGTTCCCAGAATGGAGATGGTGGAAAAGAAGAAGTATATATATAGCTTATCGCGAAACCGCAGGCTTTCCGTAGTCAGGGGCTTGAACCACGGTGTTTTGGAAAAAAGATAAGCGATGACCAGGAAAACGGCCATTGCCTTTATAAGAGTGAAAAAAAGTTCCATATTTTTCTTATATACCCTGCCGGGGAAAAATCAATAGGAGAAAATGGGAAGGAGGTCGATACACCGATAATCATCAAACATGGCAGTCTATACACTGCGGAGTTGCAGCACATGCTTGCCGCGCAAAATCGATAATCAAGGACGCCGCCGTCCATACCGGGCGCCCCGACCCCCTCTTCAGAGACCGTGCCGGGGCGCCTTACCTTCTTTATTCAGTTACGCGGCCTTGCTTCCGGTTACTATTGCGGAGATGAGCGTCAGGATAAAAAAGATAGCCACGAGAGTACCGCCCGTATCACCCCCCACGGCACCCTTTCCAAGCATGCACGCAAAAAAAGCAGCAATGACAGCCAGAATAAAAGTTAGGTATTGCATAATCCCTCCTCCTTTCTGTTTTGCGGTATAATTTATTTTAGCATAGCATTTTTTTAGAAAAGCTCTATAAAAATATTCGGTTCCCGGACCTTGAACAGCCTTGGAATTTACGGAATCTGGACGGCGGCCTGTTGTAAAAAGGTCTTGCATTTCATGAAATTGCGCAGGATACTTTCTATGTGCCTTGTTGTATTATGAAAAATCTAAAACAGGCTTCGGACTTCAGGCGCAAGGCTAATGTCTAAAGGAAAGTTTAAATACTTTCCCGTAGCCTGCCTTTTCCGATGCCCGATGTCATTTTGAAAAATACGGCCTAATAAATCCATAAAGAAAGGAGAAACGGTATGGACAGCGAAAACAGGAAATACCTCAGCAGGCGCGATTTCGTGAAAGTCGCCGGACTGGGCCTGGGTGCGACAGCCATGCTGGCGGGTCTCAACCCGGCGTCGGTCATGGCCAGGGTACCGAAAAAATGGGACCAGGAATTCGACATCATAGCCGTAGGCGCGGGCGGCGCCGGTCTCGCCGCCGCCGTGGACGCCTCAGCAGCGGGCCGGAGCTTTCTTGTCCTGGAAAAAATGCCCGTGATCGGGGGAAGCTCCCTGATCTGCGGCGGAGCCCTGGCCTTTGCGGGAACCGACATGCAGAAAGAGCAGAATATCAAGGACTCGAACGAACTGCTTTACAAGGATATTATGAAAGTGGGGGACAATGTGAACGTGCCCTCGCTCGTAAAAGCGTACGTGGACAACCAGCTCGATACATATTACTGGCTGAAGAAAATGGGCATCAAGTTCATCAAAATCGGCATCGCAAGCGGAATGAGCGTGCCGCGGGCGCACTATGTCTCGCCTCCGCAGGTGATCAAGACCCTGAGCGACAAGGCGAAATCCATGGGTACAAGGATAATGGTCGACTCGCCGGTCACGAGGCTCATAGCCGATGACAACGGCGACATCCGGGGGGTCATCGTGGAGAGAAAAGGCAAAAAGATGAACTACGGCGCGCGGCGTGGTGTAATCCTTACGAGCGGCGGTTTCTCGCTGAACAAGAAACTGCTCGCCAAGTTCGTCCCTCCCATGGCGTTCGCCCAGGCCCTGGTTGGACCTGGGAGCAACGGGGACGGATTGAAAATGGCCTGGGCCTACGGGTCGGATATCGAGGACATGCCTTACATCAAGGCCACCTTTGGATTCGCTCCCAATCCCAAATCGATCTCGACCGATTTCGCCCTGGTTTTCTATGCCGGCGCGATAATCGTGAACAAAGAAGGCAAACGGTTCGTCAATGAATCCAAATCTTACAAGCTGGTTGGAGACGCAGCCCTGGTGCAGCCCGATGCGATCGGCTTTCAGATATACGATTCAGCCATCCGGGAGGCCGCCCTCAAGGATCCTCTCAACCGGATAATCGACCTGGAGAAGCAGAACCGGATTTACAGCGCCCCGACCCTGGGCGAGCTGGCCCGGAAGCTGAACATCCCCGCGCAGAACCTCGAGGAAACCGTCCGCGATTACAATGCCAACGTGGAGAAGGGGATCGACCCGCAGTTCGGCAGGACGACCCTTGTGGCAAGCTTCGGCAAGCCCGTAAAGATATACAAGCCGCCGTTTTACGGCTTCCCGTCGACCGCCGTGATCCTCGGGACCTACGGTGGGATACTGATCGACGACAAGACCAGGGTCGTGGACATTTTCGGCAACGCCATACCCAGATTGTATGCCGCCGGAGAGGTGATCGGAGGATTCCACGGCGCCGCGTACATGACTGGAACGGCCTTCGGCAAGGCTCTTGTTTTCGGCCGGATCGCCGCGCGAAGCCTGACGGGCAAATGATGCCGAAAAACATCCGCTTTAAAAGGCTGTTCGAACGATTGAAAAAGCAGGAAAATAAGTTAAAGACGAAATGAAAAAACAGCCCTCGGGTTCAGAGTCCTGAGTCCAGAGTTTTGAAAAACAAGCGTCAGGATGAAATGCGTGTAGAGTGAGCCTGACGTCTTACCGGCATCTACCGTTCTTTTCTGCAACTCGGAACCCCGGACTCTGAACCCGGGGCAACACCCGGACGCGGACGGACATTCGGCCTATTTACCTTTTGCATACTATGGTGAGATAAGCGCCAAACTCGTCCGGAACTCTTACCGGCGGACTTTTATAGCACTTTTATTAATACAATTCTGCAAAATCAGGCCGCCGCATTTGGAGCATTTTAAGTCCAGTCCTTTTTCTTTCTGATCAATGGATGCAAAAATTTCCATCTTCTCTTTGCAATCCATACAAATGTACTCGTAGGTGGGCATCTATGCATCTCCTTTCCATTGGCCTAATTTTTCATTGATTACGGACCGCACGTCTTCCGGGGTCGCCACCCCCATCGCTACCACTTCGTCGTTCAGGGTCAGAATCGGGGTGATTCCCGGTCCGAATTCCTTTAAAAGTTCCCCTGCGGACGGAAACCGGGAAAAGAGTTCGTCACCATCCTTTTCGATGTTATGAACTTTTACTGATACTCCTATGTCTTCTATAATTTTTAGCAGCGAGAGATGAAATAACGTGATACTTGATACCACATCGGCCGCCTTTCGGGCGGCTCCCCGCAGTGACAGTGGGTTGTGAATACTTTTGCTTGAATCCTTTTATCGCTCACTTATTCGCCACTCCAACCCCAGATCCTTTATCATCTCAATGTCGAGTGCTGTGTTCCTCCCCAGGGTCGTCAGGTAATTTCCCGTCATGAGCGAGTTGCACCCGGCGACGATTCCGAGCGGCAGGAGCTGCCTCAAATTTTTCTCTTTGCCGCCGCAGAGCTTAATATCTCTTTCAGGCAAAATAAACCTGAAAATCGCGATCGTCAGGAGAATTTCCAGGGGTGACAAAGACGCTGCACCGGCAAGGGGTGTCCCGGGGATGGGATTGAGGATATTGACCGGGACGGAATCCACATCAAGTTCCTTCAATGTCAGAGCAAGCTCGATCCGGTGGCCGATATCTTCGCCGAGGCCGATCAGACCCCCGCAGCAGGTGGAAAGCCCGGCATCCTTCGCCGCGCGCACCGTTTCGACGTCCTCTTCATAATCGTGGGTCGTGCAGATATTCCGGAAGAAGCTCCGCGCTGTCTCCAGGTTGTGATGGTAGCGGTAGAGTCCGGCCTCCTTCAATTCCAGGGCCTTTTTTCGGTCGATAATGCCGAGGGAGGCGCAGGGCTTCAGACCCAAGCCGCTAATTCCCCGGACTGCTTCGTGGATTACCTGCCATTCTTTCCGGCCCGATACCCGTTTGCCGCTCGTCACGATCCCGAAGAAGTGGGCGCCGCTTTCTGCCGCGCTGTCAGCCTCTTGAATGATTTTTTCGGCTGATAGGAGCGGATAGACAGGAGCATCTGTCTTGTAGTGGGCTGACTGGGCGCAGAACGTACAATTTTCCGAACAGCGCCCCGATTTTGCGTTCACAATGCTGCAGAGTTTGATGGTCTTTCCTTTGAAATGCTCCCTGATTTCTGAGGCTGCAGCCATAATATAAAAAGGATGTTTTTCCCCGTTGTCAAAGAGCCGGAAAGCATCCTCGGCACCGATCGCCTGCCTCTGTAAGGCTCTTTCTTTCATCGTCTCGATAAAGGAATCCATGGTCAACCTCCACTCCTTTTGCAGACACCTGAACGGTGTCCCTATCCTGAGCCTTCAAACTCGTCTTTTCGGACAGGCATTGATTAAGGGAAAACAACCTTTATGTCAACCAATATTTTTGAAACGGTTTACAATCAGTTACGAAATTTGCTCTTGACAACATTCATCGCATGTCTTTTATACTACTAAAACGATAGCATATGTAGCGATTAAAATAGGGTGTGATTATGAAGCTTTCGACAAGAGCCCGGTACGGGGTCAGGATGATGCTGGCATTGGCACGGAATTACGGAAAAGGGCCCGTTTATTTGCGGGACATTGCCCGGGAGGAAGAAATATCCGAGAAATATCTGAGCCTTATCATTATTCCCCTCCGAGCCGTCGGGCTCGTTAATTCCACAAGAGGAGCCCATGGAGGCTATAACCTGGCCAGGCTGCCCGATCAGATCACCCTGAAAGAGATTGTGGAAGTCCTTGAAGGGAATTGTCTTGTGGATTGTGTCAAGGATCCCTCTATCTGTTCCAGGGTACCGACCTGTGCAAGTCGGGATGTCTGGGCGATGGTGGGGGGCAAGATTTCAGAAGCCCTCAGTTCGGTCACCCTGGAACAACTGGTCCGGATGAACCGGCAGAAGACGGAACAGGCGATGACGCACCAGATATGAGAAAGGTGAAAGACATGAAACCCTGAGCTTGTCTAAGGGTCTTTAGCGGTTTACAGGAAGTAATCTATGACGGAGGAAAAGAAAAAAGCAAAAGTTTTAGTCGCCATGAGCGGCGGAGTCGATTCATCTGTCGCTGCGTTTCTGCTGAAAGAGCAGGGTTACGGCATCGCCGGCGTGACCATGTGTCTCGGCGTGAAAGAGGCTGGGGATGAAAAGGCCCGCTGTTGCGGAGCCGATGCCCTTGGGGATGCGCGCAGGGTCTGTGAAAAGCTCGGCATTTCTCATTACGTCCTGGACTATGCCGCAGATATTGAAGAAAAGGTCATCGGCCGTTTCATCGATGAATATCGGAAAGGGAGAACTCCCAACCCGTGTGTGGACTGCAACCGGCACCTCAAGTTCGGAAGCCTTCTCGAGAAAGCAAAGTTCCTGGGATTCGATTTCCTGGCGACAGGGCACTATGCGTGGATTGAAAAAAGCGAGGGGGGCTATGTCCTCAAGAGACCGCGGGACAGGAGGAAAGATCAGACGTATTTCCTGTATCCCATTCCACATGATGCCCTCGGATCGATCCTTTTTCCGCTCGCCCCTTTCACAAAAGAAGAGGTGAGAAAGATTGCCCTACGGGAGAAACTGCCCGTGGCGGCAAAAGAGGAAAGTCAGGATATCTGTTTCGTGACACAGAAGAATTACGGAACCTTCCTCTCGCAGCGCATTGGGGGAATCAGGCCCGGCCCGATTGTCGACCTGACAGGAAAGAAGCTCGGAGAGCACAAAGGAATCGTTTTTTACACCATCGGCCAGCGGGAAGGTCTCGGCATCAGCGCGAAGTCGCCGTTCTACGTGGTTTCTATAGACGTGGCGGGAAACCGAATCGTTGTTGGCGGGAAAAAGGATGTCATGGCGAAGGGACTCGTGGCAGGAGACCTCAATGTCCTTGTCGGGAATTGGCCTTCTCAAGTTTACGGCAAGATCAGGTACAGGAAAAAGGAGGCACGCTGCATAGCTGCAATCAAAGGGGGTAAACTCGAGGTAATGTTTGAAGAGGCGCAGGAAGCCATTACCCCCGGTCAGTCGGTGGTGCTTTATGACGGAGATATCGTTCTGGGCGGCGGCGTCATAGAAGAGGTGATCTATGGAACTCATTGAAGCAATCAGGTCCTCATCCCCGACGAGCATGCAGGCTGTCCCATGGCGCAGGTCGATATGATCATCAGGGCATCACTGATTTTCGCATTCTATTTCCCTTAGCAGCTGTTGACCGGATCAAGCGTGCGGAACAGGTTTTTTGAGCAGTCCGCGGATTCTGACAGTTATAAGCATTCCCCTGATTGTTTTTTTTCTCTTTTATCCTAAGATGAAATTATCCGAAGCCTTTTTATTATCATCGCAAGTTCAAGCTGGGTTGAAAAGGCCATGGTGAAAGCTATACTGATATTGGCTGTCGACGACCGCTGTACCACTCCCGTTTTTGGCGTGCCCGCGCTCCGCCGGCTCGTGATTTTAGGTAGGCAGGCCTGTCCTGATACAGCCATGCACATAGTAAGTCGAGCCGGGTTTATTTCCGCAACGGTTTCCGATCTTGTTCCCGCCGGCATGCTGCACGTGGTCACCGATATTTCTGAGTTGATTCCGATTATCGAAGGGCTGGACGTCAGGAAAGAAGACAGGGTACTGGTGATGGATTCCGCCCATGTAATCGATCGCCCGTCGCTTGCCGTCATGCTTTGTGCGGAAAGCAGCGCGGATATCGTCTTCTGCGCGAGTGATGACGAGGAAAACGCGGAGTGCTCGATGGGCGTCTACACCGCAAAGGCGGGCAAACTGGTCCAGATACTGGATAAATACTGGATTCATTCCGGCATCTATTCCGGAGAACCGGTTACGGGCGAAAGGGTAAGGGTTACTCCGGGGCTTCCTTTCCGAATCGGGAAGAACGGCGTTGGAGTCGACGCCGCCGAAAAAAGGCTTTTGAATGCCTTGCGACTCGCCACGAACGAGCATGAATACGGCTACCTGGCCCGCCTCGTCGGGCGGCCGCTTTCCCGTTGTATAAGCGCGAAGCTTGCCGGACTTCAGGTTTCACCGAATGGAATCACTCTTTTCAATATTATCACCGGCGTTATTGGTGCCCTTTTCCTCGGGATCGGGGAGTATAAATGGCAGCTGGCGGGTGCCTTCCTCTTTCTGTGCTCAGTCGTTGCCGACGGAGTCGACGGCGAGGTGGCGCGGCTGAATCTCAGAGAAACCAGCTTCGGGCATTACCTGGATATTATAGGTGATAATGTAGTGCATGCGGCTGTCTTTATCGGCATGGCCGTGGGCCTCTACCGCGCCACATACGATTCAATCTATATTCATTTCCTGGTGTGGCTTCTCGGTGGTTTTGCACTTTGCCTGTTTGCAGTCCATAAAGTGACCGGCCATCGTCCCGACAAGCCGGGAACTTCCAGGGTGGCCCGGCCGATCGCTCTTTTCGTGAACCGGGATTTTGCATACCTGGTATTTGTCCTGGCAGTTATCAATCACCTGGACTGGTTTGTCTTGGCGGGGGCGGCGGGGGTTTATGTTTTCGCCCTCTATCTCTTCACGGCCGCTCGAATGGGCAAATCGATCCGCCGCCGGCCTTTGCAGGAATGTGTGAATCGATATCCACAGGCACCCGCCCGGAAAAAATCAGATGCCGGATCAAGAGAGATATTGAGGAACTGAGGGGTTGAGAGAATGAGAATTAATGTCACATCTATTTCGGGTGCAGATCACGGATGACCTCCCTGATAAGGAGGTTTTATGGAAAGCCGGGATTTATGCGAAATTGTCGTACTGTCAAAGTACGACGTCATCATACCCTTCATCTGCTATCAATGCGGCAATTGCTGCAGGAAATATTTCCCGCATATTTTCAAAGACCAGCTCCCGGAGATATCCAGAATTCTGAACAAATCCCTGGAGGAGATCGAAACGCTGCTGGCCGACCATTTCGATGCATATAATTCCGGCGCTCCGAAGGATTGCTGTTTCCTGGATACGAAAAGCAACAAATGTCTCATACAGGAAATCAAGCCGGAATCGTGCCGGCTTTTCCCCGTATATTCCGATTTCGGCTCCGGTAATGTCGACTGCCGGGGATATAAGGAACTGCGGAATGTTACATGCCTGTTTCTCGAAAAAAGGAAAATAGCTGCGGTCTACAAATCATGCCATTACAAATTGGAAATGAGGAATATACCATCCACTGAATGGTCGAAGATCCTGAGCAAGCTGGCAAAAGCGGAAGTATCCCCTCTTTTTGTCCAACGTTTTCTGAAAGCAAACAAAATAAAAGTTGCTTGAGAAAATGAGTTCCGGCTGATCATCCGCCCCACCCGGGGGCGGATGATCAGCCGTAATGCGGATCAAGGGACCACATGAATGTTTTTCTTCCACTCCGCTTCCACGATCGTGGACCAGTCGAGATTGTGGTCGTTCTTTGCATGCTTTTTCATTTCGTTTAAGACCTCTTCATCGGTCTCGCCCTCTGCCGAAAAATCGCAGGCAACGCCCAGGTCTCGGCAACGTAATGCTTTCCCCATGATTCATTCCTCCTTCCTTTTTTTTCAGGAGCAAGTCCTTATGATATTATTCAGGGCGCGGGCCGAAAAGGGTATCCGGATATTCCTGATTTCGCGGGTTCGGAAAAGCGGAAAGGAAATAAGAAAAAGGAGAGGCCCTAGTCTTGGTTGTTGCTATTCCTCCTCAGCGTCATGTAACACAGAAGCCCGATGCCGGCCAGAATAAGGAGCATGCCGAGTGCCTCTTTCGGCGAGGGTATCTCGCCCAACTGCACCGCCGCCGAGATAATACTGACCACGGGGGTGGCAAGGGTCGACATGGTCGCCACGCCCGCGGAAAGATTATCGAGGATGTAGAACCACAGGAGAAAGGCGATAACACTCGTGAAAAAGATATTATAGAGAAGCGCCCCGACGAAGAAAGGCGTCCATTGGGTCTGCGGGGCGGGGACGAGGAACGCGACAGCCACGAGGATGGGGGTGCCGAATATCATCTGCCAAGCCGTCAGCGATAAGAGATCAAACCCGGGGCGCCTCCGTAAAATGCGGGTTACGACGGCGCTTCCCGCCCAGGCAATTCCGGCAAGCACGGCGAGCAAACTGCTGAACAGGTCGTCGCTGACCGCCCCTATCTTCAGGATCAATACAAGCCCGGCAAACGCAGTAAAGATCGCCGGCCATTCAAGCCCATGGATTCTCTCGCCCAGGATCGGCCAGGCAAGGATCAACGCCCAGAAAGGCATCGTGTACAGGAGGATGGCGGTCTTACCGGCACTGCCGCTCACGAGGGCCCACATGGGTAGCCCCAGACCCGCCGTCGTGGAAAGGATGCCGAGGAGGATCATGAGCTTTGCATTCCAGGGCCGTGGATCTTTCCTTTTCCAGAGGAGAAGGACGAAGAGGAAGAGCGAAGACGGGACGGTTCGGAGGGCGGCGAAGACAAAGGGTCCGCAGAAACGGAGACCCTCCTTCATGACCACCCAGTTGTAACCCCAGATAAGAGTGAGAAAGACAAGGGCCAGCAGAGGTCCCTTTTTGAATCCTGCGCTGGAAATCGTTTTTTGCGGGCACATGGGCTGCGAGATTAAAGGATTTCCGGAAACCTGTCAAGTATGGGAAATCCTGTTTGTGAATTATGGAACGGAAATGCTATGCTTTCAGAAAAGTCGGGCTTCAGAATAAAAAATCCAAAAGAGAACTATGATGGACAGCAGGCGGACTGAAACTGGGTTTCCTCTATTGCGGGTCCGCGGGATCTATCGCCTTTTGGTCCTGATTGCGGCTTCTTTGATCCTTACCGCGGCGGAGAAAAACAGCTCAAGAATACGGGGGTCACCATCCCCGAGGGAGAGACTAACTCAATTAACAGAAAATTATTTTTTCTTCTTTCTATCCGGCAATATGGGGGTGAAGATATCAAGTGGGGCCTTGAGAATGCTTTTCATGATCTCCAGGATCTGCGAGCCGACCGCCGCCGGGGACAAAGGCACAATAAGGGGGTCGTCAGGCCTGCCGTAGACTCCCACTGGAATCGTGGCGACCTTGCGGAGTTTCCTCAGGACAGGTATCTTCCTCAGGAGGGTATCCACCGTCCTGAGAGGAGAAACGAGCAGCGTGAGATTCATTTCGTTCTTGGCGAAATCAATTGTTCCCTCCCCGACGATTCCCAGCGTCGGACCATCCATCAGAATCCGGTTCAGCTCCAATTTTCTGTCCTGCATCTGCCCTATTAATTTTACGCGGTCGAACGGCATCCCTTCCTTGCCGATGCCCGGCAGTCTCCCGGTCAGGACCTGCGTGATATTGATGAACTCCAGTATCTTGCTCAGCAACTCGAGTTTGTATATTCTCCCGTCCCGGATGGACAGCTCCCCGTCCGCCTTGAGAGAATCGAGCACATTCCCGTTCGCCTTCATCCGCGCCCGGAAATCGAATCTGCCAGTGATACTTTCGGCGCCCCCGAAAAGGCAGGAAAGCACCGGTGGGAGTTCCTTGTTCACCGAAACGGACCGGAAATCCATTGTAAGTTCCCCGGGCGTTACATTCATGACACCCGGCACCGGCAAGCCGCACACGAGCGCCTTATCGACAATAACAGTGATCTGTTCAGGCTTGAGGACGATCTCAGCGGTAAATGGCTCGGCATTGTACCTGCTGTAAGAAAGCCTGTTGGCTGCGATCCTGACTGCCCCCCGGACGGGAAGATCCCATATCCAGCCCTTCCGCTCCGGCCCGGTTCCCTCTTTGCCGCCTTCCTGCCCCTCCGCACCGGCAGGCTTGTAACGGGCGATGATCCGGTCCAATCCGATCCGGTCAGCGGAAATATCCATGTCCAGGACAAAGTCCCCGTCGATCTTTCTGATCGAGCCTTTTGCGGAAAATGTCTGATCCATCCAGGAGAGTCCGGAGGAATCCACGATGTACTTATCGGCATCAGCCCTGAGCGCGAGAGAATGGACGATCAGGGGAAGCTCATTCCTGATCGGGATGGAAACATTGCCCGCCCTGACGGCGCCGCGCGCCGTCGATAGCACCGGATTATCAATGATTACGGAGCCGGTCAGGTTGCCCGCCACCCACGCGTCCCGCGGCTGATCATTGTAAAGCAGTGCGTCCACGGTCTCTTTTTGAAGATTCCCGGAAAAGGAAAATCCGACCGACCCCCGGGCAAGCACAAGTGAAATGATCGCATCGGATTTTTTATCTTTGATGTGCATCCGGCGGATTACGGCCTCTGAAGGAGTGCGGCTGAGATCAAGCACGATGCGCGGCCCCTCCGGAAGGATGAAATCCCCCTCCAGTAAAAAGCGGTTCCATGCATTCCACATCACCCGCGCCCGCGTGACGCAGAGGGATGGGGGAATCCGGAAAATCGCGGGCACGGTAAAGAGCCCGGAGGCCCACCGGACGGTATCATTCCCGATGGCCCCCGAAAAAGTGACATCCGCGGGGCCGCTCGTTTCCATCCCCTTCATCTGCACGCTGCCCGACAGTACAAGCGACGTGTCGAGAAAGGCCGTATGCGCGTTCTGAAAGGAAAACATGTCCCGGGCGACGGCGAATTTTGCACCGGAGATTCGGACCGGCGCGGGCGCGGGTGATGCGTCGACGGCGACGTTTTCCAGTGCACCGGAAAAGCTGCAGAGCCATTTATCCGGCTTCTCAAGAGGCCCTTCGAAACGGATGGAGGTAAGAGTGACAGTGCCGCGAATGGACTTCAACTGCCGGAAAACATTCTTCATCCATGCGGCCCCCCAGGTATGCAATTCTTCAAGGACGATGAAGGCACTTGACGCCTGCGCATTCAGATAAGCCGCTCCGCTCCAGTCGAGCCGTCCGGAAAGTCCGGAGATCTTCGATTTCCCGAAGACGCCGCTAATGCCATCAACAGTAATCGCCCCGGGATCATGCAGAATCCGGCCCCTCAGCTCGACTCTACCCCAGGCCGAGGAATCGCTCCCCGCGGTCAGGTTAAGGCCGTCAGCAAGCGAAGCCTGCAGCTCGATATTGCGGAAAACAATCGGCTCGCCTCCCGATTCCGCAATCGTGAGAGTGCCCCTTGCAATATGGAGATTGAGCGCGGGAGCATGCTCCACGATGCTTTCGAAAACCGGGGTTATTTTCTTTTCCAGAGCGGTCAGCGAAAAAGGCTCCCTTCTTTTCGGCAGGACGATATTGAAAGAGGGTTCTTCAGCCCTGATTTCTTTTATACGGAGGTCGCCTCTCAGAAAGGAAATAAATTCTGGATATATAAAAATTGTCTTGACAGTACCGCTTTCCTCCGGACGTGAAACAGTCAGCCGGTGGACCGTTATGAACAGCCGCGGGAAAAAAGCCACGTCCACTTTTTCGTACGAGGTGCTGCCTTCGACGGCACGGGAGATCCCGGCTGTCACACGGTTTTTTACCCAATCGGAGTTGATCAGCATGTCGGCGGCGAAAAACAGGACGACAGCGACTACGACGATGACTGCCGCAATCGCCCCCGCGACGATCGCCGCTATCTTTTTTCCCTTTCTCACGAATTCTCCTTGATTCCTTCTTGTTCGTGACCCGCGCCTCTCCGTAAAGAGGTGTCCATCCTCGACAATAATTGCCTACATACATCGTAATGTCAACTGCGGGATGAGCGATCCGGCGTCTTGAAAAAAAGACTTTTACGGCAACATGAAAGGATGTATCTTGATCCTGTAGAGAGTCGAAAATGTCGCCCGGGACTTGCAGAAGGATGAATATATGCTTTGATTCTGAATCTAAATAAATTAAGGAGCCGGAAAATGGAATTCTGGAAATCGTCGGCAGTGCTGATCGGGAGAATTCTCTTGGTTTTTATTTTTCTGGTCTCAGGTATCGGCAAGATAGCAAATTTCGGAGGGACTGAACAAATAATGGCCCAGCACGGCATTCCCTTGACGCCCTATCTGTTAGTCGGCGCCATATTCTGCGAGATTGCGGGAAGTATCACCGTGATCCTCGGCTATTTCGCCAGATACGGAGCCTTCATCCTGCTTGTCTTCATGATTCCCACAACAATCATCTTTCACGGAAACATCGCCGACCCGATGCAGAAAATCCAATTCATGAAAAACGTGAGCATGTTCGGAGGATTGCTCCTTCTGCTCATCCTGGGACCGGGAAACTTCAGTCTCGATCATCTCATACGCGCGGGCAGAAGAGGATTTCTGAGATAACCTCAGTGAGAATCCTTCCGAACAGCTAACTTCCCTCCAGGATCCTCTTCAATTCGAAAGGATACGGGGGGCATCCCCTGATCCTGCGGTCCGCCCTCGTTGTACAGCAATTTCCGAACGCAATGGTAATTGCATCGGCTTTTTCTTCATCGAGGTCCGAACCCAGGTAAAAAAGGACATCGCGAGAGGCGGGTTTTTCGAGAATCTGACAGGACAGGAGCAGTGCATTCATGCACGAACTACAAGCATTCCTGTTCCTGATCCTGAACGATCCGGGCAGGATATTCTCCAGCTTCGCCTTCTTGAATTTGTATTTCACATCGCTGATTTTCTCTCCGGCCACCTCAATGCCGTTCACGTCCACGTTGTTTTCGTTTATATAATAAAGAAAATGCCTGACCTCATCCGGGCGGTAACCCATGATCTCCATTCCGACGTAATCGACCTCGGCGCAGTCTCTTCCGGCGATAAGCAGGTTCAAGTTTACCACATCGCCCCCTCTCGGACCCATTCTCTCCATGCAGGATATGCAATCGATGATGTTCAGGTCGGGTTTTATAGTGTTGTTCAAGTCGACGATGGCCCTATCGAGACCGACCTCATGAAAGCGCCTTTTCTCATCCCCCACCAGCAGCCCTTTCAGATTCTTCAAGGACAGCGTAACGCCGGTTGCGTAGTGGACTTTCATGACCGGCATGTTGATGATCCGGTCCACCTCAAAGACCTCGCGGGCTATCTTCAGCCTGTCAAGGATCAAAGGCTTTTTCACCCTGGTTTCCACCGCTTCCGACTTATTCAGATTTATCAGATCAATCCCGTATCTTTTCGCGAGGCCGGAGTATCCGGTCTTGTTGAAAAACATGTCCGTCATGCCGGGATTTCCGAAGCAGGATTCCGCAATGAGCAATCTCTTCACCCGGAAATCGAGAATCAGGCGGATCATCGATTCCGCAAGGCGGATGTCCGTGAACCCTTCCGTCCCGTTCAGATTCGGCTTCAGCATGATCACGTCATTATGGTCCATGAATTGTTCAGGACCGCCAATCAGGTCGAGAGCGCGGATCAGCGCCTCCCCGACTTCCCCGGCCGTGCGGACGATACTGACCTTCCCCATAAAACTCCATGTCCCATTTTAAAGCTCATTCCCCACAATGACCACGCTCACAACACTCATCGAGGGAAACCCGCCCAGGTTGTGGGTGAGACCGATACGGGGATTTTTGATTTGCCTTTTGTCCGCCTTTCCCTGGAGCTGTTTATACATCTCATAGATCATCCTCAGCCCCGAGGCCCCGATGGGGTGACCGAAGCACTTGAGACCGCCGTCCGGCTGGCAGGGTATTTTCCCGTCCAGGTCGTAAAATCCGGATTCCACATCATCCCTTGCCTTCCCGCGGGGCGATATCTGCAGGTCTTCGTAAGTAACGAACTCGGTGATCGAAAAGCAGTCATGGACCTCCATCATGCTTATTTCCTCTCTCGGCTTGGTGATCCCTGCTTCCTTGTAGGCCTGTATTCCCGCCCTGTAAGTCGTCTCGATGTGGGCGATGTCCCAATCCCGGTAAGCGAGCTCTTCTCCCGATGTGGCCGCGATCTGGAGGGCTTTCACGTAAACGGGATCTTTTCTGAACTGCCTGGCCTTATCGGCCCGGCAGATGATGGCGCATGCCGCCCCATCACTCACGCCGCAGCAGTCGAAGAGGCCGAGCGGCCACGCCACAATGGGAGCCTGCATGACCTGCTCTATTGTAACCTCCCGCCGGAGGTGGGCTTTCGGGTTCAGCGCGCCGTTGTGATGGCTCTTGACGGAGATGTGGGCAAGCGCCCTCTTGCCCTCTTGCGCCGAGAGTCCGTATTTCGAAAAATAAGCGGTCGCGGTCATGGCGAATCCGCCCGGCGCGGTAACATTAGGGAAGAGCATCCTGTTTTCCGTTCCCATAACAGTCCCGAAATCGGGCAGCCCGCCGTAGCCCGTGTCCTTCAGCTTTTCGGCGCCGAGTGCCATGGCGATGTCGCATGCCCCTGACGCCACGGCATAGCAGGCATTGCGGAACCCGTCGGAGCCGCTCGCGCAGAAGTTTTCGACCCTTGTCACCGGGACAAACGGAAGTTTCAACGTCTTCGGCAGGGGAATGGCGCTCTTCCCGAAATTGATCTCCTCGAAACAGTTGGTAAACCAGACAGCCCCGATATCCTTCTTCTCAATACCCGCGTCCTCGATAGCCTCCTGGAACGCCTCCACAATGAGATCCGTCCCGCTCTTGTCCCAAAGCTCCCCGAACTTTGTACAACCCATACCGATGATAGCTACTTCGTTCTTGATTCCTGCAGCCATTTTATATCCTCCAGTTCATTGGCGCCGGGCTCATCGGCCCGCGGTTTTTACTCCCGCTTTCGATCCGCCCCCGGCCGTTCATATTTTTCCTCGCAAGCGGCGTTTTCCCGGCCGCCCGCTTTTGGGACGCCAGTCCCACAATACTATACCGGAATAGCTTTCCAGTAATAGCCAAATATCGCACGCCTGACGTCCGCGTATTTTCTCCGGAAGGTCATGACAACCGGCATCCCTACCCACAGGTCCTTCAATGAGCAGTCCGTCAGGTCCAGAAAAAGCCTCCCCCCTTCTTTAAAATCCACAAGCCCGTATATCGCCGGCGGATCCAGACTGAACGCCAGATTGTCTCCCGTATAGGATGCAAGAGTTCCGACTTTATCGGAAAAACGATAAGGTTCCATATCCCCCACGGCGCCGCACTGCGGATTCACGCAGATCTTCTGCGGCGGATACTGAGGCGTCCCACAGGCGCGGCATTTCGAACCGACCAGGGCGGAAATAGTCTTTCCCTCCCTGTACAGAACCGACATCGCCATCGGCGCTATCTCCTCGCCACGGATACCCACTTCCAGGGGTATCAAATCGCGGAAAACGAGGTATTTTCCGTAGTTCGCAAGCTCTCTCTTCAATGAAAGATGTCCGCCTATTCCTTTCCTGTCGCGCGCTTTCTCTATTTCCGGTGTGACTTCAAACCAGAGGGCATCGGCCCCGCTCCCATAGCTCAGGACAAGAATCCGGTCGCCAGGCTTGGACTTCTCCAGCGCCGCCGTGAACATCATCAGCGGCAGTGCGGCGCCGGTATCCCCGACTGTCGACGCCATGTTGTCCTCCATCTGCTCCGGTTTCGCTCCCATGGCCTTCCCAAGGCTTGCGACAAGCGCCGCCACTGGACAGCCGACAACGATTTTCGCGAAGTCGGCGACTTTCAGATTATACTTTTTCGCAAGTCCCGCCGCCGCTTCGGGTATGATCTTCCCGTAGCCTTCTTCCCGTATCCACCGCTCTTCCCAACCGTGTTCGAACTTCTCCACATTCAAGCGCCTGTAATCAATGAAGTCGTGAGAGACGGAATACGAACCCTTGTATTCGGCTATCACTCCTTCACGGCCCACCAAGAGGGCTGCGGCGCCATCTCCGAATGTGTGCTCCTGATTGCTTCCCGGCTTTCCGACTCTCGCTTCGCTGGCCGCGACGAGGAACTGCCGGGCCTGGCCGCTGCCAGCCGCATCCAGAGCGGCAAGAAGCGCCGTCGTACCTGCCTTAAGCGAGCCCGCCACGTCTGCGCTGCGTATGCCCGCCTTGAAATCAAGCGCCTCTGAAACTATGACCGCATTCTGCCTTTGCGCGAAAGGCAGTGATGTGGAGGCCAGGTAAACGCCGTCCACGCTTTCTCTTTTCCCGCCGTTCATACAGTCTATGGCCGCAGAGACGGCCATGGTGATGCTGTCCTCGTCACAATTCGCCACGGCCTTCTCCCCTCTGGCCACGGCGGCTGTCGCCGGGTTAAACCAGCCCATCATCTCAAAAATCACTTTGCGATTCAGCCTGTAGCGGGGTATGTACGCTCCGTAAGATGTTATTCCGATCATGACACGACTCCTTTGTGAGAAAAAAATTATTTCGTTGAGCCTCAGCCTCGTTCAGCAGCGATACCCTAAATTTGTAAGTATGTTTTACTTACCAAAGAACGCATGCCGCTACTTTCCTTCAACTCGGCATTCTTGTCAAGAAGATCCGGCCAGGCTTTTGGACGTATTCGTCAGAAATTCACTTTGTCCATACCCTTCAAGCCGAGAATCTTCCTGGCCTCATCCGGGGTGGCCGGCTCGATCCCGAGTTCGCGGGCGATACGCACGATTTTCGCCACCTGCTCGGCATTGCTCTTCGCCATCTGCCCCTTCTCCAGGTAGAGATTGTCCTCGAGACCCACCCGGACATTGCCGCCTATAAGGAGCGACTGCGTGCAGATCGGAAACTGCGCCCGGCCCGCCACGCAGACCGAAAACTCAAAATCGCCGATCAGCTTCTTCGCGTAGTCCACCATGAAAAGAAGGTTTTCCGAACTCGGGGTGATCCCGCCCAGGACCCCCATGACGAACTGGATGTAAACGGGCTTCTTCACGTACCCCGCCTCGATCATGAAGGCGACATTGTTCACCATCCCCGAATCGTAGATCTCGAATTCCGGCTTCGTCCCGTTCTCATTGAAGATAACACAGTACTCCCGCATCGATTTAAAGGTGTTGGGGAAGATGAAATCTTCGCTCATCGCCAGGTACTGCTTCTCCCAGGGATGCTTGAATTCCTTGAAGCGGGGGATCACCGGAAAGAGCGCGAAATTGATCGAGCCCGCATTGAAAGAGGCAAGCTCCGGTTTATAGAGTGTAACCGGAGCGACGCGCTGCTCGACGGTCATACCCAGGCCGCCTCCAGTAGTGATGCATACCACGATATCGCAACGTCTCTTGATATCTGAGACGATCTCCTTCATGAGGTTTACGTCGGGCACTGGCATCCCCGTCTCAGGGTTGCGCGCGTGGATGTGGCAGACCGCCGCACCCGCCTCGCGGGCCCGAACGGCCTCGTCCGCGATCTGCTTCGGCGTGATGGGCAGATACTCCGACATTGTCGGCGTATGGATGCTTCCCGTAATTGCCGCCGTAACAACTGCTTTCTCTTTCATTTTACAACCTCCTGTTTTCCTTCCTGTTTCATTTTTCCGGTATCTGCGGAAGTTTGAATAAATCGATATTTCTGAAGACCGGTCTGTACTTACCCGCCTCGATTCCCGTGACAATTTCCACAACCGTATCATTCACCGGGGTCGCCACTGCAACCTTCCTGCCCTTTTCGCATACTACCCCGTTGATCGCCCCGATTTCCGTCTTCAGCCCTTTCTCAAGGTCCTGAAGCATGCTGGCCTTAAGAAGGCGATGAGGACCGAAGACAGCCTGGTAAATGGGAAACTTCCCCATCATTTCCGTCTTGTTCCTGAAGGCAAGGATCTGCAGATCGACTCCCTGGATCGGCTCCAGGATTACGCCGAGACCTCTCGCCACAGCTATGATTTCATTGGCGATAACAGCCGCGCAGGTAAGCGCTTTTTCATTTTCGAGTATGTCCCCGTAAGTACAGCCGAGGACCGCAGACATCCCACTAAATGTAGCATTAATCAACAGCTTTGACCAGCGGATACCCTGGAGGTTCTCCGTAATTTCCGTAGGACAGATCTTTCTCAGGATATCGGCCGCCATCTGCACGCGCCAGCTCGAGTGACCCTCCAATTCCCCCACATCCAGGGTCATCTTGGCCACCTCGGAAGTAAGTTCGGAAACACCCGGCTTCAACCAGGTGGCTCCCCAGCCGACCGCGCAGCCGACAACCCTTTCTTTACCGACACATGCCGCAACGGCCTCTTCAGGAACTCCGTTCTGCATGACACATACGACACTGCGGTCATGCAGATGAGGGAGCAGCGATCTCAGTGCCTGCTCATTATGGGTCTGCTTCACCATATAGAGGACAATGTCGTAAGTGCCTTCCATACGGTCAGGTGTTATGGCCCGTACAGGCACGTTCAACTGCATTTTGCCCGTTACTGTCGCGCCGTTCTTATTCAACGCCTCCACATGCTCCTTGTTGGCGTCGATTAAAACGACATCCCCGCCGTTTTTCGTGATCAGAGCCCCGGCGATCGTCCCGAGCGAGCCGGCGCCCATTATGGCTGCTTTCATATATGCCTCCTTCGCATGTTTTCGTGGCGTTCCCGCGGGATTTGCCACAAGCGCCTTTTTCCCTTTACCCTGGATACGTCTTTTTTAACCGAAAGCGGCAATGAATACAATGGGAGAAATTCCCCATCAGGAGAGATAGAACCCTACTTTTGCACCCAACATGTTGAAATATATTCAATATCAGGACTTCTTTCCATCTAAAAGAATACCAGCACAGATCAAGAATAAAATAATCACATTTATGTATTTATAAATATTCAATCTACATTTATGTTATTTTTTCATCTCGCCTTCTTTTCTCATAATTCCTTTAAAAACAACGGCTTATAACGAATTACTCCCACGGCACCGAGATTGCTCTGTATATCCGCCAGATATTGGTTTTCGTAATTTTTCGGGAGGTGATTTGACATGAATTCAGGCGACACAGCGTGGGTATTGGCCGCTTCGGCCCTGGTCTTGATTATGACACCGGGTCTGGCTTTTTTCTATGGCGGCATGGCGAGAAGAAAAAACGTCCTTTCTCTTTTGATGCAATGTTTTTTCATCATGTGCCTCATAGGACTGCAATGGGTTCTTTATGGGTACTCCCTATCCTTCGGACCCGACATCAGGGGCATGATTGGAGGTCTGGATTGGGCAGGTCTTGTAGGCGTCGGAGCGAAGCCGCTCGACGTGTACTCGAAGACCATACCCCACCTTGCTTTCATGATCTTCCAGTGCATGTTCGCGATTATAACGCCCGCACTGATTATCGGGGCCTTTGCCGAGAGAATCAAATTTTCCGCTTTCGTGATCTTCACCCTTTTATGGACAACTTTTGTCTATGACCCCATCGCCCATTGGGTCTGGGGCGACGGCGGCTGGCTGAAAAATCTCGGGGCCCTCGATTTCGCAGGTGGAATAGTTGTTCACGTGAGCTCCGGCATCTCTGCAATGGTCATGTGCCTGCTTATCGGAAGAAGGATCGGGTACAACAATGCATCATTTGCCCCTCATAACCTCCCCTTCACGGTCCTGGGAGGGGCATTGCTCTGGTTCGGCTGGTTCGGATTCAATGCCGGAAGCGCGCTCGCGGCGGACGGTATCGCGGCAAACGCATTTGTGACCACGAATACGGCGACAGCGGCCGCGGGTTTGACATGGGGCTTCATGGAATGGTTGAAGAACGGAGCGCCCACTGTACTCGGCGTGGTCTCCGGTGCTGTCGCGGGGCTCGTCGCCATCACGCCCGCCTGCGGATTCGTCAGCCCGCTCGCAGCCATCCCTGTCGGCGTCATAGCCGGCATACTCTGCTTCTACGCGGTAACCGTATTGAAACCCAAATTGGGCTATGACGACGCCCTCGATGTCTTCGGCGTCCACTGCGTCGGCGGAACATGGGGCACTCTGGCCACCGGCATCTTCGCCGAAAAGGCCGTCAACGAGGCAGGCGCCGACGGCTTGCTCTTCGGCAATCCCCATCTCCTGCTGACCCAGGGTTTGTATTTCATTTCCTGCTTCGCCTATGCCGCGGCGATCACCTGGATACTGTACAAGTTCGTCGACGCGCTGATCGGGATGAGGGTGACGCTGAAAGACGAGACAATCGGGCTGGATCTGACCCAGCACAACGAAGCTGCATATACTGTTCTGGAATAGGAGGAATCGCATGAAATACATAATAGCCATCATACAACCGCACAAACTGGAAGACGTCAAAAAAGCCCTCGAGGATGCAGATGTGGGCCTGATGACAGTATCCAACGTCCTGGGACGCGGCAGGCAAAAGGGCGTAACAGAGATATACAGGGGCGCCAAGGAAGTCGGCAGCCTCCTGAAGAAAGTGAAAATCGAGATAGCCGTAAACGAGGATTTCGTGGAGCCCACGATTAACGCGCTGATCAAGGGAGCGCGCACGGCGGAGATAGGCGACGGGAAGATTTTCGTAATGGATCTCAAAGACGTGATACGGATCCGGACGAGCGAACGCGGGGAGAAGGCAATCGGCTGATATCCGGCCTGTATTTTGCGCCTGCGGAATTCGATCAGGAGGAAATCCCTCGATGGAACCCGAATCAAAAGGAATAAAAAGAACAGTGGAAACACGCGGAAATCCTGGGCACAACAAAGCGCATCCTGAATCACAGGATACAAAAATACCAGATCGACGTGAAAGAATTTTGCAAGGGGAAAAGGAAGAAAAGGAGAAACCAATCATGAAAGGATTCAAATGTCTTTTTGCAGCTATTATCCTCCTGGCATCGACAACAATCCCGGCCATGGCCGGAGAAGTGAAGACGTCCGCAGAGCCTTCCGGAGCTCCCGTAACAGTACAGGCGGCGGAAGACAGACCCACCTTTGATTTTACGGCCTGCGCCCTCAGCAAATACGTCTGGCGGGGATATGAGAACACGCGCAACAGTATCGTTATCCAGCCCTCAATGACCGCTGGATACAAGGGCTTCGGCGTCAATCTCTGGGGCAACCTGGATACGAAGCCTTATTCGACTTCGAATATCAATTATTCTACTACCTGGACTGAAACCGATTTGACTCTCTCCTATACCAAGACCTTCGGCTTATTGAACGCGGGTATGGGATACATATATTACGGCCTCGGCGCGGTCAATCCCGGCGGCACAAAACCTCCGGACGCCCAGGAGATATTCGTTACAGTGAGTCTGAATACTCTTCTGAACCCGACTCTGACTGTTTACGATGAAATCGACCACTACCATTACTACTACGCCCTTCTGGGCATCTCTCATGTCTTCGAACTGAGCAAAGCCGTTTCGCTGAAACTGGGGGCGTACGCCGGCTACCTGAAAAGCAATTATGCAGACGCGGCACTCTTCAATGCGGGCGGAGGCTATGGAGGCTATCCAAAATTCAATGACAGCGGCCAGGCGACAAACGACAAGTTCGACGGCCTTCATGACGGGCTCATAACCGTGTCGCTGCCCATCGCGGCAGCGAAGCACATGACCGTAACCCCGATGATCGCCTGTTCATTCCCGCTTACAAGCGACGCCGGCAATGAAATAAAGGGCCGCGGCAAGAAAGCCGACCCCGCGGATAATGGCAGTTCATTCTTGTACGGCGGCGTAGGATTCACATTTGCATTCTGAACTCGCCGAAGAGGATGATGCGGGCTTCAATCCTTTGATACTTTTTCCGTAGATCGGGCCTCTTCAAAATAAGAACAAAACCATGAAATCTACCGATAGCGTGGCGGAGTTCCGGGATAGTATTATGGTCTCGCCTGCATTCCGGCAGGATGGCCTGCCGGTATCGACTGAAGAACGGACAGCCCCGATGAAAAAATATTTTACCTTACCCGTGCTGGGAGCTTTGCTGCTTCTTTATCCCGTCACTTCGGATCCGCCGCCGGTCGCTTCGAGCGGGCAGGTGAATCCGGTTGGCCGTGTGAAAAGCGTCCATATTGCTCCAGCCCCGCTTGAATCCCCGGCAGGATACCCAGAGCGATTCGATCCGGAAATGCCTTCGACCTATAGGGGCCTTTTTTACGACGCGGCCCTCGTGGACCTGCTAATGAACCGATTGCATCCTCAGAGGCAAAGGGCAAATATCGGCTTCAATTCACCGGGAAGCGATTTGAATCACAACATCCTTGACCCCCCCTCCTTACATGCCGGGAATACCCCAGATGTTTCGGTCACGGGATATGGATCAGGCATCGGAGGACCGGCGTCCATGCGGTTATCCGCCCCAGCTTTGTCAACGGCCGATTACCTGTCTTCACTGCCTGCACCGGATCCCGCAGGCGAGAGCCCCGGCACAGGTCCTCCTCCGACCTCCACGGGGTCTTCTCCCGATACGAACATCATCCCGAACACAGGCACAAGCCCCGATCCAGGCGCAAATTCCGCAACAGGCACACCCCTTGATGCGGGCATCCTTCCAGGCACGGGAGGGGACCCCGGCCCCGGCGACAACCAGCCGGTACCTGAGCCGGCTACTCTTCTCCTGCTCGGCTCCGGCTCCGCCGGCATTCTGGCGGTCAGGGCGAGAAAACAGAAGGTGGTGAGGCGAGGGGCGGGAAAGATCAATGCAACTGTATCTTCTTGTCGGCCATCCAGCGTCTGATACGGTTATGCCATCCGGATATGACGACTTCCTTTTTGTAGAGATAAATGATTTCCAGCATGGCTTTCAGCACGGAGGCGATCTCTACTATCAGATACTCGCTGTCCGCGAAGGCCAGGTGTCTCGGGTTCAGATTCCCGGCGAGTGCCTCGCTCTGCCTGTCGGGTAGGACCAGGACCGTTCGGGTATCCTGCAGCAGAATACGCATGGATAGTATATTGGAAAGGTCTTCACGATCCGCAATCACCAGAATCACGACAAGAGAATTGTCCAGAGGCTGGCAAAGCCTCAACGACAGTTCTGCCGGGGTACGGCATACGTCCATCTTTTTTTTCAAAAACAGGGATTCGATCATGTTATACAACCGCTCTCCCGTTCCATGCATGCATTTTGAATAAAAAATGATGTTCATCTCCTTTAGTCCTGTGCTGCCTGATTTAGGTCCCCGTGGCCTGCCGACGGTTCGTCCACTTTATATAGTTAATCGGCAAAAACGGGTAAAAATTTAATCTTTATAACAGGTTCCAAGCAATGATCATGCCAAGCCAAAGGGGCCCTGAATTCCCGATATCGAGTCTCCAGAAATTTGCCCTCCGCCGGAGAAGGAAAACGTAAATTTGATAAAAAATCCCCGGACCTTGCAATGGCCCGGGGATGGAAAGGAATGATAAAGCAGTTTTTCCGAAAGTAGACGGTCCCCCCTAGTCCGCCTGTCTCCTCAGAAAGGTCGGGACTTCGAAATCGACATCTTCACTGTCATCGATCAAGCCCATCTTGATGACATTTTGACCCTCAGCCGGCTTTCCTTTTCTCATAAAGGCCGGGGTTTGCAGGTCTTCTTTCTTGTAACTGCTCAAATGCGATACATTGGAAAGATTCTGCTTCTTCCCGTTTTCCTCGAATCCGGTTGCAATGACGGTGATCCGGATCTCGTCTTCCATATTCTCATCAATAACAGTGCCGAAAATGATATTCGCATCTTCATGGGCTTCCGCCTGGATCAGGCTGGAAGCCTCGTTGATCTCGTAAAGCGTCATATCGGGTCCGCCCGTAATATTCAGCAGAACCCCCCGGGCGCCCTGGATGGAATTGTCCTCAAGGAGCGGAGAGGAAATGGCTCTCTGCGCCGCCTCGACAGCCCGGTTTTCTCCGCGGGCACTGCCTGTCCCCATAAGGGCCAGCCCCATTTCCGACATGATATGCCTGACGTCCGCGAAATCAAGATTGATGAGACCTGGAATGATGATCAGATCTGATATCCCCTTGACGGCGTGATACAGGATATCATCCGCTTTCTTGAACGCCTCCACCAGAGACATGTTTCTGCCGCCCAGACTCAGGAGCCTCTGGTTGGGAATAACAATCAGCGTATCGACGATCTCTCTTAATTCCTCTATTCCGTTTTCGGCCTGCCTTTCCCTCTTCTTCCCCTCGAATTGAAAAGGCTTTGTCACGACGGCGACTGTCAGCGCCCCGATCTCCTTCGCGATCTGCGCGACAACGGGAGCGCCTCCTGTCCCGGTCCCGCCCCCCAGTCCAGCCGTTATAAAAACCATGTCGGACTTTTCGAGAGCGGACGCTATCATGTCGCGCGATTCCTGAGCCGAGCGCCTGCCCACTTCTGGATCTGATCCCGCGCCGAGCCCTTTCGTGATCTCTCCTCCGAGCTGGACTTTCATCGGTGAAAGCGAGGTCCTCAAAGCCTGGGCATCGGTATTCGCCGTTATAAAATCGACCCCGCACAATTTGTACGAAATCATCGTGTTGACGGCGTTGCCGCCGCCGCCGCCGACGCCGATTACCTTGATCCTCGCGGACGTATCCGTCCCTTCTTCAAATAATTCGAACATAGGAGTCCTCCCTTTTTCAAAAAAGTTCTTTAGACCATCTATGAAGCTTCTTCACCATTCCTCCCAGAATATTCCCCTCACCTTTCCTGTATGCATTCCCGGCCTGATACTTGCTGCCATAAATAAGCAGGCCGACACCCGTGGCATAAAGAGGGCTGTTCACTACCTCGGTCAAGCCTCCGATGCCGATGGGGCAGCCCCGCCTTACAGGCATGTTGAATATCTGCTCGGATAATTCCGTAATGCCCTCGAGAAGGGCGGTCCCGCCCGTCAGGACGACGCCCGCGGCAAGCCTTTCCTCATAGCCGGACTTCACAATCTCTCTGCAAACCAGGTTAAGGACTTCATCCATGCGCGGCTCAATAATGCCGCCGAGCACCTGGCGCGATACCCGCCTCGGATCGCGGCCGCCCACGCTGGGGACCTCGATCATTTCATCCTGCGGGATCAGGGGAGTATATGCGCATCCGTACTTGATTTTCACTTTCTCCGCCTCGTTCATGGGTGTCCTCAACCCAACGGCGATATCGTTGGTCAGATAACTTCCGCCCAGCGGAAGGACGGCTGTATGCTTGATACTTCCTTCGGAGTAGACGGCTATATCCGTCGTGCCGCCCCCGATGTCGACAAGGGCGACTCCCAACTCCTTCTCATCCGGACTCAGGACCGCCTCGCTGGCGGCGAGTTGTTCCAGAATCACGTCATTGACATCCAGTCCCACGCCGTTGACGGATTTAATGATATTCTGGATGGAAGTAACCGCCCCGGTTACAATGTGCACTTTGACTTCAAGGCGCACCCCCGACATGCCCACCGGGTCTTTAACTCCGTCCTGGTCATCCACTATATAGTACTGTGGCAGGATGTGAAGCACCTCCCGATCGAGAGGAATTGCAATCGCCCTAGCTGCCTCGATCGCCCTTTTTACATCGAGCTCATCGACTTCACTCCCCTTCACCGCGACGATGCCGTAACTGTTGAAGCTCTTGATATGTCCTCCTGCAATTCCGGTATAAGCGGATTTGATGCGGCAGCCGGACATGAGCTCCGCTTCATCCACCGCCTTCTTGATGGATTCGATTGTGCTGTCGATATTGACGACCACACCCTTCCTCAATCCTTCCGAGGGATGCGAGCCGATTCCGACTATATCAATGCCGGAATCGCTGACTTCGCCTATGATCACACATATCTTGGTTGTCCCTATATCCAGCGCAACAATCAAATTTCCTCTTTTAGCCATGAAATTACCCACCTTTTCTTATCAATACACCTTACGGCCCCTGTCCCGCCCCGGGTCATCACGTCCTGTATCCCTTCGTAAATTTCGGGAACGCGGGCGCGCTCTTTCTCTGCACAGTGACTTTTGTCGGATCCTTCAGATCGATGCTCAGGAACCCGTCCATATTTTTCCTCGCAAGATCCGCCATCACCGGCTTGAGGCGCCTCAGCTTGTTTTCATAATCGTCGAACCCGAGCTGGATATGGAGCCCGTTATCCACAAACAGCGAAAACCCGAAAATCACATCTCCCTGAATCTCCGATATATTCTCGATCTTCGGAAAATCATTGCTGGATGACAGAAAAGCCAGAAGCTCAATCGATTTCCGAATAAGTTCCAAATCCTCCTTGCCTCTGTCGTAGAACCCCGTCAGTATCGGAAGATCGGCCCGCTCACCGGCGTCGAGCTTCTTGAACACGGTCCCGTTTTCGTCCATGAAAAAGAGCGTGCTTTCCCTGCGGATCAGGGCCACTGCTTTTCTTTCTTTGATCTCGATCAGTAAGTTACGGGGAAGATTCCTCGTAATGGAAACTTCCTGGATCCAGGGATTGGATTTGATGCGGCGTTCCATCAAGCCCGTATTCAAAGCCAGTATATTCTGCGATGGTTTCAGTCCCGAAAGTTCCAGAATTTCTTTTTCGGTGACTTTTTCACAGCCCGTCACCACCGTCTTTTCAACCTGGAAGAAAGAAGCGCTCAGGACAAGACTATAGGCGAGCACCAAAAGACAAAAGACGACACCCACCGCCCCTGTCATGATCACGCCGGCTAGTACATCGCGGAAAATTTTCCTCGAGTGTCTCCTGAGCCAGTTGCGTTTTATCTCCAGAGATGCCCTCAGCGACCTTTTCATTCCACCTCACCGATAATCCGCACCTCGGGTTCCAGCAGTATCCCCTTCTCCTCCAGCACTCTCCGCTGTACAAAGGAGATGATCGAAAGAATATCGCCCGCCTTCGCATGCCCCGCATTGACGATAAAATTCCCATGCATCTCCGAGATTTTCGCGTCTCCGATCCGCATTCCCTTGAGTCCGACTTCATCTATAATCATGCCGGCCGGAACGCCTTTCGGGTTCTTGAAAACGGAACCGGCGCTGCGGTCCCGCAGAGGATGCCTCTTCCTTCTCGCCTCAAGGATCTCCTGGATTCTCTGCCTGATCTCGCCCGCCGAGCCCTTCTTCAGAAGGAATTCCGCTCCCAGAATAACCGTATCCTGAGGGAGATCGAGATTGCGGTATTCGAATTCGAGCTCATGCCGGCCGGCGTTCTTTATCCGGCCGCTGCCGTTCATCAGAAAAACCGTGCACACGGTATCCTTCATCTCATGCCCGTAAGCGCCCGCATTCATTTTCACCGCACCCCCGACACTTCCGGGGATGCCCGCCAGAAACTCCATCCCGGTAAGGGAGTTCTCCGCCGTCAGCCGCACGAGATCGAAAAGGGCGACCCCCGCATCCGCGGAAACGACGATCTCATGGCCTCTGCTTCCGGCAATGCTCATTCCTTTGAGAGAACGCAGGGACACGAGAACGCCCCGGTATCCGGCGTCCCTGACAATCAGATTTGTACAGTTGCCGATGGGCATGAAGGGGATAGCGCTTGATTTCAAGAAGGCGATAATCCGGCCCAGTTCATCCGCGTCGGAAGGATAGATAACGGCGTCCGCCTTTCCCCCGACACCAATGGACGTATGCCTGTCCATAGGCTCGTCAAAGAGAACGCGGCCGGACACGATCATCTTCAGTTCCCGTTGTATCGACTCATCCAAAGCCATTTTACATGCCCCGCCGAAGATATTGAATTCCGAATTCTGAACTATGAACAAGTTAACACCCGGCGGACTGTTGAACAACCTTTCTCCTGGTTTGAATCAATTTATCCTTTCAAAAACGCCTCTCCGATCTTCCATACACTTCCCGCGCCCTGCGTGATGATCACATCGCCCGCTTTTGCGATCCCGCGCAGATAACTGACGATTTCTTCGAATCCGGGCAGATAAACCGCATGGCCGTGGCCGGCCGCTTGAATACCCTCACATAACTTAGACGCGTGCACTCCTTTTATCTCCGGCTCACTCGCCGGATAAATATCAGTGAGGACCAGTACATCGGCATCCGGAAAGGCGGTCAGAAATTCCTTAAAAAGTGCTTTGGTACGGGTGAAACGGTGAGGCTGAAAGACGACGATGAGTCGTCCTTTCCAGACCTGTCTTGCGGCGGCGAGAGTAGCCCTTATTTCTGTTGGATGGTGGCCGTAGTCGTCGACAACCGTGATCCCGTCGACTCTCCCCTTCACTTCAAGCCTGCGGTGCACGCCGGTGAAGGCTCTTATCCCGTCCCGGATTACAGGCAGCGGCACTTCCAGCTCCCTGGCGACGGCGACAGCCGCCATGGAGTTGTAAATATTGAAGAGCCCCGGAACGCTGAGCGATATTTCCCCCAGCCCCTCGCCTTTATAATAAAGGTTGTACCTGGATCCGGACCCCGAGAATGAGATATCCGCGGCGCGGTAGTCCGCGGAGTCGGACAGCCCGTAGCTGATCGTCCTTCTTTTGATCCGCGGGAGGATATCCCTGACGTGTTCGTCATCAAAACACAGAATGGTCGACCCGTAGAAGGGGACAATGTTTGCGAACTGCACGAAGGCCTCCTTGATTTCGCAAATATCCCTGTAGTAGTCAAGGTGCTCGCGGTCGATATTGGTAATGACCGCAATGGAAGGGCTCAATTTCAGAAAAGAGCCGTCGCTCTCATCGGCCTCCGCGACGATGACCTCTCCGTTGCCCAGCCGCGCGTTGCTTCCGATGCTCGCGAGTTTTCCGCCGATGACCATGGTCGGGTCCAGGCCGCCGTTCGCCAGGAGCGTGGAGATCATGGAGGTCGTGGTGGTTTTCCCGTGCATTCCGGAAACGGCGATCGCGAATTTCATTTTCAGCAGCTCCGCCAGCATCTCCGCCCGGGGAATCACGGGGATATTCCTCTCATGCGCGGCATCCACTTCCGGATTGCCGGATTTTATGGCAGTCGACGTTACGACGACATCCGCATCGCCCAGGTTGGATGCACGGTGCCCGTAGTGAATCCTGGCGCCCATTGAAGCCAGACGGGATGTGATATCCGACTCGTTCTGGTCAGAGCCGCTGATCGCATAGCCGAGGTTGAGAAGCACCTCCGCGATGCCGCTCATCCCAATGCCGCCGATCCCGACAAAATGGATGAATTTTATTTTCCGCTGCATCCAGTCCCGTCTTTGATGATTATCCATATTTACTCCCTTCACCTTTTCACCCTGCGCATGAGCGCCATGCATTCATCCACAACGGTTTCCGCCGCCCGGATATTGCCGAGCGCGGCCGACTTCTCTTCCATCGCCCTGATCCGGCCGGGATCATCATGGAGGCGCCGTATCGTATCGGCCAGCCGTTTCCCGTCCAGATCCTTCTCATGTATCATTTCAGCCGCCCCGGCATGGTAAAGGACTTCCGCGTTTTTCGTCTGGTGGTCATTAACCGCATGAGGAAACGGGATCAGAACAGCCGCTTTGCCGCACGCTGTAATCTCCGCTATCGAAGTCGCCCCCGCCCGGCAGACCAGCAGATCCGCCCGGCTGTACGCCGACATCATATCCGTTATGAAAGGAAGCACTTCGGAATGAATACCGGCTGCTCTATATGCATTTTCCATAAACTGCAGGTCTCTGTCCCCGGTCTGATGAATGATCTGCAGGGTGCCGCTGATTTCCCTCAAATGAGGGAGTGCTTGCGCGACGGCCCTGTTGATGCTCCTTGCCCCCTGGCTCCCGCCGAAGATAAGAACCGTGAACATCCTGTCCTTGCCTTCACGCCTGCCACATTCATGAAACCCGGGTCTCACGGGGTTGCCCGAAACCACGGCCTTGTCCGCACGAAACCACGCCCGGGTTTCGGGAAAACTCAAAAACACCCGGTCGGCAAACACGCCGAGGATTCTGTTGGTTACCCCGGGTATAGCATTCTGCTCCGCAATCACCGTCCTGATCCCCATCCAATGCGCCGCCAGGACAGCAGGGCCTGAAGCATAGCCGCCGACGCCTATCACGATATCAGGTTTGAAATCCCGGATCATTCGGCTCGCCTGTACCAGGCTCCAGGGGATTTTCAAAAGAGCCGCAAACGATTTCCGGATGCCTTTCCCCTTTATGCCTTCAATATCCATGGTCTTCAACGGAAAACCCAGACCCGGAAGAATTCTCTTTTCCAATCCCTTCCCCGTCCCGATGAACAGAACGGCGGTTCCACTGTCCCTCCTAAGAAATTCCTCGGCAATTGCGATGCCGGGAAACAAGTGCCCGCCGGTTCCTCCGCCGGCTATGATGATCTTCATCTAATCCCCCTATTTACGGGCGGTGGAAATACTCAGGAGCATTCCCACTGCCGCCATACTCATAATGAGGGACGAACCGCCATAGCTCAGGAAAGGAAGTACCAGACCCTTTGTCGGAACCAGGGCCATAACCACGGCTATATTAATCAGGGCTTCCGTCGCGATCAGTGTCGTCAAGCCGGCAGCCAGGAGCGTACCAAAGAGATCCGGCGCTTTGAAGGCGATAATGAATCCCCTGAACACGAAAACGAGGAAGAGGATGATTACCGCCGCCACGCCGATGAATCCGCTTTCCTCGGCGATGACCGAAAGGATGAAATCCGTATGAGGCTCGGGCAGGTAAAACAATTTCTGCATACCGTCGCCCAGACCGACACCGAAGGTGCCGCCGGAGCCGAAAGAGATAAAGGACTGGATTATCTGGAATCCGGATTTCTGCGCGTCTTTCCAGGGATCGAAGAACCCGAAAATCCTCTCCATGCGATAGCGCTTGTGCATAACAAGCCATACCGCGACTGGAACAAGTACTCCCACCATAGCCGACAAATGCATAATCCGGCTTCCCGCAAGGAACAACATGCATACAAGGACGACGGCGACAATCCCGGCAGTCCCGAAGTCGGGTTGCAACATGATCAGCCCCAGGAAAACCGCCGTAACGGTGAGCGGCATCAGCAGTCCTGTCCTCAATTCTCTGATCTGGGCGTTATTTTTCGTCAGAAAATGCGCCAAAAAAAGGATCAAAGCTATTTTGACCAGCTCCGTGACTTGGAAGGTGAAGAAGCCCAGATTCAGCCACCGGGTAGCCCCCCCCACTTTGACCCCCAGACGGGGGATAAAAAGAACAAGAAGGAGGACGAGGGAGACAGCGACGCCGGGATACGCGAATCTCTTAAAGTATTCGTATGGAATCCGGCAGAGCGCGAGCATGGCCGCCAATCCGACGACGAAGAAGAAGAGCTGTTTTTTTAGATAGAAATACCCGTCGCCGGATTTACCCATAGTGGCGATGATTGAACTCGAACTGTAAATCATTACCGTCCCGAAGCTCACCAGGATGAGCGTCGTGATCAACAGTACGTAATCCGGCCTTTTTCCTCTTCCTATTGGGCGTTCCCTAAACATCGGAGAGCCGCTCCACTGTTTCTTTAAAGAAATTTCCGCGTTCCGCGTAATTCGCGAATTCATCAAAACTGGCACATCCAGGCGAAAGGAGGATAATGTCTCCAGGGGATGCATCGCGGTACGCGGTTTCCACCGCCTCTTTCAGTGTAGACGAAGTCCGAGTTCTGACGAGCCCGCCGATCACGGCGCGGATCCGGTCTCTGGCCTCGCCGAAAAGGACGAGTTCCTTGACGTGTCTGTGGATCAGAGGAGAAAGTATTTCAAAATCCCCTCCTTTATCCCTTCCACCCAGAAGCAGAATGACCGGCTTCGAAAAGCTCTCCACGGCCCGGACCACCGCCCCCACGTTAGTTCCCTTGGAGTCATCGTAAAACGCGATCCCCCGCTTTTCCCCCGCGAATTCGATCCGGTGGGAAACGCCGGCAAAATCCGAAACAGCCGAAACAATATCCGCCGCAGCACAGCCGCATTGCCTCGCCGTCAGAACGGACGCCATGACATTCTCAATGTTGTGCCGCCCGGGTATCCTGATCATCCTGAGGGGAAACCGCTCCTCTGCGCCGTTCCGTTCGCGCGAAATCAGGCACTCGTGATTCATATAAATGCCATCGAAAGACCGCAGTGTCGAACTGAAATATTTTACCCGGGCCCGGATCTTCGTCGCAATGAGGACGGACGCAGGGTCATCCGCGTTCAGTATGGCAAGATCGCCGGCACCCTGATTCTCGAAGATTCTCTCTTTGGCTTTCCGGTATTCCTCGAATGTCCCGTGATAATCGACATGATCGCGCGTTATATTCAAAAGAACGGCGATGCGGGGTTTGAATGTTTCGATCCACTGCAATTGAAAGCTGCTCACTTCCACAACAGCGTAATCGTCTTCCTGCGCACCCGCGGCATAACCGATCAGCGGATTCCCGATATTGCCGCCGACGAAGACTCTCAAACCGGACGCCGAAAGGATTTTTCCGATTAGCGTTGTTGTCGTTGTCTTTCCGTTCGTTCCGGTAATGGCAATGACAGGCACGCGCAGAAAACGGAAGGCGACCTCCAGCTCGCTCAGAACCGGCACCCTTTTCGCCACAGCCTCCCGAAGGAGCGGATTGGAGGGCGGAACACCCGGCGAAGGAATGACGAGATCGATGCCGTCCAGCCCCTTCTCTCCGTACGGCCTCATCTGCGGCGGTTCCCTGAGCTCTCCAAGGGCGCGAAGCGCGGGAGCGAGTTCCGCCGCGGGCTTCTCATCCGTCATCTCGATTTTCGAGCCGCGGGCGGAAAGGAAGCGCACCGTCTCGATCCCCGTTTTTCCCAGACCGATCACCAGTACTTTTCTGCCGGACAGATCCATCATCCTCATCTCAGTTTCAGGGTGCTTATGGCGACCAGCGCCAAAATTACCGTTATTATCCAGAATCTCACTATAACCTTGGGCTCGGCCCATCCCTTCAGTTCAAAATGGTGGTGAATGGGCGCCATCCTGAATATCCTTTTCCCGTTGGAAACCTTGAACCATCCTACCTGGAAGATCACTGATATAGTCTCCATAACAAAAACACCGCCTACGATGGCAAGCAGGATTTCCTGCTTCGTTACGACGGCCAGGGTACCGAGCGCCCCGCCGAGAGAGAGGGAGCCCACGTCCCCCATGAATATCTGGGCCGGATAGGCATTGTACCAGAGGAAGCCGATCCCGGCACCCGCCATCGCCCCGCAGAAGACAGCCAGTTCCCCCGTACCCGGAACATAAGGAATCTGTAGATAGGATGAGATCCGGAAATTCCCGGCAAAATAGGCGAACAGCAGATACGTCAGGAAACATATCAGAGCCGGTCCGATCGCGAGGCCATCGAGGCCGTCCGTAAGGTTGACGGCGTTCGCCGCCCCCACGATAATGAACGTCGAAAGGACAATATATCCCACTCCGAGATCTGGCAAAATCGTCTTGAAAAAGGGAATGGTGATATTCGAGCTGAAACTGGGTTTGAGGTACAGGATGATACTGATGAAAAGCGCGATCAGAATTTCTCCTCCCATCCTGACCTTCCCCGGCATGCCCTTGCTGCCGTTCGACAGTTTGCGGTAATCGTCCAGAAAACCGATCAGGCCGAACCCGATGGTCACCAGCAGGACAAACCATACGTAATCGATTGTCAGATTCGCCCACAGGAGCGTAGAGATGACAACGGAAAAAATAATCAGTATGCCGCCCATCGTCGGGGTCCCTTTCTTGGACATATGGGAATCGGGACCGTCTTCCCGGATCGGCTGACCTATCTGCAGGGACTGCAGTTTGCGGATCAGCCATGGACCGAGGACAAAAGCGATAATCATGGCCGTAATCATGGCATAGATGGTCCGGAACGTTATATACCGGAACACGTTAAAAAACGAATACGCTGTATGTAACGGATATAATAAATGGTAAATCAAATTGAAACCTCACGATATAAAACTCTAATCTCGACACCGAAGCTTTTTTTCACTTTGCGGACTCACTTTCGGTGATTCCGATCACATTTTCGAGCGCCGCTGAAACCTCTTCCATTTTCATGCGCCTTGAACCTTTGATCAGGACCCAGTCCCCCGCTTTCATTATGGACTCAAGCACAGATGCAATCTCATGGGGCTCCTCTATGCGGAATATCTTCCCTCCGTTGAGCCCGCCCGCACGCGCCCCGGAAGCAACCGCCTCTGAAAAATTCCCGCGCAGGAAAAGGGCATCCACCCCCGTTTCCGCGGCATAGTAACCGACCTCTTCGTGCATTCTCTCGGAATGCCCACCCAGCTCAAGCATGTCCCCCAGAACCACCGCGGAGAAGCCGCTCCCCTTCAGGCCCGCAAGCGCGGCCAGTGCGGCCCTCACGGAATCCGGGTTGGCATTGTACGTATCCCGGATCATGAACGCCCCGTTTCTCAACCGGACGACCTCCATCCGTCCAGGCACCGGCTTGAAATCCCGCAGTCCACTGGAGATCAAATCTATTTCCATTCCCATGCACCAAGCTATGCTTGCTGCGGCGAGTGCATTGTACACATTGTGCCTCCCGGGAACCGGTATCGATATCTCCCGGGCTTCCTTCGCGGCCTTCAGCGTGAAGCGGACGCCTTTTTCCCCCTGCTCTTTTATATTTTCCGCCCGGACCAGTGCTTCGCGCTCGATTCCGAACGTAACCGGCCTCCTTTTCCCGAGCGCCGCAAGCATCCTCAGGTTCTCGTCATCTATATTGATGACCGCTATCCCGCTCCTGCCCATATGTTGAAAGAGATCCCCTTTCTCCTCCCGGATCGTCTCCACCGAATGAAGACCCTCTAGATGGGCCCGGCCGATATTCGTGATCAAGCCGATATCCGGCGACGATATATCCGTGAGCCTCGCGATTTCCCCTCGTCTGTTCGTACCCATCTCGAGGATGACCGCATCATGGTCGTCGCTCATGCCCAGTAGAGTCAGAGGAAGTCCGATCAGGTTGTTGAAGTTCCCCTCGCTCTTGAGGACCGTCATGACCTGAGCGAGTATCCCGGCCGTCATCTCTTTCGTCGTAGTCTTGCCCGAACTTCCGGTCACCGCGGCCACGGGGATCGAATGCCTGCAACGCCAGAAATGGGCGATATCCCCGAGCGCCTGCAAGGTGTCGCCGACACTGATGACGCAGACATCTTCGTGGAGCGATTCCAGCCTCCTTTCCTCCCCTTGACGAACCAGGACACCGGTTACTCCGCTCGAAACGGCGTCCCTTATGAAATCATGCCCGTTGAACCTGTCTCCGATCAGGGCTATGAATAAATGATCTTTTGCCGCTGTCCGGGAATCCGTCGATATACCTCTAAAGACCGTGCCGATATTCCCTCTGACAAGCCGTCCGGACACGGCCTTTAAAACTTCATCACCCCTGAGGACAGGGGAATATTTTCCAGTCAAGACAACCTCCTGTCTCTCAGTCCCTCCAGAACTTCCCGGCTGACGGCCCGGTCATCGAACGGCAGCGTCCTGCCGCCGACAATCTGGTAACTCTCATGTCCTTTCCCGGCGATCAGGACGATATCGGAAGGCGCGGCGATCGAGATGGCCTTCTCAATAGCGGATTTACGGTCGACGATGACTGCATATCCCTTCTGCCCGAAACCGCCCAGTTCCTCCGCTGCATACTTCTTATACGCCCCCGAATTGATCCCCCTCTCAATTTCAGCAATGATGGCGAGAGGGTCTTCGGTCCTGGGATTATCGGATGTCACGATGGTCAAATCACTGTATTGCGCGGACGTCTTCCCCATCAGCGGCCTTTTCCCCCTGTCCCGGTCGCCTCCGCACCCGAAGACCGTGATGATCCGGCCCTTCTTGAATTCGGAAATATTCTGAAGGACCCTTTTCAGGGCATCTTCCGTATGGGCGTAATCGACAAAGACCACCGGTTGTCCCTCAAGATTGACTTTCTCCATGCGGCCGGGAATGGTTTTCATGTTCTCAATTCCCACCTGGATGAACCGGTCCGGCACATGAAGGAAGGAGCACGCCGCCGCCGCCGCCATTACATTGTAAAGATTGAATTTTCCGATCAGTGAAGAGCGGATTGCGAATTGCCCGCCGGGCAGGAGCAGCCTGGCTGTAATACCGTCGGCGGAAAGACGAATCTGATCCGCCGAGACATCGGCCCCCTGCTCCAAGCCGTACGTCAGCGCGTCCACCGCGATTTCGCCGTAGAGCCTTCTCCCCCAGGGATCGTCCACATTGAGAATAACACCCGGCCGCAGGCGCCCGTTCCCGTCCTTCTCAAGCATCCGGAAGAAGCGTTTCTTGGCTGAAAAATAATTCTCCATCGTGCCGTGATAATCAAGGTGATCCTGGGACAGGTTGGTGAAAATGCCCACCGCGAACCTGCAATCGTCCACGCGCCCCAGATCAAGGGCGTGCGAGGACACTTCCATGATCACGTGATTCACGCCGTCATCGGCCATTTCCCTCAGTACCCGCTGAAGATCCAGCGACTCGGGAGTCGTATTCGGGGCGGGAATCGTTTTCCCGCCGTAGCGGTAATTGATTGTCCCGATGACTCCCACACATGATCCCGCCGCCTTCAAAATCGACTCCAGAAGAAAAGTCACCGTCGTCTTTCCGTTTGTGCCGGTCACCCCGATTATCGAAAGACAGGCGGAAGGATCGCGATAAAAATTTCTGCCGAGTAATCCCAAGGTTCTCCGGCTGTTGCCGACTCTTATGACCGTGACGCCCGGCGCCGAGGGAACAGCTTTCTCGCCCACGACATACTTCGCGCCTCTTGCAAGCGCCTCCCGTATATAGTCATGGCCGTCCCTCTTCAGGCCCCGCACAGCAACGAAGAGCGAGCCTTCTCTGCACTTCCTGGAATCGTAATGTATGGAAGAGACCTCGCCCGAAAGATCCCCCGCGACCTCGATGGCTTCAACGTTTTTCAGAACATCTCTCAATTGCACTGCAGACTCCGCTCCACACGCCGGCAAAAGGCGGCCTTACTCTCTTTCTGCCGTACTGAAGACAACTGTGCAGGAAGAATTATCGTTCAACGGTACACCCGGAGAAGGGTCCTGTTTCGAAGCCCACCCGCTCCCGACTACTTTGAGGGCGATCCCCCTCTCCCTGGCCAGCTTCAGCACATTTTTCAAAGACATCCCCCTGAAATCCGGCATCAGCGAGGAATCCTCCGCCGGTTCATCCGGAGGCGCAATCTCCTGGGCCGCTACAAACCTGATTCCGGTATCCTTCGGTACTTCTTCTTTTTCTTCCACAATTTCTCCGGGCATTCTGTCATAACACCTCAGTATCTGTTCCCCGATATTCCTGAAAACGGGAGCTGCGGCAACCCCTCCCCATTTGTCCCGCTTGGGCTCGTCGAGCATGACAAAAATGGATATCCGAGGATTATCGGCAGGGAAGAATCCCATGAAAGAGGTCCTGACACGCTCGCTCGAGTATTTATGGGCGGCAAAATCAAACTTCTGCGAGGTTCCCGTCTTGCCCGCAACCGCAACGTTCAGAATGCGGGCCTTTTTTCCCGTCCCGTCTTCGGCAGACACCACGTCGGTCAGCATGGAGGTCATTCTTTCAGCCGTCCGGGCCGAGATAACCTGTCTGACAGGCGCCGGCTTGAATTCCTGGATAATCTGTCCTTTTTGATCGACCAGCGCCTTAACTACGTACGGCTTCATTAAAACGCCCTTGTTCGCAATCGCGCAGAGGGCCGTAATCAACTGTATAGCCGTCACAGAGACCCCCTGGCCGAATGCAATAGTGGCGGAATCGACTTTCGTCCATTTGCTCGAAGGCCTGAGGATTCCCGAAGCTTCGCCGGGGAGATCAATTCCTGTCTTGGACCCGAAACCGAAGTCTCTTATATAGTCGTAAAATTTATCCTTTCCAAGTCTCTGACTTATCTTTGCACAACCTATGTTACTGGAATATTTGATAATTTCCCTAACCGATAAATTACCGTACTTTTTCTTCTGGGCTTCGTGGATAGTCCTGTTCGCCACCACATACACCCCGTTTTCACAGTAGAAACGATCCCCCTCTCTTGCCACGCCTTCTTCGAGGGCGGCAGCGACACCGAAAGGCTTGAAGGTTGAGCCGGGGTCAAAAGAGTCGGCAATTGCCCTGTTTTTGAGGAGTTCTGTATTGCTCTTCGAAAAAATATTGGGATTGAAACCCGGTTCCTGGGCCATGGCCAGGATTTCTCCTGTCCGGGGATCCATTACTATGGCAATTCCGCCCCTGGCCATTTTTTCTTCGACTGCGTTCTTCAATTGTGTTTCCACAAGATATTGAATCCTGCTGTCAATTGTCAACAATATATTGTAGTTTCTCTCATTTTTTTCTCGTGTAAGGTTGTCTTTCAGAAAAAGCTTGTTTCCCCTTGCGTCCCTTCCCCATATAATCTTTTCTGGCTCTCTTTTCAGATAATGATCGTATTTCAGCTCTATGCCCTCCAGACCCACGGAATCCAGACCCACAAAACCCAGAACAGGACCGGCCAGCCCTTGATTCGGATAGAATCTCTTCGGCTCCTTGACTATGTAAATTCCGTCTATCTTCAGATCCTGCACCGCCGCCGCCTGCGCTGGCGAAATCATACGCGCGATCCAGCAGAAATTTTTCGACCCGGAAATTTTCTCCAGTATGGATTCCTTGCTCTCATTGATGATGGAGGCAAGAGCGGAAGACACCTGTTCCTGGGAAACAATCCTTGACGGATCGGCGCAGACGGAATCCATCAGGATGCTTACGGCAAGTTCCTCGCCGTTGCGGTCCAGGATGACCCCTCTTTCAGGTTGAAGCTGAAGCGCTTTTATGTGCTGTTTGTGGGCGAGGGGCTTGAGTGTCTTGCCCGAAAGGATCTGGAGTTGAAATGCCCGTCCGATGAGAATCGAAAATATAACGATAAAAAAGGCTAAAAGTGTCCAGAGTCTCAGCTTCCACTTTTTCTTTGCTTTCCTGGTCATTTCAGAAAAATAACCTGTTCTCGTTCGGGATGCTGCATATTCATTTGATGCCTGGCAATGGCTTCGATCCTCTTCGGAGATTTCAAGGTCGCGATTTCCACTTTCAGTTTCTTGTTTTCCTCAAGGAGATTCTCTTTAATGCTGACCTCTTTAGCTATCCGGTACTTGAGTTCGGTGGAATGAATGTGAGACCAGACATAGACAAGAATGGCCGCCATCAGGATCAGGGAGACGAGGATAAGGGTTGAGAGCTTGATCCCTGTACGTTCCTGCTCTTCAAAATAGACTCGCGTCCTGAGTGTTTTCGAAACCGGCATATCAGATCCTCTCGGCTGTCCTCAATTTGGCGCTGCGCGCCCTTGGGTTGGACCGGATCTCATCGGAACCCGGAGTCAGCGGTCTTCTGGTAAGCACCTTCAACTTAGCCTGCCTGCAGCAGGTGCAGACAGGGACATCCGCCGGACAGATGCAGCCCCGCTCCCAGGAGCGGAATGCATTCTTAACGATCCTGTCTTCCAGTGAATGGAAAGTGATTATGGAAAACCTGCCGGAGGGCCGGAGAAAGTCGATCCCCTCATCGATCACCTTCAGTAGATCGGCCAGTTCATTGTTCACGGCTATTCTGATGGCCTGGAAGGTTCTGGTGGCAGGGTGAATTTTTTTTCTTCCCGCGCGCGCGGGCACGGCTCTCGAGATAATACCGGCGAGTTCTCCGGTCGATTTGACCGGGGATTTTTCTCTTGCACCCGTAATGGCCCTGGCGATTCTCCTTGCCATCGTCTCCTCGCCGTATTCCCCAATGATCCGCGCCAGTTCCCCTTCAGAATATCTGTTGACCAGATCGTATGCACTCCATTTCTGATTTCGGTCAAAGCGCATATCCAAAGGGCCGTCGATAGAAAAACTGAATCCCCGGGCAGCTGTCTCGAGCTGGTGTGACGATACCCCGAGATCCAGCAATATGCCGTCCACCTCTCTGATATTCAGTTCGAATAGAATCTTTGCAAGAGAGGAATAATTGCCCTGTATGAGAATTTTTCTTTTGCCGAAGCCTGCCAGGCGCCGCTCGGATTCCGCAATCGCCTCCTCATCCGCGTCGATCCCGATCAGTATCCCGTCAGGGGCGGTCGCCCTCAGGATCTCTCCAGCATGTCCTGCCCCGCCCACGGTCCCGTCCACATAAATTCCTCCGGGCCTGCAATGAAGACTCTCGAGCACCTCTTTCACCATAACCGGCCGGTGGAATGGCTCCATAGTAGATACCTGTCATATTCCCAGGTCCGCCATGTATTCACTGAAGGAATCGACATTGGACCCGGATTTATTGATTTCCTCCTCCCAGCGCTCTTTACCCCAGATCTCGATCACCCTTACCATCCCGGCAAGGACGATTTCTTTCTCCAGCTTTGCGTATTCCCGCAGAGAGGGCGGAATAAGCACCCGACCCTGGCTGTCAAAAGAGCAATCCACGGCCCCCGACATGAAGAAACGCTGGAATGCCCTTACTTCCTTGCGAAGCAGAGATTGATGGCTGATCTTTTCCTCCAGTATCCGCCATTCATCGTAAGGAAACACCATCAGATAGCCGTCCCAGTTTGTGATGACCATCTGGTTGTCGTATTTTTCGGCAAAGACTTCCCGGAGCTTGGCTGGAAAGATGATTCTGCCCTTACCATCTATGGTGTGATAATATCTGCCCCGGAAAACGGACATTTACTCCCTCCACAATCATCCACTTTACTCCACCTTTGGTATATAGAGGGAGATTCCGTTTGTCAAGCAAAAAACTTAATTTTCTTCTCTTTTTAATTTAATTTCTTTTCAACTGAAATTTCGCCACGGCTTCATTGTGAAGCGCCAGGCTGGTGGAAAACTGGTGGGAGCCGTCATTTCTGGCCACAAAGTAAAGATAATCCACCTGGGCCGGATAGAGCGCGGCCAGGATGGAATCCAGACCGGGGTTGGCAATCGGTCCCGGAGGCAAGCCGTTGATTTTATACGTATTGTAAGAGGAGTTATTTTTCAGATGCTCTCTCGTAATAATGCCGTTGAAACCTTCCAGCCCGTATACGGCTGTCGGGTCGCATTGCAATCTCATGGAATTTTTCAGTCTGTTATGAAAGACAGCGGAGATCAGGGCTTTTTCTTCCTTTATTTTCGCTTCCTTCTCTATCATGGACGCCATAGTCAGAAGCTGATTCAGGGTCCACCCCCGTTCCTCCACTTTCTGGATGATCTCGGGTTTTATCTTTTTCCAGAACTGATTGACCATAAGCGTGATAATCTCCCGCTCATTCATAGATTTTGTAAAAATATAGGTGTCAGGAAAAAGAAACCCTTCCAGACTTCTCCCCTGTATATTCAGGGATGAAAGGAAGACCGGATCGACGCTCAACCTGAGAAACTCCTTCTTGTTGACAAGCCCCCTTTCGGCCAGCGTAGATGCGATCTGACTCACAGTAAAGCCCTCCGGTATCGGCACGTGATACCCTTTGATTTCCCCCCTGATCAGTTTATCAATGATCAGCGACGGAGACATGGAGCTGCTTAATTCATATTCCCCCGCCCGTATATGCGTAGGAGCATCCTTCAGTTTCGCAAAAATGTAAAAAGCGAGCCTGTTCTTGACCAATCCCGCTTCGCCGAGAATGTCCATGATCCTGGAGAAATTGGAGCCTCTTGGCACCTCTATGGTCAAAACCGTATTTCTGTTATCCAGCGGCGTTTTCAAATAATTCAGATAAACAGCGCAACAAATCAGCAAGAAAGCGACTAAATGCAAGGCAATCGGAAATTTCTTTTCACTTACGATTTTCAGAATCTCCACCTTCAACCTCCCCGGATTGCGATCCACATCCTCTAAAAGCATAAATACCCTGTCCTGGATAGGATAGGGTCAAGAGATTCACAAGCTTATGATTTTATTGGTTAATCTTGATTAGAAAAATGAAGGGGCTCTGAAATTATTTTTTGCCCTCAGATGATCAAGATACGATTGAAGAATAATTCCGGCAGCAATTTTATCCACTACACTCTTCCTCTTCTTCCGACTGATATTCGCTTCTGTCAGGATATCCTCCGCTTCGCGGGTGGAAAGGGTTTCATCCCACCGGACGACCGGGATCAAAAACCTGGCTGACAGGCGCTCGATGAACCGGTTGACTTTCCCGCATTGAACCCCTTCTGAACCATCCAGCCGGAGCGGATATCCGACAACAATCTTTTCGACCCGATATCTGCTGACATAATCGGCGATCTGTTCCAGATCGCGTTCCATGTTTTTTCTTGCAATCACGCAAACGGCCTGTGCGGTTACACCCAGCTCATCTGAAACAGCTAAACCGATTTTCTTGCTCCCGTAATCGAGGCCAAGTATTCTCATAGATGCATAAAACTATCACGATTTCTCTTTTTTTGGCAATCTTTTTTTGACCGTCCGCGTCCTGAAGGCTTTTTAATTGTGTAAGCTTAAGGATTTTGATATGTTTTACCATTAGTTTATTTGTTTCATTAAGGAAATAGAGATAATGAGGCATATCATCCTCGGCACCGCGGGACACGTTGACCACGGGAAAACATCCCTGGTCAAGGCCATAACCGGTATCGATACAGACAGGCTTAAAGAGGAAAAGGAACGCGGAATCACTATTGAACTCGGGTTTGCCCACCTCGACCTCAAGAACGGCCGGCGGATTGGGATTGTGGATGTCCCCGGACACGAAAAATTCGTAAAGAACATGGTCGCCGGCGCAGGCGGGATTGACATTGTCGCGCTCGTCATCGCAGCGGATGAGGGGATCATGCCGCAGACGAAAGAGCATCTCGATATATGTACGCTCCTGGGAATAAGACACGGCCTTGTCGCCCTGACAAAAACCGACCTCGTCGAGGCGCAATGGCTGTCGCTGGTCACGGAGGATATAAAAGAGTTTCTCAAGGGAAGTTTCCTGGAATCCTCGCCGATCATACCTCTGTCATCGGAGACAGGGGAGGGCATTCCGGAGTTTCTCTCGGCTCTGGAAGAGCTCGCCTCGGGGATGGAGGAGACCTCTACGAGCGGCATATTCCGGCTTCCGGTAGACAGGGTATTTACCATGCGGGGTTTCGGAACGGTCGTGACAGGTACTCTGATTTCCGGAAAACTGCGCACAGGAGAAATGATCGAGATACTGCCCGGGAAGATTACGGCGCGGGTAAGGGGGATTCAGGTCCATAATCAGGCAGTGGAGTTTGCAGAAAAGGGCCAGAGAACCGCGGTCAATCTGCAGGGGGTCGACAGGCAATCCATTGCGAGGGGTGCTCTAATTGCCCATCCCGGCATCTTCGAACCGACAAGCCGGATCGATACCCTGTTGAGATATCTTCCCTGTGCTTCCGGAAAGCTGAAGAACAGGACGCTTGTACGCTTTCATACCGGAACCGTGGAGACGATCTCCCGGCTGATACTGCTTGACAGGGATGAGATCGAACCTGGTGAAAGCGCCTATGCCCAGATTGTATTTGAGACTCCCGGCGTCAACATGGCGGGCGACAGGTTCGTTGTCCGGAGCTATTCGCCGATCAGGACCATCGGCGGCGGTCAGATCCTGGATCCTTTGCCCAAAAAGCATAAGAGACACTCAGGTGTGACAGACGCGGAATTCGAGCCTCTGCGCAAAGGTACCGATGCAGAAAAGGCTGCGGTTATCCTGGAAAGGTCGGGGACATCGGGAATACCCATGCGCGGGCTTTCGGTCAGAACAGGGATATCTCCGGACACACTTGATATTCTCATAAAAGAGCTGATCTTGAAAAGAGAAGCAATTCTGCTCGATACCGATGAAATGAGAGTGGTTTCTCCTTCCATCTACAAAAAAATCCGCGAGCGGATTTTTTCGGAAATAAAATCCTATCAGGACAGAGCCCCGCTGAAGCCCGGCATTGCCAAAGAAGAGCTGAAATCGGCACAGGGCTATCTCGATTCCAGGCTCTTCAATCTTGTCATCCGGGAACTGGAAAAAGACGGCAGAATTCTTGTGGAGAAAGATATCCTGAGAACTCCGGACCACCGGATGGATTTGAAAGGCGACCTGGGGGAACTCCGAAAAAAGATATCGGAAATCTATTTGTCTTCGAAGTTGACTCCGCCCACAATCCGGGAAGTTGTCGAGCGCTTTGGTAAAAACGCCCCCGTGGGCAGCGTCATGGGGGTCATGCAGAAAGAAGGCGTTCTGGTCAAAATCAATGAGGAGCTGTATTTCCACAGGGATGAACTGGAGCGTCTCCAGCAGGATTATCGAGGGCTTCTGTTGAGAAAAGGAAAATCAACCCCCGCCGATTTTAAAGAGTTGACCGGACTGAGCCGCAAATATATTATTCCCCTTCTGGAATATTTCGATCTGATCAAGTTTACTATGAGGGTCGGAGATCACCGGCTCTTGAGAGACCGGGAAGGGAAATGAAAAACGGCGATTTGCCGGACGGCGTCGTCCGGCTCAATATCCGCTCTTATGAAGGTGTCATCCCCTCGGACGTGCGGACAACGCTTATCCGGGAAACTTCTCTCGATATCGTGTTCAATGGCGAGCGCCTGATCAGCCTCGCCTGCACGGGCAATCACCTGAAGGAACTCGCAATCGGATACGTGAGATCGGAAGGTCTGATAACGACATCCGAGGATATCAGGGCCATAACCGTCTCCAAGTCGAAGGGAAGCGTCCGGATCAGCACTGGGCGCGATGCCCTTTACGGACTCCCCACCCGGAAGGTGATCGGCTCCAGCGGGGCCAGGTTCCGAAAAGCGAAAAAAAAACCGCTGCTGAGGAAAATGACACCGGGGCCGGTCTTTTCTCCCGACACTGTCTACCGCCTGATGAAAGGGCTTCTGCTTTCGTCGAAGCTGCACGACGTGACGCGCGGAACCCACTGCTCTGCCCTGGCGGATTCCCGAAAAATAATCGCAGCGAGAGAGGATATCGGAAGGCATAATACGATCGATATGCTGGGAGGATTCTCTTTGCTTAACAAGATGGATTGTTCGGATAAAATAATCCTCACTACCGGAAGGATTTCGTCTGAAATAATAACGAAGATTTCCCGTATGGGGATATCGGTCGTAATATCCCATTCCGCACCGACCTCCATGGCGGTCGAATTGGCCGCTTCCGAGGGTATCACCCTGATAGGATATGTGCGAGGGGGAAAATTCAGAATTTACACGCATCGGGAACGCATAATCGATGAATGGGAAGGAACGCCTGGTTGAAGATAAATCTTTGCAAAATTTCAATGCTCCAGATTTGCAGGTCCCGTAGGTTTTGGAATTTTGGAATTTGTTTAGTGCTTAGAATCGGGAGTTAGAATTTAAATACAAAACGTCTCATGCAAAGATCACGAGAGTAAAATTATGAGCCATAAAAATATTTTCATCAGACAAATCAAGGCGGGGGACCAGGTTCACGATTCTTTTCTGGTCACGGAAAAAAACATGACCTTTTCTCAAAAGGGCTCGCCGTATCTGAGCCTGCGCCTCAGGGACAGGACCGGCGAGATCGAAGGCAGGATCTGGGACAAGGCGAACGAATACAATGTTCTCTTTAAAAAAGGGGATGTCATTCGTATCCAGTCGAGGGCAGCTAATTTCAAGAGCTCCCTCCAGCTTTCCATCACGGACGTAAAAAAAATCGACGACAGCGATATCGATCCCGTCGATTTTTGTCCGGCATCGAAATCAAATATAGAAGAGATGTTCGAAGAGCTGATGGCATTCATACGGCAGGTGGAAAATCCCTGTTTGCGCGGCCTTCTGGAGGAATTTTTCCGGGACGAAGAAATCGTCCGGCGCTTCAAGAGCGCTCCGGCCGCAAAAGCTTTCCACCATGTCTGCATCGGAGGGCTTCTCGAACACACGCTCTCAGTCGTCCGCTTGCTCGTTCAGGTTGCCGGCCATTATGAAGACGTCGATCGCGATCTTCTGATCGCCGGCGGAATACTCCATGATATCGGAAAAATCGATGAATTGGCCTATGACCGGATGATTGATTATACCGACGAGGGAAGACTGGTCGGCCACATCGTGATCGGGGTGGAGATGCTGGATTCAAAGATCTCCCGGATAGAACACTTCCCCAAACAACTAGCCATGGAACTGAGACATATTCTCCTGAGCCATCACGGGTCCATGGAATTCGGTTCCCCCAAGCGGCCCAAAACCCTGGAAGCGCTCATAATCCATTATATCGATGACCTCGATGCCAAAGTCAATGCCTTTCAAAGGCATATCGAGGCATCCGACGGCGAGGAATCCGACTGGACGCCGTTTCACCGGCTGTTCGAGCGGTTTATTTACAAGGGGAAATAGGGAATCCTTACTTCAGGCACACATCCACCACGAAAGGACCGGCATCAATTTCAAACGGGATGATGATGCTGGGTCCGCCCAGCACGTGGATGACGGAATGATCCTTCCCTGACACCACCGTAGGTATCGCCGCGGAAAGAACCAGGCCCATACTTTCCAGTTTCTTCCGCGCCACTCCTGATACCATGTTGGTTATCTCTCCGACGGCGTCCTTTATATCGCCGTTGATCTCGTTCATTTCCTCGCCCAGCATATTGGACACTATTTTCAAGATGCATCCCTGACTGAAGCTCAGGGCAAGGGAACCGCGGACATTACCCGTTAATCCTATGATCCCGGAAATGTCCCCTTTCGCCAAACTGTCCTTCTTCAGATAAGGTTTTCCCGGACGGGGCTCAATGAATGCCATTGTCTTCAGAACGCTAACCGTCCCCTCCAAAAAGGGATTAATGAATCGAACATCCATGATATGCCTTTCTATTGCGGTGGTGGTTACAGGGAATCGGTGATTTTTGCGATTTTTTCTTCCAGTACTTCAGCGGTAAAGGGCTTTACAATATAATTGTTCACGCCCGCCTTGACTGCTTCGACCACATTTTCTTTGAGGGCTTCCGCTGTTACCATCAGGAAAGGTGTTTTACTTAATTCCTGGTCCGCACGAATCGCTCTCAGGAGCTCCAGCCCGCTCATCGTAGGCATATTCCAATCGGAAATGACAAAGTCCACCTTCTGGGACTTCAATGTCCTGAAGGCCACCTGACCGTTCTCAGCTTCAATGACATTGTCATATCCAATCTGCTTGAGAAGATTCCTGATCACTTTTCTCATTGTGGCAAAGTCATCGACAACCAGAATTTTTATCTTCTTATCGACCATAATAAATCCTCCAAAAAATACCCTACGCGGCTTTCTCCTCGCTCAATTCAAACAGACCTTCGGGATCCAGAATAAGTCCCACGCTTCCGTCGCCCATAATGGCTCCCCCCGAAACCCCTTTGACCATTTTCAGCCCCTCGCCCAGTCCCTTGATTACCACTTCTTCCTTGCCGATGATCTCGTCGACAAGGAGACATTTGGATCTGCTCTCGCCATCCACCACGACAACGATGGATTCCCAGGGCTCCTTGTGTTCCGGCTCGATGTCGAACAAATCATAAAGCCTGACGAGGGGCAGCAAATTGCCCCTGACGTTTATCATTTCCCCCTTATTAATCACACTGTTATAGGACTCCCGGGTGGGCCTGAGCAGTTGACGGATGGCAGTGGTGGGAATGATGTAGCGCTCCCGCCCCACTCTCACGATCATTCCGTCGATAATGGCCATGGTAAGCGGAAAGCTCGTTATGAAAGTTGTGCCCCGGCCCTCGATCGTTTCAATTTCGATCTTGCCGCGCAGTTTTTCGATCGCTTTTTTCACAACGTCCATCCCAACTCCCCTGCCGGACACATCTGTAATTTTATCCGCGGTTGAAAGACCCGGCAGGAATATGAGCCGGAAGATATCGGCATCGGATAAACTCTCTTGAGGATCGACAAGCCTGTTGCGAATCGCCTTGTCCAGAATTTTTCCTTTATTCAGTCCCCGTCCGTTATCCGCTATTTCGATAACTACATACCCGCCTCTGTGATACGCTTTCAACGTGATCAGACCCGCCTCCGGTTTCCCGCAATCGATCCGCTCCCGGGGGCTCTCGATACCGTGGTCCACGGCATTCCTGATCAGGTGAACCAGAGGATTATAGATTTCTTCAACCATATTGCGATCGATTTCTGTGTCCTCACCCTCGAGTTCGATGTTGATTGTTTTTCCCGCAGCCCTCGAGAGATCCCTGACCAGCCGTGACATCCTTTGAAACGTTTGCTTGATGGGAATCATCCGCAGACTCGTCGAGAGTCGCTGGAGCTCGGACGTAATCGTCACGAGCTGGGAAATATCCCTGAACAGTTTTCTTTCCTTATTACCCTGGACAATAGGGCTCTGCCGGATCATGGTTTGAGTGATCACCAACTCGCCGACCATATTCACAAGGTCATCCAGTTTTCTTGTATCGACCCGAATGGAAGTGGCATCTGTAATCTGGCTGGCCTGTTTTCGCAGCGCCTGCGAAACCTGCTTGGGGGTCACTTTCCCGTCTTCTATCAGAGTCTCCCCTATTTTCCTGGGCGGGACGGACCGGGAGGCCTCTTTAAGCGCCATTTCCAGAGTCTCTTCCCTGATGACGCCATCTTCAACGAGTATTTCGCCGATCTTTTTGACATTCGACTCGCCGACAGTCCCCTGTCCGGAAGGATCCTCTTCGAGTTTCTTCAGACGCATCTCCAGCGCCGAGATATCGACCCTCAGCGGTTCTTCCTCCCTCCCATCCATTCTGTTCCTGAGATTTCCAATCATCTCCTTGAGGGCATCGGCACCGTCCAGAATTATATCTATCAGCATCGAGGACACGGGCCACTCGTCGTTCCTCACCTTATCAAGCGCATTTTCCAGGCTGTGGGCCAGGTCTCTTATCTTTTCCAGATTGAGAAACCCGGCGACTCCCTTGATCGAGTGGAACGGCCGGAAAACGGCGTTTACATGCTCTTTGTTATCCGGATTCTGCTCGAGATTCAGGATATTGACTTCGATCTCATTGATATACTCGAGCGCTTCCACGATGAAATCCTTTAGAAGGGAGTCATCCTGCAAAAAGGACTGGTTCGCCTCCCCGTCCTGATTCATCCGGTCCATCTCCTCCTGCCGGAGCTGTCCTGCGAGAGCTTCTTGAGCCTGACCCGAATCAGCCGGAATCTCGTTTCGACCGTCCACATCGGCGGGCGGGCCGGGCAAAACGGAATCTCCTTCCTTTTTGACCTGATTTGCCATGATCTGAAGGGAGCCGACTCCTTTTTCGAAGCCGGCGAAAACGGCCTCATGATCCTTGATGGAGTCGTAATCTATGATGATTCTCTCCAGAAATTTGCTCAGATCCCGGGCCGCTTTCTGCAAGGAAGGCACGACCGCGGCTTCTTCTATGATTCTATCCAGTTTATTGAGAAATTTTCCCGCAGTCATCACATCGAGAACCCTGCTGTCAAGGACAAGCACGCTGGTCACCATTTCGTTTATGGAATTTATCAAAGGATCGAGCTCCATTTCCTACACCATCCTGAGTATTTCTTCGGCGATATGGCTCAGCGGGACGACTTTATCCACGGCGCCCAACTTAACGGCTTCTTTCGGCATGCCGAAAACGATACAGGATTTCTCATCCTGGGCGATCGTCCTGGCCCCCGCTTTCTTCATCTCCAGGAGACCTGCCGCGCCGTCGGCCCCCATGCCGGTCAGTATGACTCCGACGGCATTTGAACCGGCGTATTTAGCCGCTGAATTGAACAGCACATCCACCGCTGGTCGCTGATGGTGAACCATGGGCCCGTCCTTGACTTCCACATAATATCTCGCTCCGCTCCTCCTCAATATCATGTGAAAATTGCCGGGAGCGAGTAGTGCCGTTCCCGGAATGACCGAATCGTTGTTCTGGGCCTCTTTCACTCTGATCTGAGCTACGCTGTTCAACCGTTCGGCAAAGGCGGTCGTGAAATTGGCCGGCATATGCTGCACAATCAGGATGCCAGGCACATTGGGAGGCATTTTTGAAATGATTTTTTTCAATGCCTCTGTACCGCCTGTGGACGCGCCGATGGCGATGATCTGATGTGTAGTCCGGGAAAGGCTCTTCCCGGACAGGGGCTGGATCGGCTTATCAACTTCCGATGGAGAGGTCTCAACCGGCCCTTTCTTCATGTTGACCCGGGATACGGCCCTGATCTTGTCGGCCAGTTGCTCGCTCATATCACCGACAGAATAAGATCCGCCCGGCTTGGCGACCACCTCGATCGCACCGCTTTCCAGGGCTTCCAGGGCCATTTTGCTCCCCTTCGGAGTCAGCGAACTCACGATAATAACCGGCAGTGGATAATACCGCATGAGCTTTCGAAGGAACGTCAGTCCGTCCATTCTCGGCATTTCTATGTCGAGCGTGATGACGTCCGGCTGAAGGTGCAATATCTTGTCTCTCGCCACGAACGGATCAGGAGCGGTCCCCACAACCTCGATATCCGGGTATTTCGAAAGCTCCTCGGAAAATATCTTCCTCACGATGGCTGAATCGTCGACAACCAGTACTCTTATTTTATCGCCGGGCTTCATTTCTGTATGGATACCAGTCTCCCTTTCGCAACTGCTGCGCTTTGTAAACTATGGCCTCGTTCGTGCGCGTATTGTATACGAGCTTTCTGCCCAGATCGCCTCCCACATCCTCGGAAACGATCCTGATCTGCATCTGCTTTAATATCCTCCTGGCAACAGCGATATTCTCTTCCGAAATACTCTGGCCCTCTTCCTCAATGGATGCCCCTCCGAATATCTGCGCCCTGATATTCTCCCTTTCCGCACCTTCCTCCAGGAACAGCCTCGCCAGATAGCCCACGGCCACATTGCCGTATTTGGCGGTCGCGAGTTCCTGCTGACCTATATAGGGATACAAATAATGTGCCATCCCGCCGTATTGCTCCCGGCAATCCCAGATGGAAACGGCAACGCATGAGCCGAGCACCAGGGAAATCAAGGCCGGTTCACGACTCATGAAGATATGCCCCGGCTTCAAGAAGTACTCGAATAATTGTATTTCCTTGTCCTGCATGATACCTCACGGGCGCTTCAGGATTCAAAGGATCACGGGTCTGAAATGCCGATGACCAAGCAGAGACTCCCTTCATCCGAGATTAAATCTACCTTATGAAAACCGGGGTTTTCAATGTATTTCAACGGCTTTCCGGAAAATTCAGGAATCGACAGGTCAAAAACTTTTTTCCCTTCCAGTATGCTCAGAAAATTCCCGCATACCATATTGACGGCCTCTTTCACACAATCTGCCGTCTGCTGCTCAGAGGGAGCCGCATCCAGGTTCAGCAGATTCCTGGTCATGCCTTCCGCCAGGGACTTTGTGAAAAGCATTCTTATACTTCCGCTCAGACAACCGCCGCGGAACCGGATGCATGTCTCCATATCGTAGTCGTCGGATGCATCTTCCGAGGGTTCAAGAAAAATGAAGAACATCTTCTCGAACACATCAAAAGTCGCTTCCAGAGTCGCCTTCTTGATCTTTTCCGTAATTTCCATCATCCTTCACCCCAAGGACATCGTAAAGCATTTCTCTGACTTTTTCCGGCAGGAACGGCTTCTTAATGAAACCTCTGGCCCCCATGGTGCAAACCATTTGCTTGCGCTCGTCGCTTCCTTCCGTGGTAATAATTATTACCGGGATATCCTTGAGGAGGTTATCCCGTTTCATTGCTGCAAGCATTTCCAGTCCCCCCATCTCCGGCATGTTCAGGTCGGATAGAACTATGTCGATCCAGGTTCTGGACAGCAGCTCCAAAGCCAATCTGCCGTTTTGCGCCTCGAAAAACTGATCCACCTTGAAACCAGATAGTGTGACGATCTTTTTGATAACCGCACGCATCGAAGATGAATCATCCACAATCAAGACATTAAAAGCCATATTCGTTCACCCGGAGTCCTCAGACTAAAGCAATCAGTTCTTTTGCATTCTCCATATCCTTCATCAACTCGATAATACTTGCCTCCAGATCCTTCTGACGTATTTTCAACAAATCGATAACTTCCTTTAGCCCCCAGTAGGCCAGCCCGTCATCGCCTCCGCCGATTCCCATCATAAGGCAGACCTGATCCGCCAAATAGACCATCCAGCAGAATTTGTTATCGCCCGCCCCCATCAAATCCGGGCGGTGATGAAATGTTATGGTATCCTTGATTTCCTGAGGGAAATTCCATTGCGCGGCTATTCGTCCGCCGACATCGGCGTGATTCATCCCGATTACCTCTTCTTCCGCGCGGATGAAAGAGTAGCCATGATTGGAAACAAGATTCCAGATTTTCCTCAGCGAATCATCGACAAACTCGCCGAGAATGATTTTCCCTATGTCGTGCAGGAGACCCGACGTAAAGAGCTTTGAATCGTCGCGTCCGGAAATCTTTCTGGAGATAATCTGCGTCATCAGGGCGACCCCGACGGCGTGCTTCCAGAGTTCCGCCCCATCCAGGCCGTAGCCGCGAGCTTTTTTAAAAAAACGCGATATACCCGAGACCTGGATCGCCCGAAGGACGTTTTCCTGGCCGAGGAAGACGACAGCATCATGCAGGGAGCCGATATGCCGGACACCGAAGTACGCCGAATTACAGATCCGCAGAAGGTTGGCCGTTATCGAGGGATCATACTTGATAATATTCACGACCTGTGCAATTGAATAATCCGGGTTTCCCATCACGGCTGCCACTTTTTGCGCTGTGACCGGAAAGGCCGGCATCTGTTTTATCGATCTGAGGATCTTGTCCATAGTCTTCATAATTCCCTCGCTTCTTCTCCCGGGGCCTTAAGCAGAACACGGCCGGTGGAAATGTGCAGGCGGACAGTCCGGTTACAGCTCCTTCCGGTATCTTCTCCATTAATGAGGACGTTGTTCTTCCAGAATATTTTCCTGAGAGCCATGATATTCTTTTGACCGATGCGGAAATAATTCGTATCGTCCAGAATGCTGGCCCCGCCCGCAACCTTTACGATCATCCGCTTTTTCTCGGCGCCTAATCCGTAACAGGTCTTGAAGAGAAGCGGGATCCCTGTGTCTGCAAACATGGCGGGATTCTCCCTGGCCTTTTTCGAATCGATGGCCGAATCCGGCAGCATGAAATGGAGGAGCCCCCCCACCCTGACGACCGGATCATAAACGGCAACGCCGATGCATGACCCCAGGGCATAGGTTACCAGCACATCGTCTGTATTGCTGCTCACTTTAAGATCAGATACGCCGATGACTATCTCCGCCATGATTTCATCTTCTGTAGACACTGGGCTCAATGTATTTAAATTTGTGAACCAATCCGGTCAGACTTTCTGAATGACCGATAAAGAGATACCCCCCCGGCTTGAGCCGGCTGTAAAAACGGCCAACCAGTATTCCCTGGGTCATCTTATTGAAATAAATCATTACATTGCGGCAGAATATAATATCGAAGGAATCGCCTGGAGGAGGGGGATCCATGAGATTGAAACGGGCGAACTCGATTGAATTTCTGAGAAAGTTTTTTACGCGGTAATAGCCTGTCCAAGAACCTTGTCCGACGGCGAAATATTTCCTGATCATATCAACGGGAATTTTCTTGACCTTTTCCGCCGGGAAGATGCCGGCTGCCGCCGTCTTCAGTACTTTAGTGGAAATATCGGTGGCCCATATCTTCACATCCGCCGGCTTCTCTCCCAGAGTCTCCTTCAAGGTCATCGCGATCGAATAAGCTTCCTCTCCCGTCGAGCAGCCCGCGCACCAGATACGAAGTCTGGGCATGCGGCTGTTCTGATCCTCCATTTTCAGTAGCGCCGGCAGAATCATCCTGAGTTTCTGAAAATGGCTGTCCTCCCTGAAAAAGCTCGTCAGGTTCGTGGAGATCGAGTCAATCATCGAGATCAGTTCATCCGCGCCCTCCTCGGTCGTCACATATCGATAATATTCTGCAAAAGATCTGAAATTTCCCTGCCTCAGTCTCTTCCCAAGCCGGGCCTTAACCAGTTCCCTTTTGCCTTCATGAAGATCAATGCCGCAGAGATTATGGACAAGAGTTCGTATCTTGTCGAAATCAACATCTCTCAGTTCCGGTGCTTTCAAGCATGCTCCCCATCTGATCCGCCGACTCAATGCTCAGAGCCGCTGCCTCATCATGCAAGCAGAAGCTCTTCGGAAGATGGAATCCGTCGTTGGCCGCCATAGTCGACTGCAATTCTCTCAAGCCGCTCTAATGAGCGATTGTCTCCGCCACGCCGACATCGGATGTAAGGACTTTATCGATATCCAGGAGTATTTTTACGGTGCCCTTTACTTTCGCCATGCCCAGGATGTAGTCGGTATTCAGTTTCACCCCGAATGTGGGGGTTGCCTCTATTTCCTCCCCCTTGATATTCAGAACCTCGGATACCGAATCCACGACAATCCCCATAATGACCTTATTCCCCGATTTGCTCTGAATGTCGATGACGATGATGCAGGTGCGTTCATTGTATTCGAGATGTTCCATGCCGAACTTCAGACGCAGATCGATAACGGGAATCACCTTGCCGCGGAGATTAATGACCCCTTTCACGTACTTGGGCGTCTGGGGAACAGAAGTGATGTTCATGATCCCTATGATCTCTTTCACTTTCAGAATCTCCAGCCCGTATTCCTCGCCTCCGAGTCCGAATGTCAGATACTTTCCTTCTTTCACCGCATCCGCCTTCACCTGTGACGGCTTGCTCTCGATTGAATCCAAACCTGCTTGCATATCCGTACCTCCGATCATTAATCTTCAAAATAAAAGGAAGCCCCTTGAGCCTGGGAGACAAGTCAAAAAATTGTCCCTTCTAACAAATTTTCGGCGCCTTTCAGGGTAGAAAATCCTATGAGGATCCACTCTGCGCGTCCGCACATCCTACGCAGCCCTCCCTAAATATCCTCAACGCAGGCAAGCCCCGGCCCGGCAGACCAGTCTCTTCCGCATGCATGCACCGAGTTATCTTGCAAGTTCAAGACCAACCCGTCCCCGCTTGAGCCGTGATTCGCGAATGAATCAACTACAACGAATTCATCCAATGCAACTTAGTAGATCGGCAGATGATACGTGAAACTTTAGTCCCCGGGGACCGAATAACGCTCGCGATTCTCACAAAAAAGGCACTGGCAGTTTTCTTGCAAGCGATTAAGATTCAGGATTGTGTGAAGGAGTATTTTCATTGACTGAAGACGTAAAAAAGGCAGGCGACATAGCCTCCATTCTCAAGAAGTTCAATGAATGTAAAAAACACCTTAAGCACGGAGATGTATATCATTGCCTCCTCTCGTATAAAGAGGCCCTTGAAAAGCTGCTGTCCTCCAGCATCCTCCCCGCCGATCTGCGTGAACTCACCCGGGAGATAAACGAATTCCAGGCATCCCTGCAGGAGAGCAAAATGCTGAAGGATGTCTTCGGGCCGGTCACTTTCAAAGATTCCGATCCTCAGACCGCCCTTAAATTCGTTCTCCAACTGCTCAAGGTTCAGGAACAGGAGATGTTCGGAACACTTGGATCCGAGCTGAAAGCCGACGCCGATTTCAAAAAGAAGATTGATGCCGTAACCTCCCTGATCGATGGAGGAGATTACGACAAGGCGAGAGAGAAGCTCTCGGCGGACGACCGGCTCAGCGAATATATCGCCGTCATGTATAACAAGTCCGCCATCCAGCACAGAAAAGACGGCAATTTCGACAAGGCCATGGAAGATTATCAGAAGGCATTGCTTGCCCTGCCGCAGGACGAAGGTCTTTATTACAATATCGCCAGGCTTCGCGTAGAAAAAAAGGAATGGAAACTGGCGAGAGAATCGATCCAGGCGGCGCTGAAGATCAATCCCGAGTTCAAGGAAGGAAAAGACCTACTCAAATACATCGAAAATCAATCAGCACTGACACTATCATCAACATCAGATTAATGATGCCCTCTCCGGCCGTTTGGCGCGGCGCCGGGCGGCTCCGGCAATTTTTTCCTGTTCTGCGGAAGAAAAAACAGTCCTGAGTCCAGAGTTTTGTAAAAGAAACGCGGCGTGAAATTCATGCAGTGGCCCGGATTTACGATGTCCGACGCCGCTCTAGGGTCCTTTGCCCGCGGCAAATCCGCGCACAGGCATGTTAATTGCACATAAAGCTCACGTAAAAGTTCAATTCAAGTTTTTCGCCTCTTTACCCGAAATATTCGGAAAAGACATACCACATCACGAAGTCGGAGGCCGGAATGGATGCAAAGGTCGAATACAGGATCCAGGAAGTCAGTGAGAAACTGGAAGTCCCCGTATCAACTATTCGTTACTGGGAAACGGAATTCGCGGATGTCCTGAAGCCTAAACGGACCCTCGGGGGGCAGAGGAGATACACCGAAGAAGATCTCGAACAATTGATGCAGATCAGAGAGCTGCTCCACGTGAGAAAACGAAGCATAGCGCAAACTAGACGGTTGATCAAAGGCGGGAATGCCGATTTCGAGGAGATCAGATGGGAAAAGCAGTCCATCCTGCTGACCGGCGGCACAGGCTCATTCGGAAAGCATTTCTGCAAAGTAATGCTGGAAAAATACCATCCCAGAGTCATCCGCGTATACAGTCGCGACGAATTGAAACAGCACGAGATGCGCCAGGTATTCGGCGAAGATAAAATTAGATTTTTCATCGGCGATGTCCGCGATGCGGACCGCCTGAAGAGGGCCATGGAAGGAACGGATATCGTTGTTCACGCCGCGGCTCTCAAGCAGGTGCCTTCCTGTGAATACAATCCTTTCGAAGCCGTAAAGACAAACATCCACGGAGCGGAAAACATCATTGACGCGGCGATCGACACCGGCGTCAAGAAAGTGGTCGCCCTGAGCACCGACAAGGCCGTAAACCCGGTCAACCTGTACGGGGCTACGAAACTCTGCGCGGAAAAGATATTCATTCAGGGAAACGCCTATTCAGGCGCACGCGGGACAAGATTCTGCTGCGTGAGATATGGAAACGTTATAGGAAGCCGCGGTAGCGTTATACCCGTATTCAGGGAGCAGAAGAAAACCGGTAAAATAACCATCACTGACAAGAGAATGACCAGGTTCTGGATCACTCTCGACCAGGCCGTTGAGCTGGTCATCAGCGCTCTGCGCCACGCCCAGGGAGGCGAGATATACATACCCAAGATACCCAGCATGAAAATAGTCGACCTCGCAGAGGCCGTCGCCCCGAATTGCGAGATCGAGATCATGGGGATAAGGCCGGGGGAAAAGCTCCACGAAATCCTGATTACGGAAGAAGAGGGACGCAACGCAATCGAATACAACGGAATGTATGTCATCCTGCCCAATTATTCCTGGTGGGAGGAAAGACAGAATTACAAGGGGAGCACGCCTCTTCCCGAGGGTTTTGTTTACAGCAGCAATATGAACGACGATTGGCTCAGTGTAGAAGACCTCAAGAAGCTCATCCGCGACTCCTCTTCAGAGCAGGAGGCGTCAACCGCCATTCTGTCCACCATTCACCGGCTGAACGAAAAGATCGTCCTGAAATTGCTGAACTCGGAAGAAGGCATATCCCATATCGATGCCGGATCCCTGCGGGCTGAAAGATCATGAAGAGAAAACCGGCAAAGGCTGAAGAACATCGCGGCGCATGGATCCCCTATGGACGGCAATCCATGGATGACGAAGACATCCGGTACGTTGTGAAGGCTTTGCGCTCCGACTGGCTCACCACCGGGCCTCTGGTGGACGAATTTGAGCAGGCTTTTTCCAGGTGGACGGGTGCCCGGGAAGCGGTAGCCGTTTCCAGCGGCACAGCCGCCCTGCACGCAGCCATGTACGCGGCGGGCATCGGAGCCGGAGACGAGGTCATTGTGCCGGCCATGACTTTCGTCGCGACGGCCAACAGCGTCCTTTACCAGGGGGGGACGCCCGTTTTCGCCGACGTGGATCCGAATTCGCTTCTTATCAATCCCGGGGACGCGGAGTCAAGGATCACATCACGGACAAAGGCGATCGTGACCGTAGATTTCGCGGGACAACCCTGCGATTATCCGTCTTTCAGGAAAATCGCCCGGAAGCACAACCTTCTTCTCATCGCGGACTCCTGTCACGCCCTCGGGGCGGAACACGCAGGGAAAAAAACAGGCACACTGGCCGATCTGACGGTATTCAGTTTTCACCCCGTGAAGCACATCACAACAGGCGAAGGAGGAATGATCGCGACGGACGATGCCGAGATGGCCCGAAGGATGCGTCTGTTCCGCAATCACGGCATTGCCTCGGACCACCGCCAGCGGGCTTCTCAGAATACCTGGTTCTACGAAATGGTCGACCTCGGTTTCAATTATCGCATCACTGATATTCAATGCGCCCTCGGGTTGAGCCAGCTCGGCAAACTTCCGCAATGGCTGGAGCGGCGCCGGAAGATCGCCCGTCGCTATGACGAGGCATTCGCGGATATGCCCGTGCTGAAGCCCCTCGCCGTGTCCGACGCTGTACTTCATGCCTACCATCTCTACGTCGTCCGCTATACCGCGGATGCGCCGGGCATGGACAGAGATGAATTTTTCTCGCGGATGCGCCGGGAAGGGATAGGAGTCAATGTGCACTACATTCCGGTACCCTGCCACCCGTACTACAGAATAAAATTCGGCTACCGGCAGGGAGATTTCCCGTCAGCAGAGGCCGCCTACAAACAGATTGTCAGTCTTCCCATGTTCCCCGCGATGAGTGACGGGGATGTCGACAGGGTAATTGCAGCAGTCCACAAAATCACCGGGCAGGTCCCGCAACTGCAACCATAAATTATGCGGAAGGGCGTGATCATGACATTGCATAACCAATATCGGCGGTTCCTGGTCATCGGATGCGGATCAATCGGAAAAAGGCACATCGGCAATCTTCTTTCGCTGAATGCGGGAGAAGTGACCGCCTTCGATATCCGGCCCGAGCGCCGTGTTGAAACAGCGGATAAATTCGGCATCTCTGTTCTGGATCGTCTCGATGACGCGCTGCTGCGCGGTCCGGACGCGGTGATTGTCGCTGTACCCACAAGTCTGCACATTCCGCTGGCAATGAAAGCGGCTGAACACGGCTGCCACCTGTTCATCGAGAAGCCCCTGTCGAACAGCCTGGAGGGGATGGATATCTTCCTGGGGCGCGTGTCGGAGAAAAAAATCGCAACCCTCGTCGGCTGCAACTTGCGCTTTCATCCTGGCTTGAAAATGATCAAAGGCCTGCTCGAAAAAGAACAAATTGGAAAGCCGGTCGCAGCCCGCGTCGAGTTCGGGCAGTACCTTCCCGACTGGCGCCCGCACGAGGATTACCGCGGCAGCTACAGCGCGCGCCTGGATCTCGGCGGCGGAATCATTCTCGATGCCATCCATGAAATCGATTACATCCGGTGGATGCTGGGCCATGTCAGCCGCGTTGCCTGCCTCGCCGGAAGACTCAGCAGTCTGGAAACGCAGACGGAAGACACGGCGGCTGTCCTTCTGCAATTTGATTGCGGCGCCATCGGAGAAGTCCACCTCGATTACGTGCAGCGCGCGTACAGCCGCTCCTGCCACATCATCGGCGACAGAGGTACGATCCGCTGGGATTATTCATCCGGGGAGGTGCGCTGGTATTGCGCCGATTCCAGGCGGTGGAATCTCTTTCAGAATCCGCCGGGGTGGAATCCCAACCAGATGTATCTGGACGAAATGAGGCACTTCCTCAAGTGCCTGGACGGAGAGGAAAATCCGGCGCTGGATGCCTTCGAGGGAGCCAGGGTCCTTGAGATCGCTGTGGCCGCAAAAAAATCCTCCGAGACGGGGAAATTCATGAAAACAGGAGATTCGCCTTGGGACGAAAGAAAAAGACGGTTGCTGTAATACAAGCCCGCATGAATTCAACGAGACTTCCCGGAAAGGTATTGATGGATATCGCAGGCCGTCCCATGCTCCGGCATGTCGTCGACCGGGCGGCGATGGCGCGGTACGTGGATCTGGTTGTCGTCGCCACATCGGACAACCCCGCCGACGACCGGATCGTCAGTTACTGCAAGGATAACGGCATCGCGTATTTCCGGGGAAGCGAATCCGATGTACTGGACCGGTTTTATCGGGCGGCAGGTAATTACGGGGCGGACGCGGTTGTGCGCATTACGGCGGACTGTCCCCTGATCGACCCCGGAGTCATGGACCGAGTAATCCGAACTTATCTGGAAGGGAACTGCGATTATGTCACCAATCGCCTTCAATATACTTACCCGGACGGCCTGGACGTGGAAGTTTTTTCATTCGACGCCCTGGAAGACGCATGGCGGAAAGCACGGATGCCGGCGGAAAGAGAGCACGTGACTCCTTACTTCCGCCGGTCCTCGAAATTCCGCATACAGAACGTAGCCTGCGAAACAGACCTGTCTTCCCGGGACCTGCGCTGGACAGTGGATGACGCATCCGACCTGGAATTCGTCAGGGCCGTCTATGCGCGCCTCGAAGCCCTTGAAAATCGTTTCGGGATGCGGGAGATACTGGAGCTCCTGGATCGCGAGCCCGGGTTGATGAATATCTCCGGGCACGCCGTGCGCAACGAAGGGTATTATAAATCCCTCGCCGCCGAGCCTCCCGTCGCTCCCCGCGATATAATGCTGAGCCGTTCCCTCGAATTCAGGTCTAGAGCCGAGCGTCTGATACCTTCTTGCACGCAGACTCTCAGCAAAGGTCCCACCCAGTTTGTCCAGGGTGTTGCCCCCGTTTTCCTGTCCAGCGGGAACGGAAGCCATGTCAAGGACGTAGACGGCAATGATTACATAGATTTTCCGATGGCACTGGGACCGGTCATCCTGGGACACAATTATCCCGCGGTGACCAAGGCCGTCACCCGGCAGATGCGCAAAGGAACGGTTTTCTCCCTGCCTCACCCCCTGGAGCTGGAGCTGGCGGAAATAATCGTGGACAGAATCCCCTGCGCGGAGATGGTGCGTTACGGAAAGAACGGCTCCGATGTAACCGCCGGGGCCGTGAGGCTGGCACGGGCCTATACGAACAGGGATATCATCGCCTGTTGCGGATATCACGGCTGGCAGGACTGGTACATCGGAACGACCTCGAGGAATAAAGGCGTCCCCGAGGCCGTCCGCGGACTCACGCTGCCCTTCGAATACAATCAGCTGGACGGTCTCGAATCAATCTTTGCCAGACACCCTGGGAATGTCGCCGCCGTCATCATGGAGCCTGTCGGTGTAGTAATGCCGGAAGACGGATTCCTGCAAGGCGTGAAAGACCTCGCCGCGCGGGAAGGCGCCCTGCTTATCTTCGACGAGGTGGTTACAGGCTTCCGCCTGGCCCCAGGAGGAGCCCAGGAGTACTTCGGCGTCACGCCGGATCTCGCCTGCTTCGGCAAGGCCATGGCCAACGGTTATCCCCTTTCCGCCATCACGGGCAGGCGGGATATAATGAAACTGTTCGAAGAGGTCTTTTTCTCCTTTACCTTCGGCGGCGAAACGCTCTCTCTCGCGGCCTCCCTGGCCACCCTCACGGAGTTGAAGGAAAAGAACGTTACCGCCCATCTCTGGGAGCAGGGGCGCAAGCTGCAGGATGGATACCGCATTCTGGCGAGAGAATTCGGATTGTCGAAGTTCACCAATTGCTCCGGACTTCCGCCCCGTACGGTTATAACTTTCAAGGACGAGACGGGAATGGAGTCGCTTCCGCTTAAAAGTCTCTTCCAGCAGGAATGCCTGAAGCGGGGTATTCTCTTCTCGGGAGGACACAATATCTGCTACACCCATAGTGATGCCGATATCGATTATACCTTGCGCGTTTATCGCAGCGCATTGGAAATTCTGCGGGACGCCATCCGGTCGGGAGACATCTGCGGGAGACTTTCCGGCGAGCCGGTCAAACCGGTATTCCGGAGGGCCTGATTGCTGGGCTATCAGGGGCCGAACGCCATTGAGACAGGACAGGAGGAATGTGATACACCTAAATGAAAAAAACTCCGCAGGTAGTGCCGGTAGAGCCGGGAATCTCTTGATCCGCGCGGATGCGGGACGGCAGATCGGGATCGGGCATCTTATGCGCTGTATGGCATTGGGCAAGGCATGGCAGGATGCAGGGGGAGATGTTATTTTCCTGACCGCACCCGACGTCGGGACGAAAAATATCCTCCGCGAGAAGGGAATAGAATCATTGGGCCTGGCTTCGATACCCGGATCCATCGAGGACGCGCTGGAAACGGCGGAGGCGGCCGGGAAGGCGGGAGCGGACTGGGTCGTGGCGGACGGCTATCACTTCCACTCTGAATACCAGAAGATCATTAAAGACTCCGGCATGAATCTGCTGATGGTGGATGATCACCGCTTCTGCGACCGCTTCTATGCCGATATCATCCTGAACCAGAATCTGCATGCCTGCAAATATATTTACAGCCATACCGAGCCTTATACCCGATTCCTGCTCGGGCCGTCTTACATCCTCATCCGGAAGGAGTTCGAAAGATGGCGTGACTGGAAACGTGAAATACCCGACCGGGCGGAAAAAATCCTGATCACGATGGGCGGCAGCGACCCCGATAACGTGACCTCGAAGGCGCTCGATGCGCTCTGTCTCCTGGAGGCGCCGGGGGTGAAATCCCGAATCATCATCGGCCCGGCAAATCCTCACCATGAAATGATCCTGAAAAGAATCAGGGATGATGCCCGGCACATACCGGAAGTATCAGGCCCCACGCCGGATATCTCCCGGCAGATGGCATGGGCCGATCTGGCCATATCCGCGGCGGGCAGCACCTGCTGGGAGCTGGCTTACATGGGACTGCCCAGCATAATCCTTGTTTTGGCGGACAATCAGGAACCGATTGCGGCGGCTCTCGACCAAAGTGGGATATCCCTGAACCTGGGGAGGCACAGTCAGGTTTCCGCCAGCAAAATAGCCTCCTCGCTCAGTGGACTTATTCATTCGCGGGAAATCAGGTCCGGCATGAGCAGCCGCGGAAGAAACCTTATAGACGGGCTGGGGGCGAAAAGGGTCGCCTCGGTTCTAATGGACGGCGGATTAGAAAGGACAGGAGAGTTGGAAGGGGTTTTTGATAAGAATTCAGAGGACGGTAATGCGGATCATTTATCTTGCAAATAACCGGACCGGCCTGGAAGTCCTGAAATACCTCCGGGGCAGGCGGGAGAAAATCGCGGGGCTTGTTGTCCACCCCGTCCAAAAGCAGAAGTTCGGAAAGGAGATTATCGAGGCATCGGGATTGCCGCCGGAAGCTATATTCGACGGCTCCCGGCTCAATGAGCAGGTAGTACTGGAAAAAATCAGAGCACTTCGTCCGGATATCGGAATTTCTGTTTTCTTCGGGTACATGCTCAGGCAGGGATTCCTCTCGCTGCTGCCGGAAGGATGCATCAACCTCCATCCCGCATTTTTGCCCTTCAACCGCGGTGCGTATCCGAACGTCTGGAGCATCGTCGACGGAACGCCTGCCGGAGTCACCCTTCACTACGTAGACGCAGGCGTGGATACCGGCGATATAATCGCCCGCAAGGAGGTGGAAGCCGAGCCCATTGATACGGGAGAAAGCCTGTATTTGAAACTCGAAAGAGAATCATTGAACCTTTTCCGACGATCGTGGCCTGCCGTCAAGTCCGGACGGGCAGAAAGGATTCCACAAAGTCGTACCGAGGGTACAATCCACAGGGTCAGCGACGTGGACGGGCTGGACGAGATCGATCTGAACCGCTCTTATACGGCGGGGGAGCTTATCAATATCCTGCGCGCCAGGAGTTTTCCCCCTTACAAAGGAGCATGGTTCCGGCAGGGAAACCGTCGGATATATATGCGTCTTGAGCTTTTTTACGAAGAATGAAAAAGGAAACATGATTGAAAGCCTGCAGATAAACGGAAAGTTGATCGGACCCGGCAGCCCCGTCTACATCATCGCCGAAATGTCCGCCAACCATAACCAGGATTTCTCCAGGGCGGTACAAATCATGAAAGCCGCCAAAGCTGCGGGGGCCGACGCCGTCAAGCTCCAGACGTACACGCCGGATACACTGACCATCAACTGCGATAACGATCTCTTCAGGATAAAGGACACCCTCTGGAATGGAAAGCTTCTTTACGAGCTGTATGCCGAAGCTTCGACTCCGTGGGAATGGTACCCCAAGCTCAAGGAGATCGCCCGGGAACTCGAAATGGATATTTTCTCCACGGCGTTCGACTTGACGGCCCTGCGCTTCCTGGAGGAAATGGAGGTGCCCGTCCATAAAATATCATCTTTCGAGATAGTGGATATTCCCCTTATCGAGGAAGTGGCCTCAACCGGAAAACCGCTGATCATTTCAACGGGAATGGCCACACAGGAGGAGATCGGCGACGCCGTCCGGACGGCGCGTGCATCGGGTGCGCGCCAGATAGCACTTCTGAAATGCACCAGTGCCTACCCGGCTCCCCCGGAAGAGATGCATCTGCGCACGATCCCGGATATGGCGGAAACTTTCCAGGCGCCGGTGGGACTTTCCGATCACACTTCGGGCATATCCGTACCCTCGGCAGCCGTGGCGCTGGGCGCCTGCATCATTGAAAAGCATTTCACTCTTTCCAGGGAAATCCCCGGACCGGACAGCGCGTTTTCACTCGAACCGCATGAATTCCGCAAGATGGTGGACGAGGTGAGGACGGTGGAAAAGGCCCTCGGTTCAGTCCGTTACGGGGCGAAAGAACAGGAGCAAAAGAGTAAAGTGTTCAGGCGCTCTCTTTTCGTCATCCGCAATATGGAGGAAGGAGAGTCCTTCGACAGGGACAATATCAGGTCCATAAGGCCCGGGTTCGGATTGCCGCCAAAACATTACAAGGATATCCTCGGGAAAAAGGCGGCTACATTCATCCCGAGAGGAACTCCGCTGGAATGGAAACACATCAAGCAAGACGATGCGGACTGAGGAGTTGCGGAAAAAAAATTCAGAGGAGACAAGTATGACGGAGCTCAAGCGCTGCACGAAATGCGTGATCCCGGAAACGCACGAAACGATCGTGTTCGATGACAGGGGCGTTTGCAATATATGCCGCCAGCAGGAATTCAAGCAGGCAGCGGTCGACTGGAAAGCCAAGAAAAAAGAGTTCGACGAACTCATTGCCTCATACCGTGACAAAGGAGATTACGACTGCATCGTCCCGTTCAGCGGCGGAAAAGACAGCACCTGGACGCTTTATTACCTCGTAAAGGAGTACGGTGTAAAGCCGCTCGTCGTAAGATTCGACCACGGATTTCTCCGGCCCAACCTCCTGGAAAATACGCACCGGACAATGAGGCTTCTCGGCGCCGATTTCCATAATTTCACGCCGAACTGGAAGATCGTCCAGAAACTCATGCTCCAGAGTTTCCTGGAAAAGGGGGATTTCTGCTGGCATTGTCACACGGGCATATTCGCTTACCCGATGTGGGTTGCGATCCGGTACAATGTCCCTCTCGTCATCTGGGGCGAGCCGTCGGCGGAATATACAGCCTATTACAGCTATGACCAGCCTGAAGAAGTCGACGAAAAAAGATTCAACCGTTATATCAACCTGGGAATAAATGCCGACGATATGCTTGTCAGGTTTGAAGGGCACGTGGACAGCCGCGACCTCCAGCCGTTCAGATATCCGCCGCTGCGGGAATTGCGGAAGATAAATTACCGCTCCGTGTGTCTCGGTTCCTTCGTGCCCTGGGACGTCAAGAAGCAATCGGAAATCATCCGGAACGAACTCGGCTGGAAAGGCGATGCGGTTGAGAACGTCCCTCCAGGCTATGATTACGAAAAGATCGAGTGCTACCTTCAGGGGGTCCGGGACTACATGAAATACATCAAGCGGGGATATACACGGCCGGCGCACCTGGCCTCCATCGATATCCGCAACGGCCGCCTCAGTCGCGAAGAGGGTCTGTCCATCATAAAAGAGTACGAAGGAAAGCGCCCGCCCAGTCTGGATCTGTTTCTGGAGTTTGTCGGCCTGACCGAAGAAGAATTCCTGGAGATCGCCATGAGTCACGGCGTTTCTCCTTACAGGCATAATCCTTGCAAAATTAAGGAAGGCGAAAAATTACACGATTTCGATACCTGGCCGAAATACGGAGGAATGCCCCGCGAAGAAACCCTGATTCAGCTCGAAAGATGGAAACGACGGAATAAACCCGCACAGTCGGCGCAGAGGTAAACATGGCGCAAGCCGTTGGCATAGTGGATTACGGTATGGGGAATCTCATGTCGGTGTATCATGCCCTGGAATGCCTCGGAGCCGACGTGAGTGTCTGTCGAAATCCCGATGAGTTGAGCGCAATGGATAAAATAGTCCTGCCCGGTGTAGGCGCGTTCGGAGATTGTGTCAGGAATTTGACCGAAAGGGGCTTTATAGGGCATTTGAATGACAGGGTGATGCGTAACGGGACACCTATTCTGGGTATTTGCCTGGGAATGCAGTTAATGGCGAAAAAGAGTTACGAAAACGGGGAACACGAGGGGCTCGGATGGATAGACGGCGAAGTAATCCGCATCCGGCCGGAAGACCCGAAGCTGCGCGTACCGCACGTGGGGTGGAATAATATCCGGTACAGGAAAAACAGCCCCCTGTTCGCGGGACTTCCCGAATCGTGCGATTTCTATTTCGTCCACTCCTATTTTGTCGACTGCCGCGACCCCGGTATTGTTGAGGCCACTTGCTACTACGGCATAACCGTCACGGCCGCCCTCCGGCAGGAAAACATATTCGCCACGCAGTTTCACCCCGAGAAAAGCCAGGATTTCGGACTGCGCATCCTGAGAAACTTTCTGAAATGGAGACCCTGAGGCACGTGCTGAAAAGACGTCTGATCCCGAAACTCCAGATGAAACCGACCCGGTTCGGATCGAGATCCCGGATGGTCCTGGTTACGACTATCGGCTTCGGGGAAGTGATCGAGATCGGCGACCCCGTCTCTCAGGCCAAGATATACGAGGCGCAGGCCGCCGATGAATTGATCTTCCTCGACCTCGACGCCTCGTCGGAAAACCGCGAAACGCTCGTGGATGTGGTGAGGAGGTCCGCCGAAGAGATCTTCATGCCATTTACGGTTGGCGGCGGAGTAAAGACGATCGAGGACTTCAGGAGACTGCTCTCGAACGGCGCGGACAAGGTGAGCATCAATACGGCGGCAGTAGAAAATCCCGCGCTTATCAACGAGGCTTCCGAGGTGTTCGGGACGCAGTGCGTCGTCGTGAGCATCGATTACCGTAAAGCAGAAAACGGAGAATACCGGGTCTGGACGAAGAGCGGAAAAATCGAAACGAATCTCGATCCAGTAGCATGGGCCGCCGAAGCTGAAAAGCGCGGCGCGGGGGAAATCCTCCTCACCTCCATCGACCGCGACGGGTCCCGCCGCGGGCTTGATCTGGAACTTACGCGCAGAGTGGCGGATGCGGTCTCGATACCGGTAATAACCTCGGGCGGCTGCGGCATGGCTTGTCATTTCACAGACGGCTTCACCAAGGGAAAAGCCGATGCCGTTTCGGCCGGAACCTATTTCTGCTTCAAGGACGAAAACCCGATGCAGACAAGATCGCAGATAAAAAACGCGGGGATTCCCATAAGGTTGCATACGTGAGGCGAACCGATGCCCGGAATTGCTGAAATGAACGACGAGATCACCGCCAAACTGGTGAACGGCTGGAGCCTGAAGACGCTCATGGAGCCTGATCCGGCGATCAGTTCCAACGGCAAGGCGCATCTGGAAAGCCTGGATTTGAGATACGTCGAAGTGAAAAACAATCTGTTCTGGGGCTATACCCTCCATCAGCATCTAAGTATCTCCAGCGAGGATTACAGTCTTCTTCTCGGTGCGCCTCTTCAAATCACTTTCCTTTATTCAAACCTCTGCGGGAAGAGGTTCTTCTTCCTTATTAAATCGAGAATAGATGAAAACAGGTATTATCCTGTTGTCCTTCCTCTATCCCGTTATCGCTCCCATAGATGGGTCCTGATCGATGATTATGAAGAGATATTCGATTCGAATACCGCAGATCTAAACGCGGTCGCCACCGCTATCCGGCAGAACCAGGATTTAAAATGCGCTTTCATGGATGGACAGGGCACGTGGCGCATAGGTCACGTGCACATCCCATATCTTATTCACGATGAAAACAGGATCTACTTTCAAACTGAACCCTGTAAAACAATGCCCGGCCTCCTGGCGGAAAACTGGACCGGAATGGACGACGACACTGCCGATGAGCTCCTCGGACGTCTTTACCGTACGGATATCCTGGGCGGAGGCGCGGATATGACCATGCCGGTAGTCCATACCCAATTTGTTATCGATCTTAAGGGATGCATGTGCAGCGAATTGCAGAGGAGCTGGTTTCAAGCAGAAAATTTAAAAGTGTTTAAAAGAAAACGGAGCCTCGAGTGCAATTCGGTACAGTTTTAGTTCCGATATCAAGGAGCGTTTATGCGGTTCGGCAGAGTTGATAATGTCATCCTTTTCGGCGGGGCGCCCCTCCTCAGCGCCTTCGCGCAACATCTCAAAAGCAGGGGGACACCTGTCACCGTCTTCAGCAGCACAAGGCACCTGGAGGAAACGATTGCCGGGGAAAACGCAACGCTCCGGGAAATTTTGATGCGGGCGGGAATCCCGTTCTATTCATCACAGGATATCAACCGGGATCCGCATATACGCCCGCTGATTACGGAGACCACTCTGGGGATCGGCATCGGCGAGGTCTGGTCCTTTGAGAAAGATCTTATAGAGAAGTTCGGAGGAAAGCTGCTCGATTTCATGGGCATCCGGCTGCCCCGGTACAGGGGAGGCGCACACTACACGTGGCAGATACTCAGGAGGAACCGGATTGGATGTTGCAATCTGCAGATCATAAATGAGGACATGATACAGGGCGAGTTCGATTCCGGGGAGATCGTAAAGAGTAAAGAATATTTTTTCCCCGCTTCAGCCCGCATCCCCCGGGACTATTTCGAGCATGCGGTAAAAGAGGAAACAAAATTCCTGGAAGAGTTTATCGAAGAAATCGGCTCGGGCAGGGATTTTCCGCTCTTCAGGATACAGGAGAGTTTCAGTCTTTATTTCCCCCGGCTGTATAGCCTGAAACACGGCTGGATCGACTGGAGCTGGACGGGGCCGGATATAGAGCTTTTCATCTGCGCTTTCGATGAGCCTTACGCGGGGGCATCGACCTATATCGGTGGAGAACGAGTTTTTCTCAAGGATTGTTTTTTCGATCCGGACGATGGTCCGTTTCATCCGTTTCAGTCGGGCTTGATTTATAAAAAAACGGACGGCGCCCTGTTCGTGGCGGCGGGGGAAGGATCTCTGATCATAAAAAATATAACCAACGAAAAAGGCGACAATCTGTATCAGCGCGTAAGGATCGGAAACAGATTCCACACCCCGCGGAAGGAACTTGACCAGGCAATGGCATATTCCGCCATATACGATTCAGAAGGAATTAAAGAATGAAAAAGTGCGGAATCCGATTCCTTTACGAACACCTTGCGATGATTTATGCCAAGGATCAGGAGATGCGCAATGAGCAAAACAGGTCGATTTAAGATCTATATGGATGCGCCTCTAATTACCGGGAAAAAAGTCTACCTGCGGGGAGTACGCCCTCAAGACGTGAATGAAAACTATCTTCGCTGGATGAACGACCCCGAGGTAACCAGGTTTCTGGAAATCAGATACATGCCCAGATCGCTCGAAAACATCCGAAAATTCGTCGAGTCCATGGACGGTAATCCGAACGAGATCCTGCTGGCGATCTGCCTGAAGAAAGATGGATCGCATGTGGGAAATATCAAGCTGGGCCCCATAAACCGGGTCCACAGGTTTGCCGATGTGAGCCTGGTAATCGGAGAAAAATCGGCCCGAGGAAAGGGGATAGGAACAGAAGCGATCAGCCTGATGAGCCGATTCGCTTTCAACGTCCTCAACATTCATAAATTGCGGGCCGGCTGCTACTCGGACAACAAGGGCTCTGCAAAGGCTTTTCTCAGAGCCGGTTTCATGCAGGAGGGCGTACTGAAAAAACAATGGGAGACAGGAGGCAGATTCCAGGACGAATTACTGTTCGGCCTGTGCCGCGAGGACGCCCCGGAGGAATTACTTGAATGAAGAATAAGCTTCGGTTCGATTTCATGCGCTCATACGACCTCTGCGCCCCCGGCAAGGACCTGAGCGGGGACGAGGAGGTCCGTTTTGTCATGAAAATATGCGAAGACATTTATATGCTGAACCGGACACTCGTTTCCGACGGTTACGACGAGGCTCTTTCTTATCTCGGGCGGATATGGCAGCCCGTAATTCATGAAGTGGCGAGCGGGACCTCCGTCTGGACTTGGACGATCCCCCGCAAATGGAAGATGAACAAGGCCACAATCCGGCTCGGAAGCGAATGCATCTGCGACGCCCGAAAGCATCCTCTGTATCTGGCGTCTTATTCGGTTCCGTTTGCAGGAAGACTGACCAGGAAAGAGCTTTTGGAGCATGTCTATACTGAACCCGATCGTCCACACGCCATCCCATACCGATATCATTACTATAAAGCGGGATGGAGTTTCTGCCTTCCTTTCTCGGTTGTGCGAACCCTTCCGGAAGGTGACTACGATGTGGAAGTCGACACCGAGTTCACGGACGGCACTCTTAAAGTAGGCGAATGGATCCTTCCGGGGAAATCGGAACAATCAATAATCTTTTCCTCTCACCTCTGCCATCCGGCTCAGGTAAACGACGGCCTGATCGGGGCGGCGGTAGGATTGTGCATCATGCGCGGGCTGGCAGCCGTTGCCGAAAGGCGGTACACCTATCGTCTGATCGTCCATCCGGAGAACATCGGATCGCTCTGCTATTTTTTCCGTAATCCGGGCATAGCCCGCAGGGCGGTCGGAGCCGTTTTCCTGGAGATGCTGGGGAACAAAAACCACATCAAAATGCAGAAATCAAGGCAGGGAGATACTGTAATTGACAGTCTTATGGAAACGGCACTGGACGATATGGGTAAACCTTTCGGCATGGGTGAGTTCCGTCAGGTCATCGCCAACGACGAGATAAACATCAACGGGCCCGGTATCGACATACCATGCATTTCCATAACCCGCTGGCCCTATCCGGAATACCACACGAGCGACGACAATCCCGGCATCATGAGTATGGAAAAAATCCGGGAATCCATCGACCTGATCAGGAGATTCATTTTCCTCCTGGAAAACAATTATTATCCCGCCCGGAAATACGTGGGCAATCTGTTCCTGTCCCGTTTCGGTCTTTATGAAAACCTCAATGAATCGGATACAGTCGAGAAAATACTTCTCTCTTTCGAGGGGAAAAGGTCGATCCTGGAAATAAGCCGGGATCTTTCCCTGGATTTCGATCTCGTCCTTCAATACGCAAAGAAATTTCATGAGCAGGGGCTGGTAACGCTCGGATTCGAGCCGGGAGAAGTGCCGGGTTTGGACGGTAATTGAAAGAGGATTTCGGAAAGGAGCTGCAGAGCGGACCATGGAAAATGCACCGATCCTGATGAAGTGCGGAGGATACGGCCTGAGGAGGCTGGTTATGGAAGACGCGAATTCAACTTACCTCGGCTGGATATCCGATCCGGAGATAAACTGTTTCCTGACGGTCGGAAAATTCCCCGCCGGCCTCGATGACCTGAAATCATATATTCTCGGATTCGAAGGGAACAGAAACGCCATGGCTTTCGCCATCGTGCATCTGGAAAAGGATAAGCACATAGGGAATACAACCATAAACGCCATAAACTGGATCAGCGGCACGGCCGACCTCGGAATGATGATCGGGGACAGGGAATACCTCAACAGAGGATGCGCCTATTATGCCTGGTCCATGGTCATAAAACACGCCTTCAATTCACTCGGCCTCAGGCGCCTCTATGCCGGCGTCCTGGAAGGGAACAGGGAATGCCTCGAAGCGGCCGTCAAGCTGGGGCTTACTCAAGAAGGGAGGTGGAGAAAACACTCCCTTGTGAAGGGAACCTACATGGATGAGATCTGGTTCGCGGTTCTCAAAGAGGAGTTCCCTAAATTGAATCTGGGCGATACTCATGAATAGCGAAGAGCTCGTAGCAAAACTGCTGGACGGCGCATCCCTGAAAACAGTGATGATCCCCGACGTCTCAATAGAATCCAACAGGCCCAAACACCTGGAATGTTTTCAACTGCCCCACATCATAATAAAAGGAAATTTATTCTGGGGCATGAGCCGCAACGCGCACTGCCACCATTTACTCGGAGCATTCGTCTCCCCTTACGGAAGCAGTTTTATTTACGGTAATTCCCCGGACAGAGTGTTTTTTTCTTTCAACCTGCTGCCGGAAGGTCTGACCGGTATGCCTCTCGAAAGATACGAGTTCCACAGATTTGTATGTCATCGGAATTACGAACTGGTCTGGGACTCGCAATCCCAGTCATCCGCCGATAACGTGAGGGCGTGCACGGAAGAGGGGAAAGCCATTAAGATCGCCATGCTCGATGAAGACAACATATGGAATATCCACCCCGTGGACCTTCCCATGTTTCATGTCGAGACCGGCGGGTTTCTGATCAAAACCGAATTATTCCCCTATCCCGGCGTGCTCCGGGACGAGAGGCAGACCAGGGTTCTCCTGGACACTTTCAAATCTGCATTTCGTGAGAGCCCCGGCCAGACCATTTTCGCTGTCACGACGGAACCGTTTTATTCCTTTTATGGGCTTTATGAAGACGGGACGTATTATAACAGCTTCGATATAGTCCGGAACACCCGGAAGAAATACCGCCGGCTCAGGATTTTTGCAGAAATTTGACCGGATTCGTTTTTCGATCAGCGGAAGGAGATTGCGGGTGAGTAAAAAGCTTGAACTTGAATTGCGAAACTCATTGAGCGTGGTAATTTCAGACCTTGATCCGGGGGAGTTCAATGCGGATCGCCTGGAAAAATTCGCAGCATACGGTTTCCCTGTTTTCCTGTGTTCCCCGGAAAAAAGGTCGGCACCGGTTTCACAACTCGGGCGCATACTCGCCGTTGAGGAAGAAGCGGGGGTTTTTTCCGTAAAGGAAATCGACCCGATCCACACTGCCTGGGTCATGTGGATGAAAAAAGACGAGTACCTCGATGAGAAGTCACTTCGACAATTGAAGGATCTTCTGAATACTCTGGAATTCCATCCCCGGCGGACGGCCGTAGAGATGTTCCACCGCCCCGATCTCTTGAGAACGTTTGAATGGTTTGTAACCCAGGACGTCTTCCGGGAGCCCGCTCGGGCGATTTGCGCCTACTTCACTTCCGAGTTGCGGCTGATGCCCGCCCCGGTTTTCAGAGAAATAAAAATTAAGCTCTTCCATGATGACGGGGCCCGGATTTACCGGTTGATAAATCAAGCCCCGTACGCGGCTCATGAGGACTCTGTCCCGTTGATCATTCACCGGGAATACAACATTGAAAAATCCCGCTGGTCAAGGCCTCCCGACCGGGAACTGTTTCACGACGGTCCTTCCAAACATTTCCAGGATTCTCTCTACATTGATACGTTCCGCTGGCCTTTTACGTCATACGCGACCGCCAGACTGGAACATATACCCGGAATTATCGAAGCCCTGAAGGAAGGACTGTCCTCGCCCAGGATAGTGTGTTATGCCCTCAACTATCTCTTCCAATACGGGCACTTCGATATTGCTCAGGAAGTGCTGGCCCATATTCCCCGGGAATGGGAAACGATGTTTTCTATTATTCTCCAACTCAAGGCCATGATCAGATTCTGCAACGGCGACCTCTCGGGAGCGCGGGATCTGTGTCGCAAGGCGGAAGTACACTTTCCCGAAGAGTTCCAGAATCTGGAGAACCTGGGTAAGGTTTATGTCCTCCTGGGCGATGGAGAAGCGGCCAGGCAATGTTTTGAAAAAGCCCGGAAGATGCTCGAAGGCAAGGATAAAGGTCATGTCAGACCTTATCTCAAAAGGTTCGAGGAGATACTGTCCGCCATGGGCCGCAGTCCCAGGCTCAGCCTCTGCATGATCGCCCGGGACGAGGAGGATTTCCTCCCGGAGGCGTTTAAATATGTGGTGGACTGCGCCGATGAAATCGTTTTCGTCGATACAGGATCAAAGGACAAGAGCAGGGAAATAGCAAAATCTTTAGGCGCCAGGGTATTCGACTTCCCCTGGCATGACGATTTCTCAGAGGCCCGTAATTTCGCGATCAGCAAGGCAACGGGCGATTACATTTTCATGCTCGACGCGGACGAATCCATCTGCGTCTTCAATCTTATCAATTTTCGCGTCCTGAAAACACTTCTTCCGCTCGATCGGCCGCAGGCCTACACCATACCCATAGGCCGGATGATGATAGAAACAGATTGGTTCCATATAGCTTCCTGTGTGGACAATTTCGTCTCGGACAGAAAGCAGATACGTATTTTCCCCCGCCTTCCCGGTATCGAGTATAAAGGGGCGATACGAGAGAGCATCGACGAATCCATATCAGCAAAAAAAATCGATGTGGTCGAGCTTTCCCCTTACGACCTTTTCCTGTTGCACGACGACCGCAACCGGTCGGACCGGATCAGCAGAAAAAGAAACGCTTACAAGATAGAGGAGTCCTGGAGGTTGGAAGTCGTTCTGGATGCCGTCCGTGATTTTTCTCAATTCGGACTTGAGGCTGAAACCATAAAATGGCTGGAAATCCTCCTCGAAAAGCACAGCGAGAACAAATGGGTATGGAAATACGCAGTGCAGCTTTCCAGACTTTACGAATCCCGCAACCCCGAACGCTCCAGAAAACTGCTTCAGGAAATGCTGGCCCGCAATCCACAGGAAAAGGGCCTGATTACAGCATATGCTTCTTATCTGGTACGGTTTAACAGGCTCTCCGACCTGGCATTGATGAATTTCCCGCAGCTTTGGGATGCAGACTCCCTGTCCGCATCTGAAAAAACGGAGTTCATGGTATATTCGGCACTTTCGGATTTTTTAAAAGAGAATCCCGGACCTGCCATTGAAAAACTCGATGCGATTCTTTCCGCCGACCCCGGTTGTCTGCCGGCCCAGGCAGCACGATTTTATTTCCTTTCCGCACTCGGCGATCCGGCGGGAGGATATTCAACTCTCAAGGATATTTTGGAGATATTGGATTGCGATGAGAAAACCGACGGAAGCCCTCCCGATCTCCTGACATACCTGAAAACCATTGAAACAGTTTGCGGGGTTCTTGGCGAACGGGAGAAATTAATTGAAAGGTGCCTTGTCCTGCAGGCCTCATCCTTTGCGGAAAAATTACTGGAGAGATCATGATGAACGGATTACTGGAAAAGAACCTCAAGGCGCTCTCAGCCAGATATCCGGAATTGGCGGACAAAGTAGCACGCAGCAATTCCAACCTTTATCAGGCGATACCCACCACGCGGGGGCAATTCAATCTCGTTTACAATGGGGATAACCCGCCGGTCCTTTTTTATGACCCGGAAAACATTTTTACCCACGTGCAATCGGTCCTGCAAGGATACCGGCTCGATAAGGCAAGGTTCGCCGCCCTCTTCGGGCTGGGACTCGGTTATCACCTGTGGGTGCTGCACAAGGTCCTCGGAGGAAAGGGATTCCTGGAAAATATCCTGGTAATCGAAAAAGATACGGAATGCCTGCGCAGGGCCCTCGAGGTGTTTGATTTTTCAGAAGTGCTCAGGGATGAACGAATATTGCTGATCGTGGGAGCGGAAGAGGACAGCCTCTTCGTTCACATGGAAAAAATCATGGAAGTTATCACGGTTCCCAAGATCAAAGCCGCGGAATTCGTGGCCTGGCCGGCATCCCTGAAAATCGCGCCTCAATATTACAAGCAGGCAAAGAAATCCCTGGCCGATGCCGCAGACCGCTGGATGGTCGGGCGCGGCAATGATCCCTTCGATACTCTCGTCGCTTACGAGCATTTCTTCAAGAACTGCCGGGAATATCTGTCTCATCCGGGAATAAATTCACTGAAAGGTTTATTTTCCCGGAAGCCCGCGATAGTCGTCGCCACGGGTCCTTCACTCAACAAGAACGTGCACCTGCTCAAGTCGGTGCAGGAACGGGCCGTGATCCTGTCCGCGGATGCTTCCCTCAGCATCCTTCATAAACATGGAATCAGGCCTCACCTGGCGGCTGTTTCCGAAAGGACACCGGGAATCGATAAATTTTTCCACAACCTCCCCGATCACGACCAGACGGTCCTGGCCACGATCTCCTTCGCCCATCCATCAACTTTGAACGCATACAGAGGATTAAAGGTTTTCATGCACCGTCCTTATCAGTTTTTCGACATTCTGGGAGTGAATGCGGATTGTCTCGTCTTGGGCAGCCATACCGCCAGCGCCTGTTTTGGAATCGCCGCCTATATGAAATGCGACCCGATTATCCTGATCGGCCAAGATCTGGCATTCGGCCCTTCCGGCCTCAGCCATGCCGAAGGATGCATCTTCGGTGAGGATCAGAAATTTTTCGGTGCCGGGCAAAGCGAACTGGAAGTACCCGGCAATGTCAGTGAAAAGGTCAGGACCAACCAGCAGTGGTATCAATTCATTAAGGAGTACGAAAAGCTTATCGCCGATTACCGCGGCACCGTGGTCAATGCCACGGAAGGAGGAGCCAGGATCGGGGGCACCAGAATCATGCCTCTCAGAGCCGCCCTTGATACCTTCTGCCCGGAAGCTTTCAACCCGAGGTCAGTAATTAAAAACAGGATGAAAACAGAAAAATCAAAAATCTCCCCCATGACGATTATGAACGGGGTGGATTCACTTATAAAGGATATCGGCTCATGCATCGATCAGGCCCGTGAAGGTTTGAATATCGTGCAACCTGTCCTTAATTCGATTTCAAAGCTCGAGTCCGATGAAATCCCTGAAGCCCTGGCGGGAGAAATAAAAGCAGTTATGCCCCACATTATGGATAATATCGACAGGATATATTACTCGGATATTGTAAAACGGCTGAACGAATTTTTCATGACCGAGTTCATGCCGCTTTTCGCCGAATGGCTTATTATAGACAGACGTTTCCAGGACCCAAACTGGTCCAGGGCTTACCGTATCAAAGCGGCTGAGGAGATTTTCCTGACCATAGGGCAGATATGCATTTCTTTGAGGAAAATTCTCGAGGACGGAAAGCATTATCTGAATTTTCCCGAAAATAAGCCTAAAGAAACCGGCTGACCTTCCGATAATAAGGACAAAGTAAAAAACCAAATGGAAAGGGGGGATATCGGAACGCAGTTGAGTCTTTGATATCTTTGAATCGTTAAAACCACAGGCAAGGATGCCGAATCACCAAAATCAAGGAGGATACCCACTATGAGAATCAATACCAATACTTCTGCTTTAAACACCCTGCGCCAGTTGAATATCAGTGATTCCGCGATGGCTAAATCGATGGAGAAGCTGTCGTCAGGCTACCGGATCAATCGCGCCAAGGACGATGCGGCCGGTCTCTCTATCGCGCAGAAACTCCAGGTACAGGTCAGATCGAACAACATTGCTTCACTGAATGTATCTCAGGCCAACAGCCTGCTTCAGGTCGCGGAAGGCGGCGCCGACCAGATCCAGAACATCCTGATGCGGTTGAAAGAGCTCGCGACTCAGGCCGCCTCAACTAACAACGCGAACAACCTGACTGATATCACGCAGGAATCGACGGCGCTTCTCGCGGAAATCGACCGTATTGCGAACAGCACGACATACATGGGCACATCCCTGTTGACGGGATACGGAGTGAAATGCTCCACGCAATCCCTCAGCGCGGTGGCAGCCGCTTACAACTTCAACGTATCGGGAGCCGCAGCGCATACTTTCTCAGTTCAGTACCTGACTGCAACCGGCGCCATTCAGTTCAAGGATACGACTACCAATGTTACGCAGGCGATCACTTACAGTTCAGGCGGCAAGACACTGGATTTCTCCACCTTCGGAATCAAATTCAGCCTGACGAAAGCCGCCACCAGCGTAACGGCCCTCTCGGTCGCCTCGGCGCTCAGCGGCATGCAAATCAGCACGAACAGCGCAACGTTCCAGATCGGCGACAGGAATACCGCCAACTACCAGATCAGCTTCCAGATCGACGATATGCAGAAAGCGGCGATCAGCGTGGCGAGTATAGCACTCGACTCGATAGCGAACGCCCAGTCTTCGATCGCTTACATCGACAACGCAATCGATGCTATCAACACCTCGCGCGCGAAGATCGGCGCTCTCCAGAACCGTCTGGAATATACCTACGCCAACCTGCAGACCGCCGTGGAAAACCTCTCCTCGGCCCAGTCAGTCATCCGCGACGTCGATATGGCAGCGGAAATGACCTCGTTCACCAAGAACCAGATCCTGGTGCAGGCGGGCACAGCAATGCTCTCGCAGGCCAATCAGGCGCCGCAGAACGTGCTGGCTCTGTTCGGACGTTAATCGAAACTCACCAACCTATAACAGGAAACCCCGCGCGCGGGGTT